>JBDTNB010000018.1:0-69974 GCA_039933955.1 Chloroflexota bacterium
TCATCCTGCTTATTCTGCCCTATTTTTCCTGCCTGTCATGTGCAAAGTCCAGCTTTGTGATTGGTGAATACGAAAACACGAGTCATGATTAGAATTCCTCCGCTTAATGCAGTGATTTGAACGAAACCGTCTGTCAAACCAATGGACTTGCCAACCCGTGTTATCCTGTGGGATGGGAGTGCCGTTAGCCTCCGCGACGGTACTTCAAGGTGCAATGGGGGAGGGGTCTGTCTCCCTCATTGACACCGCAAAGTCAAAGTTAGCCTATTGAGAGGCGAGCGATGACTTTCTGTTGCGGAAAGGAAATCGAATGGATGAATTCAATAGTAGATACGGGGAGATTCAGATGTTCGATTAGACTCTCATCAAGTCCAAATTTCTATAATCAGTTGTAAATTTCATCAGGGACGGGAACGTGTAGTAAAGCGTTCCCGCTCCTTTTTTTTACCATAAGCTTTGCTACAAACTGCCGAATAATTTGCCGCGCCAGTGTTTTGTCCTCGCCTTCGAGAGCGTCGCGCATGTACTGAATCCAGCCCTCAAGCGCCTCTTCGCCGGTATAAGTCAACCAACAGGGAAATCTGATCCCAAATCTTATAGCTCTGTCTCGGAAGGCGGTGACTCGATTATGACTTGAAGAATCACTCTGTATGAGAACCCACCAATCCCACCATAAAACAGAGCCTACTGTGTGGCGTCCGCAGTCGCTTCCGCCGTTGCTTCGCTGGTCGCCTCCGTCGGAACGGCCCCCTCTACGGTAAAGGCAACATTCATCCCCGCCTGATAATGTTCCGGCAGGTTACAAACAAGAACATAGTTCCCAGGATCAAGATTCAATTGCATATTAACTGTCGTCCCGAAAAAAATGTCCTCGTGCGCGTCAATGATGTTCACTGAGTCTTCTAGTAAACGCCCCAGCGAGTCTGTAGGTAGTTGATCCGGCGGCAGGTCAGTTTTGATAACGATCAATTCGTGCATCATGTCTGTAGCCTGATTTGTAATATGAAAAGTGACCATACCACTTGGCACATGATCGGTGGATAGGTCTATTTTATAAGAACGCAGTGTCACATTGACCAGATTTCCGGCCACATTCAGCGCATTGGCATTCGTAACCGGCTGAGTTGTCAGCCCAATGATTAAGGCCAGTGGAATCGCGAGGACAGTACCCAGTCCAAACGGAAGGGCGAAAAGCCGTTGGTCAAACCGAAGGTGCATAAAGTACAGCAGCACCAGCACAACTTTGACAACCGCGAGGAAAATCAACAGTCCGATTCGGATACCTAGCGGGAGTCCGATCAGATATGCAAAGACGACCTCCAGAGCGGTAAAAATCACGAGAATAGCAAAAACGACGCCATAGCTTTCCCGCTTTGTGGTTGTCATTAGAGGAGTAGTCATCTCTTGGGCCATGTTCTGTAACTCCCTTACAGTAAATAAATCACGCTGAATAGAACGATCCAGACAATATCGACAAAATGCCAGTAAAGACCAAAGAACTCGACACCACTAAATTCCTGGTTTGAATACGTATCTCTCAAACCATACATCGTAACGAAACACGCCCACGCCATTCCGATGAGCACATGGCTTCCATGAATGCCTGTGATAACAAAAAAGGGCGCTCCAAAAGTTGTTATAGGAAGGATGTCGTTATTAAAGAGGGTTGACCATTCGTAGGCTTGTCCTCCCATAAATATCGCTCCCAGCGCAAACACAACCAACAGATTGCGAACCAGCCCGCGCTGGTTGTTTTGCTTGATTGCCTGAAGTGCCCTTACAACGAAGAAACTGCTTGTGACCAGGATAAGCGTATTGATTGCGACGAGCGGCAAATTTAGAAATTGTCTGAAGATGGCGTAATCGCTCGCATACTGTATGCGGAACATCAAAAAGGTCAGAATTAAAGCCGCGAATAGAATCACCTCGCCACCCAGGAAAAACCACATGGCTAGTTTGGTATTCGCTGTCTGAGGCAGCATACGTCCCGGATGAGGGGTGGTATCTGGCCGTTTGAGGTTCTCAGCGCTTTCAGTCATAACTCGGCCTCCTTCTGCCCACGATTTTCTTCCGCCCAACCCGCGATTGAGGTCAGGAGGATTAGCAGCCCAAAAATACTCACAACAACATTTGAGACGATGCCGATGGCAATCAGAACCAAACCCGCTGCCAGACAAATCGGCCAGTAGCTCAGTCCTGTAGGTTGTTTAGCGGCAACTTTCTCGTTTTCTTTCTGAAAATCAGTATCCATAATTTGCCTCTCAAACTTTTAAGCTAACCTGTTTAATGGGTTGATCGAAGCTTTGCATCCATTGATAAAAAACCCATCCAATCAGGAGCATATAAATCATGTCCCCCGGAACCCACATCACCGCTCCTCCAATTTGTTGATCGACCAGCGGTTGCAATCCCATAGTAAGGGACGCATCGCCATAAAACGTAAAAAGCTGGCGTTGTGCTAAGGTGATGAGGGCGGCCAACGCCGTGCAGGCGAACATTGAGGCCACCAGATAACCCACTTTCAGCGGTGGTGAGATCGTCGATTTAGCATCGAAAGACGGGCCTAACACAGGCCACCATCCGATGAAAGCCGCCCCAATGAATAGTAGATGCTCGGCGATATGCAGCGGCTCGTTACGCAGCGCGGCATCGTAAACCGTTGGAATGTGCCACAGCCACATGACGCCGTTAAAAATCAGGAAAGCGACTGCGGGCCGCGTCAGCTTATAAAGCGCATTGCGGATGCTTGGGAACGGTATCCATTGGCATACCAGCCAGCCGGGTATGCCGAGCAGCCAAAGTGGGGCGGCTACAAACATCAACAGCATGTGCTGGGTCATGTGGGCACTGAACAGATAGGTATCCGACAAGGTATCCAGTGGACTTAACAGCGCAATAACAGCACTGATTGTTCCCAGATGGAAAGCAATCTGTCGTACAACCGGCACCGGTTCTCCCCAGTGGAAGCGCCTGCGCATTTGATTTACAGCCACCGTATAAACTGCTGCCCATAACGCCAATCCAAGCAGGATAGTGGGTTCAAAAATCCAGTTTATCGAAATGCCGTTAATATCCATCTCACACCAGAAATAAAGCTACAAACAGAATGCACCATACCGCCGCAACGTAATACCAGAACCACGCCCCCATTTGGACAGAGGTAAAGTGCTTCGCCGTAAAATCGCCGCGCTTTGCCCGACTGTAAGTAATGATGAGAACCGTCATGCCTGCGATTACGTGCAGCGCGTGAAAACCAATGAGGGCAAAAAATATACCGCCCAAATGGGTGTCATTGACCGCCATACCGGAATGGGCAAATTCGACAATCTGCCCGACGATGAACAGGCCGCCAAGCACAAGGCTGTAAGCCAGATTGGCTTTCAGACCATCGCGCCGGTCTTGCCGAATCTGGGCGTCTGCTCGCCACATCGTTCCCACACTGAGCAGCAGCACCACCGTATTCAATGCCGCAAGGAGTTGATCGATAGGGGCGATTTGCGCGACCTCTGCTCCAGTGCCGCCAGTGCGCATAAACAGGTAACTCATGAGAAAAGTTCCGAAAAACGCGGTCTCTGCCAGCAGAATAAGGATCATCGTGCTCTGGGCAATACTGCTCTTCGGAGCGGTAACGTTCATCGTTTGCATTCTTTAATGTGCCTCCTGTTTGGCATCAGCGATACGGGGGTGTTTTGCGTCCCAGGCAGGGCGTGGACTTTCTACGGTTGCTACATTATCAAAGTTATGGACGGGCGGTGGAGAACTGGTCATCCATTCGAGCGTGAAACCATCCCAGGGATCGCCAGGTGCGTTGGCGGGTTCACGCATCGTGCGCCAAAAATTTATCAGGAAAACAGCGATTGAAAGTGCGATGACAAACGCGCCAACCGTCATAAGGAGATTCCAGCCATCCCAGCCTAATCCTTCGCCGTAGGTATAGACTCGGCGCGGCATACCCATCAGACCCAGAATGTGCATCGGGAAGAACACCATATTCATGCCGATAAACATCAGCCAGAAATGTATTTTCCCAAGCCGTTCATCCAGCAATCGTCCGGCTATTTTAGGGAACCAGTAATAAATACCGGCGAATATTGCAAAAATTGACCCGCCGAACAACACATAGTGAATATGGGCGACTACGTAATAGGTATCGGTCACCTGCCAGTCAACAGGGATAGAGGCCATATGCACCCCATCTATCCCACCGATAGTGAACAATGCGACGAGACCGAGCGCAAATAGCATCGGCGTCTGGAAGCGCAGTTGACCGCCCCACATAGTTGCCAGCCAGGCGAAGATTTTCACCCCGGTTGGGATCGCAATGAGAAAACTATCGGCTGAGAAAATAAGCAGCGCGACATCCGGCAAGCCTGTCGCAAACATATGATGCGCCCATACGGTAAAACCAAGCACCGCAATGCTAACACCGGCCAAAATGACCGTTTTATAGCTGAACAGGCGCTTGCCAGAAAATACCGGAATAATTTCAGAGACAATACCGAAGGCTGGCAAAATCAAAATGTAAACTTCAGGATGTCCGAAAAACCAGAACAAGTGCTGCCACAAGATCGCGCTGCCGCCTTCCTGAACGTTGAAAAAATGCGTCCCTAGCAGGCGATCAAACAGCAGCATGGATGCAGCAGTCGCAATAGATGGAAAAGCGAATACTGCCAGGAAAGACATCACTACGATCATCCATACAAATAAGGGGACACGGGTGAGGGTCATACCCGGCGCACGCAGTTGAGCGGCGGTAACAATAAAATTGATCGAACCCACGGTAGATGAGACGGCCAGCAGTATGACGGTCAAGGCCCAAAAATTCATCCCCGGCCCCGCTGAATAGGGCAGTTCAGTGAGCGGAGCATAGCTAAACCAGCCTTTGTCGGGCGCGCCGCCAAATAGAAAACTGCTGTAAAGAAACAATCCCGCAAACAAGAATATCCAGTAGCTTAACGCATTCAATTTGGGAAAGGCCATATCGCGTGCTCCGATCATCAGAGGCACAAGAAAGTTCCCAAATCCAACTGATAATGGCATGACAACCAGAAAAATCATGGTCGTGCCATGCATCGTGAATATCTGGTCGTAAGCGGTATTGCTCAGGACTTGACCGTTCGGCACAGCAAGCTGTAAGCGCATGAGTAAAGCAAAAACACCCCCAACCAGGAAAAATATGATCCCGGTTGCGATATACAGAACGCCGATCCGCTTGTGGTCAGTCGTCCCTATCCAGCTCAGAAGAGTATTTGTTTGCCAGAACGCTTCGGCTTTAGGAACAGTGGCGGTTGCTTGGGATTGTGCTGCCATAATTACTTTCGACCTTATTTAAGCTGCATAAGATAGGAAACGAGTGCGTCGATGTGAGATTGTGGGAGATCCTTAATATGTATCATGTCATTACCAGGCTTCATGGCCTGATTATCGAGCAGCCATTTGCGTAAATTTTCTTCGTTGAGATCAAATGTATCTCCAGCAAATCGAGATCGTGAAAACAGATGGGTCAAATTGGGCGCAACATGTTCCGGGCCTTCTTCCCCAAGAAGATGACATGAACCACATATGCCGTTCACAATCATGTTCTGACCATCTTTTTGCATAGGAGTCTGCGGATCAGGCGGTGGCTGCTGTTGGTTGGTAATCCAGGCCTGATAATCCTGGGGCGTGTCTACAAAAACGGTAAAACGCATGTTGGCATGGTTTAAACCACAGTATTCAGCACACTGCCCATGATATTCGCCAACCGTATCACCCCGCAGCCACATATGATTGGTCATACCGGCCATTACATCGGTCTTGCCGCTAAGCTGCGGTACATAAAAGCTGTGAATGACATCCACCGTGTCGAGGGTCAGATACACATTGGTGTTAACCGGGATGTGTAGTTCATTGGCTGTGATAACATCCTGATCGGGATAATCAAATTCCCACCACCACTGATGACCCAATACATGGATGTTCACATCGCCCGCTTGCTCTGGCGGAGCCGCGACAGTTTGCATGGTTCGCAGCGTCAGAATGAAGATCACGACGACTACAACCACAGGAATCAGGGTGTAGAGTGCCTCGACAAAGTAGGCGCGGTACTGCTGGAGTGGAGTGATTTCTCGTCCTGGCCGTTTGCGGAAGCGCATCACCACGTACAGCAGAAGACCTTCGACAATGACAAAAACGACCACGGAGACCACGAATAGGGTACGGTAGAGATCAGCTTCTGCACTAGCGATGGGTGAAGCAGGTTGGAGAAAACTTGGGGATCCTGCGCAACCACTCATCAGGCACAGGATGAGCAGAAATGTGAATCTATAAAATAACTTACGCATAGGGAGCCGCCCTTTATTATTTGACCGTAGACGAGTCCTGAACCAGCCATGACCTCAAAGGGTTCGGTCAACTGGATTCGCGAACTTTTTGCGGCTGGTTCGTTAATGCCCCAAAGGTTTTAAAAGGAGTTTCCCATCGCCTGGAAAATTCACACAGCTACTGTGACCTTCCGGTTCACGATGTCTCCAAATCGTCAGGAACATAACTTATGGTAAAAGGTCAGGTGTAGACTTGTCCTTAATAGAAGTTTGTAGAAACCTTAAGGTGCTTTAAGGTCGATCAGACATTGTATCGATTTTGTGTTCTGGACTTGCAGCACAAGGCTTTCTCGAGCCTATATTTGACGGGTTATTCCGCTCAGAGATACATCGCAACATCCCGTGAATTTACGAATAAAGTCTGCTTAAAAGAAGACTTTATCAATAATCATCGCTAAAAATAGCAGCGCGAGATACAGAGATGAATATTTGTACATTTGCCGCGCTGTCAGTTTGGTTGCCGCTTGCAGCAGAACGAAAGATTTCCACATCAGCCCTGCGCCCAATAGCAGCGCAGCGCCCAAATAAAACATGCCTAACATTCCCAGGGGAAACGGCAGCAGTGTCAGGATGACCAATTGGAGTGAGTACCAGACAATTTGAAGCCGGGTGAATTCTGCGCCATGGGCAACCGGCAGCATTGGAATATCGACCCGCTCATAATCGGCGTTTACCAGCACCGCAAGCGCCCAACTGTGCGGTGGAGTCCAGAAAAAGATGATCGCAAACAACAGGTATGCCTGAAAGGATAGACCACCGGTTGCGGCTGCCCAGCCCACCAGCACCGGCATCGCCCCCGCGCCCCCACCAATGATGATATTCAAAGCTGTGTTGCGCTTCAATATGAGGGTATAGAGTAAAACATAATAGGCCGCGCCGATCAGCGCCAGCAGCGCAGCCATCTCATTGACCATCACCAGCAAAATGAATGTCGACCAGGCTATCAGCGCCAGACCAAAAATCAATGCATTCACGGGGCGGATGCGTCCACCTGGGATTGGCCGATTTTTGGTTCGGGACATTTGAGCATCTATTTCGCGGTCAATATACTGGTTTATGGCGCTCGCCCCCGCTGCCGCGAACGAGCCACCCATGACGGTTGCAAGGAATATGTTCAAGCCAACGGTTGGCCGCGCCACAATCATGGCGGCTATCGTCGTAAAGATGAGCAGGGCAACGATGCGGGGCTTTGTCAGGGCGAGGTAATCGCGAAACGTGCTGGAAAAGGTGCTGGCGGGGATGGATTTAATCACGATTTATCGCTCCTGGCTGGCAGGTATGGCACAATAAATGGTTACCACTATGCAGCCATGTTTTTTCTTTTACAGGTTCTGTCTTTACCTTAGTGGATGAGCGCGGATCCTGTCTTTAAGAAGCACTTATCATGACCTTAAAACCGTATTAAGAACCCGCAGCCGCAGGGGAAGAAGATGTCGCTGCCGAAGCCGGAACCAGCTTATAACCTGCCCCGCGTACCGTCAGCAGTCGGCGTGGTATCTCAGGTGATTCTTCAATTTTCTCGCGCAGCCAGCGAATATGAACGTAGACCGTCTGACTTTCACCAACCCACTGCGCACCCCAGACCTCCGTAATAAGAGCATCCACGCTGAAGACCCGCCCTACACCCCGGGCCATAACCATCAAAAGGTCAAATTCCTTTGGTGTCAGTTCCAGTTTTCGATTTCCAATATAGGCTGAATGTCCGAGTGGATCAATCCGAAGATCACCGATGTGGAGAACTGAATCGTCCGAGGGATGCTGTTTTGTACGAGAACGGCGAATAGTTGCTTTTATATGGGCAATGAGCACATCCGTATTAAACGGCTTGGTGACATAGTCATCCGCACCGACTTCGAGGCCAATAATTTCGTCCAGCTCGCGCCGTCTCGCGGTTAGCAGAATGATAGGAATTTCCATCTGTGACCGAAAGCCCCGTATAGCTTCCAGGCCATCCATCCCAGGAAGACCAATATCCAGCAAAATGACATCGGGATGATGTGCCTGAGCCAACAACAGTGCCTCTTCCGCCGACCCAATTGTCCTGGTCTTGTAACCAGCATTTTGCAAACTGAAGGCTAAACTCCGACATAGCAGCATATCATCGTCCACAATTAGAATATGGTCAGACATAAAGCCTCCAATTTTTCAAAAATGTTCAAAGACGACTTTAGCACTCCACTATTGGAAATCTGTTAAATCCTCATTTTTACTGATTTCTTATAGTTGTTGAACGTAGGAGGTTCTATCATCAATGAGTAACTCACCTTACGCACCAAGAGAATTTTAGTGCTTTTGCTCCCTGAAGAGAAAATATGAGAATCACGCGGTTGTTTGAAAGTCCTTCGCCCTGAGGGAGAAGGATTTAGGATGAGGGTTAAGTGCGTAAGGTGAGTGAGTAATTACAAAGGCTAAGGCGTGAAAGTTGTGTCATCTTGAAAAAACTGAGTGTCCAACTTGCCATCAGCCATATTTTCCCACTACTCATTCTCGCGCCTATCCTTGGACTCACGCTCTTATATCTGTGGGAAAATTATTATTTCCTGGATGAATTGGCCGGCGAATTGGTGGTTCAGGCGCGGATTATTGCTGACTTTTCCAGTCAGGATGGGGAAATATGGCAGTCACCTTCGGCAGCCGGAAAATTCATTGCACACGCAAATTTGAATATCCCTGCGCGCCTCATGCTCCTGAACAATAATGGCCTGCTGCTCTATTCGAGTATGGCATCGGATAGAAACCGTATCGGCCAGGTTCTCACTTACCCGGTAGTGCTTTCGGCTATAGATCAACAGACGGATTGGGCTGTTACCTACAACACTGCTTTAAGTGAGCGTATTGTCGATGTTGCAGTTCCGGTACTTGATGCCCACGCAGATACAGTGGGTATTATTCGCCTGTCGTACAATCTGGCAGAAATTGAAAAGCGATTGGTTCCTTTACGCGGGCTGGTATTTATCACCGCAGCTTTCGCTACGTTGGTGGCTCTCTTGTTGGCGATTATCCTTGCCCGGTCACTGAGTGCGCCACTAAGCCGTTTAACCAATGCTGCGATGCAGTTTGTGCCAGGGTCGCCACCGAATCATCTTCCAGAGACTGGCCCTGACGAGGTGAGAATGCTTGCCATAAGTTTTAACGAGGTTACGCAGCGTATCTACGAATTGGAATTGGGGCGGCGGGAGTTATTGGCCGGCGTTGTCCATGAATTGGGGAACCCGCTGGGTGCGATGAAAGCCGCCGCTCAAGCGCTTCAGAACGGCGCAGTTACTGATCCGGCATTGAGCATAGAACTGGCGGAGGGAATTGTCAGCCAGATTGACCAGCTTGGTCTTCTGCTGGATGATCTGACGCTCCTGGGTGCAGCAGCGCTAAATGGATTTACACTCCATAAGCAGGTGATCCAAATAGATGATCTACTCCAGAGTCAGGCGCGTTCTTATGCGTACCTGTTGAAGCAGAAACGCATAAGCCTGAGCTACGAGTTTACGAAAGAATCCACTCAGATATTTGCAGACCCAGAACGCATTCGCCAGATTGTTTCGAATCTGATTTCCAATGCATATAAATACACTCCGGTTGGAGGCAGCATCCAGATTCGTCTGGAAAATCGTGTGCTGGATGACTATCACTGGGTAATCATAAGCATTTCCGACACGGGTGCTGGAATTCCACTTTCAGAACAGAAGCGGATTTTCAGCCTTTTCTATCGCAGCCCGCATATTCGCGCGGTAAATAAAGGCATTGGTATCGGGTTGGCGCTTTCCCAGCAGCTTGCAGAGGCACACAATGGCTCGTTAATTGTGGAAAGTTCGGCTGGAAAGGGGTCAACTTTCATCTTGCGCCTCCCCGCCATTCCTGAAGGTGGCACTGTAGACAACCAGGAAAACAACTCTCAACTGGATTTAAACTGATCTTAAGATTCCCATAGGTTAGGCTTAAAGACAAAGTCACGTCACACGGTGTAAGTTCACTATGTGTCGTCTCTTTAATCAAGTTGAGCCTCGCCAATGGGCAGCAAAAATCCATATACTGTGGAGCATGTTGCACCCGGTATCATTTTGGAGCGATCTGCGGATAAAGAACTCATTATTGTCAATGTTGCATCTGGCGGCCAGACTGGATTAGCAATTTGGGAAAAATGCGTCAGGGCGCTGCTTACAAATTGGCCTCCGGACATCCCTTGTTTGCTGCTTCATGATCTTCACAAAATCAATGCCAAGACTCTCAAAGTCAATTTGCGGGGACATCTGGAAAATCTGAACCGCTTCCAGCCAGATATGGGGCGACGCGCTGCGGTTATTTTGCCTCCCGAAATTGATGAAAAGCAATTTTTACTTCCAGAAACTATTTTGGAACGTGCGCACGCATATCCCATACAACAGGGATTTTTTGAATCACGCCGAGCGGCACTAGATTGGATTTTATCTGATAATCCATGATCGTCGTACTTGCCAAAAATTTTGGTATCCGGTAAGTCACCTTTGCCAATCTACCAGATAACATCTGGATTTTCCCCAGACAGGTTCCGCCCCCGCTGGCTTCAGACGATGTTTCGTCACCTGTATGAACCACACCTCTGAATATTGATTATGGTTGAGATCGAACAACGGTTTGGCGAAGTCTCGCTTACAGATCACGAGTGGGGTATTCTGCGCCTGCTCACGAATAACCTCACCGACAGCGAAATCGCCGCTCAAAAATAATACATTCAGTCAACTCTATTGGAATACTAACGAGTACCGTGTATCTTGTAAGCGGAATCTTATTGATTTTGATTGTTGAAAGTTCAATCAATGAACACCGTTGTGCCTGAAAAATGTCATTATTTTCCTCAGCCACCTTCTTTTTTCGTTCCTCCCCGTCTTGATAAGCAAGAATTATTAGACCTGGGCGTTGGCTCAATCCAGGATGTTCAGGCAAACTTTGCCGATTTATGGAGAATCAACTACTTTCTTGGTGGCATGAGCGCACTGACACACCATCTCTATCCACGAATAATCAACCAGCGCAAACCGAGCACAGTAGTCGATGTCGGCGCGGGATCAGCCGATATAATTACGGCAGTTGCTCATTGGGCACGGCAGCATAATACTGATCTCAAATTGTTCGGACTCGATTTATCATCCCGCCACCTGGGTATTGCGCGCCTCAAGCATCCACCAGAACCCACTATCAGCCTGATTCAAGCCGATGCACTTGATCTCCCCTTTCAAGCTGGTCAAGTTGACTATTTCATCTCGTGTCTGTTTTTGCATCATTTATCCCCCAAACAGGCGATAGACTTCCTCGCACGGACTTTCGCCTCAGCAAGGCGCGGCATCATCATGAGCGATATTGTGCGTGGTCGATTGCCATTCATTGGTTTTAAACTCAGCCAACCGATATTCGCCCGCAGCTTTCTAACCCGCTACGATGGTGCTGCCTCTATCCGGCGCGCTTACACCCCGGATGAACTGCGCCAACTAGCGCAGTCCGCAGGGCTTTCTAAGGCTCGTGTTTATCAACATTTTCCCTGGCGTATGACGCTGGTTGCCGAAAAATGAATGACTACTTATATGATATAGCGATCATAGGCGGTGGTATCGGAGGTTGTGCGACTGCCATCGAACTCGCGCGGGACAATCACAGCGTCATTCTATGTGAAGCCAAAAGTTACCCGCACCACAAAGTTTGTGGTGAATTTTTATCGCCGGAATGCACGGCAATGCTCGATGCTTTGGATTTAACGGCGGCAATTCAGGCGGTCAAACCAGCAGCAATTCATAAGGCTGCCATCATCGCACCAAACGGAACGTCCTGGGAAACTGAATTACCGGGGATCGCGCTGGGGATCAGCCGCTACACGTTAGACAACCTCATGGCAACACACGCCCGCGCCTGTGGTGTGGATTTTCGCGAATCGACAACTGTGACCCAAATTCAGGGTGATCTTGAGTCTACATTCAGGCTGGAGACCCGCACCGCGACCCATCACGAAAGTATTCACGCAAGAACGGTAATTGGCGCACACGGCAAAAGGAGCACCATTGATCGCGCTTTAGACCGCCCGTTTTTGAAAAATCCGCAGCATTTTGTCGGTCTGAAAAATCATTTTATCGGCAAGATGCCACCGAGCCGCATTCAACTTTATACCTTTCCCGGCGGTTATTGCGGCCTATCAGAGATTGAGGACGGCCAGGTAAACGCCTGCTTGCTCGTCCGCACCGAAGTTTTCCAAGGCGTATGTGAAGGCAGCATTGACCGCTTTATCGAATGGATGAAAACCCAGAATCCTACATTGGGAACCTGGCTTCGGACGGCGCAGCCTATTTACAAAAACTGGATAAGTATCGCTCAAGTTTCCTTTGCCAATAAACAAGCCGTTGTCCATGACATGCTGATGGTTGGCGATTCAGCCGGATTAATCCCACCACTTGCGGGTGATGGCATGGGCATTGCCTTGCAAGCCAGCTTTATCGCATCGTCACTGCTGAAGCGATATTTAGCCGGACAGATTTCGGCTGAATGCGTCCGGCGGCAGTATGCGGCTGACTGGGGAGATGCGTTTGGCCTGCGTTTACGCCTCAGCAGCATCTTGCAAGCCATTATGCTGCGTCCCAATTGGTTAACACTCGGTCTGCACTTGATCAACGCAGCACCACCCCTCGGTCAGTTTTTGCTGAACCAAACGCGCGATTCAAAACCTGTTCAGATATAAGGAAAATCCAGTGAGCCATCCAAGAATTTTGAGCGTTGAGACCGGTGTCCCAGCGAACCAGTATAGACAGCATGAAGTAGCCGATTATTTTTTGATGCTTCAGGATCACGCGCACCGCGAACGCGCCATCCGGTCTATTTTTGACCACGCCGGAGTGGGTTCCCGTTACATGGTCGTCGAAAAAGAGTATTTTGCGCAGCCCCGAACAACCCAGGATCGCAATGATCGCTACATGCAGGAAGCTATTCCACTGGGTGAAAATGTGATCGCGCGGGGTCTCGCACAGGCCGGTCTTGTATCCAGCGATATTGATGATTTCATCGTCGTTTCCTGTACAGGTTTCAGCATCCCTGGCCTGGATTTACTCCTGGCGGCCAAACTGGGAATGCGCCCCGATTTACAACGCACCTGTATCCTGGGCATGGGCTGTTACGGAGCATTCCCTGGGATGCGGCGCGCGTTCGAGTCGGTCATCGCGAACCCAGGTCGCACTGCACTTGTCCTGACACTCGAACTTTGTTCGCTGCATTTGCAACCTGATCCAACGGCTGAAAATGTAGTTTCATCCGCCTTGTTTTCAGATGGGGCGGCGATGGTCATCATTGGCGAAGATCACGGTCAGGTTGGCCCCCGCATTATCGCCTCAAAAACATTTTGTGATTATTCGACCCTCGACCATATGTCATTCTCCGTCACCGATCATGGCTTCCAGATGTATCTGTCCAGCTATGTTCCGGATCTCCTCACAGCCCAGGTTGATCGCTTTGTGGATGAGCTGCTCGCATCCAATAATCTGCGCCGGTCAGATATACCCTTTTGGGGCATCCATCCCGGCAGCTCCAAGATCGTGGATTACATACAGTCTCGGCTGGGGTTGAATGACGCCCAGGTTGAATGTTCGCACAGCGTTTTATACAGCTATGGCAATATGTCCTCCGCAACTATCTTGTTCGTATTGGATCATATCCAACGATGCAGCCACCCTTCTCCCGGCGATTATGGAGTGTTACTGGCGTTTGGGCCGGGATTAACGATGGAAGGGATGCTCGTCCAATGGTAATGAATATCACCTGGCACACTGCATAAATCGCGAAAATCACGCGCTAATTAGCATTGCCCAGAATCAAATCTGACGCCTTCTCGCCAATCATGATGCAAGCTGCATTGGTGTTACCAGCCACAATCCTGGGCATGATCGACGCATCGGCGACGCGCAGCCCGCTTACACCATGTACGCGCAACTGGGCATCGACTACCGACTGGTTATCACTCCCCATTTTGCACGTCCCCACCGGGTGAAACACCGTCGTGACATAGCGCTTGATATAGTCGCGCAAATCGTCATCGCTTGCAAAAGCCTTGCCGGGAACGGCTTCTTCACCTTTAAACGCAGACAGCGCAGGCATACGGGCAATCTCGCGGGCGAGTTTGATCCCGGCGATTAATACCTGGAAATCGGCCTCCTCGCTGAGGTAATTGCCGCAAATACGCGCCGGATCAAACGGATTGTTCGAACGCAGTGAAATTGATCCGATGCTTTTGGGTTTCAGCAGGGTCGGTGCGAAGGTGAATCCCGGCGCATCCATGTCGGGCACAAGTTCGGGCGAGGTCAGATGAAAATCAGGCCGGAAATGAAATTGCAGATCAGGGCTATCGGTGCGCGCGTCGGCCAGCACATAGGTGAATAATCCCGCTTCGCCGATAACCCTGCTGCTGGGGCGCACCGGATGCTTGGATTCAAACGCGACGCCCAACAAAATATGATCCTGCAAATTTTGCCCCACGCCCTGTACGTCCACAACAACTGGAATATTATGTGTGCGCAATTCCGCCGCAGGGCCGATACCCGACAACATTAACAATCGCGGTGAATCGACTGTGCCAGCGCACAGGATGACCTCGTGATCCACATAGACCTGCTTGATTTGCTGATCCTGAACATATTCAACGCCGACGACCTGCTGATTTTCGATCAGTAAGCGTGTCACCTGAGCGCCGGTTTCGATCACCAGATTGGCGCGATCCCGAATCGGATTTAGGAAAGCCGTCGCGGCGCTGCTGCGAGTCCCATCCGGGTTAACCGTTATCTGGTGAAAACCGCTGGCATTTTCCTGGCGTTCACCGCTGAAATCCCATTCGGGGCTTCCCGATAATCCAAATTGAACGGCAGCTTCAACAAAAGCAGTTTCCACAGGTGCAGCGTCATTTCGAGTCTTTTGTTTGACATTCAGCGGCCCGCCGACCCCATGATATTTCGACTCGCCCTGATCGTAATTTTCCGAACGTTTGAAATACGGCAGAATATTCTCGTAGCCCCAGCCCGGATTGCCCAGCGCTTGCCACAAGTCATAATCACGGCGGTTCCCTCTTACATAGAGCAGCGCATTGATCGAACTACTGCCGCCTAGAACTTTCCCGCGCGTCCAGGCAATCGTCCGGTCATTTAATATCGCTTCCGGTTCGCTGCGATAATTCCAATCGACTTCCGACCCCCACAATTTTGTAAAACTGCCCGCATCGTGAATTTCCGGTTTTGTATCTGCGTCACCCGCTTCCAGCAGCAATATTTTCAATTGCGAATTTGCGCTCAAACGATTGGCAATCACGCACCCGGACGACCCTGCACCAATCACAATGTAATCAAATAAATTTTCTTTGTTCATAATCTCATTTCCAAAAATTGAGCCAAGGGATACGGTGATTATACAGAATCCCTATGGATAGTTGAAATCCGACAGGGAATGGTTCATGCTCAAACCAGGGAGCGCCGTGAGCCGCACTAATCGAAAAAACACGACAAAAGAACCGTGTTCTTGTGAGCAATTATCACTTTGAAACTTCAGGCAGAAAACCGGGAATTCGGCATAGAGGACTCTGCGCTATTACGGCCCCACCTGTACCACCACCACATCCGAACGCCCATGCTGTGCAGTGGTGAATGAAATCCAGCGCTCGGTAGGATCGCTCAAGGGATGGGGGTGCGTCGCCTGACCGAGCAAACTGCCCCACTCGGTATTGTGCATGGCGATTACTTCCAGGCGGGGCTGTTCGTCCGTGTAATCAAGCCACTGAAGCAAATTATCGCTCAAATCGCCGTCCAGAATCGCCCGCCGACCATCCGGCATGGCCGAGATGTGCCCGTAAAAGCGGCGGTCAGGGAAGTGATATTCGCGCATGACCTGCCCCTCAACATCGGTTACGCCGATGAACTGCCCACCCTGCGGCGCGGGGCCATGATATAAGATACCCTGCCCGTCGAATGTCCAGCAGGAATGGACTTGAAAGCCGCCCTCGATGCGCGTCGGCAGCGGCGTAATCTCCCTGGTTGAGAGTTGTAGAATATGGGCGCGATTCGCCTGACCAGCCCAGTAGCGCGGCGCGAAATCGCGGTCTAATAACAGGCAATCCGGGTCGGTTGGCGAGTGTGGACAGTGCGCCGTCCGGCAGCCGCTTTCTGCGTAGGCGACGGTTGCTGCTCCACCTGCCAGCGGCACTTGCAGGAGCTTCATATCCATCGTGGCCGGATCACGGAAAGCGTCGAAATAACCTTGAGTCACGCGCTGCCCAGCCACGATTTCCGGGTGTTCTGGTGCAGTCGGCACAACAGCATACTGTTCGTCCGCCGAAATGGAGGGATAACCCATCTGTCTCGCCGCACCAATATCGGCTATCAGGGTTCGTTCTTCCAGGGTATCCAGATGAACAGCCAGCAGCGCCCGACCCTGCGTATATACTGCCCAGCGTGAACGCGGCGCGATGCAGATACGCGGATAGGGGCCACCCTGGAGTTCGGCGTTGAAGCCGTAATCAGAAACGGCCTCGGTGAGCTGCATAATTTCACCGCTGGCGACGTGCGCCTTGCACAGTGCCCCTCGATCTTCGCGCTTTGTCCAGAAGACTAAAAATTCGCCATCATCCGTGAAACCGATATTGGTATGATAATTAGCCGCCTGATTGATCTCGCCGCGCGTGGTGATGCGGCGGCAGGGTCGCAGTGTCCAGGCGTCATAATACGCAGCCGACTCATTCCAGGTTTCGCCTTTGTGTGCAATAATCAGCTTTCCTTCGTCCAAAGGGCGCGGATGCGGAAAGCCGCTAGTTTGGGACGACGATCTCGCGTGAACACGCCTTTGTAATTGTAATCGCCCATGCGGACGACACCCTGCGAGGTCTTGAAGTCGCACAAATTCCAGACGTGTTGGCCGACGACGAATGGCTTGGTATCCAGCATCGCCATGTATTGGGTGAGGAATTCGGCCTGATATTCTTCGCTGAACATTTCCGGCGGCTCGGCATGATGCCCTGGTATCGTGTCTGTTCCGAATTCGCTCAGGATAAATGGGCCGGGGAAGTGTTCGTGAACCACGTCAATTTCACGCGAAAGCCGTTCGACGCCCACCTCAATCTGTCCCGATTGGGTATACCAGCCATAATAACGATTGAGCGAAATCACATCGACAAACTGCCACGCTTCTTCTGTCGCGCCCTCGTGGCTGACAATCGTAATCGGGCGTGTCGGATCGAGCGCGTGCGCCAGATCAGCCTGTTCCTTAAACGATGTGACAGCGGCCTCCCGGCTGGAATGTTCCAGAATTTTAAAGTTCTGATCGTAGTAGGTTTGGCGCGCTTCTGGTTTGGCGGTGTGCGGCTCATTCGCCAGCGACCACATAATTACGCTGGGATTGTTTTTGTCGCGGTCAATCAGGTCGCGGATGTACTGCTTGCACAATTCATTGCGCTTTGCTAATCCCGGTTCGGTGAAAAACAGTCCTACTGCCGGGGTTTCGTCAATAATCATGAAGCCCATTTGATCGGCAAGCTGCACCATTTGCTCTGAGTACGGATAGTGCGTCGTGCGGAACGAATTTGCACCAATCCAGCGCATAAGCCCGTAATCCTTGACGATCAAGGCCGGGAGCAGCCCCTTGCCCACCACCGGGAAATCCTCGTGGCGGCCAAAGCCCAGCAGCTTGATAGGCGCGCCATTCAGCAGCAAGCGATCCCCATCAATCGTGATGGTGCGGATGCCGATTTCGAGTACATACGAGTCGATGACCTCGTTATTCTGAATGAGTTCGACGCGCAAAGTGTATAGATTTGGGGCATCTGGCGACCACAAAGCAGCATTGGCGATGGTCAACGAGGCTTCATTGGTTTCGCTTTCAAGCGTTACATCAGCACCGTGCCCTTGTAGCGAAAACCGAGTCGTCAGATTGCTGCCCGACAAAATCGTTTTTACGGCGACGATCCCGCTTGTGCCGTTGATAGTGGTTGTGACAGTTATATCATCAATAGCTGCCTGCGGTGTCGTGTAGAGCAAGACAGGTCGTTGAATACCGCAAAAGGGGAAAAAATCGAAATTAGCGTCGGGATAATCGGCACGCCCAAATGAGACTCCCGGCTGTCCGGCGAGGTTTCCCGGCGGCACACGATCCGGGGCTAGCGCACCATTGACGCGCACGACCAGTACATTATCCTGATCGCGCACCTGATCGGTGATGTCGAAGGCAAACGGCAAATGCCCGCCTTCGTGGTCGCCGAGGCGTGTGCCATTCAGCCACGCTTCCGCCAGATAATTGACAGAGTTGAAGCGCACAAAAATACGCTGTCCGCGCCAACCCCAGGGCAGCGCGAAGCTCGTCTGATACCAGGCTGTCCCCAGATAATCACGGCGTTCGTTAAATTGATCGTTCCAACTGGCAGGGACGGCGATAATTTCCCCGCCCTCAAAGCCACTTTCAAAACCGCCCTTTTCATCAGGGTCAAATTGGATAGCCCAGAATCCCGACAAGTCGATCATCTGACGTTTCGCATTGCTTTGTGGATAGAGCATGTTATTGTCCTTGTTTGCTGTCGCTAAGGCTGGTCTTGCCCCAAAAATCAACGGGTTGTCCACTCATGGTGACTAAACTTTCCAGGTAATAATAATCGCCGAAGGGCATGAACTGCTCTACAGCGCGATTCGCCGGAACGCTGTAACTCGAATCGCGCAGCAAGCCCCAGGCTTCCGGCGAGGTTTCAAAGCAGGCTTCGGTCAAACGAGTCGTCATTTTTTCGGCACGCCCTTTGAAAGTCGCGGCTTGCGCAGCATCTTTGACCAGTGTCGCCAGCTTGAACATGCCGCAGGCCGCAATCGCCCCGGCGGAACTATCACGCTTTTGTGGGCCATCGGGCGTTACACGGAAATCCCACAGCGGCACAAGTTCGCTGCCCAATTCCGTCCAGAAGCGTTCGGCGAGGCGTATCGAAATGTCCAAAAATGCGGTGTCGCCCGTCCAATCCGCCGCCAGCGCGAAACCATAAATCGCCCAGGCTTGCCCGCGCGACCACAACGAGTCATCGGCGAAGCCCTGCGCGGTTTTACCGCCAATCGGTTCGCCGGTTTCCTGATTGAAGAAAAAAGTGTGATAAGTCCGGTCTCCGTCGCGCACCAGAAAACGCAGGGTGGTATGGGCATGTTTGGAGGCCACTTCGGCGTATTTCGGATCGCCGGTTTCATAACTCGCCCAGAACAGCAGCGGCAGATTCATCAGGCAGTCCACGATCATGCGCCCGCCTTCTACGGGGTCATTCATCACGCCCCAGGCTTGAATAAATTCGCCTTTGGGATGAAAGCGGGTGATAAGCCGTTCAGCGGCGTCGATACCCAGTTGTCGGGCTGCCAGGTCGCCGGTCATTTGCCACTGCGCCCGCGCACTGAGCGAATACAGAAAACCGAGATCGTGGCTTTCATCAATGCGGTTGACCAGCCGGTATTCAAAACTCGCGAGTTTGCGTTCGGCTTCCTGGCGAAAAATTTCATCGCCTGTCACCGCATAGGCCAGCCAGAGTTGTCCCGGCCAAAACGAAGTCATCCAATGGTTGTTGTCGGTCAAAACATAGGTCATGCCGTCGCCATTATGCGGATACTGATCGCCATAACGCGGGATGTCGCGACGGATATGGTCAACGGCTTCTGCTAAAGTGGTTTTGATTAAAGTATTTTCCATCATGTCTCGCTAATTTCGAATCTCCATGAGCCTTGCTGCCCTGGATGGTTGGCGGTCAAGAGGATGCGGCACAGGTGGTCACCCCACACTTTGCTCATGCGCAGGTCGGTAATCGGGATCATTTCGACGGATGGCGCGAACTGGTGGGCATCATAATGAATAACCGCGCTCCCTGCTCGCCGTCCATCGGGGAGATCATCGGCACTCAAGCGGATGATGCCCGCTGTATCCAGTGAAACCGCACATACCGTGAGCAGACTCATGATTAAACTTTTTGGCGTATGATTGAGTTCGTATTGATCCTCAACTGTGACCGACTTACCGCGCAGCAGACGGATCGTCCGCAGCCAGGATTTCAAACCCACTTCCGCTGGGTATGCTCCGGCAATGTCCAGCACCATCTCAGCCTGATCCTTAATCGCCCGATAGCGCACGTCGCGGGCGGCATACTGCTCGCCGGAGGACTGCTGCACGCCGTCAATCGTCGGCAGATTGTGATAAACCGACTGCATCGTCCAGATTTCGTAGCGCTGCGGGCTGAACGTTTTGCGGCTGTAGGTTTCGACACCTGCGTCAATCAGCAGTGGCAAACCATTGCGATAGACGACGAATTCACCGATGTCATTGTGATTATGGCTCTCGTTGTTATGCCCGCCTTTGGCCGCGACATAAAAACCATACCCAGAACGTGCTTCGTCGCGGGCAGCCATAACCTCAATGTTTGGCAGCCAGACATCGCTCGGCTGCGGTGCATAAGCTTCGGCCTGGGCGATTTCGGCGGCACTGAAAATCGAACGCAGCCAGCGCATCGGGCTTTCAATCGGGCGACCCCACCCACCCGCACCGCCGTCGGGTGACATCTGCGCAGCCCAGGCTCCAAACGCCGTCATGTCATGATCCCTGATGGCCTGACCGTAACGATAAATCAGATGCGCTTCCGGCGTGACAATCGCCGAGGCATCGGCAAAGTTGATGTAATAACCCTCGTCAATGTGGACGCGGTAAATGAAACGTCCCATTTCCTGAATGAGCGACTCGCCGAACACATTCACCTGTCCATCCGTCGCCTGATGAAGCTGCTCCAAGCACTCATACAGCGAACCCGCCGCCCGCATCCAATAACCGGGGCCTTCATCGCAGCCACCATCTGCCGGATAGGGATCAATGAAATAATCCAGCGAACGCATGATTTTGGCAACCGCATCCAGCCGTCTTTGCGGATCACGCTCGATGAATAAAACGCAGGCCAGCCAGTTGGAATTAATCCAGGGATTCCAATTGTTGGGGCGGCCTTCACTTTGAAAACCCATCCAGCCCCAATCTTCACGTTCTAAATTGGGCGTGAGGATGCGGTGGTCAATCTCGGCAGCGACACGCGGGCGAATGAGCGGTGAAACCCCGTCCAGAGCATCGCCCAGCAGATAATCGATGTAAGCGAGTGCAGCGGCAGTTTCGGCAGCGAATAAATCAACTGTAGGTTCAGCGGCATCCGGTAGACCAGGGCCGCTGTGCTGCAAATGCATGTGGGCGGGAAGTCCCCAATAGGTTTCCTCGCAGATCAGCCAGACGCCGTTGGCAATTTCATCAACGAAGCGCCCCTTCCCTTCGGCGCATTCCGCCAGCGCCAACGCAATAAGTTTATTGCGCCGACCAAAATTTTCAGCCTCATAATTGCTGCGATTGCCCACGCGGGCATATTCCAAAAAGCGTGTCGCCAGCAGTGCTTGCCAACTGGTTTTTAACGCCGCTTCCCCCCAGTTAATCAGACTTTTACGCTGTGCGGTAGGCAGCGACTCCCAGGCGGCACGATCTGTCGCTGTTGGATAGGGTTTCCAATCGTGCTGCGCGACCAATTTGAGATTGTCGCGTTGATAGCGTTGCGTAAGCATGATGCTCCTGTTCGATACGAATGATTAACGTGCCATCCATCCGCCATCGACATCAATGGTGGTTCCGTGTAGATATTTGGCCGCATCCGAAGCCAGGAAAACCGCCGCGCCTTTCAAATCCGAGGGCTGCCCCCAATAACCCGCCGGAATGCGGCTGAGAATCGATTGATTGCGGACAGGGTCAGCGCGCAGCGGCGCAGTCGCTTCTGTGTCTATATAACCGGGCGCAATCGCATTGACATTGATACCTTTGGCCGCCCACTCGTTGGCTAAGGCCTTCGTGATTCCCACAATACCATGTTTGGCGGCGCTGTATGAGGGCACAAGGATGCCGCCCTGATAACTCAGCAGCGAGGCAATATTGATGATTTTGCCGCCGCCGTGCTTCTCCATGTAACGCGCCGCGATCTGCGATAGGAAAAAGACGGCTTTCAAATCGATCTGGAGCACAGTATCCCAATCAGTTTCGCTGTAATTGAGCGCGGGCGCGCGCAGGATCATCCCAGCGTTGTTGACCAGAATGTCCAGACGGCCTTCCAGCGTAATTGCCTTCTGGACAGCAGCTTCGAGTTCCGCTACGCTGGCCTTACCGAGATCAAGTTCAATCGTGTGATAATGCTGTCCTGCTGCGCTGATTTGCGCGGCTGTCGTCCCGCTGTCGGGAGATCGGCTCAGGCTGATAATCCCCGCACCAGCCTCAGCAAGTGCAACCGCAATTGCCTGCCCCAGACCTTTGCTTGCCCCGGTGACGAGCGCGATTTTTCCATCTAATTTAAATAGGTCGAGGGTTGGCAAAATTCATAACCCTACTTTGCGCAGTGACGGAACCATATCGCCGACCCATCCCGTGACCGGATCATTCGTCACCGCCTGAGTGCGATGATTACCCGCCAGGAACCACAGGTAGTACGTGGTGTAACCCGGCGCACTGGCGACGGTATGAAAACCGTTCGGAACCATGAGAATGGTGTTGTCGCGCACCGTAAAGTTGGTCTCGATTTCTTCGTTTTGGAAGCGCGCAATGCCAAATCCATCCGGCGGATCGACCTTGAAGAAATACATCTCTTCGTGGAAGGCTTCCTGCGGCAGATTATCGACCTCGTGTTTGTGCGGCGGATAGGTGCTCCAATTGCCGGAAGGGGTATAGGTCTCGCCGACAATCAACCGTTTGGCCGGGAACTGTGGTTGCACCGATTCGACCAGGATTTGATGGAAATTGCGTGAAAAATTGGCTGCTCCCCAACGCCCGGATAACACTTGTTCAGGTGCGATCAGGTAAGGTTCGGTAGCCAGATCGCTGGGCGCAGAACACAACCCGATTTCAACCGCCCCAACTCCAGTCAGGCTGTAATCGGTATGGGCAGGGATATAAACGCTGTGGGGTTTCCCGGCGAAAACGTTAGCCCGTCCGCCGATATTTTCATAGCGTTGGCTCCCGGCCTGAATCGTCGTTTTGCCGCCGAAAATAACCGCCAGCACTTCGCGATCACCGCTGTTGGCGCTGTGCTTCTGACCATCGCCCAACTCCACCAGTTGAAAATCCAGCAGTTTGCAGGGGTTGGTATCCAGGTTATTCGCCCCGGAATTTGTGTTCAAACTTGTAAAATAATTCGTCATCGTTACGCATTTCCTTCGTTCGCACTTGAAAATAATGTTAAGGCGCGGGATCGCTGACGGCGGGTATCCCCACAAGCATCAGTTGTTCGGCAAAGTGACACGCGACCATTCGGTCTTTACCGACAGGTCGCAGCGCAGGCGTTTCCGTTTTGCAACGCGCCTGTGCATATGGGCAGCGTGGATGGAAATAGCACCCCGTCGGTGGATTGGCCGGATCGGCGATTTCGCCTTCCAGAATCAGCCGCTTCGGGTGCAGGCGCGGATCAGGCTTGGGGATGGCTGACATCAGCGCTTCGGTATAGGGGTGCTTTGGCTCGCTGAAGAGGTCTTCAGTCGGGGCGATCTCGACCACCCTGCCAACATACATCACCACCACCCGATCCGCGATATATTCGACCACGCTCAGGTCATGGGAAATAAACAGGTACGTCAGCTTGAATTTCTCTTGCAGTTCGAGCATCAGGTTCAGGATTTGGGCACGAATCGACACATCCAACGCCGAGACCGCTTCGTCCGCCACAATAAAACGTGGATCAAGCGCCAGTGCCCGCGCGATGACGATACGCTGCCGCTGACCGCCGCTGAATGCATGGGGATAACGCCGCATAAATTCCGGGCGCAGCCCCACCTGCCGCATCAATTCAGCCACGCGATGTTCGAGTTCTTTTCCTTCTGCAATTTTATGAATCCGCAGCGGCCCCGCAATGATATTGAAAACCGTCATTCGCGGGTTCAGCGAAGCGAATGGGTCTTGAAAAATCATGCGGATTTCGCGCCGGAAAGGGATCAGTTCACGATTATTCAATGTCGCAAGATCAATGACTGGATCATCGACATCGGCTGCTGGTGTCTCGTGATACAAAATTTTGCCCGATGTCGGTTCGTATGCACGCACCAGACAGCGACCAATCGTTGTCTTGCCACAGCCGCTTTCGCCCACCAGTGCCAGCGTCTCATTCTCATAAACTGTGAAATTTACATCATCTACTGCTTTAACATCGCCCTGGTGACGGTTAAAAATACCCTTATGAATCGGAAAATATTTTTTCAGATTTTTAACTTCCATCAGGGGATGGAGTGTGCCGTTAGTCGGTCTCATGATGCTTGATCCTCGTACAGCAGGCAGCGTACAGTGCGCCCATCTGGCAGAGTTGTCAGTTTAGGGTGGATGACTTCGCATTTCCCGGCGATGCGCTTTTCACAACGTTCGTGGAAAGGGCAGCCTGTAGGGCGCGTAAACGGATCGGGGATGCTGCCGCGAATCGGATTGAGTTTTTGCCTGCGCCCATAACCCAATTTAGGGACGGATTTGAGCAGTGCTTGTGTATAGGGATGCTGCGGGTCATGAAAAATCTGATCCACGCTGGCTTGTTCGACCACTTCGCCCAAATACATCACGACTACATCATTACAGGTTTCGGCGACGACGCCCAGGTCATGCGTAATCAGCATAATCGCCATGCCAAAGTGTTCCTGCAAGTGGTTGAGCAAATCGAGTATTTGTGCCTGCGTGGTCACATCAAGGGCGGTAGTTGGTTCGTCGGCGATGAGCAGTTTGGGGCTGCACGCCAGCGCGGCGGCGATCATAGCACGCTGGCGCATCCCGCCGCTCAATTGAAACGTGTAGTTGTGGACACGTTCCTCCGGCTTAGGGATTCCCACTTCGTGCAGCAGTTCAACTGCACGAGTCCAGGCCTGCGCTTTGGTTAAGCCGATATGCAGCAGCATTCCTTCAGTGATCTGGTCACCGATGGTATGCACAGGACTCAGCGAGTTCATTGGCTCCTGGAAGATGAGCGAAATATCCTTGCCCCGTACCGCGCGCAACTGTGCGCTGTTCTCTTTAAAAGCTGCCAGATCAACCACGTCGGGTGTAATGCCACCCTCGGAACGATCAAACAGGATTTCACCGGATACAATGCGTCCCGGTTTGTTGATAAGCTGCAAAATCGAGTAGGCCATCACGCTTTTGCCACAGCCACTTTCGCCTACAATGCCTACCGTGGAGCGGCGCGTCAGCGTGAAATCGACACCATCGACTGCCCGCACTGTCCCCTCGCGCAGAAAGAAATGCGTGCGTAGGTCTTTAACTTGTAATAAAGGATTTTGAGAATCCACTGGTTTCGGTTCTCCAAACTTTTTGGTTAATGTACATACGGGTCGGCGGCATCACGCAGGCCGTCGCCCAGGAAGTTCAACGCCAACACAGCTACCACTACGCCGACAGCCGGGGCCAGCAGCCAGGGTGCGGTTGCAACGGCGCGGATATTTTGAGCATCTTGCAGCAGCACGCCCCAACTCACCACCGGCGCACGCAGCCCCAAACCCAGGAAACTGAGCGCCGTTTCTGCCAGAATTGTCTGCGGAATCGCCAGGGTTATCGACGCGATGATGTGGCTGTAAAAAGCCGGGAGCATATGCTCGAAAATGACGCTCATTTGGCTTGCGCCATCCAATCGTGCCGCCATGACGAAATCTTCGGTGCGCAGCGCCAGGAAACGCCCGCGAACCACCCTCGCCAACGCCGTCCAGCCGATCAATGACAGGATCAGCGTGATCGCAAAGTAGGTTTGCAGCGGCCCCCAGGTGATTGGGAAGGCGGCTGCCAGCCCCAACCAGAGTGGAATCGTCGGCAGCGAACGCAGAAAGTCGATCACACGCTGAATCAGGTTGTCTATCCAGCCACCGTAGTAGCCAGAAATTCCGCCCAGGAAAATCCCCAGCACCAGACTGATGGCAACGCTCACCAACCCTATCGTCATCGAAACCCGCGTCCCATATATAATGCGGCTCAAGACATCGCGGCCAACCGCATCCGCCCCAAACAGATACAGACGATCTGTGCTATTGGCAGTGCCAATCAGGTGAATATCTGTAGGGATCAGACCGAACAACTTATACGACCAACTGTGTACGAAAAAACGCACCGGAATTTGCTTTTCCGGATCAAGGACAAATGTACGACGCAGCGCCTGGGGATCAACTTCGACTTTGTAATCGTTGACGAACGGATCGAATCGCAGTTGCCCCGTGTCGCTGTCGATCAGGTGCAGGGTTTGCGGCGGCGCATAGGTATAACGCGCGCTGTAATCGCCGGGATCGTATGGCGCAAGGAATTCGGCGAACAGGACAATTAAATAAACAATGACCAGCACGATTGCGCTGAACAAAGCTAATTTATGCCGCCTGAAACGCCACCAGATCAATAGCCACTGCGAGGCGACATGGATACGGACATCATCGCGCCCTAAAACCTCTTTGGCTTCAATTTCGGTTGCTTCATCTTCCAACAAAGACGCTGCTATAGGCGATTCTATCTTTTCGGTTTCAAATTCCATTTTCGTCGCTATCTACCGTAACGGATACGGGGGTCAACCAGAGCGAGCAGAATGTCGGAGGCCAGTGTACCAATCATCGTCAGCACGCTTAGCAAGAGGATAAAAGCCCCGGCGAGGTACATATCCTGCGTCAAAAGAGATTTGAGCAGCAGCGGGCCAGCAGTCGGCAGGCTCAAGACTACCGCTACGATAATTGAACCGGACACTAATCCCGGCAGTACCCACCCCACCGTGCTGATAAACGGATTCAAGGCCACCCGCACTGGATACTTCATGATAACTTTCCATTCTGGCAGCCCGCGCGCCCGCGCTGTTATGACATAGGGCTTGCGCAGTTCGTCGAGAAGGTTGGCGCGCATCACGCGGATCAGGCTGGCGGTTCCGCTCAGGCCAATGATGATGACCGGAATCCAAAGGTGGCCGAGTAAATCGAGCAGTTTGTTATATGACCATGCGGCATTCTCATAATCCTGAGAGAACAACCCGCCCACGCTCTGGTTGAAATACTTGAACGCAATGTACATCAACACCAGCGAAATCAGGAAGTCTGGTACCGCGACACCGATGAAACCGATGATCGTGGCAACATAATCACCAGTGGAATATTGCTTAACAGCGGAGTATACGCCAATCGGCAGGGCAATGATCCAGGTGAGCATCAACGTAGATACAGCTAGCACGATGGTCATAGCCATTCGGCTGCCCACAACCTCACCTACCGGGCGATTCCACTCGAAGGATTGCCCGAAATCCCCTTTAAAGAGGATATTATTCATCCATTTGCCGTACTGCACAAAGACCGACTGGTCTAGCCCGTAATTTTCTCGCAGCTTATCGACGAGCGCCTGACTGGTGTTCTGCCCGTCTGCTGCCAGATTGGTGATATAGGACGTCAGAAAATCACCCGGCGGAAGCTGAATGATCGCAAAAGCTACAACCGATACTGCAAATAGAGTAACAATCAGCGAAAGCAAACGTTTAAACAAAAAACGTAACATATAGTTTGCCCTTATTTCAAGTCGAGTCCCCAGTTGGGGACTCGGCTTTATGACCGGGAGTGAGCTAGTTGCTCAAATAGTAAGTAAAGGTGTTAGTCGGCCCTGGGCTTGGATACAGATAGGCCTGGAGAATGGTCGGCGGGACATTGTGCATATTATTTTTGACGATACCATAACCATTCGCCGGTAATGCAATACCAATCGTATAGAATTGATCGGCAGAGATGTCCAGAATCTGCTTCATTAAATCATTCTGACCGGCGGGATCAGCAGTCGCACGCAGTTGGTTATACAAATCCATCTGCTTCTTGACGGCATCCGGTGGTTCCTCGCCGCGTTTATCGGTGGGGTCATTGAACCAATATTGCCATGCTTCGGCGTATTGAGATTCGTTGGAGAATGGGAAATACCAACGTGGTTCCAGGATGACTTCCAGACCGCCGTCACCGCCCCAGATGCCGGCGTCATGTTGGTTGGCTGCTTTGCGATTGTAGAAAGCGTCGCGGTCTTCAACCACCTCTTCCATATCGATACCCACTTTTGCCCAGTAGCCCTTAATGAGTTCCAACTCATCCGGCCATTCTGGGAACAGGGTGGGGATGACTTCCACATTAATCACCAGGCGATCACCACTTGCCATCAAACGGAAGCCGTCGCTGTCCTTGTTGGGCAGGATCGCATCCAGTTTTGCATTCGCATCGTCAGGATTAAAATCGGTGTATTGGGTAGCCAGTTTCTCATTGTATAACGGTGACTGCGGACGCGGCGCTGCCTGATAGGGTTGTCCCTGTCCCACATAAATCACGTCAATGATTTCCTGGCGATTGATCGCTTCGGAGAGGGCAATACGGAAATCCTTGTTCTGATAAATTTCACGTTTGGCCGGATCAGGATTGGTCAGGTTGAGTGAAATCACCATCACATTCGAACTGCTCGGCACGGTTTCATAGAAGTGATAACCGCCTTTTTCCTGGTTATCGAAAAATACCGCGCGATTCGTGTTGGTCGCAATGTGGCGATCCTGCATGTCGATGTCGCCATTTAGCGCTTTCAGCACCAGGGTTTGAACATCCGAACCGACATCATAGACCACATTGTCGATATAGGGCAGTTGGTTTCCGGCGGTATCAACTGCATAGAAATATGGATTGCGTGTAAGCTGTACCTGGGTCGCATCCGGGCCGAGCGCACTGACGACCATCCAGGGATCAATCGTTGGCAGGTCGGCGTTATTCCACAAAGTGTTGGGTTTACCAGCTACCGAGCCGCCTTTCTGGTTGAAGAGTGACGCCCAACCATCAACGCCCGCATCCGCCACCATTTTATCGAGGTCTGCCGCTGCGGCATAACTCTTATGGAATTGCGACAGATAATGCTTGGGCTGCGCCACTATCGCGCTTCCATTTGGCGTCGCCAGGTTCTGGATGAACAGGCCGCTGGGTGCAGCAAAAGTGAATGTAACCGTCGTGTCGTCTACCTTTGCCACGTCAACGGGTTTACCGCCGGAGGTCAGCCAGGTAGGAACAGCGGGATACAGGTCGGTATTTTTATAAACATCGTTGATGACAAACAGGATGTCGTCAGCGGTAAAGGGTTGTCCATCTGACCACTTCATCCCTGGGCGCAGATGGAATGTGAAGACCGTGCCCTCATCATTGACATCAAACGATTCCGCAACATCCGGGATAACGCTCGTCCAATCCGTGCTCCAACGCACAAGATTCTGATAAGCCACCGTGCGGACGTAAATCACTTCATCGCCGCCGCCGCGTGTTCCCATATGCCATGTGCCACCGTATGTGCCAACGCCCTCAAGGGGGGTGACGACCATCGGTGCGCTCGGCAGACGATCCTCGACTGCGGGCAGCGCGCCGCTGGAGACCTGGTCATCCAGCACCGGTGACTGATGATAAGTCATGGCGTCCTGCGCAAACGACACCGATAAACTGAAAAGGGCGAATATAACACCCAGAAAAACCGCAAACACTTTTCGTGATTTGAACATAGTTTTTTCCTATTTTGACGCAATAATCGAACTAGATTGAATACAGCCGAACTCGATTTTTTTCAGCCCTTCACCTCCTTGCCATTTTTAGAAATAAGGTTTGTAGTTAGTGTAGGAAAGCCCATCGCGGCAGAAATTTGTTCCGCTGTATCCAGGGCGAGATATGCAATTTCACTTCCCATGAGCAGATCGGGCATCCGCTCTTTGGGGCCGGCTACGCTTAAAGCCGCCACAACCTTGCCATAGGCGTCGCGGATTGGCACAGCAACGCAGCGGATACTCAGACTGCGTTCGCCATTGTCGATGCCATAACCCCGCTGGCGGATAGCCTCAAGCTCGGCCAGGAACGCTTCTGGGTCGGTAATTGTATTGGGGGTGCGCTGTGGCATGTCGTGGGATTGCAACCAACGGCGCACATCGGCTTCCGGTTGATGGGCGACCAGCGTTTTACCCAGGCCGGTACAGTACATTTCGATGGTCATGCCCGCCGAATGCAGCATCACACCCACCGGCTGCCTGGAATCGCACTTGTCCAGATAAAGCACTGACCAATCGTTAGTGAGGGTTGCCAGATAGACAGTTTCGTTGGTCTTGTCGCGCAGCGCTTCGAGAAAGGGCGCGGCCAGCCTGCGTACATCGAGATTTTTCTCAACGGCCTGCCCGAAGCTAATCATCTTCAGCCCCAGCCAATAGCCATCATCGGTCTCGGCCAGATAACCGTACCGAATCAGATTAGAAACAATCCGAAAGGCAGTGGATTTCGCCATTCCGGTACGCTTCATGATCGCTTCCAGGCTGAGTGCTTCGCCCGCTTGCAGCAGCGCATCCATAATACTGAAAGCGCGTTCAAGAACCTGAATACTATATTTGTCGTCCACAAAAAAGCCTATAAATTTAAACAAGTTCCACAATGTGAAACCTTTGTTTTATTCCATGAATTATTGTATGTTTATTCCAGTGAATTTGTCAAGCAATATAACAAAATTGATTTTATTATGCGGATGTAATATAGAATCCATATGAGTTTTACCTCATGAAATCAGGATACTGAATCACACTTGTAATTCATTTATACACCAAAATTTGTCAAACGCTATAACAAAATTGATTTTCTTACGAGGAATACATGGCGCAGGAAATACAGATTCCCTTTTCACACGCTGAAGCCGTTGATTTATGGGCGCGGTTGGTCGCAGGCTGGGCGAACGTCCTGAACCCGGCTGGCAATCGCACGCTCATGGACGGCATCCCCAATTATGTCGACGCGGGCGGCTCCTACGAAGGCGTGACCCGTATGTTATGGGGGTTAGGCAGTTGGCTGACCGATCAAAATCGTCCGGCTCAACTGGAATGGCGCGGAGTCACTTATGACCTTGAACAACTGACCTATCGTGCGCTGGTCAATGGCTGCAATCCCAACACACCCGGATCATGGCGCAATGCCCTTCTCCCCCATCCCGATAAGTCGCATTCCGATCAACGCACCGTTGAATCCGGACAAGTGGCTTTTGTGGCATGGCAAACCCGCGAGCGCATCTGGGCACATATGAGCGGAAACGAGCGCGGTTACGTGACGGATTTCCTGGATGAAGTCGGTCAGCGTCCGCCGCGCTGGGGCAACAACTGGGCATTGTTCTGGGTGCTCAATCACAGTGCGCGTAAAGCGTTGGGCGAGACTTACGACCAAACCATCATCGACGAAGTGATGAGCGACTACCTCGATGGTGTGTACTGTGGCGACGGTTGGTATGACGACGCGGATCGTCGTGGCCCCAACTACTTTGACAATTACAACACCTGGGTTTTCGCGATGCATGTCATGGCCTGGTCGCAGATGGACGGCGCAGCTATGCCCGAACGCCGCGATGAACTGTTGGGACGGATACGAGCCTGGATGGTGCACTACCCTTATTTCTTTGCCACCGATGGTGCGACCATCGAGTATGGGCGCAGCCTCGCTTACAAATTTAGTCGGCTGGGCGCGCCGCTCTGGGCTTATAAACTGGGATTGTGGCCGCACTCGGTAGGGATGCTCAAGCGCTTAGTCGGAAAGCACCTGCGCTGGTATGTGAATCGCGGGGCAATTCGTGCCGATGGCACGCTGCGCCAATCGCTCACCGCCACCGGCAGCCCGGAAGTGATGGAACGCTACATTTCAACCGGCGCGACTTATTGGGCAATGCAAGCCTTCAGCGGCTTATGGAGTCTGGCGGACGACGATCCTTTCTGGACTGCCGACGAGGAACCCTTGCCCGCCGAACAATCCGATTTTGTGAAAGTTTTTCCACAGCCCGCATGGGTGCTCAGTGCGCGCGACGGTCATGTGCAGCAGTTCAATGCCGGAGTCGTACATCCCGGTTATGGAAATAAATATTTCAAACTGGTCTACAGCACCCGCAATCCTTTCAATGTCGGCCTTGATAACGGTCAACCCTCGCTCGACGGCTGTCTGTGTTTAAGCGAAAACGGCGTGCGCGCGCAGCGCGATCATATCCTGGATTACACCGTGACCGATTCCGGCTGCTTACGATCCCGCTATATCATTCCAGTGAATGGTCATCAACATTTCGTTGATACCACGCTGATTCCACTCGGCGACATCCATTTGCGCGCGCATCGCATCACGCTTGATCCTGCTGCGGGGCAAGTGACCGCCGAAGAGGGGAGCGCACCGCTCGGTTACGACGCCGGTGCAACACCGGTGATACGATCTGAAAATGGCTGGATTTTTATCGAATGGGAACCGAACGCTGTCGGAATCAAGCCACTGGCGGGCTACACAGTGCTGGCACAGGCCGTCCCCGGCAGCCCCAACAGCGTCTATGGTTTTAATTTGCTGGCGACCTTAACCATGCCGCAACTGAATCCGCAGCACGAATTGATTTGCGCGGTCTATGCCGGAAATTTGCCCAACACCGCCCACATACCCGCCATCGAAAAAGCCGGTTGGGAAGCCGATGGCCGCTTTGTGGCACATGTGAACGGAGAAATAATCGCCGTCCCGCCTTTCAAAAATTTGGTTTAACCTGAACTTATAAGCACTCATCCCCGATTCGTGATGGTGAAAGGCTGCTTTTTGCCTCGGAAATACACATTAAACGAGACACTTTTCCAGTGTTTCGGCAAACGTGGGGCAACGGCAGCCTCACCCGCTGGCGTCACATGCAAACCGCAAAAACCGAAGACCAACGCCTGCCATAAACCGCCGCTGGCTGCACCGTGTATGCCATCGCGCACGTTGCCTTTGTTGTCGTTGAGGTCAATTTCGGCGGCGTGCTGGAACATCTCATAGGCCACCTCATCCAGCCCCAGCCGCGCGGCAACCCACGCATGAATCGCCGGACTGAGTGATGAACCGTGATCGGTGCGCGGGTAATAAGTATTCCAGTCGTTCAACAAAACATCGTGTGAAGCCAATTGTTCGCCCAGCAGCGCGATCATCATGACCACATCCGCCTGTTTAATAACCTGTGTTTGGATGCTGCGCTTGTGACCCAAAATGGCCTGCACGCTCATTGTGCGCGGTTCGTAATCCGGTACGGGAATGTATTCCAGGTCAAAAAAACCAGGGAATTGAATGTGTATCTGACGTTCCTCATCGAACGGAATAAACATTTCCGTGATAATATCGCGCCAGTGATTCAACCGCGACTCACTCAAATCAAGCGACTTGGTTAAGCGTTCGGCGTCGGCTGGCGCATTGTGTTTCAGCCAATCCAGCAAGCCGAGCGCCTGTTGCAGATGCCACGCCACCATCCGGTTGGTGAATACACTGTTATCAATATTTTCGTGATATTCATCCGGCCCGATTTGCTGTGAAATTTCGTAACGGTCATTTTTCGCTTCGACCCTGCTGCCCCAGAAAACGGCGGTATCCAGCACCATTTCCGCGCCGTATAGCCCCATAAATTCATCATCGCCCGACCAGCGCCAGAACTCCAGGATGCCATAGGCAATATCGGTAGAGATGTGATGTTCGCTGTCACCCGTCCAGATGCGGATGCGGCTGCCATCCGGCTGCGGGTCTGACCACTGAGGCGTGGTTTCTTCGCCGGTATCGGTGCTTTCCCAGGGGAACATCGCGCCTTCATAGCCGTTGGCTTTGGCTTTGTTGCGCGCCCCCGCCAAACGGTGATAACGGTACATGAGCAGATTACGGGCAATGTGCGGCTGACCCAGGATCAACGGTGGCAGGATGAACAATTCGGTGTCCCAGAAAATATGTCCTTTATAGCCGGTTCCGGAGAGCGTTTTTGCGCCGATGCTGACATCATCATCCTCGCGCGGCGATGCGATCAAAATATGATATTGGGTGAAGCGGATCGCCTGCTGTGCGGCTTCATCGCCTTCAATCTGAATATCGCTCGTTTCCCAGTATTTTTGCCATTCTGCAACATGGGCATCAAACAGCTTTTCATAGCTGATTTTTGAAACCTCGCCAATTTTTGTGACAGCCGCCTCAAGTGGTTTATCGCCATCGCGGCTGGTATAAACCGCCGTAATTTTATTGATGGCAATCGTTGCTTCACGCTTGAGCTGAAAAGTTGATTTGGCCTTGTTGGAGACGATTTTAACCTCAGCTTGATTCAACTCGCTCACCAGAGCCGAGGCCATCGCTAAACCATAACCGGACTGCCCGGTTTTCGCCTGCACGGTCAGAATATTATCCTCGCTTGCAGCCACAATATCCGTCCAATGTTTCACGCCGACATTCGAGACATTGGTATCAATTGAGCTTTCAACTTCAATCGTTGGGTCGCCGTCTACAGCGGTGATTTGTAGCCGTTGCACCATGACATTCACATCATACAGGCTGGCGAATCGTTCAAATACCAGCCGAACGATTGACCCAGATTCGGCGCGGAACAAGACCTCGCGCCGCAGCAAGCCTTTATCCAGATGCAGCATCCGCCGATAGCCAATCACCGCCCCATTTTTCGGCGTCAGACTCATATCATTCTGATTGACGAGGCGGAAAGATGTACCATCAATTTTGATCTGGATTGGCAGCCAATTTGGCGCGTTCACCAATTCCGGCACGAGCGTTCCCGATGCATGGTCAAAAATGCCGTGTACCATCGTTGTGGAAATATCGCCGTCAAAACCTTCCTCAAATGTGCCGCGTGTGGCGAGATAGCCGTTGCCGATGGTAAAAAGGGTTTCGTAATGGTTGAGACTTTCGGGATGAAAGGGGAATTCTTCAAGCTGCCAGAGTTGGCGGGACATAATAAAACTCCTTTTTCGGGCGTTTCTTGCCAAGAAAAACTTAAACGTTTAATATACCGTGCTTTCGCGAATCGGCAACCCAAAGGGGCTGACATCCATCATGTTCCCAAAGGATCAAAACCATTATGGAGACCTTCAACCTCTCCACATCCCAACTTGAGTTCGAATTTCAGGCCGCGGATCAGTTACGGATGCATCGTTTCGGCTCAGGCGGCTTTTCGTGGCTGAATCCCGACTCGCCTTCAGGATTATTTGCTTTATATATCAGCGGTGAAAAGTGGGATGCACATAATCTCACCTTTCGCGGCTGGACGATGGACGCCGAAGCTGGTTTGCAACACGCCATCGCTGTTTTCGCAGGACAAGATTTCGAAGTCGAGTATCATATTCTGGTTTATGAAAACACTACATTGATTGAGCAGTGGCAGGTGATCCGTGCCACAATCGACAACCTCTCGATTACACGCCTGGATTCTTACGCGCTCGACATCCCCAAAGCCGACTATCAACTGCTGTATTTCGACAGCGATTGGGGGCAGGAATTCGAATCCGCGCGCATTCCGCTTCAAGCTGAGGTGATTCTCGAAACCCGCACAGGCCGCTCCTCGAAAGGCCAGCATCCCTGGTTTGCGTTGTTCGCTGGAGACGATCAGGTACTTTCCGGTTCGGTAGCCTGGTCAGGCAATTGGATTTGCCGCTTTGAAACTCTCGCGGATGGCGGCTGTCGTCTCAGCGGTGGTTTGCACGACTGGAACTTTTCGAAAACCCTTCTCGCCGGCGAATCGCTTGAAAGTCCGCATGTGATTCTCGCGCTGGGTCATGATCTGAACCACGTTTCGCGGCAGTACGCGCGTGTCGGGCGGCAGCATTGGTATCCACGAAATGCCTTGTCCGCTGCCCTGCCCGTCGAATGGAATCATTGGTGGAGCTACGAAGATGTGGACATCAACGAAAGCGTCTTTCGTACCAACGTCGAAGCCGCCGCCAAACTTGGTGTCGAAATTTGCACCCTCGACGCGGGTTGGTTTGGCGCTGGGTCAGAATGGCACACACAGCGCGGCGATTGGCATCTCGTCAACCGCGAACGCTTCCCCAGCGGTATCCGTGCATTGGCGGATTTTGTTCACGCCAAAGGCATGAAATTCGGCCTGTGGTGCGAAATTGAGGGCTTAGGCGCGCAAGCGGAACTTGCCACACTCCACCCCGATTTCCCCGCCCTGCGCGATGGTCAGCCGTTGGGCTATGTCTGTTTTGGAAACCCCGCCGTCCAGGAATGGGCGTACCAGATTTTGAGCGGCTTTTTTCGTGATTATGCCCCTGATTGGCTCAAACTGGATTTCAATGTTGACCCGGAAGCTGGTTGCAATCGTGTCGATCAAGGGCATAAAGCAGACGACGGACTTTATGAACATTATCAGGGTTACTATCGAGTCCTGAGCCGCATCCGGGCAGATTTTCCCGACGTGGTACTCGAAAATTGCTCGTCAGGCGGGCTGCGCATCGACTTAGGCATGATGCGCCAAACCCACCTCACCTTTCTCAGCGACCCCGATTGGCCTGTGCATGATTTACAGGTTTTCTGGGGAGCCAGCACCCTGCTCGCACCGGATGCGTGCCTGCATTGGAGCTTCAGCGAATGGCGCGGAGAAGGCCGTCCACCGCAGCAAAATTTCAATCCGCGCGATCCCAATTTGCAACCTCACCAATTGGATTACTACACGCGCATGGCGCTGTTGGGCGCGTTTGGCCTATCGCAAAAACTGCCGGAACTGCCCGCCTGGGTCGCCGAGCGCTTCGCCTATCACATCTGGATTTACAAAAGCGTCGTCCGCCGCTTTGTCCGCGAGGCTAACCTGTACCGCCTCACCAATCAACCCCGCCGGAATGGTGAGGGAGAGCGCTGGTGTGCGTTTCAATACAGCCTGCCGGATAACTCCGAACATTTATTATTTGTCTTCCGCCTCCCCAACTCGGAACCTGAACGCGCGATTCAACTGGCTAGCCTGGACGCAAACCGCCTCTATCAAATTCAAACCCTGGACGGTGAATCGCTTCCCGCTATGACCGGACGCGATTTGATGGAAAGTGGCCTCATTTTTTCGACCTTGCGGGAGGAGGACTCAGCCTTATTAAGGTTGTTCTGACGAAGCGGTTTTCCCGGTAATCCTGCCAATCGAGCTAACTGTCGCCTGATTGGCGAAAAAAGCGCACGCGCTGGCCGTAATGAAAATCCAGGCAGGTTGAATCACCAGCATCGTCCCAATCATCAGCGCTGCGATGCTCAGAGTCATGCCCAGCGTGAACAAAGGCCGCTTGAGAATAATGACCAGACTGTTCCGCAGCGCCAAGCGCAAATGGGGGTGTTCCTGCTCCATCAGCAGCGGGAACAGATAAATCTGGATCGCCAGCCATAACAGCGCCAGAACAATCACCATCCCCCGTATCCAGACGGCCAAACCTGAATCGGCAAAGGAGTAAAACAAAAAATTGGTGGCGAAAACCGCCACCAGCCCGACACTAATCAGACCCACAACCCAGCTTTGCCAGAAGTACAGGCGGAAACCCTCGATCAGAGTGTGCCAATCGGCGGAATGACCATGCGCCAGCTTATGGGTGGCATAAAACAGCCCGCCCGTAGCCGGAATGAGGGTTATGAGGGGCAGCGAAATAATGAACCAGACCAGATTGAGCAAAATCAGCGGGATCAGGGCGACATAGGCGTCGATTAATTTATCGCGCAGCGCCCGGTCAATCATCGCGCAGCCTTACTTTTGCGAACCAGCACAGGTGCGGATTCCGGCACACGCATCAGCAGCCACGCGACGGCAGCCAGCAGCAAATAGAGTCCCGCCCCGGCCAGCAGCGCCCACTTGAAACCCACCTGCATCGAAATCACCATCGCCAGCGTCGAACCCAGCACCGAAAATGCGCCGTTAATCGCCCATAACAAGGCAACCTGTTGACGACCTTCACTGCCGATACGCATCAAACTGGGGAACGGCATCCCCATCGGGAAACCTAGCAGCGCCGTCAACACAATCGTGGTTAGCAGCCGGACGGCGAAAGAAGTCGTCAGCAGTCCATTGACCACTGACGGCAGCGCGACCCAATAAATCCCGGCCAGAATCGTGATCCACAGACCAACCCAGCGGATGCGTGCCAGCAAATTCGCCGCCAGCCAGCGCTGGCTCACCCAACTGCCCAATCCACCTGCCAGCAGCAGCGTCGCCAACACAACCGCCAGCGACAAAATCGGCTGTCCGAGCAGCAGTTGAAAGCGTTGAATCAGCGGCACTTCCACCAGCATGAATCCCGTGCCGATCAACGCCGCATATGCAAAAATCATCCAGCGCTGCGGTTTATCGGCTTCTTTTTTGTCCGGTATGGCGGCGAGATAAGCAACCGTCAGCAGCCCAATCGCCAGCAGTGCCGACATAATCAGCGCCGAGCGGATTGCGGGCGGCAGGCCGAAATCCAGGTTGAAAAAATAGGGTTGGTCGTCGTCGGTTGGGCTAAGGTTGTAATCCGCATCCGCCTGGATATACGAGACAAGCGGCGCACCTTTTCGCAGCGGCTCAAACAATGTTTCGTAGTCGCCGGGGGCGAACAGCGGCTGCAAACCCTGTGCTTTGGCTGTCGCATTGAGGTTGGCAATCGTCTCCGTAGGCAGCGCATCTTTGCCCACGACCAGCACGCTGGTGCGGACGGTTGTGTCTTGGGCGGGGTACATCCACATCCACAAATGATCGAGCGCTTTGGCTGGCGCGATGCCCATATCCTGCATGGCCTGGATAGCGGTCAGCGCCGCGCGACTGCCTTCCAGCGCATTGTGCGAGATGATCGTCAGCCGTCCACCCGGTGCGAGATGTTGCAAATAAGCCTGGAACGCCTGCCGTGTGAAAATGTAATTTTCGACCAACGCTTGGCTGGCGGGTTCGACGGCTTGCGTATACACCAGATTGAGATAAATGATGTCGTACTGCTCGTCGGTGCGCTCCACGAAAGAACGCGCATCACCTTCAACCAGATTGACACCCGGCAGATCGAAAACGCCGCCGTTGTAATCGGTAAAATGCCGCGTCGCCGTCACAATCGCCGGATTGACTTCGACGGCGGTGATAGCCTGGGCATTGGCGTGCAGTGCCAGCAGCACATCTTTGCCGCCACCCGCGCCGATAATCAGGGTTTTGTCGGCGCTGCCCGACGTGAACGGCAGATATTCCACCGAGTTTTCCAGGCCGTTCAGCGATTTAGGATCGCCGTAATAGGCCAACATATACGCGCCTGCGCCGCCGTCGGCGAAAATATAGCGCGAACTCGGATCATTCGTCTGGACGACATCCACGCGCGCGAAGGGACTCCATCCGGTGTAGATGATTTTCCCGCCCTGACTTTGATCCTGGAGGATGTAAATCATGGTTTTGTCGCGCGGCACACCGGAAATTTGCAGAGGGTTGTAATCAATCACGCCTGTGACCAGATTAACGACCAGCAAAATAATGCCCAGCACCATGCTGCCCAACGCATAATAATGGACGTGGGAATTCGACTCACGATAACGATAGGCGAAAAATACGGCCACCGCACCGACCAATCCACCCAGGAACAGCGTCATGCTGAAGGCGCTCCATAAACTGAGCAAACCCAACACGGCGACCACGCCCAACGCCGCGCCAACCAAATCCGCTGCGTAAAGCGAACCGCTGTCAGCAGTGAAATTTTCAAACAGGAGGGCGTCGAACAGGCCAATCAAAAAGAAAATCACCAGCGCCACCAATGCACGCGGAAAAATCGAATCCGCCGACGGCAGCCACGCGATAATCAGCGCACCAGCCGCCAGCGCGAGGCTCAGGCCGATGAGCGCCAGCGTCACCGTCCGCATCGAACGGACGCGCGCCGGTTTCAGATAATGGGCGCTGGCTGCCCCCAAACTGAGTCCCAGGACAGCCAGCGACACCGCGAGAAACGTGAAATGGTATTGAAAAAACAGCGAAAACAGGCGCGTCAGAGTGATTTCAAAAATCAATCCGACACCCGATACGACGAACAGCGCCGCCAGCGCCAACCGCCGTTCGCTGCCTGTGCCTTGCGTATGGAGCGAATCGGCTCCTACAACGCCCATGTCACCTGTCTTTCTTCACCCGGCGCGAGTTCGACGGTCAACGCCTGATCGCCGTAGGAAATTTGCCGCGCAAGCGGGACTGCTGCTTGGTTGTGGACTGTCCATTCCACGCCGGTTTTGGTTTTATTGGCCGACACGGTGAATCCCGCAGCTAACAAATGTTCAAAGGATGCGCCGTCCCAGGAGGAAGGCAGCGCTGGAAACAATTCAATCTGGTCGTCATGGACTTGCAGCAGCATTTGATGGATAGCGATGCACACCGCGCCCTGCGCCGTGCCGAAATACTGCATATTCCACTCGTCATTTTCCATCACTTCGGTCATTCCGCCAAATGTGCAGATCGTCGGACGCGCACCCTCGATCACCTGCCACACCAGATCGCCCTTGTGCTGCCACGCCAGAACTGCGCCTAATACACCCGCCGACCAGGGGAAGCCCCGGTTGCTGTTGCCATGACCGATCATCTGGCCTTCGTAACGCCCCATGTAGGCTTCCGCCGTGCTGATCGCGCGCGGGTCGAGCGGTTTAATGATGTTCATGGGGTACATCGGTGTAATCGAACTCATGTTGATTTTGTCTTGCTCGTCCGAGGCTTTGAAAAATTTGCCGTTGTAAAGCGAATCGACAATTTTCATCAACTCGTCAGCGACGACCACGCACTGCCGCGTAAAATCATCTTCGCAACCCAGAATTTGCGCCGCGCGGGCACAGTGCCGCAAAATGGCGATGGTTCCAGCCAGGTTGATGCCATCATTGCGGACTTTGACCGGGCTTTCATGCACACCAACCAGATAGCCGATCTCATAACCGCGTTCGGTATGCTCGACAATCGAGGTCATGAAAAAGGTCGCCAACCCGTACAGGATCGGGTAGAACTCCTGGAGATAGTCTTTGTCCTGAGTGTAATCATAATAGCCCATGATTTCGTTGGCATACGAGCCGTTGTTATGCACCTGAAATTTCATGTGCAGGAGTGTGCCATAGGCTTTGCGCCCATCATGGGTAATTTCCCAATCCCATTTCAAACCTTTGCCGCCAAATTCATCGCGTGCGTGGCGTTCGGCGTGGTCGAGCGTGCGCTGGAAGAAGCGGCAGCCTTCTAAAGCTTCGGCGCGGTGATTGGCTTCGAGTATCGCCCGGTGGATGAAATACGAGTCCCAGAAAATGTGCGATGACCAGGTACGGCGCAGGTTATTGACCGGGATGCCACCTGAAACCGCGTTTTGCGCGGCCTTGAAATGATACATGCTGGCATCGTAAAAATATTGGAACTGCTCGTCAGGGATGCTGATGCTCGACGCTGCAAAATAGTCTGCCCAGAATTGCAGATGTTTTTCGCGCAGCGCGTCGTATCCCACAGCGAGGATGTCACCCAAGATTTTCGGGTTCAAATCGCCTTGCAGATTATCGGAGATCAAAAAATATTTAGTGATCGACTTGGCACGGACGCTGGCCCAGCGATTCAGTCCATCTTGTCCAAAGACTGTCGGCTCTGGCTGCACCCGAAGCGCCATCACACCCTGAGTCTCGTCGAGATCATAGCGACCTTTCGGCAGTTTGGCGTCCATCTCGATGCTGCGGAACGGGTCGGTATCCCAGACATCATCGACCCACACCCCCGGCCCGATCCAGGCTTGAAAATCAACTTCGTGGTCAAAGGTATAACGCTCGACCAGAACCGAATGATTGGCGTCCAGCCAGGTTACAACCTCGCCTTTGACCGCGCCATAATCGACTTCGGAGTAAAGTGTGCCTTCCTGCGGGACGAAATGCTGATCGCTGGATTGCAATTCTAGTCGCTTGTCGCCGTCTAAGAGGTAATACCATGTCCGCCCCAGCGGCGCGACATCATACCAGCCTGATCCTTCGGCGTGTTCCAGCTTTTTATCCAGCGGGAAGCGTCCTGCCACCATCACCAGCTTATCTTCGGGATAGTAGCGGTTCGATTTATACCAGTTACAGCGGTCAACACTGATTTTATCGGGAACCATCGAACCGGTGTAGCCGACCAATACCGCATCAATCCCATTGCCCAGAAAGCAGTGATAGTAGTTTTTTGGAAGCTGCATCAAATCACCCTTTGAGACCCGTTAACGAAATGCCCTCGACAAAAGCGCGCTGGGCAAAAATAAACAAAATTACAATCGGCAGCAGCATCGTGACCGAAGCCGCCATGAGCAGGTTCATCTTCACGTCATACTGACCGTTGAAGTAGGCTAACCCCACCGCCACCGTATACTTGCTGGAATCGCTCAGGTACAGCAGCGGACTCAGGAAATCATTCCAGTTATCCTTGAAAGTCAGAATCGCAATCACCGACAGTACCGGAATGCTGAGCGGCACAATCAGCCGTACAATAATTTGCAGGATCGTCGCCCCGTCAATCCGAGCAGCTTCTTCCAGCTCCAGCGGGATGGTCATGAAAAATTGGCGCATCAAAAAGATGGCATAGGCTTCGCCGAACCACGCCGGGACAATTAAGGGCAAAAAGGTGTTAATCCATCCAAACTGATTGAACAGAATATATTCGGGGATCAGGATCGCTGCGCGCGGCATCATCAGTGTCGCCAGCAAAATGGTGAAGAGGATATTTTTACCTGGTGCGCGCATCCGGGCAAAACCATAAGCGACCAGCGTGCACGAGACCAAACGCCCGCTCACCACGCCCGCTTCAATAATCAGCGTGTTGATGACGAAGCGGCCAAATGGCAGCAGCGGATTCCCCAGCGCATCGCTGAAATTCGACCATTGCGGTGGATTTGGCAGCCACTGTGGCGGCCACAGGAAGACCTGGCTATCGGTCTTAAGCGCTGTAGAAATCATCCAGAACAACGGAAACAGGAACACGCAGCTTAAAAATATAAGCAGCCCATAAACCACGCATTTACGGATAAACTCGCCCCAGTTGAAATAAAACTGCTGCGTGTTTCCGGCGGATCGGACGACGGCGGAGGTCGAAACGGTTTTAGTTGCCATTGTTAATCACTACCTCCGCTGTAAAAGACCCAACTCTTAGACGAACGATTGATGAGATAAGTGACCGACAGTATGATGAGAAACAATACCCACGCCAACGCTGACGCATATCCCATATTCAGGAAGCTAAAGCCTTCCTGGTACAGATGGAGCAGGTAAAATAATGTTGATTTGAGTGGCGCGCCGATTTGCCCCGCGCGCGCGGTTGAAATCACGAACGCCGAGTCAAATGTCTGGAACGAGCCAATCATCGACATGATCAGGTTGAAAAAAATAGTCGGGCTGAGCATCGGCAGCGTAATCCGTATAAAACGGGTGAGCCGCCCCGCACCATCGACTTCGGCTGCTTCGTACAGGGTTCGCGGGATACTCTTCAACCCCGCGAGGAAGATCAACATCTCCGCGCCCACACCCCAGACGCTCATGATAACCAACCCCCATAGCGCGGTCTTCGGGTCGCTGAACCAGTTCGGCCCAGCAATGCCAAACGTCCGCAGCAAGCCGTTGATTGGCCCAAAACGCGGGTTGAAAATCCACTGCCACAATACCGCCGCCGCCACACTGGCGACAATCGACGGGATATAAAAGGCGGTACGGAAAAAACCGACGAAACGGGTGGCTTCATTCAGCAAAACGGCCAGGAAAAGCGCCGCCGTCATACGCAGCGGCACACTGGTGATGACGTAGGTTATTGTGACCTTGAGCGATTGGTAAAATTCGGGGTCTTTGGTGAACATCGTGACATAATTGTCAAATCCGATCCATTTGGGTGGCGTGAGCACATTCCATTGGGTCATGCTCAGGTACAGTGATACCGCCATCGGGACAACCGTAAAGACCAGAAACCCGATGATCCAGGGCGAAACCAGCAGATAAAAAATCCCAGCTTCACGGCGGGCGGCTTTTGTCATACCGGCCTTTTCTTTGGGTTTGGGGGCGTCACCTGTCATCGCTTTAATCATAAGTTTCTACCTTTGTCCCTCAATAATCAGACTATTTATGTCTATTTTTGCCCGGTGGCAGGGATATTCGCGGGTAGGGGCATAATCAGGTTATACCCTGTCACACCCCTACAAGAACCTATGTCAAAGTTTACTGAGCCATCTTTTCGGCCATACAGCTATCTGCCTGTGTAGCCGCCGCGTCCATCGCATCTTTAACCGAAACATCAGCCTTAAACACCGTCTCGAACTGGTCGGTGAAAGCTTTGTTACCGCAGTCACCCCAATATTGGGTCAGGGCATCGGGAATCGGTTTCACATTGGCAAGATCGGCGATAACCGGGCCATGATATTCGTCGGTGCTCAAACCCTGTTCGTCCAGGATCGACTGCACATCGGTCAGGCCGTAATTCGCGAATTCCTTCGCGCCATCACCGACGGCAATATATTTCAGGAACGCCCAGGCTGCATCCTTGTTCTGGCTGTCAGCATTCATCGCGAAACCCGACCAGCACAGTACATTGGCCTTGCCTTCAGATCCGCTTGGCAGCCCTGCCGTGCCGAAGTGGAAGTCTGCCACATCTTTGTAGCCATTCAGCGGCCACACGCCCGTCCACAGCATCGACACCAGGCCGCTCTGGAACATATCCGTTCCCGAATAAGCGGCAACATCGTCATTGGTTGGGGCGACATGATACTTATTGAACAAGTCAACGTAAGCCTGGAGTGCGTTGATCGTCGCATCACTGTTCATGAAACCGTCAGACTTGGTTCCGTCCGCGGAGATAAGGCTGCCACCGTTAGCGTACAAAATCGGCAGAATACCGCGCGACCACAGCCAGTCACCCCAGCCATCAGGAATCTGAACGCCCCACTGCTTGATATTCGTGGGATCAAAATCCGCCGATGTCGAATCCTTGCCGTTGGCATCAATCGTGAGTTTCTGGGCGGCTGCCAGGAAATCGTCCCATGTCCAATCGGCTGTCGGGACATCGACACCGGCTGCCTTGAACTGGTCTGTATTGTAGTACAACACGAGTGGGCTGTAGTCTTTCGTCAGGTAGTAAGTGCTGCCAGCGACATCGCCGAAAGCTGCTACGCCGGGAACCAGCGTGCTCATATCAAAACCATTGTCGCCCGCAATATATGGAGCCAGGTCTGCGGTTTTGCCCAGCGCCTGCCACTTGGCGACATCGCCATCACCCGACATGAAAATGTCAGGCGCGTTGCCTGCCGCAAATTGAGCCAACAGTTTGGTTCCATAATCCTGGGGGACAGCCTCAAGCTGAATTTTGACATCCGGATTAGCGGCTTCAAAAGAAGCAATAGCATTATTCCAGGGCGTGAGGGCGTCACCGCTCTCCCAGCTACCCACGCGAACCGTGCCGGAAATGGCCTTACCACTGTCCTGCGCGGCAACCTGGGCAGCAACCGCCATGACGATCACAAATAGAGCAACTAATACGATCCAACTTTTTTTCATTTCAACCTACCTTTTTTTCTCAATTAAACACATCCTCTTTACTGCCGTTTGGAGTTCACGGATATTCGCTGAGTGGTTACGAATATGATGCTCCTTTCACTCACTCCTATCGAGGCACTAACCAGTTAATAAACGACTGCTGTCGGGAAATACAATTGAATTACTGAGGGCGCATATAACCCAGGCTCGACTCGCGTACCAGAAGTTCCGGCGCTAACAAAATGTGCGCTTCGGCAGGGGGTTCGTCTTTTAAAAAGTCAATCAGCAAATGGATGATTGTCCGGCCTACATCCCATATCGGCTGCCGCACGGTAGTCAAACCCGGTTTTACATAATGGGCAACCGGCATATCATCAAACCCTGTCACGGCTAAATCACGTCCAACCATGTGGCCGCAGGTTTCGGCAGCCTGAATCACGCCGATGGCGATAGTGTCTAGCACCGTGACAATCGCTGTTGGGCGGCGCTTTTCGGGTAAATCGAGCAGCACGGTGGTGGCTTCATAGCCATAATCCATTTCACCTTTGCCGCGCACCACCCATTTGGGATCAATTGGCAGTTCGGCTTCTTCCATCGCGGCCCAGTACCCCACCAGACGTTCCGCGCCCACCCGCGAGCCTTCCGGCCATGCCAGGATCGCGATCCGCTGATGACCCTGTTCAACCAGATGGCGCACCGCTTGCGCGATACCTTCCCGACCATCGACATCCACAAAGGGTGAGGTTGATTCCACATTCGAACGTCCGAAGCTGACAAATGGGACATTCAGATGTTCGAGAGAGGCAATGCGTGCATCGTTGTACTCGACACTCGACAAAATAAAACCATCCACGCGCCGGGTACGGACGAGTTCTTCATAGGTCGCATACAAATCGCGGTCTGTGCGTTGGGGAAATAACAAAATGTGATAGCCGAAATCTTCGGCGCATTCCACCAGGCTGTGTTGAAATTGTTCCAAGATGGGGCTGGAATGATTCTGGCGATCCGATTTCCACGAATAGCCGATTAAATGGCTGGATTGGGTACGCAGATTTTGCGCGGCGGCGTTCGGACGATAATCCAATTCTTCAATCGCCGCCTCGATCCGCGCCCGGACAGCAGGCGTCACCTGCATCTGGTTGTGGATGACTTTCGAAACCGTTTGGTAACTCACACCCGCACGTTTCGCAATATCTTTTAGAGTAATGTTTTTGCTCATCAGTCACATAATTTCAAACAATTTATTCAATCAAGCGAACGTTCGCCTTAGATGAAATACTACTACTTAATCGATTCAAATGCAACCAAATTTCAGCAATATGCACAAAGCATCCGCATAATCAGGGCGTGTATAACCGCTGCGGCGAGTCGATAAAAAGGCAAGTGTGGATCGTGCATGACAGGATGAAGAACAGCTTGACGGTTTATGGAAATGAAAAGCCAGATGTGCAATACACCTGGCTTTTCAATCTCAATTGAGAGACGGTTTTATTTTGCGGATACAGCTTCGGCTGCGGTTTCGATCAGGCTTACCACATCGTCGGGATGAGAAACCATCGCCACATGACCGGATGCGACTTCGACGGTGGTTGCACCCATACGCTGGGCGAACAGTCGTTCCGCATCGGGCGGGATGGCCTCGTCATTGGTGGCGATCATATACCACGACGGCAGTGTTTTCCACGCTGGCGTACCCATCACGTCCGACAGTGTGCTGACGTTCAAGGGCTGTTGCACCGCGTACATCACTCTCGCCTCAGCAGGATCAATATCGGCTGCAAAGTGATTAACGAAATCGTCTTCAGGCAGCCATGCATTACCATGTGCATCAATGACCAGATGTGACAATGCCGGGGTTGGCGCACCTTGTGCCAACAGCCCGCCGATGGATTCGCCTTCATCCAGGCCGAAAGCAGCGATATACACCAGTCCGACGACATTCGGGTTAGTCGTGCCGCCAGCGGTAATAACCTGACCACCGAACGAATGCCCCGCCAGAATGATAGGGCCGGTCAAAGTATCCATCACCTGATCCAATTTGGTCACATCATCTGCCAGGGACGAATGAGGCAGTTGAACGGCTACTACGTTGTAACCGGCGTCTTGCAGCGGCCCAATGACTTTGCTCCAGCTTGAACCGTCGGCCCAAGCCCCGTGTACCAGGACGATATTCGGCAATGTACTCATTTCAGCAGTGGCCTCCGGGGTTGCGTCCTGCGCCAAAACCGGCGCGCCAACGATTAACAGGGCGAATAATGCGATGATGAGGACACTCACCACTGAGCGCCACGATTTATTTCCGTTCAACTTAATTTGGTTCATGATTTCCCTCGCTTTACGATAGTGTATAGGTTCAAACAACTCGGCTCGATAACGATAATTCCTTACAACATTCAACCCATTTGATAAGTCTGATCCCGGCCCTCCCCTTACGGTATCAACCGTCACTTTTAAGTCACTGCTATGTTGCGCGAAAAACACTGAACTGATGTCGCTATATTAGACGGGCCTGTTCGCATTGTCGTGAGAAATTCCACTCATTTCCAGGTTTGAAAGTAATCCAGTTTGCAAAGCGTGGAGGGCGGCTTCCGTCCGTGATGACACACCTAATTTATCGAAAATGTGATACAGGTGATTCTCTACCGTGCGGATGCTGATGCACAGTTCGTGGGCAATTTTGGCGTTGCGTCGCCCGGTGGCGACCAGTGCTAATATCCTGCGTTCCTGTATCGTGAGTTCACTATAGGTTCTCATGGTCGGTCTCCTTAATAGGCAATAATTGGCTAAAATTATCAAATGAAAAACGACTGAGAAGAGCATACGTTCGCTCTGGTTTTTCCCGCGATGGGACTACTTGTAATTGAAAATGGGCGTACACGAGTAAAATGAATCTGCGATTCCGCGCCATTACCCCATCTGTCAACCCTTCTTGATGTCACGCCAGCCGGGACAATATCGCCGTAAAAGACGGCTGATGTGTGCCGGGTGATAAATCACCCCGAAAACAACTCTCACAGCCTCGGCGACCCGTACCGTAGTCCATTGGTCGCCCCGAAAACCGAAAGCTTCTGCCCCTTGTGCCAGCAGCGCCGGAAGTTGGCTGAACTGCTCATCCGTCAGCGCTGCCTGCCGCCCTGGTGCAGAGCGGCGGTGGAGCGCATCTGCCCCACCTTCGTAAGCGCTTTTGAGCCATTGGCTGACCGCACCCTGGGTAACGCCTAATGCTTTGGCAATGCGGCGCTGCGACCACCCCTGTTGATGCAGTTCCCAGGCACGTATCCGGCGCATTTCCCGCCAATCTGATGAATGGGAAGTTGGTACTTCTGGCATAGCCCTTTCTTAACCTCGCTCCCCCTCCGGCATTAGCAATCAGTGCAGCCATCAGGTATATTCCGCAGTATAGTGAGAGCGTGATTTGAAGTCACCGTACATCGGTTTACATTTCGGTTCCCATCAGTTCCCATTCCTGAAAATCGAAACGGAATAAGCGGCAAGAAACCTATTCATGAACGCATCTCCGTACCGTGATAATGACCATGCCTTTGGGCAGACCATGCTGACCCTGCGCAGCGCAATTGGCCTAAGCCAGATCGAATTGAGCGATTTTCTGGGAGTATCGCGGCGTACAGTGGGTGCTTGGGAATCCGGCAGCAAATACCCGAAAACTGACAACCTCAAACCCTTCATCGAACTCGCCGTTGAGCGTCATGCCTTCCCAATCGGACGCGAGGCTGAGGATATTCGCGCGCTTTGGAAAGCAGCCCATATAAAGGTGCTGCTGGACGAAAGCTGGGTGTCGTCGCTGCTCAAGACGGCCTCTCACGAATCCCTTACTTCCGTTCCAACTGAGACTGAGCAGCAGCCCAAACCGGTCTTTAATCTCTCAATACCCTCAAACCAGTTTATTGGTCGTGATGCTGAATTGGTGGAAATTATCCATCTCCTGCATGATCCCAAATGCCGCCTCTTAACACTGTTAGGCCCAGGGGGCATTGGCAAAACGCGACTGGCACTCGAAATCACATCCCGCCAAATCGACGCCTTTAAAGATGGCGCAGCCTTTGTGGGCTTGGCCCCAATTAGCACACCAGCACAAATTGTCGCGGCGATTGGCGATGCGCTCAATCTCTCTTTTGCCGGTCAACCTGATCCGCGTGCCTATCTGCTCCGCTACCTGCGCGGACAGCGTATGCTGCTGGTACTGGACAATTTTGAACACCTGATTGAAGGGGCTGAAATCGTCCTCGACATCCTCCAATACAACCCCCATATCGTCATCCTCGTGACCTCGCGTGAACGCCTCAATGTCCGCTCAGAATGGCTCTTTGATGTGCAAGGCTTATCCTATCCTTTGGTAAATGCAGCGGAGACATCCCAAAATCTGGCGGATTACAGTGCCATCAAACTTTTTATGGAGCGCGCGGCACAAATTCAGTCCGGGGTTCCGCCCACAGAAGCTTCCCTGACAACCATCATGCGCATTTGCCAGCATGTTGCCGGGATGCCGTTGGCAATCGAACTCGCCGCAGCAGGCTTACGCATCCTACCCATCGGCAAAATTGAACAGCAAATCCGTTCCAATCTGGATGCCTTATCGACCACCCTGCGCGATGTACCAGCACGCCACCGCAGTATGCGGGCGGTCATTGACCATTCCTGGAATCTGTTAAGCGAACCGGAACACGCATTATTCAGCCGATTAGCTGTTTTCCGGGGCGGCTGCACTGTCGAAGCTGCCCAGCAAATCACCGGGGCTGGACTTTCGGAACTCTTGGCGCTGGTCGATAAGTCGCTGCTGCGGCAAAACAGTGTTCAAATGCAAACAACCGGTCAGATTGAATCGCGATTTTTCCTGCTGGAACCGATCCGTGAATACGCGCTGGAAAAATTAGCAGCGCGCAGTGAACGCGACCAATTTCAACACGCCCACGCAGCTTATTATTTGGCGCTCACCGAAGCCCTCACCGCCCAATGGGACACCCCGACAGCCGAGACCGCCCTGGAACAAGTCGACTATGAACATGACAACCTGTTCGCCGTCCATCAATGGGCCGTTAACGGTGGGGCGCGCGCCATAGCCTTCAATCTGGGCGCTGCGCTGGCTCGTTACTGGCGCAACCGGGGCACACTGACCGAAGGCCGCCTGTGGATGGCCGAATTGCTGGCACACAACGACGATCCGAGCGACACCACAACCATGACCGCGCGGATGGATGCAACCCGCTGGGCGGCATGGTTAGCCTCTGATCAGCAGGACTTCGATCAAGCGGAGCGGCTCCTGGCAGAGAGCACAGCACTGCATCAAAAACTGGGTATTGTAGAAGACAAATCAGACGCTCATTTACTGATCGTCACCGGACTTCAGGCCCGCACCGCCGGACAGTATCGACGGGCGACACGCTTGCTCGAAGAAGCCCTCGCCCAGCATCGCGCCCAGGGAAACCATGCTACGGCAGGTAATCTGGGTATCGGACTCTCATTCCAGGTATTGGGCGGCCTGCTGCGTGAACAGTGTGATTTTGTGGGGGCGCAAACCATGTATGAAGCCTGTTTCCAACTACACGGCCAGCTTGGGGATCGTGAAGGGATGATTGCCGCGATGCTGGGACTAGGCGACATCTGCCGCGATCAAGGGGATGCCGCCGGAGCACGTCACTTCAACGAGCAAGCCCTCGCCATCGCAAGCGAATTGAGAATGCAGTGGGCTATCGGATTTTCACTTAACAATCTGGCGCAGGCCGCCGCACTAGCGGGTGATTTGGAGCAAGCATCGGACTGGAGCCTGCAAAGTGTGGCTCTTTTCCGCGACATTGACGCCGGTTCCAGCCTCGCCGAAGTGCTGATTACGCAGGGCAATATTTTGCGAGCGCAAGCGGAGATGCCTGAAGCACAAAAGGTTATGCTTGAAGCGCTACGGCTCGTAAGTATTCATGGCCCACGCCTGCTGTTGGCGACAGCGCTTGAAGGATTTGCCAGCGTGCTGATCCACATGGGGCATCCAGCGGCTACGGTTCAATTCCTGAGCGCGGCGTCCCATTTGCGTGCAGAGATGGGCGCACCCATGCGGCCTATTGACCGGGTTGTAGTAGAAGCTGCCCAGACGATGGCACAATCAACCCTCGGCGAACAAGCATTCCTGGCTCTCTGGTCATCCGCAAACGAGCAACCGCTCGAACAAATCCTCAACATCATCGGGACTATCGAACCCCTTACCTCACCTCAAAACCTCTAAGTACAATTCAATCCTGCGAAATCGAGAATCCTTCTCGATTTCGCAGCTTCTAGCATGGGTGGCGCGAGCAATACCCTCGATACGCATTATTGTGGACTTATTAAGATGATTAGCAATCAATGCAGCAATCGGGTATATTTTCCCAGTTCATATACAATTTTTGTTATATAAAGTCGCCCATTACGGGGCGGCATCGCATTACTTCTCAATACGCATCCCTAGCGCTGTTTATGAGTGTCGTTTTGTAATTCATTAAAAAGAGGCATCCGTATGGGGCGATCCGGTTATCGTGATCGAGATTACGGTTTCGGGCAAACAATGCTGACTTTGCGCAGCGCCATCGGGCTGACGCAAACTGGATTAGCAGATTTTCTGGGTGTCTCGCGCCGCTCGGTGGGCGAATGGGAATCCGGCAGCAGCTATCCAAAAGTCGAGCATCTCAAAAAACTAATTACCCTTGCCATGCAGCAGCGCGCCTTTCCGGTTGGGGGCGAAGCCGAAGCAATCCGCGCCTTGTGGCGAGACTCTCGGCAAAAAGTTTTGCTCGACGAAGTTTGGCTTACAGGCTTATTCCAATCCAATCCAGTAGTGGAAACACGAACAGAGACCCATGTCGACGTACCCCCAAAACGCGCTGATTCGCGTCCGGCAGCCAACCTGCCCCCACAGCCCACACCCTTTATTGGGCGTGTGCCAGAACTAAAACAAATTGCCCATATCCTTGAAGCGACTACCTGCCGTCTGCTCACCTTAATCGGCCCCGGTGGAACGGGTAAAACACGCCTGGCGCTGGAAATCGCCGCGCGCGCGGCGGCTCATTTTGCCAATGGAATTGCTTTTGTGCCGCTTGCGCCAGTTGGCACGCCTGACCAGATTATTTCGGCGGTTGCCGATGCCCTCCATATCGTTTTCGCCGGGCAATCTCCCCCTACTGCACAATTATTGGATTATCTGCGCCGCAAACACCTGCTGCTGGTGCTCGACAACTTTGAACATCTGCTGGATGGCGCGGAGTTCGTCCATGCTGTCCTGCAACAAGCACCGCAAGTCACAATTTTGGCGACCTCGCGGGCACGTTTAAATCTTCAGGCCGAATGGCTGTTTGATGTCGAGGGCTTGTCCTATCCATCAAGCAGCGACGCAGTCCAGTCCCTGTCCGATTTAGAAAACTACAGTGCGGTTCAACTTTTTGTGCAGCGGGTGGTGCAAATTCAGGCTGGTGTCCCTTTCTCGGAAAAAAGCCTCGCCTCAGTCGTCAATATTTGCCAGCAGGTCGCCGGAATCCCGCTTGCAATTGAATTGGCCGCCGCTGGCGTGCGCACCATGCCTATCGCCACCATCGAAGCGCAGATACACGCTAACCTGGACGTGCTGGAAACCACCCTGCGCGATGTCCCGCCACGCCACCGCAGTATGCGCGCGGTATTCGACCATTCCTGGAATCTGTTGAGTGAGCCGGAACGTGAATTATTTACGCGCCTATCGGTTTTCCGGGGCGGATGTCGGGCAGAAGCCGCCGAAGCATTAACCGGGGCAGCGATCTGGGGATTGATGGCGCTGGTCGATAAATCGCTGCTGCGCCAGACCAATGGACACCTGATGCAAAACGGTGAGGTTGAACCACGTTTCATGCTGCTCGAACCCATCCGCGAATATGCACTGGAAAAATTGAGCCAGCGTGGTGAAGTCGATGACATCCGCCGCAGCCATGCTAGTTATTATCTGGCGTTGGCAGAAATGACGGCGGCGCAGTGGAACAGCCCAACCGCAAATACGGCTATCGACCTGCTCGATGATGAGTATGATAACCTGCGGGCCGCCTTACAGTGGAGCCTGGACAGTGGGGATTTGACCATCGGCCTTCAATTAGGCGTCGCTTTGGGGAAATTCTGGCGGCGGCGCGGCTATTACAGTGAAGGTCGATCCTGGCTCGAAGCCTTGTTGTCCGAGGCCGAAAACAGTGCGGATTCGGCTGCCATGATCGCCCGTTTACGCGCCCTGCATACCGCAGCCTGGATGGCATCCGACCAGCACGATTATGAGCGCGCCCAACAGCTTTATGAGTACGGGATTCAAATTGGTCAGGAACTTGGTGAAACCGGCGGCGAAATCCAACTCTTGGGCAACGCAGCCCGTCAGGCGCGCGCTGCCGGACAATACGAACAGGCCATGATGCTGTTCGAGGCGACGGTGGCGCGCTTCCGTGCGCTGGGCAATCGCGGCAGTTTGAGCAGCGGTGGGTTGGGGAATTCGCTGTATGAATTGGCGCTCGTCCTGCGCGAACAGGGCGAGTTCGCGCGGGCGACTACCTTGTTCGAAGAGTGCATCGAACTGCACCTTGAAATCGGTGATCGCGAAGGGCTGGCAGCCGGGTTTTTAGGGCTGGGCGATGTCGCCCGCGATCAGGGTGATGCCGCAGGTGTGCGCGAATATGGGGAACAGGGTCTCGCCATCGCCCGCGAATTAGGCTTGCAATGGGCGGTTGGTTTTTCGCTCAATAATCTGGCGGTTGGAGCGTTTCTCGAAGCCGATTTGAACCGCGCGTCCGCGCTGGCGGGGGAAAGTATCACTCTATTCCGCAGCATCAAAAACGAAAGTGCCGTCGCCGAGGTGCTGGTTACGCTGGGCCTTATCCAGCGCGATCAGGGAAAAACCACCGCAGCCCAAAGTTCCTTGACCGAAGCCCTGCGGCTGGCCTCCGCCCTGGGGCCGCGCCTGCTGGTCGCGACTGCTCTCGAAGGACTCGCCAGTATCTTGATTCAGACCGGGCAAGTTAACCTGGCAGTCCAGTTTTTTGCCGCCACCACCGCACTCCGTACCGAGATGAATATTCCCGTGCGCCCCGTCGACCAGATCGTAGTCAAGGACGCGATGGAATCCGCCCAGGTCATGCTGGGCAGCAATGCTTTTGCGGCAGCTTGGGCAGCCGGAGCCGATGTTCCACTAGAAGCCATCGTCAACATCGTACTCAATCCCATACATGAGACTACGCCCAACCCGCCCCCCATAGTCACAAACTCAACCCTGATTAAGACCCAGGAACAGCCGGTTTATACGCCTTCCAATCCGGCTCGCGCAGCGCATGTCGATTGGGGCGAAGCATTGGTCGCGCCGACCTTTTTCGGGCGCACACGGGAACTCGATTTATTGAGCCAATGGGCGCTCGAAGATCGATGCCGTATAGTCAGCATATTAGGTATGGGCGGCATCGGTAAATCGACACTGGCCGTCAGCCTGATGCAGCGGCTAGCTCAACAATTTGAGGTGGTCATCTGGCGTTCCCTGCGCGACACTCCAACGTGCGAGATGCTGCTCGATGACCTGCTCCAGGTGCTTTCAGTGCCGACCCTCGATGAACCAAGTATTACCTTTGACCGCCGCCTGAGCGCTCTGCTGGAACAATTACGCAGCACCCGTGTCCTGCTGGTGCTGGACAACTTAGAATCGATTATGGAGGATGGCGCGGGGCAAATACGTCTCGGTTACGAAAGTTTTGGACGCTTCCTGCGCCAGTGTGCCGAAACGAATCACCAGAGCTTTATTCTGCTCACCAGCCGCGAAAAACCCTTCGAACTGGTGTCACAGGAAGGTAATCAATCCCCGGTGCGCGCCTTGCAGCTTGCGCCGCTGGATGCCCCGTCTTGTGACCAACTCCTGGCTGAAAAAAAGATTTTCGGCACAGACGCCGAACGCGCGTGGCTGATCGAAACCTACGCCGGCAATCCCCTGGCCTTGAAAATTGTCACCCAGACGATTGTTGATTTGTTTGGTGGCGAAATCACACCCTTCATGCAAGAGGGTGAGGTGATTTTTGGCAGCATCCGCGAACTGTTGAACGAACAATTCGTCCGCCTTCCCCCGTTGGAACAATCGGTGCTCATCTGGCTGGCGATTATGCGCGAACCTTCGACGCTGAATGAGCTAATCGGCGCGATGGTCACGCCTGTATCACGCGCCCGCTTGCTGGAAGCTATAGAAGCCCTGCGCCGCCGTTCCCTGATTGAACGGGGTCAGAAAAAAGCCAGCTTCACGCTCCAATCCGTCGTCCTGGAATATGTGACCGCGCATTTGATTGAGGATTGCAGCCGCGAGATTCAAGCGGGGCACTTGAGCCGCTTGATTGAACACAGCATCGAAATGGCACAAGCCCGCGAATATGTCCGCCACACCCAGGAACGCTTGATTGCAGCTCCAATTCTGGCGAAGCTATCCAGCACCCATCCACAATATGCTGGCGGCGAGGGGCAACTGCTGGCTCTGCTGGGCGAACTGTCCACCTGGGCAGACTATGCGCAGGGCTACGCACCCACTAACCTCTTGAAGTTACTGTACTTACAACGCGGCAGCCTGCGCCGTGTCGATATGTCACGATTGGCGCTGCGCGGCATGTATTTGCAAGGCGTTGAGATGCAGGATTCCAGCTTGTCCGGCGCGACCCTTCGCGACAGTGTTTTTACCGAAACCTTTGACGCCATCATTGCAATGGCGGTCAGCAAAACCGGGGAATATTGGGCAGCCGCCAGTGAACCCGGCAATGTATGGGTTTGGGAAGCCGATGGTAAACGCCTGCATCGCGTTTGGCGCGCCCATGCTGAAATTGTCTGTGCCATGACCTTCAGCCCGGATGGCCGCACCCTAGCCACCAGCGGAAGTTGGGATGGCATGGTCAAATTGTGGGACATCGCCAGCGGTGCGCTGCTCTGGACAGGCAGGCATCCGCGTCAAGCCTATGGAGTCGCCTTTTCCCCGGATGGCTCTACGCTGGCAACGAGTGCCAACGACGGCAATGTGCGCCTATGGAATCTGCGCAGCAGCGAACCTTTTCAAACGCTTGCTCACACCGATCCGGTCATCGTCGTCATCTGGAGTCACGATGGTGGCCTGCTGGCAACCGGCGATTTGAAAGGTGTAATTCGTTTGTGGACAGTCGCCCCCAACGGGTCAACCCACTTAATCCAGACACTTTCAGGCCATTCCAGTGGTGTAGAAGGCTTGGCTTTCGCCCCGGATGGTCGTACCCTGGCAAGTGCCAGTTGGGATACTACCGTTAAATTGTGGGACGTACCGGACGGACGCTTGTCACAGACCTTAACCGGGCACACCAACCGCCTGATTTCTATCGCCTGGAGTCCCGACGGACGCACATTGGCAAGCGCGGGGATTGATCAAATCATCTGGTTGTGGGATGTCCAGCAGAATAGCTATCGCGCGGCGCTGCGCGGCCACAGTGCCGAGGTCAAAGGGCTGGCCTTCTTGCCCGACAGCCGCAGCATCCTGAGTGGCAGCGCCGATGGGACACTGCGCCTGTGGGATGTGAACAGCGGCGAGTGTCTCCGTATGATGCAGGGTTATGCCGCGTCCCTGTACGATGTCGATTGGAGTCCAGACGGCACAAAATTAGTCAGCGGCGGCACAGATTCCCTGGTGACGATCTGGGATGCAATGGGGTACACGCCGCCACAGGCATTGAGCGGACACAAAGGTTTTGTAATTGGCGTTGGGTGGAACGCTAAAAAACAGTGGTTAGCCAGCAGCGAATGGAATAATATCATCCGTTTGTGGAATCCGGCTTCCGGCGACTGTCTGGAAATATTCCAGCACCCCGCCGCCGCTGATAACTTCTTCTACGGTTTGGCCTGGAGTCCCGACGGGCGGCAGTTAGCGAGCGGAACCAACCGGCGTGGTATCCAGGTATTCGACCTGACAACCCGCCAGCAGCGTTGGATCGGAGCACCCTTTCCCACCTGGATTCGGCATGTCACCTGGAGTCCCGATGGTGCACAGTTGGCGGGTGGGAGCGATGACGGCAGTATTTATATCTGGGATGCTGCCGATGGCAATTTAGTTCAGCGGTTAGAGGGCCATCACAGCAAAATTGCGCGCTTGGCCTGGAGTCCCGATGGAACTCGGATGGCTTCCGGGAGCAGCGGCCCGGATGGCGGCGAATTATTCGTGTGGAATCCACTGAATAGTCGGCTTACCCTTAGCCTAACAGAGCCGTCTGGCATGGTTTCCGCCGTCGCCTGGGGAATGGACGAGAGCCTACTCATCAGCGGTGGCGGCGATGGCACGCTGCGCTGGTGGGATACCCACAGCGGTGAGTGCTTGCTGGCGCAAAAAGCCCATCAGGGGACAATACGCTCGCTGCGGCGCAGTCCTGACGGGAGTCAATTGGCAAGCTGCGGCGATGATGGCGCGATTATGATTTGGGACATCGAGCACGGCAGTCTCATCCGAACCTTGCGCCGTGACCGCCCCTACGAACGACTGAATATCACCGGCATCCGAGGGTTAACCGACGTGCAAAAGCAAACCCTGTATACCCTCGGCGCAGTTGAAGATTTGCCGGACTCACTTTAGGCCAGTTGAATCGGGATTTTATACTCCGCCACAGCCCGAATTTCACGGATCACCGCCGGGATTTGACCATTGCTATCAGGCCGAAAGGCCATCCCGGTGGGGACATAACGCGGCACGACGGAATTCTGTACAATCGGCGTGACCAAAATCACCATTTCTTTTTCGAGTAAATCCTGTCCCACTTGTTTTAGCCCAATTTCCCAGGTCAACCCATTGTTGAAATGGTCGTGAATCAGCTTGCCATCGACATAGGCATAACCGATGTCGCCCTCATAATCAATTTGCAGAATCACATTGTTGACCTGCTCCAACACGTCGGCTGGGAATGTGAGCACGATACGATCTGAGACAATCGCCTGCTGGGCAACCTGAACCGATTTGGATGGAACACTCCCAGAATAGCGCGTGAAACCACCTTCCTGGTTTTCCCTCAACCCGCCAAATGGAGTCGCCAGATGGCGTTCAACCGCCGGATACACCAGCATATCAACATCATTGTGGCCGATGCTGTACAACCAGCAGGAGTCACCATCCGTTACCAGGGTTGAATCCGAAATGACGATTCGGTCACGTCCCCACAATGACTGTTTGCTGCATCGCTCGGCCTGATCGCGGGTGAGTGTGAAGATTCGCACCGTTTTGCCGCTCAAATTTTCCAGGGTTATCATACAGTCCAGACCGGGTATAACGCTGACAATGGTGCTGCTTTCACGTCGGATAATTTCACCGCTCTGGACGCTGAGACTTTGCAACGTTGCGGCATCGAAAGCATATTCGCTGGACATGCCCTGCGGGGCGAAAAAGAAATAATTGACTGCATCGCCCGCCTCGATTTTCGCCAGCAGTTGTGTCGTGGCATAACGCAGCACCACCCCTTCCAGCGATAAACCGAAGGGCAGAATCGCGGTTACACCTTTTTCGAGGACGATAGCCCCCTCGTTCGGAATCGCAATCGTTTCGCTCGATGCATGAATCTCGATGCACACATCATCTATCGCCTGGGTCTCGACATGATCCTGATAATTGTTCAAAAACACGAAGCCCGTACTGCCGTTGGAGCGAATGCCATAACGCAGCGTTTGAATATCTTCGGGCATAATCGTTCCAGCATTTTCCGGCAGCGAAACCGTCATCGGCGCGAGCACATCACCGAAATCTTTCAGGAATTGATGCAGCAGACGCAAACTGCGGAAAGAATCGTTGAACTGCCCGAATTCGCGGATCGGCGCTTGAAAATCATAGGAAATGCGCGGGACAGTATATTCGTTCAGATAAGCATGTTTGCCCACTGGATTCGTTCCACCGTGATACATATAGTAACCAATCAGGTTCGCCCCACCTGCCAAATTCATCACCGCCAGCGATTCAACCGCTTCTGCGGGCACAATCGGACGATGATAATAGCTGATTTGCGTCCCACCGCCCATCTCGCAGCACATGAACGGATAATTCGCGGCCTCGTAGGTTGGCTCGCCATCCAGGACTGGGTTCAAATGACGGTTGCGGAAAATATATTCGCGCGTCGGCGGCTGTTGATAAGTCGGATCAGGATTCCAGGGTTGAAAAACATAGCCGCCCTGCATCGGCAGCGTTTCGCCTTCCAGGATGGGCGAACGAATCCATCCTGTGACCGTATACAGCGGCACATCAAAGCCCGCGTTCAAAGCCAATTCTTTCAATTTTTGGATATGTCCTGCGCCTTCCGACCCCGATGGAACCCATTCCATCCCCTGACAGTAAGTCACTTCCCAGGGCGCGCCACAGTGCATATATTCGTTATCCAGTTGGATGCCGATTACCGGCCCATTGTCTTTAAAAAGCAGCCCCTCCAACTGCTGTGCAATCTGGTCATAAAGACGTGTCACATATTCCAGATAGCGCGGATCGTTGGAGCGCACTTGAAACGGACGCCCATACATCCAATCGGGGATACCTCCATTGCGACACTCGCCATGAGCAAATGGGCCAATCCGCACCAATGCCTGTAATCCACACTTGTCGCATAATTCGGCAAATGCGTGCAGGTCATTGTTGCCCGACCAGTTGAAAATGCCCTCTTCTTCTTCAACGTGAATCCAGAAAACATATGTGGCGACAATATCAACGCCACCGGCTTTGATTTTGAGCAGTTCTTCTTCCCAGAATGCCCGCGCATAACGTGAGAAATGAAACTCGCCCATCACCGGAATCACAATTTTGCCATCTTGCACCAAATAATAGTTGGTCAATTCAATGCTGTGTCCCGCTCTATTTTTGCCGCCCATTTTCAAATGGCCGGATATGATGGGCATATCGTTATTCGAGATGTCCACCTGATAAGCCGGGCGGATGCTGGATTGTGCAGGTTGAATTGGAGATGACATGAAAACTAAACTCGCTTCCTGAAATCATACGGATGGGCGTTAATGCGCAGGCGCACCGAAAAAAAGGCCCAGGTTTTGCGCCCTGATTTTCAAAGTTTGAAATTGAATCGATGCAGCTACAAACTATTGCTTCACGCTCGCGGCTGTCAATCCTGCAATATACTGCTTCTGAACGGCGACAAAGATGATAATCACGGGGATCGTCACCAGCGTCGCGCCTGCCATAGATGCGCCAATCGGCGGTTCACTGCCCGCCGTCACACCGCCGATGATGGCTGCCAGCCCTACCGGCAGGGTCAACGCAGTTTGGCTGTGCAGCACCGACAGCGGCCACAGAAAACTGTTCCATGCACCCAGGAATGAAAGTACCCCTTGAGCAGCCAGCGCTGGACGTGCCAGCGGCAAAATGATACGCCAGTAAATGCCGAATTCCGTTGCGCCATCAATCCGCGCGGCTTCGATCAATTCGGTAGGAATCGAGATCAAAAACTGCCGCATGAGGAAAATACCGACTGCCGGAGCCATGAAAGGAATAATCAGACACCAGTATGAATCAGCCCATCCTAGACGGCTCATAAAGATGAACAGCGGAACCAGAATAAGCTGGAATGGAATCATCGTTGATCCCAACAGTAGCACGAACAACACGCGACTGCCTTTAAAGTTAAACTTGGCAAAAGCATATCCGGCCAACGTCGTGAAAAACAACACCAGGAAAGTGAGCAGCACGGCGACAACCAAGCTGTTGCCATACCAACTGAGGAACGGCCAATCTTCAAGCAAGCGGCTGTAATTGCCGGTTGTAAAATCCTGCGGAATGAGGGTGGGTGGATAGGCGTAAATTTCGTGCAGGGGCTTGAAGGACGCCGACACCATCCATACCAACGGCGCAATGATGATGATGCCACCGATGGCAACAATCACGTTCAATAACACTGCGTTGAGCGTCCGTCTCGACTTTGCCTCAACCATGATTAATCACTCTCGAATCCCCGGAAGACCCGGAATTGTAGCAGTGACAAGACGAAGATGATGACAAATAGGAACAGCCCTACCGCCGAAGCATAGCCATACAACAACTGACCGATGCCGCGACCATAAAGGTACTGCACGATACTCAGACCCGCGTTGGCTGGGCCGCCCGGATTGCCGCTGCCAAACAAAATCTGTGGGTCATCAAAGATTTGCAGCGAACCGATCACCACAATGACTGAGACAAACAGCAGCACCGGACGCAGCGATGGCAGCGTCACATATAAAAAGCGCTGCCGCGTGCTCGCGCCGTCAATTGCTGCCGCTTCATACAATTCTTCCGGCACAGATTGCAACCCGGCCAGGAAATAAACTGCCAGCAGCCCTGTCCAGCGCCAGATGACAACACCCATCACAGCGATTTTGACGACTCCTTGATTGCCCAGCCAATCCACCGGCATCCCACCCAGCGCCGCGACAAACTCGTTGAGCAGGCCATAGTCCTTGTTGTACAACATGCGGAACACCAGCGAAATCGCCACCGATGATGTCACAATCGGCGCGAAATAGACCGCCCGCCAGAAGGTGCGGAAGCGCAGCAGCTTAGAATTCAGCGCCATCGCTTCCAGCAGCGCCAGTGGAACAATAATAAACAGGCTGGCGGCGGCATAGAAAATGGTATTGCCCACCGATTGCCAGAAAACCGGGTCGCTAAACAGCCGGTCATAATTCTTCAGCCCGAACCATTCCGGCGTGCCCAACGAATTCCACTTCAGGAAACCCAGCACCAGCGCGAACAATGACGGGAACAAAAAGAAAATGGCGAACAGGATATAAAAAGGAGATACAAAAAAATACGGTGCAAATCTATCTTGCCTGCGTCTTTTTTTCTGAGGAATCGGCAGTGAAAGCGGAACAGCCGTATCCTGTGTAGACATTTCCACCTCCTGAAAGTTTTGGGGAAGAGGACAGGGTGTGCAAAGCTGCTCACCCTATCCTCTAAAAGCTTTAGTGATTAGAAGCCGAAATCAATTGCGTCTTGCGTCGTCTTAATTGAATTATCTACGAACTGTTCCGGCGTTAGTGTACCGTCAAACAATCCCGGCAGATTGTCTGCAAAAGCGGACTTAACAGACGGGAAGAACGGGCTGTTGTACCAGACGGGTACGTCGGCTGCCACTTTGCCGTAAAACTCACCCAGATGTTGGTTACTGAAGTAGGGGTCTTCCAGGTCGCTCACACGGGGGTCGCTGAAAGCCGGGATGTACCAGGGGAAGTTGTTAATCTGCTGGAACTTGGATACCTGACTCTCCAGGCCAAGATACGCGAAGGCCAGGAATTCTTTCGCCAGTTCAGCATTGGGGGAAGCGCTGGAAACCGCCCAGCCCGTGCCGCCCCAGGTCAATGTCGAATGGCCTCCGCCTTCCCAGGTGGGGGGCAGTGCGACTTTCCATTTACCTGACATTTCCGGCCCTGCATCAGGTTCCAGGCAGCAGGTTGCCCACCAGTCGGGCATGACCGTACCAGCCAATTTGCCGCTGGTGTACGCTGTTGGGATGGTCGCACCTGACCACACATCGCCGCCCAGGACAACCATGAAAGTGCCATTCTGGACACCCTTTTGTAGGGCTGTTGCCACTTCGATTGCCAGTGGTTTGTTGGTGTCGTCACCCATGACGAAATTGCCGTCAGCATCGAAGACAAAACCCCCGCGCTGGTCAAAGAACATCAGGAACCAGTCACCATCATTGGTTGCGAAGGTGAAGGCGCTCCCCTTGGCCGCCAGTTTTGGCCCAACATCGTTAATCACCTGTTCCCAGGTGGTCGGTACATCAACACCGGCTGCCGTAAAAACGTCGGGCTGGTAATACAGGAGGCTGGCGGCAAGCTGGCTTTCCAGTGCATAAAGTTTGCCCTCATAGGTGTAGATTGCCATACGCCCTGCGGAATAGTCCGCTTTATCGGCCTCAACCAGATCGCTCAGATCGAGGAAGTATTTGGCGATGATGCCATTTTTCATATAGTTCCCGAATTGGGCACGTTCCATACCGAGCATGTCGGGCAGGCCAGGATTGTCCGGGTTGGCCGCAATCGCATTCAGCGCATTAGCCGGGGCGCTGGAATCATCGACGCCCTCAAATTTTATGGTGACGTCCGGGTGTAATGCCTGAAAATCGGGCAGACGCGACTCGAAATATTGCAGGTAAAGATGATCGGCTGACCAGGCAGTGAGTGTAACCTCGTTCTGAGCGTGTACCACTGTGCTGAGACCTAATACCATTAAACAAACAACTAACAAAACGGCAAATTTAGATTTCTGCATGATTTTCTCCATATTTCTAAATGACGACTGTTTATATGGATGCACATTTAAGTCAGGTGGATTAAACACTCCTCTCTGGATAAACCTTCAGGTGGGATTTTCAAATTTGAAGACTGCCGAATGTTCGGGAGTACGCGAGAATGGATGTAAATTTGTGGATGGCAAACCAATCCACGAGTCCCAGTGGTACGGGGAAACGGATGGTAAATAGAATATGGCAAATTTATTTTAGGGCTGCTCATCAACAAATCACTCTATTAAAAACAATTTCAATCAACGCGCGTTGACAATTCGCGTTGATACTATCACAATACTCTATAAGGCGTCAACATATTCGGAATAATCGTAGATTAGCGAAACATTCCGTTATACAATTATGGCGCTGTCCAGGCAGATAAATCTCGGCAAAACAGGTCAGCAAAAATTAAATCAGGAATATGAAATGGTCGAGCACGACAACAACAAAATCATCACGCAGGAAGATGTCGCCCGCCACGCAGGGGTAACGCGCTCTATCGTTTCCTATGTTATCAACAATGGCCCGCGCAAAGTTTCGGAAGAGACTCGCATCCGGGTGCTTGCTGCCATCAAAGAACTCGGCTACCGTCCCAACAAACACGCCCAGATGCTTTCCAGCACCGACGACAGCCTCGCTGGAAAATATATCGGCATCATCCTGGCCGGGAATTACATGCTCAAGCGGCCTTATTACGGCAGCATCCTCGCCAGCATCCACGAACACGCCCATGAGCGCGATTGGCGTATCCGCTTCATCCGCGTCTTTGATGATTTCAATAATCCCACCCTCTTCAATGAATTAATTCACCCTAACGAAATCAGTGGAGCCATCCTGATCGGACTCGATCAGGTCTTAAGAACTGCCGATCACAACGCCATGATGGAGGCCATTGTCGAACGGGTTGAGCGTGTGGTCTGTGTCGAATGGGAGTGGCCGGGAGTGCCATCCATTCAGTTTGATTTGCAAAACGCCGCCTATCGCGCCTGCAATCATCTGCTCACAACAGGTCGTCACCATGTCGCCTACATTGGCCCGGAAGACCGCCGCATGTCGGGTTATCAGCAAGCCTTATGGGAACACAAACTTACCCTGGATAACCGGGTCATTTTCAGCGCCGCTAACCCACAGGCGGGCTATGAATGCTGCGAAGCAATCATCCGCACCGGCTTGACCTTTGACGGGATTTGTGTCGGAACCGATGAGACCGCTATCGGTGTGATGAAATGCCTGCATGAACATCACCTTGCCGTCCCGAAAGATGTCGGTGTCGCCAGCATCGACAACATTGATATTTCCATGTTCGTTGTCCCGGCACTGACCACAATTGATGTACCCAAACACCAGATTGGCGTCCATGCCGTCGATATTCTGGTCTCAGGCCCACCCACCAAAGGTTCGCCCGCTTTCGCGATTAATGTGCCCATCCAGCTCATCATCCGCGAATCGAGTGTCTATCAACCACCCTCACTTCAAAATGCAAAATTTCAGGATTGAACCGCCAAGCCGCAAAGAGCGCCAGGTCAAAGAAGACAACCTAAATAGTCACCTATGTTAAAAGGTGGCTAATTTTTATCGATTAGTCTCTAAAATTTCGCTTCCTCTCTGCGTACTTGGCGGCTTGGCGGTTTAATGGGTTTTGAAACCCCGGTCTGATTCAATTTTCCCTAATCGAAGTTCGTGCTATGATTGCCTTATGCACAAGTGAGTTCAACAGGAAACGGTTCTCATGCCAGCAAATGTCGATGGAATGGTACGCGAAGGAATTAGCGCCTACCGTGCCGGAAGAAAAGACGAAGCACGCGCCCTACTCCTGCGCGCGGTGGAAATTGACCAATATAACGAGCAGGCATGGTTGTGGTTGAGCGCAGTCGTCGAATCGGTTGAAGAGCAGCAAACCTGCCTGGAAAATGTGCTGACCATCAACCCCAATAATGACCGCGCCAAACAAGGCTTGACCATGTTGACGCAGAAAGCTGCTGCGCCACCTCCAACCGCAAAAAGTGCTGCGACCCAGGCCGATGATGTGCTGGCGGGCAGCAGTTTCACACCAACAACGATTCCGTCTCCCGATATGTTCGGCGTTGATTATGATGAAGCGGATGAACTGCCGCCGAGTCTTGAATGGAATGCCCCGCCTCCGGCTGCGCCACCCCCTCCCCCTCCCCCTGCAGTCGCCCCGCCCACCGCGACCAGCAGCGCCAGTTCCACCCATCATGTGGATGAACCGTCGGCAGCCGAGTATGATGACTGGGTGAATAATCTCAAACTCGGAAGCAATAGTGCCGAAGAGGTTTTCCAGGCTGGGCCGCTGGACGAAGCCCAGGAATTCATGTCAACATCATTTGATGATGAAGATGACGACCTGCCACAATCCGATTTGTTCAGCGCTGAACCAACAGGTGGTCTGTTCACAGACGAGGATGAAGACGATCTATTCTCATCTTCATCAGGGCCATTCGGCAGCACTGATACTGCCCTGCCGATAACCGAGACACCGCCGCCTGTCACCAAGTCACCCAAATCTGCTTTCGCCTCTAAACCCAGTGGTGTATTGGCCCCCAAAAAATCACCGAGTGCGGTGTTCGATGATGCTGACGACGATGACGACGACTTCGGTTCGAATTTTGACCCGGACTACGATCAGGCCGAATTAGACAAACTCGATGCAGCCGAGTTTTTCCAATACATACCCAGAGACATCCATGCAACCCGCCTGCCGGGAACCCGCGAACGCTATCCGGCACTGGTCATTCTTGGTCTCTTGGGGGTTATTGTGCTCAATCTGGGTGCAGTCGCCCTTTTGGTCATGAATTTGACGGCGAAATAAGCCCAATTAGCATATTGGGTCAACATCGACCAGGATAATCACAACGCAGGCTGGACAAGACTTGAAAGCGTATGATAGAATTCCACCTTAATTCATACGACTTTTGGAAAATCTTAAGAGGCTTACATGGCTAATCACAAATCGGCGTTGAAACGGTTCCGCCAAAGCGAAAAACGCCGCGTTCACAATCGTGTTTTTCGTAATCGTGTCCGCACCCTGGTCAAAAAGGCGCGTACTGAAATTTCCGCAGGCAGTGATGTAGACGCCGCGAAGGAAGCCACCCGCATCGCCATCCGCGATCTGGATATGGCTGCCAGCCGGGGGACAATCCATCCCAAGAATGCCGCGCGCCGTAAAGGCCGCCTGATGAAGCAGCTCGCCGTGCTCGAAGCCGGGGCGAAATAAGCGCCAGTTCGCTTTAAATTGCAGACGTTTAAAAACGACCTTTATAGGGTCGTTTTTTGCTTTTATAAGATCAGACAGATAATTGGGTAAGGGCGATTCAGCGGATCACCCTTACCCAATTTTGTTACATTACGTCGGAAGCACCAACGCTTCGTCTTCCAATTCCTCAGTTGAAAATCCAGATTCTTCATTGATTTCCAGGCAGTAGCCTACGCCGCGCACGGTGCGCAGATATTGGGGTTTGCCGGGGTCTTTTTCAATTGCCTCGCGGATCCACCGGATATGGACATCCAGCGTCCGGGTATCGCCCAGGTAATTCGTTTGCCAGACTTTTTCCATCAGGGTTTTACGATCCAGCACCTCGCCCGGATGGCGTAAAAACATTTCTATCAGCATAGACTGCTTTGGCGTAAGCTGCGTTTCCTGCCCGTCCACGATTAAAACACGCCGCGCCAGATTGACCGAAAATCCGCCGTAAGCCAGGGTCTCTTCGTCCTGCGATTGCAGCAGGCGATCAACCGTACTCAACAGCCGCCGCGATGTCAGCGGTTGGTACAACACCACATCGGCAACACTCTGCCCCCCATTTTTAGGGCCGGGATGAATATGAATAATCGGCATTTTACCGAGCCGCTGCCGCAGTTCTACGCACATACGGTCACCGGGAGTTCGTAACGAAGCTGCATCCAGTACAACAACCTGACACGGGTTTTGCTGGGCCAGCTTGAGACCCACTTTTCCACTTGATGCAATAAGAACTTGATAATGTTTTTCTAGGGCATTCGCAAGCGACGAACGATTAACCTGGATGCGTCCGATGAATAGAACTCTCGCCGCCTCCATACAATAGCACCTCCGATGTAGCCGAGTGATTGGCGCGTATGTTGAACAGATTTTTCAGGGTAAGGGCATTATACCGAGCTTTTAAACACCTTGAAACCCCCTGATAGTCACGGAATGGAAGAAGATCATAAGAAATATATTCGTTTATCCTGTTTGCGCCCGCCGTAGGCTAAGGGGAAAATCCGCGTGAATCAACCACCGGTTTATGGCGAGCAGAGATTTGCAGACAAACAATACGATCAGATTGAGGCGGCAGTCGCCAATTCGGTAAAGAGTATGGCATAATCTCCGGGCAACATCGCTAACCATCTCTGGAAATACACATCTATGAAAAATCCTGTCGAACAACTCGACAAATCACTGGACTGGCACTGGCTGCCCGCCCAAACCCAGTATGTCATCGAGCAAGGGATCGCCATCCAGCAAATCCCCGCGCCCACCTTTAACGAAAGCCGCCGCGCCCAATATGTCGCCGAACAATTCAAAACCGTCGGGCTGAAGGACGTTCAGATTGACGATTTTTTCAATGTGTACGGCCTGCTTCCCGGCGCACAAAAATTGGGTGTGATGGTTTCCGCCCATACCGATACCGTATTTGACGAACACACTGACCTGCAAATCCGCCGCGAAAACGACCTGATTTTTGGCCCCGGCCTCGGTGACAACAGCATGGGTGTCGCCGGGTTGCTGGGCTTGGCGAAAAGCCTGCAAACGCTCAAAATTATTCCGGCGTGTGATATATGGTTCGTCGCCAACACACGCGAAGAAGGTCTGGGCGACCTGGGGGGCATGAAAGCCGCCTTCGCAAAATTGAAGCCCCATATCGGCCAGGTCATCAACCTGGAAGGCATGGCTTACGGACATGTGTATCATGCCGGAATCGCCGTGCGGCGGCTGCACATCACGGCGACTGCCGAAGGTGGGCATAGCTGGCTGAATTACGGACGCGCCAGCGCGATTCACGGAATCGTCGAATTGGGCGCGCGCATCACAGGGTTGCGCCCGCCACAAACGCCGCGCACCACGTTTAATATCGGCATGATCGACGGCGGCCAGACCATTAACGCTATTGCCACCAAAGCCAGTTTATGGTTAGATATGCGTTCGGAAGAATCGAGCACCCTGGTGGCCTTCGAACAAGAAGTCCGGGCGCAGGTGGACGCCGTATCAAAACCCTATATGCCCTTCACGATTGAGGTGGTCGGAGATCGGCCTGCCGGGTCAATCGCGCCGGAACATCCCCTGGTACAAACGGCGATGGCGGTGCTGACGCGGGTCGGCATCCAGGGCACTTTGGAAAATGGCAGCACCGACGCGAATGTCCCGTTATCACAGGGTGTACCGGCTGTGACCATCGGCGTTACACGGGGTGGAAACGCCCACCGGCTTGACGAATATATTGAAACCCAGCCGATTGCCGACGGGCTGCGCCAACTGGTTCTGCTGACACTTGTGGTTGCCAACCAGAATCCATAGGCCAACTTTTTTGGCGCACCTGCTATAATCGGATGAGAACTACCCATCTACAGTGAGGAATGAAGCATGTCGAATGTTGATGTATTAGTCGCGGTACAGCGCGAAAACGCCAGCCGTTATTATAAAAATCTCTCGGCATATAAAGATTTCCGCGTTCAGATGGTTTCCGATACTGGCGATGCTTTTAACATCCTGGCTGACCGCGACCAGCATATCGACGTGCTGGTGCTGGATAACGGCCTGGGTTACATCTACGAATTCATCCAGGAACTCCGCCACAGCTACCCGCGCCTGTTTATCGTCCTGGTCGATGAAGAAGCCGATTTCGGGATGCCGGGGCAAGCTGACGAAATCAGCACGGAACCGTTTGAAAACAATGACCTCATCAAGCGCATCACCCGTTTGATGTCGGATCGGCAGCTTGAAACTTTGCGGGCGGACAGCCTGCCCGCCGTGCGCCAATTTGCCAAAGAACTGCGGAAAGCATCCGGCGAAATGGGCAAGCAGCAGGCCGCCGTCGCCGCCTGCAAAGACC
>JBDTNB010000019.1:0-69250 GCA_039933955.1 Chloroflexota bacterium
GGGAGGGTTAGGGAGGGGTCAATAAAGGCAAAACTTCTGACTAGCAATCACGGTACGGTATGTCGTGCCCTGGTAACAAAAATGGGCGTTCAAGTGAACGCCCATTTGTTTGACTAAAAACCAATTATCAACAACTAAAAACCGCTTCGTTACACATGCGGATGTTCGCTGGTGTCGCGGGTTTGGACGGCACGCATCGAGCCAGTCGTGGTACGTGGGTCAAGCGCGGCTTGCTGGCTGGGGCGGCGTCCCCGGAAAGCGATGGCATAAACCAGGATGCCCAGGAAAACCATCCCGGCGACGACGATAATCGCGCCCACAATCGAAATGACCAGCCGTACCAGTTCATCTTCGCTCGTTTGCGGCGCGGCGGCAGACCCGGCAGGCGCAAGGGTTGGCGTGCCAATGCGCTGCCCACCAAACTCGACGACAGTCGGCACAGAGTCATCCTGGATAGTCGTGGTCACGGTGGCGGGCGTGGTGGCATTGAAATCGGCGCTGGTGACGACCACCGAATATTGTCCGGCGGCCAGGAATTGGAAGCACACGACGCCCTGAGCGGCGGTAGGCGATGTATCCAGCAAGGCGCTGGCGACGGTGATGCCGCCCGCATCGAGCAAATTGATGCTGACACCGCGCGTGAGCAGTGGCTCTCCGGCATCGAGTTTGCCATTGCCATTACGGTCTTCAAAGGAGCGCACGCACAATTGACCGCCAGTTTGTTGGGCAGCCGCAGCCGTGCTGCTGATAGCGAAGGCCAGTGTCAGGATACAGATCAATCGCCGCATAATTCTATACCTTTTTGCATTACCCACTTCGGGTAGGAGTTTATTTGCCGTTGGCAATAAACCCCAGGCGAACAAATTGAGCACTTTTCTCAAATTTCAACCCCTCAACTTCCTGGTTTCATGACTATTCAGGAAGGAGTTGGACTTATGTTTTGATTCCCCCTCCCTGAATTCGGGGAGGGGGCTAGGGGTGGGGTAAGAGCACGTTTAGCGACGACGCAGGAAGAATGCCGCGCCCAGCCCGCCGATCAGCACGACGGCGGCTAACCCGAAGACGATCAGGCCGCTGTTGGCAAGAATAGAATTAGCCGTGCTGGATTGGGCTTCTTCCTGCACAGGGGGTTGGGCATCGCCGGTATCAATCGGCGGCGCTGCAACCGGCTGCACACCCTGTGCCGCGCCAAAGGCAATGTTGATGGCGGGGCCGGGTTTGGCTTCCAGGCGTAGTTGATCGGGAGTCGTCAGGCCATAGCCACTGGGTGCGCTGGCGAGTGCTACATAGTCCCCGGCATCCAGGTTATCAAAGCAGTGCGGCTCGGACGTGCCATCGGTGGTATAAGTGCCGACGTTCTCGCTGCCCAAAGCCAATGTGATTGTGCCGCCAGGGAGCAGATTTTCGCCGCTTTCCTGGATACGATTCTGGTTGGCATCGTCAAAGACAATCACACAAACTTGTGCTTTGGTCGAAACCGGATTCAAATCGCCACCCTGCGCGACCACAACCGGCGCAGTCGGAGGAATTGCCGTCGGTTCGGCGGGCTGATCGGAGGTAGGTTGTTCCGCCGGGGCTTCTTGTGTCGGGCTGGTATCAGTGGGCGCTTGGCTTTCAGTGGTGGGCTGCGCTTGAGCGTCGCCACCCGATGCCCCGATGACGACTTCCTGCGTTGGCGCTTCCGTCGCTGCGGGTTCTGCGGCTGACGATTCTGATGTTGGCCCTGCCGTTGGCGCAGTGGCTGTTTTGATAATCAACTTCTGGCCGAGCGAAATGATGCGCGGGTCAGTGATTTTGTTCAGTTCCATGATGTCGGAGCGGGTCACACCGTAGGCGACGGCGATGCTGTCAATGGTATCGCCCGCTCCCACTGTGTGGACAATCGAACCGTCGGACTGAGCGCCCTGTGGGGCGACAAAGGGCACGTAAGGCGGTGGTGTCGGAGTCGCTGTCGGGGCGGGTGTACCGCCGCTTGCGCCAGGAGCCGCGCTGCCCGCGCCGCCGCCGGACAATATCGCCGCGTCCCAATAGGTTTTGTTCAGGTCAGAAAAATTTTGCTGAGTCGAGTACAAAAATACCGTGACCGTGCCGCCTGTCGCGGTGGCCGAGACACTCTGCTGTTTCCATTGGTCATGGGGCTGTACCCAGGCTGACCACACAATCGCCGGATTAGTCGGGTCGGTTCCGCCCGCCGGGTCGATGCCGATGCGTGTCTGTGAACCGGATTCAATCGCCGAGCCGCAGCTTGAGCCGCCGCCCAGGTTACAGGCTTTGACCTGCGACCAGGCCGATGCGTTCACCGCCTGACCGGGTGTCACGCCGCCGACCTGCTGGTAAACAGCAACCGCGCAGGTGACAAAACCACAGTCCACATTGAGCGCACGCGCCCCGTCATAGGGGTTGGGGCCGGGGCCGGGATGCGGGAACATCGAGACCCGATCCGCACGGTTATAATACTGATTTTGGGTATTGGTATTGAGCCAGAAATTCCACGCCCCCGGCAGGTAAATCGGCTTTTCGCCGCCACGCCGTTGGGTGTATGGCCCAAATGAACCTTCTTCAAAGCTGCCATTTTGCAGTGCGTTCGCGGTATCTTGCGCATGGACGAGGGACGTGCCCACCATCCCCAGAATAAATGTTAACAGGATGATCCGTAAGCTGGTTTTCAGCATCAACTTCTCCACAGGGCAGGGCACTTGAGAGACCCTACTCACACCTTAACAAACGTCTTTCGCGGGGCGATTATAACATGCGACCAAGTGGAGTCAATTGCGCATGAGTACCCGCAGGGGAAGCGTGGGGTGACAAGAACCTTGTGCAGAGTAAAAGATAGTACCGAGTGCTGGGTACTGAGTTCTGAGTATGAGCACTCGGTTGAACGCTATCCCTTGTTAGTCTTCTAGGTGATCTTTGTATCTGTAGGCTGCCTCTCCGGCTTTTTGTCTTTACTCAGAACTCAGCACTCAGAACGCTGCACTTTCTTTTTCCCACCTTGAGCGCGGGCGGTGATTGATATATCATCCGCTGTGTTTTGCAACCTTCGATTGAGGATGTGGATTTTGTATATTCTGGGCATCAATGCTTATCACGGCGGCGCGTCCGCCTGTTTGATTCAAGACGGCCAGTTGATCGCGGCGGCGGAAGAAGAACGTTTCAGCCGCATCAAATATTGGGCGGGTTTCCCCGTGCAAGCCATCCAATATGTGTTGAGCGAGGCGGGCATCCAACCGCAAGACCTCGACCACATCGGCATCTCGCGTGATCCGAAAGCCAATTTGCTGCAAGCCGCTTTGTTCGCTTTCACCCGCCGACCCAGCTTGAGTCTGGTGCGGGATAGACTCAACAACACCATGAAAATCGGCAGTCTGAAAACGGTTTTCTGCGAGGAATTGAATATCCCAGCCGCACAGCTCAAGGCTGATTTTCACAATGTCGAGCATCATCGGGCGCATATGGCGAGCGCCTTTTTCGTGTCGCCCTATGACGAAGCCGCGATTTTGTCCGTCGATGGCGCGGGCGATTTTGTCACGACGATGTGGGGTGTGGGCAAAGGCAATAAAATCCTGGTCAGCGACCAGATCAACTTCCCCCATTCGCTCGGTATTTTTTACAGCGCCGTGACGCAGTGGTTGGGCTTCCCTAAATATGGTGACGAAGGCAAGACGATGGGTCTCGCGCCTTACGGTCAGCCCAAATACATGGACGAGATGCATAAGCTGGTTCGACTGCAAAAAGACGGCACGTTTGAACTCGATTTAGATTATTTTGTGCATCACGCTGAGGGCGCGGCCATGACCTGGGAAGGCGGCGAACCGACCATTGGCACGCTGTACTCGCCCAAAATGCTGGAACTTTTTGGCGAACCGCGCCAGCCGCGCACCGAAATCACCAAAAAGCACGAGGATGTCGCCGCCTCGATGCAAGTGCTGCTCGAAGAAGCCGAAATGGCGCTGGTCAAACGCATCCAGAAGGACACCGGGCAAAAAGCACTGTGTATGGCGGGTGGCGTGGCGCTCAACAGCGCGTTTAACGGCAAAGTGCTGCCCAACACCGACTTCGAGGATATTTACATCCATCCGGCGGCGGGCGATGCCGGGACATCGTTGGGCGTGTGCTACTACATTTATCATCAGGTGTTGGGCAACCCGCGCAACTATGTGATGAATGATCCCTACACCGGCCCGAAATTTGATGATGGCGCGATTCAAAAAGTGCTCGACGCACAAAACCTGAAATATGAACGTCTTGAACAGGATGCGCTGGTCAAACGCGCGGCGGAAATCATCGCGAAGGGCAGTGTGCTCGGTTGGTTCCAGGGACGTATGGAATGGGGGCCGCGTGCATTAGGCAACCGCAGCATCCTGGCCGATCCGCGCCGGGGCGATATGAAGGATATTTTGAACGCCCGCATCAAGCAGCGCGAACCTTTCCGTCCGTTTGCGCCGTCGATATTGCTGGAAAATACCGGCGATTATTTTGACCAGACCTACCCCGACCCCTTCATGATTAAGGTGTACGGTGTGCTGCCAGAAAAACGCGCCGAAATCCCGGCTGTGACGCATGTCGATGGCACAGGCCGCCTGCAAACCGTCCAGAAAGAGTACGCGCCGCTGTATTGGTCGCTGATTCATGCCTTTGGCGAACACACCGGGACGCCTGTCGTCCTCAATACCTCGTTCAACGAAAATGAGCCGGTGGTGTGCAGGCCGGAAGAAGCTGTTGACTGCTTCCTGCGTACCAAAATGGACGCCATCGGCATCGGCAGTTTCCTGGTGGAGAAATAAATATCGGTGATGGGCGTTTGTGTTATGCCGCCGGACGTTAAAAAGGCTTGTCCGGTATTCAAATATTTGGCTGGTTTGCGCCGCAGGATGTTTTGAACATCCTGCTACAAAAAGACTTTTAAACCTCTGAAGAGGTTGTAAGGCCATTCACAACCTCTTCAGAGGTTTCCAGTTTTTTCTATAGCATTGGGTTTTGAACCCAATGCGACCAATACCAGACAAGCCTTTGCCTCTGGCGGCACTGGTGGCGTATAACCCCACCACATTAGATTAAATCTTTTTCACTGAACCCGCTTTTCTGGCGGATTCCGGTTACAATGGAGTGGTTGGCGGTATTTTTTACTCTGGCAGCCCAAATGTGACGGGCGAATACAGAAAATTTTTATTCATTAAACACCTCGCCGCCAGCAGAATGATGCATGGGTATGACTGACTCACAGCGTCCCTCAGATTATCCCGACTGGTTAAGTGCCTTAGCGCGCCTGATTTATAAGCTGGCGGGCTGGCATGTGGAAGGCGGGCCACCGAATTTGCCCAAATTCCTGACCATCGGTGCGCCGCATACTTCGAATTGGGATGGAATCCACATGCTTTTGCTCTCCACGAGTTTGGGCATCCGCATGTATTGGCTGGGCAAGCACACGCTGTTCAAACCGCCTTTGGGCATATTGACGCGGGCAGCGAATGGCATCCCGGTCAACCGCCAATCGACCAAAAACGCCGTCGAACAGGTCGTGGAAACCTTCAACGAACGGGAACGATTTGTCCTCATTATCGCGCCGGAAGGCACACGCAAAAAGGTCGATCACTGGCGGACGGGCTTTTACTATATCGCCCAGGGTGCAAAAGTGCCGATTGTCCTGACGTATGTTGATTATCAGCGCAAACGGGTTGGCATGGGGCCGGTCATCATGCCGTCCGGCGACATTGAGGCCGATTTTGAAATCTTTCGCGCCTTTTATGCCGATAAGGTCGGGCGTCACCCGGAGAAAATGGGGACGGTTGCGCTGTCGCCCCAGGAAAAAAGACGTGTGACCCGTGCTGCGAAAAGTAAAGAATCCTGATTTCTCATGGCCCTGAAAAAGCATGGCTCAGTTAAGACGCCGAAAAGCTGCTGTTGACGGGTAAGGAAACACTGAAGGTCGTGCCGCTGCCGACGGCGCTGTCCATCTCAATATGTCCGTGATGCTGTTCGACAATTTTTTTGACAATCGCCAAGCCTAGCCCGGTTCCGCCGGGGTCAGTATTGCGGGCGTTAGACGCGCGGAAAAAACGCTCAAAAATGCGCGCTTGATCTTCCTTCGGGATGCCAATGCCGGTATCGCTCACCTGGACGATGGCTTCCTGGCCTTTCACCTGGGTCTGCACACGCACAACGCCGCCGGACGGCGTGTAATGCACAGCGTTGTCGATCAGGTTGGCGAAGGCTCGCGACAAATCATCCGCCATACCCTCAACTGGCGGCGATTCCGGGCTGAGTTCCAGCACCAATTGCAGATGTTTTTCTTCAATTTGCGGGCGCAGCCCATCACAAATTTCGCGGATCATCTGGTTGATGTCCACCCGTGCCAGCGCCATATCCCCCATATTTTCCAGCCGTGCCAACGTGAGCAGATTGTCGATCATCTCACTCATGCGGCGGGTATGCTGTTCCAATTCGTCCACATGAGTGCGGCGTTTAACCGGGTCTTCGGTGCGCGCCAGTTGATAAACTTTCAGGTTGATGGCGGTCAGCGGGGTTTTCAGATCGTGCGAAAATTCGCTGATGAAATCGCGCATGAAATGCACTTTTTCGCGCTCGACGGCCAGTTCCAGGCGATCCCGTTCCATCGCCTTCCGTTCAGTGATATCCTCAGTGATCCCGGCGATGCGGTACACATTTCCTGCCTCATTGAGTATGGGGAAGGCACGATCCCGCACCCAGCGCATCTCGCCGTCGGGCCGGATGATGCGGAATTCAACGTCATAATTGCCGAACTGTTTCATATGCATCCCATCCAGCACCCGCTCACGGTCTTCGGGGTGCAGCGATTCCCTAAAACTGGACGGGTTGGCATAAATGCTGGCGGCGCTGCGTCCCCAGATTACTTCATAAGCACGGTTGACGAAAAAGGGCGAACTGTTGGGGGCAGACAGCCACAAAGCTTCGCTGATGTTCTCGGCAATTTCGTAAAACTTGGCTTCGTACTCGCGCCGTTCAATTTCCGAATGTTCCAGCGCTTTTTCGGTGCGCACCAGCGCGAGTTTAATTTCGTCAAATGCGCCGAACAGCACATCGAACGTTGGGCGTCCCAACGGCCCGACATAATCTTTCATACGCGGGGCGATATAATCCAGATAGATGGCAGCTACCGGCCATAAAATGAAGGCCGAAAGGGTTTTGCCTGCGACATCGCCGGGGAGAAAGATAAGGAAATTCCGCGTGCCAATATACGATACCATCTGGAACACCACCGCGTCCGTCCATAGGCCGCCCAGCAAACCCATACCCACCACTAACCATTCTGGGAGGCGCGGCAGCACATTTTTGATGCCCTGGTACACCACCGCGATGGCGAGCATATCGGCGGCGAAGGCGATGAGCGACCCCAGTGTGACGCGCGGATTCAACGGCGGCACAAGCATCTGTGCGGCGAGACCAGTGGTTGAACCACTGCCAGGGAGCGACAAATGTGCCCGATAAATCACCAGCACGATCAGCGCCATCACATCCAGACACAGGATGCCGATGATTGTCATGCGGGCGGGGATAGAACCGTTGGCGACGTATAACACCAGCACGCTCAACAGCACCACCGGAACCAGCACATTCGAGTCGACAAACATAATCAGGCCGGGTGTTGGTTGGATATAAATATTTTTCTGGCCTGCCAGGAGGACGGTCAGCGCACCAATCACCAGAATCAGCGGGGCAAAACCAAAACGGGGTGTCAGATAATGCAGCAGCAAAACCAAACTGCTCAACATCCACATATCGAGAATCAGTAGGATAAGGTTTGCCATAACGCTACTCGATAATTACTAAACTAAAACTCATTATAACGTCACTTAAGGATACGTGTTTTTAGATTATTGGAGATTTCACAACGATTGGGCAAATTGTGGGGAAAGATAACGAGAAAACGGTACAATGCCGGACATTGTTTTTAGTTTTCAAGGGACATTACATGCAGGCAGCAGCCCTCGCGTTACAAAATTTTGAAATTCGCTTACGGCAGAATCCCTATCCGGGGCGCGGATTGGTGATCGGGCGCGCAACGGCAGATGAATGGATCATCGTTTACTGGATCATGGGGCGCAGCGTGCAGAGCCGCAACCGCCGTTTCGTGGCGGAAGGCAGCACCTTGCGCACCGAACCGCTGGACGCCAGTCTTGTCACCGATCCGAGTTTAATTATTTACGAGGCGATGCTCGATTTACCGGGGATTTATCTGGTCAGCAACGGCGATCAAACCCGCACGGTCTGCGATGCCTTGCAAAACGGCGGGACATTCGAGTCGGCGCTGGCGACCCGCGAACGCGAACCGGATGCGCCCAATTTTACGCCGCGCATCAGCGGGATGCTCGACCTATCAGGCGAATCGGGTGCTGTGACCCTCAGCATTTTGAAAGCCAACCTGATTGATCCCGCGTTTACGGATCGCTTCACTTTCCGGCCAGCGATTCCTGTGCCGGGATTTGGCTTCGGCCTGACGACCTATGATGGCGATGGTTCGCCGCTGCCAAGTTTCGCCGGGACACCGCTGCTGCTACCTTTGACAGGGACACCCGAATCGATTCTCGCCACCTATTGGGACGCGCTCAACGCCGACAACCGCGTCGCCCTCGCCGTGAAACATATCACGCCGTCCGGCGCGACGATTTCGATTCGCAATCGTGAGTAACCGTTATTGAGCGAACAAAAAGGGTACACCGTTTTCGATGTACCCTTTTTTGTGAATGGGTTTTAGCCTTCAAATGTGCCGAATTCCAGCACATTGCCATCCGGGTCGGTCAGGCGGAATTCGGTTTTGCCCCAGGGATGGTGCTGCGGACGCGAAGGCGCTAATCCGGCAGTTTCCAGTTGTTCGTGGGCTTCGTTCAGGTTCTCGGCGTTGAATTCGAGGTGGAAGCCCTTTTTGCCGCCCACATTGACCAGATGAATAACGCCATCACCGATGCGTACCCTGGCGAATTGATCGGCGCGCTGCTCTTCAACGACTGCGCCGGGGATACGGCTATAGAAAGCCAGCGATTGGTTGATGTCAGTGACTTGCAATGATAAGCCTTCGAGTGTTGTGTTCATGCTGTTTAACTCCTTGATTTCGTCTCAACGTGGCCTGGAAAGCCAGTTTTCGACGGTCTTATAGATATGTTCAGATTCTAAACGATCTAACTGGCTGGTAGCCTGGATGCTGAGTCCCTTAATCAGGGCGATCAGCAGCGATGCTACCGTATTGGGGTCTAAGTCCGGGTTGAAGCTTTGCTGGTCGATGCCTTCCTGATAAACCGACGCGATGTGCGCGTGCCAGCCTGCATCCAGCCGTTTCAGCAGGTCGCTGACTGCCGGATCGCGCTGCGAACGCAAGTGCAATTCCGTCAGTACGACGAACATTTCCGGCTGCGTTTGTAACTGATACTCCAGGTCGTCGAAAACCCAGCGCAGCTTTTCTGCGGCGGATGCATCTGGCTCATCGCCGTTCATGGGGCGCGGAGCCTCGACGGTCACGAACAGATGCAGCAGATAATCGACAACCGCTTTCACCAGGTCTTCTTTGGTGTTGAAGTAGTAGTGCAGCGTGGCGATGTTGACGTTTACGACTGCCGCCACATCCCGCACCCGCAAACCTTCAAAACCCTTCTCGGCGATAACCCCATAGGCTGCGAGGACTAATGCTTCTCGGCGTTCGTCACCGCGTGATTTTTCCTCCCGATTATGTTTCGTCATTTTGGAACAGTCCTTCTCAATCAAGCGCTTGATTGAGAGTTGTGAACAAGGAGAGCAATTAAAAAGTAGGAGCACGATATGATATGTCGTGCTCCTACGCAAGAAACTGTTCTTTTAAGGACGAGAAAGCGGCTAGCCTTCCATCAATTTATAGGGTTGGCGGCATAATCCTGCGCCGTGCCCTGCTTTTGCGCGTTGGATGACGCGCAATCACTTTTCTGCGTGTTGCTCAAGAAAACGTAGCGTCAGGTCGTTTACCTTATCAGGCTGTTCTGCTGGAAGCAGGTGTCCAGCCCCTGCAATGATCTCTGTCGTTACCTGTGGAATCAGACGCTTCGCGCGTTCTACGATCTGCTGTGGATTGTTGAATTTTTCCGATTCGCCCACCATGACGAGTGTTGGGCAGGTGATTTTGCGTAGGAGGCTATCGGAGGCTGTGGATGGCTGATAGGGGTTTGCTTTGATCGATTTGAACAGGAGCAGCATCATATCGACCATGCCTGGATCCATTGGCAAGTGAGGGGCTGCTATATAGCGAGTGAGAGCCGTAATCGTGTAGCGAGACGGGAACAGGATGGCAGGCATTCCTCGCAGTGCCAATTGCAAGCGCACGGGCGCGAAAATCACCGGGCTAATTGCTACCACGCAGCGAACCCGATCCGGCGCGTGGGCGGCGGTCTGCAAGGCCAGCCAACCACCAAGCGATGTACCCACGAGCGATACCGCGTCCAGCTTCAGCCAATCAAGAACATCTCGCAGCCAGTCAACATGCTCCTGCCCTTTGCGTGCCAGCCGAGTGGGGGCGCTTTTACCCCCTTCACCGATAATGTCGATGCAATAACAACGGAACTTGCTGCTTAGTATTGCGATGTGGGGCAGCCAGGTTGTCAGGTTGACTTGCGCGCCGTGTAAGAGTACCAGCGGCGGCGCATCAGATGGCCCTGCTATGACCACTTCAGTCTGCCCATACCGAGTCGGCACTTCGCTCGATTCGTAGTTCACAGGCCATTGGCTGAGAACTGAATCATAGAGCGCCATAACCCGGTTATAGGCTTCTTGAGAACGGTAGATACTATTGGGAACGAAGGTAGACATCATTGAAATAGCCTGTTATCGTCCCCACAATCAGGCAACTATCCTTCCAGCAGCTTATAGGCATTCGCCGCATAATCCTGCGCTGTACCATTCACGGCGATTTGCTGGACACCGTTGGCCGTCGCCTTGAGTTTTTCCTGCTGGATATTGTCTTTTAAACGTGTCAGATCGCGGTTCATGCCATCGTGCTTTTGCGCATCATCCACCAATAGTTCGGCAATGTCCAGGTGGCGCTGGCTTTTCACCAGCAGCCGCGCCAGATCGACAATGTTGCTGACGATGTTGTCGCGGTTATTGCTCACATACGCCAGATGCAGCGATTGGCGGTAGCGTGTGACGGCATCGCCAAGCTGGTTGGCTTGTACGGCGGCGTAGCCCAGGTTGCTCAGTTGCAGGGCTTCCTCTTCTTTGTCTTTCACCTCGCGGGCAATATACAACGCTGATGTATGGAAGTTGATGGCTTCTGCCCAACGCCCTAATTCGCCATAGGCTGTCCCCAGACCGCCCAAAACACGGCCTTCGTAAGCCCGCTTATTCTGCGCTTTGAACAGCGTGAGCGCCTGTTCCCAGGTTTCGGCGGCGGTGTCGGCATCACTGTTGTCCAACTGTGCGTAACCCAGTTTGAACAGAATCAGCCCTTCGTTCTGGCTGTCGCCATCGTTGCGGGCGATTTCCAACGCTTGCTGGAAGGCCTGTACGGCGGCATCACTTTCGCCATCCTGCTGGCGGGCATCGCCCAATGTTGTCAGCAGATACATATGGGTTTCGTTATCTTTCAACGATTCGGCCAGTTTGATACCCCGCGTGGCGTGCAGGATGGCCGCGTTGGGATTTTCAGTTTTGACCATCAACGAAGACAGCGTATCCAGCGTTTCCAGGATACCTTCCTGATCGTCGAGTTCTTCATTCAATGCCAGGGCTTCGGTATAGGTCGTGATGGCCTCGTTGTCCATGTCATGATCGACCTGCATATCGCCAATCTGGGTCAGCAGGTGAACCTGTTCGGCTTTATCATCGTTGGCTTTGGCGACCCGCAGCGCCGCCTGCAATTTGCTGAGTTCCGCATCCGTACCCGATGTGCCCACAGCCAGGGTTGCGCCGCCGGTCTCCGAGTCGGTATCGTCCTCATCTTCGTCAAACAGGTCGTCGTCATCATCAAAATCGTCGTCCGCATCGTCGTCCAGATCGAGGAGCGATTCCGGAGCCGCCGCCTGTTTTTCGTCCATGCGATCCCAGACCGAGGCCTTTGCGGCTGCCGGAGCGGACTCGTCGTCATCATCGTCCTCGTCGGGGAGGGCGGCGGGCGGCGTTGGATAAGCCGGGAACGCCGTCGTGAAGCTGGACGCCATCTGCCGCAGTTGCAGCAGTTCATACAGGTAGCCGCGCTCGTGAATGAAATTTCCAGCTTGCGTCAGTCCGACGACCAGATCATTGACTTTCTCGCGTTCGCCCTGGTCGGCGCACCACTTGGCGACGCCCAAAATCTGATCCATTTCAGCCGCCAGACGGTTGTGTGCGTCCGGGCTGTCGACGCTGTATTTTTTAGTGTATTCCAACAGGTTATCGCGGACTTTGGCTTGCAGTGCTTCCAGACGGTTGGAACCGCGCAGCCATGTCTGGGCGAAGCTGTAGGTGATTTCGTGCAGGCGATAATAAGGCGCGTCGTAGCGTTCGATGCGCTCGACAAAATGATTGGCCGCCAGTGAGGTCATCACCTGATCGACGACTTCCGGCTGCGCACCGCTCATCGCACTGAGCAGTTCCAGCGATGCGCCACCGCTGAAGGTTGCGCCTAAAACCAGCATGATGCCTTGCAGAGCATTATTGAGGGTGCGGAAACCAATCGTCAGCGCGAGAAGCTGCGGGGTTGCCCCGGCGCTGCTGGGAATTTTTTCGAACGCCGTCAGGTAATCGGCTGGCGTTTGCTTGGCGAGGCGCATCGTCCCGGCGGCGATGGCGATGGCGAATGGGATGTTGTCGAGGATGCTGGTTAGTTCATCGAGATCGTCATCGCTGGTGTTGGCGTCGAAGCCGCCCAACTGCCGCAGCAAGCCAATCGCGGCGGCGGTCTCTAATTTTTCCAACTGCAATCCCGGCCAGCCGTCCAGCGGGTCTTTGGAAACCAGCATTACCGGCAGCCCTTCGGCACAGCGGCTGATAAACTGGCTGGTGGCCTGGGCATTGTGCTTGCCATCCAGCACGATCAGCGGTTTGTTGCTGGTGAGGGTACTGGCTGCCGCGCCGACCATGCCCAGCGGCGTTTCGCTGCTGGTGATTTCATCGACACCATACGCCCGCCCGACGCGCACGATCAGTTCTTCCAATGGGCTGTCGTTGACGTTGAGCCACAACGCCCCGCCGGGAAGTTCGGTGAAGGCGCTGGCAAGCGTGGCGGCCAGGGCGGTTTTGCCAATGCCCGCCGCGCCATAAATCAAAATCGGTTTGTTGGTCTTCAACTGGCCGTACACTTGCGCCAGCACCGTATCGCGCCCGCTCAGTTTACCGGGCAGCATGACGGGTAGAGATTGGGCCTTGTGGGCCGGGGATTCATGTGAAGGAATATCGGCCATCGCTCACCACGCTCTTTTGGATGCAGATATGCACAAATCATTAACTTATAGGGAGTATAGCATTAACGCGGAAATTGCAAAATTCACGAGAGAGATCAAATGGTCATGTTGCATCTCCCAATCTCGCCGGACAAGCGTAGGCTGGTGATAAAGTCCTACCCATGACGGTTGTTGTAAAATGAGCGCGTGAAATCGGAGGCGCGCATGAAATTATTTTTACGATTGAGCTTGCTCATCAGCAGCATTTGCACAGTCGCTTGTGTGTTGGCGTCGGGCATTGGGCATGGCTTTCCTAATACTGTCGTGGCCTACACCGAATCGTGTGGTGATGGGGCTGGCAATTACTTGAATAAAATCCGCCTAACGGATTGGAAACCGGGGATACGCTACACATTCGCGCAGACAAATGGAATTTTCTTGCCTGTTTCCTGGTCGCCAAATGGACAGCAGCTTACATACACAATAAACGGCTATGAAATTAACAAGTACGATTTTGACACGCGGTTAGCATATGTGCTGGTAAGCGTCCGAAATCAGGAGGCGCGCAATACAGCGCCGAAGTGGTCTCCCAAAAGTCGTTTGATTGCTTTTTACGAGAATGATCGAGTTGCCGTTGTCGATACAATGACAAACCAGACTCAGACTTTTCCAATTTACGCCCATAATGATTACGCTAATGCATGGTCGCCTGATAGCAGATCACTCGCTGTTGCAGGTTTTTCTCAGGAGAATCAACCAGGACTATATATCGTGAATCTGGAGTCCGGTGAAATTCAAGACCTCTCTCCAGAGCAATTTTTTCTTGTGAATGATCCCGCGTGGTCGCCAGACGGTAACTATGTGACCTTTAGCGCGTCCACCGCACCAGGCAAAAGCGCCATCTACCTAGCTGACCTTCAACATGATACGGTGTCGAAGTTCTTTCAGCGCGATGGGATCGGGTACATCGCTTCCGCATGGTCGCCAGACAGCCAAACCATTGCCATTGTGACACAGGAATCAGAAGTGCTATTGTACGATCCGCAAGGCAAGCTCAGAGGAACAGTAACAACCTTCCAGCATCTACCAGAACTAAACTCCGGCAATATTGAAATCCAATGGTCGCCCGATGGTCAATATTTGATTATTCACGTGGCGGTCAACCATCAATGGGGCAATTATGCCTATGATCTCGCAACAGGGGCGGTGCATTCGCTATCCCCTGGTAATTGCTTCAACTCTACCATCGCTTGGAGACCGGCACTCGCGCCCTAAACGAGAGGCGATACGCGGGTTGTCGGGGGTACGACTTCTCGTACCCCTGACACGATTAATCCCTATTCCCCCAACACGAACACCGCCGCCGTCAATCCCGGCACGGTGAATGTGCCCGTTTTGGCATCGAAGGCCGCTGTGCGCACAACGCTGTCCGCCGAATTCGCCAGCACGGGATGCAGTTCAAAATCCTGACCGGCTAATGATTTATCGCTGAAAGTTTGTGCGTCCTTGCTGGCATTGAAAATCACCACGATCTGTTTGGCGTTCGGGTCAAGATCAGCCAGATCGCCATCGTCAGCAATCGACATTACGATCAGCCCCGGAATTTGATCCGGCCCACTGTTCGGGAATGTCACCCGCGCCATGATGTCGTCGGCGGTTTGCAGGTGGAACAGCGGCGAACTTTTGCGGATGCTCAGGAATTCCTGCATATGGGCGATGCCGCTCAGGATGTCGTCGTGGGTCGGTTTCAGCGCTGGGTTCGCCAGCAGCGGTTGGATCGTCGGCCAATTATCTTTATTGTCACCCGCAGGAGGCAGGCCGACACCCCAATTGTTGCTCTGATAGGTGAAATCCAGCTTGTTGAACCAATCGCCAGAGTTGTAGCTGTTGCGATCCATCGACTTCGAGCGCAGCATCTCATCGCCTGCGTGGATGAAGGGCACACCCTGACTCAGCAAAACGATGCTGTAACCCAGGTTGTCTACCCGCACCATATCACTCACCGTCATGTCGGGTAGTTGTTTGTAGGCCAGGATGTCCCACAGCGTTTCGTTATCATGCGCCGAGATGTAGACGATATTTTCCTGCGGGTCGAGCGTGTAACCCGTCGGTGAACCGTTATAGGGGATGTCCGCGCCCGTTACCGTGTCGCCCGCCGCATCGACCAGCTTGTAATTGCGCAGGTTTCCGGCCAACCCAACCCGGATTTGATCCTCAAACAGCAGCATCCGCGCCCGCTGTTCCGCGTCTGTGCCGCCCGTCAGGCCGTTGGGATACAGCGATAGGCCGCTGATGAAGCCCTGGAAGGTGCGATCACCGAATGGGCTGCCACCGCGCACCGCATCGCGCATACGGTCATTGAATGTGCCGATGCCCGTGCCGCCCATGTTGAGTTGAGTCGCGTTCACGCCGCGCGCATCATTCTGCACCTCGCCAAAATCCCAACCTTCGCCGTACACATAAATCGACTTGCCGTCAACGCCGCTGTTTTCAACCGTGAGCGCGTCCAGTTTCGCCCGTAACTTTTCCATATTGGCGCGCATATGATGCCCCATCAGGTCGAATCGGAAGCCATCGACTTTATATTGAGTCGCCCAGGTCACGACTGAGTCGATCATGAGTTTTTCCATCATCGTATGTTCGGTAGCGGTGTTGGCGCAGCAGGTACTCGACGCCACCACGCCCGTATCGGTCAGCCGATGGTAATAACCGGGGACGATCCGATCCAGCACCGATAGGTCGCCCTGTCCGCTCGAATTCGTGTGGTTATAGACTACATCCATCACCACCCGCAGGCCGGTTGCATTGAGCGCTTGCACCATCTTGCGGAACTCGACGATGCGCGTCGTCCCGTTGGGGTCAGTCGAATAACTGCCTTCCGGCACGGTGTAATGCAGCGGATCATACCCCCAGTTGAAGCCGTCCAGATCACGCAGCGGTTCCAAAAGCGCCTGCTGCTCCTCCGAATCGGACGCGAGTGCGGCTAGCTTGCTATTGTCCGGTTCCTGGCGTTCGGCGGCATTTTCGTTGATGGTCGCAATATCAAATGTGGGCATCAGATGGACATGCGTCAGACCGGCCTGAGCCAGCGCCCGCAGATGTTTCATCCCATCTGAATCGCTTTGGGTGAAAGCCATAAATGTGCCGCGCAGGGCTTCCGGCACGGTCATATCGTTGATGCTGAAGTCGCGCACATGCAGTTCGTACAGCACAATGTCTTCCGGCGCGGCCAGCGGTGGTTTTGGCATTATGGCCCAGCCGCTTGGTTGCAAAGTGGGATCGCTCAAGTTGACGATCTGGCTGCGGCTGCTGTTCATCGACAGGCTGAACGAATACGGGTCGGTGACTTCATTAGTCACCAGGGTTTGCGTGCTGGGGGCATATACCCGCACGTTGTACAGGTAATATTTATCTGTCCAATCCGGCTCACCGGTCACGCTCCACACGCCTGTCCCCCGATCCAGAGTCATCGGGATTTTCTGGCTGGTGGTCGCCGGGTCAGCATCGTCAAACAATTCAAGTTGTATCCGCTGCGCTGTCGGCCCCCATACCGCTAGCGTCGGCACATCGCCATAGTAAGTGACGCCCAGCGCGCCGTCGTAGTGATACAGGTCATCGAGCACGCCGGGGATTTGCAAGCCTGTGCCATCCAGCGCTTTGCCGTCCTTGCCAATCGCCGCGATTCCGGCCTGACTCTTCAGGATTCCAGGGACAATCGCCAGATCATCTTGGTCGAGGTTAAAAGCCGCGTAACCATCCAGATACGGGAAACGTGCCAGCACATCCGCGCTCAGGCCGTCCGGGTTATAGGTCAGATCAATCGACTTTCCGCCCGTGAAACCGCTATCATCGGTTTTTAACCCGGCTTCCGGCGAGTAGAACAATTTAAAAGCCGTGCCCTGAGTCGGCATTTTGCCGATGTCCCAGGCAATCGTATCCGCCGTGACCCACTGGGCTTTGGCCTGAGTCAGATCAGGCGCGCTCGCCACCACGCCCGTCACAGGCATGTAATCCACGCCGATTACCAGTGTATTGTCCGAACTGTTGAAGACAAACGCGACGGGTGTGCCATCTGCCGGGACAGTGAAGGGGATGTTTGCGCCGCCTGCTTCACCATCCGCACCATAATTTTCGTCCCAACCTTCATTTACTGCCGCCTTGACCTCATAATCACCTGCCGGAATCGCGTCCGTCGTAAACACATACAGACCGTCGCCGTCCGGGTCTTGCAGCCATGAACGCAGACAATCCGGCTGCCAATCGTCCGGGCAGCCCAGTTCGCTTTGAAAACTCCCCGCCGCCGTGACAATCCGGTCACCTGCGTTGTCGGCTACCCAATGCGTCTGGTGGTCATAATAAAATTTGACGGTGGCGGCATCGGCCAGCGTGAGCGGGATATTTGGCCCGCCCGCATCGCCGTTCCCGCCATAACTTTCATCCCATGTCCCGTTGATCGCTACTTTGTATTCGTAGTCGCCAGCGGGCAGGTCAAAACTGCCTTCCCACAGGTTGTCGTCGGTGTCGAATTTCAGCCCTGTTGCCGCGCAATCTGGCTGCCAATCGCCATCGCAGCCCGCGACACTCTGAATTGTGCCGGGGATTGTCACCGTATCCGGTTGTTTATCGACGGGCGGCAGCACAATAATCGGCTGCGCGCCGGGCGGAGGGGCAGCGTGCCCAATGATCGACTCGTCAACTGCCGCGCTGATGGCTTTGGTCGCCGTGTCATAGGTGAACGTGACCTGGGCAAAATCAACTGGTACAGTCAGGGGCACATTCGCGCCGTTCGCTTTCCCATCCGCGCCATAATTTTCGCCCCACGATTGGTTGATCGCAATCTTGAATTCATAATCGCCCGCCGGGATCGAACTGACCACCAGCGAATAAATCCCGTCGCCATCATCATCTTTGAGTTGCGACAGTAAGCAGGCTGGCTCCCAATCGCCGCCATTGCCGGTGGTATCCTCGCAGCCAATCTCGCCCTGATAACTGCCGGGTGCGGTCACAATCTCGGATTGCGCGCGGGCGATCAAGCTAAAACTGAGGAATATGAAACTGAGACAAAAAATGGGTATCCGTAATTGACTAACAATTTTTCGGGGCTGATTCATCCGATGCTTGAACATTTTTCACTCCTTTAATAAATCTATTGAACCTTCATAAATGGTGTATATGCTGGAGTTTACAGCCCGATTATAAGCGAGAATTTTGATTTGTAGGGGCATGTCGGTGATATATCCTAAGTTATCGCACATGCCGAAACCCAAAGCGCAGCCCATCAATTCGTAATACAATTAGCAAGATGGCAGATAGTCCATAAGGAGATTATGGTGCGGCGATTACTCTTGTTTTTATGCCTGAGTATGGTGAGTCTGTCGGTGGTTTCGGCGCAGAATACCTGGAAAATGACCAGCGCCCAGTTTATCGGGCATGTGATTGGCACGGATTTCGCACGCACATCCCAACCCTATCTCTCGCCCGACGGTTCGGCGGTGGCCTGGTACGACGTGGCGGTCAAGCAGTTTGATGTGTATGACTTCGACAAAGCCCAAACCAATGTTTTCCCCTTGCCGGAAAACTGCTGCGCCATTGGTCGTTATTTCAATCCCTCCTGGTCTCCGGACTCGCGTTATATCAGCTTCACCGAAAGTGCCTTTGATCGCGGGGTGGACAGTGACATCTGGATGTTGGATCGCAGCAACGGCGAAATCACAGATCGAACTGATGACGGTCTGTTCGGCAACTGGTTGAAAATCAACGATCCCTTCAACCTGGATTACCTGCCGACCTGGAATCCAGCCAACGGCGATTTGTATTTCTTCCGCAGCAATTTGTCAAACGACGGCGATAAAACACTCGGCCTCTACCTGATGCCTGTCGGGCGCGATGAGCCGAAACTCGTCGCCGATTTGACAGCCCAGCTACCGGTTTTGAGCGTTTATCGTCCCGCCGTGATTTCGCCGGATGGCACACAGATCGGCTTTATCGTGTTGGGAAACGATTTAACCGATGCGCGCAATGGCGTGTGGGTCATGGATTTGAAATCTGGTGCTGCCGAACAAACGGCGACGGTTGAGGCTTTGCGGGCGGGTTTGCCAAGTTGGCAAACAGAAACAGCTTTATTCCCCGATTTCTTGGAATGGGCTGGGAATAATGCGTTGGTCGTGCTTTCTCGCGATAATCAAATTTCCCCGGCAACCGGAATCGGGCAAATGGCCTATTATGTTGATATTGCGACGCAAACCGTGACACCACTCGCCCATTTTGAGGATGTCACGTCTGCAAATGATTTGTATCGCGGTTATGAACCAGGATCAGCAATTTACCGCATCCCGCGTTCAGGCGTGGTCGCGCCGGACGGCAGTGCTTTTTTCTTCCTGCGCTTTGGTGCGACGAGTAGCGAAAACGCGGGGATTTCTATGCTGCCGCTGCCGCCCGACGGTTCTGATCCGGTTGAAGTCGGCGCGATTGATGGTTTCGGCGCTTATCCGGCGGCACTTGCCCCGCCCGTCATAAGCAGCAATGGAAAAGCGTTGATATATGGCTATGTGCTCCAATTTGAGCAGTCCTAGCGGCTGCGAAATGGCGTTATGATAATCCACAAGGTCATTTTAGATTGAGGTAGGCGAGTCGATGCTCATCAAAAATCTGGAAACCGGTACGCATAACGATTTTCCAAAACTCATCCGGCTGCTGGCGCTCACCGGCGGCTTGATACAAATTACCGCGCCGCTGGCGATGCTGTTTTTACCGGTTTTTGCAACCTGTATCGGTGGGGAGTGCTACCGGCAGTCGTATATCCAGATGAGTGGAAGCCTGATCGGTTATGCCCTGCTGTTTGGAAATGTGTTGCTGGGGCTGGTCGTCGTTATCACTAACCTGAATATCACCCCATTTCAAAAGGTGGATAAGCACCTCAAACGCAGTGTATTGTGGGTCGCCGTCGCCGGAAGTGTAATTGCGCTCATCCTGGGAGCCTGGAGCATCGGATTCGCATTTGTCCCCGGTGGATTCATCCTGTTCACGGCAGTGTATTTCGGTGGTCGCAGCGCGAATCCCGCTTCATGACCGTTTTTGTGTGAAGCCTAAGCCTGAAAACAAAAGCCCCGCTGCATTGGCGGGGCTTTTCATTATGTATTTATTTTGCTTTATTCCGCAGGCGGCGGGACGGGCAGGTCATCGACGGCGGTGTCTTTCCACTTCGCGCCCTCGTCCACCAGCATAACTGGCAGGCCGTCGCGGATCGGATATTTGTAACCTGAGTCGGCACAGACCAGCCAGGTTCCCTTGACCAATTCCAGGCGTCCGGGGTCGTCGCCCTTGTCTTTGTAATGCACCGCCACCGGGCAGCGCAGGATTTCCAGCAATTGCGGGTCGATGGTTGACGTGGTATCGGCCATAAGAAACTCCTCTTTCGGCGTGTGTTCTCAATCTGTCTAGTATAACGCAGGGGAAGCGTCAGTCAATGAAGAAAGTTTTCGTATATCCTATTCATCATAGCTGCGATGCACCGGCAAACAAACTCAATCTATTTGCGAGTGTCCGCAGGCTGTAGGCACGAAATTGACCGTTCTTTGGTCACGTCGTCCGTTTTACCAGATTAAATTATCAATGGTCAATATTTTGCCCATTTTTATGGAGACCCCGCTTGTGAAACGAATACTCATTTTTCTCGGCTGCATTTTATGTTCAAGCGGCGTGCTCCATGCCCAAAATAGCACCCTCGATCCTACCGACTTATTCGAGAGCGGCGTAAAAAGTGTCGCCATCGAACCGATCATCAATGCCGTCGTGCCATCCGTAAAGTGGGACGATGACCGCCGCGAGGTCACAGTTTTATCCGACGACCAGCCCAAAAAATTTCCGTATCCCGACGAGGTATATTCGTTCAGCGAGCAGTTCAATCCCATCTGGCGCGATCAGGTGGTGTTGAGCGGTTACACTGAAACCGGCGAGGTGGGTTTCTGGCCGTTTATCTTGAATGTTCAAACTGGCACATTTGTCCGTTATCACCCGCAGTGCGGCGCAAACAGCCCCACTGATTTGGATCGTAACCTACTTGGTGATTTGTGGGTCTTAGAAACCACGCCAAACGGAATCGACCTGTGTGCCACGCTCACCGGCGAACGCACACCCGCGCTTGACCTGCCCAAAGATTTTGTCCCGACACCTCCACCGCGCTGCATGTTTACGACATCGCGACGGGCAAAAGCACGCCCCTGCTGCGCGCTGTCGATCAAACCAAATATTCGGTCAGCATCACCAGCGGCGACACGCCCGACTCCGCCATCGTAACCGTTTATCCCATCAGCGACGGCATTGTGAATCGGCGTTCTGGCACACGCTACACCATTCAATTCTGAAGTCTATTTGTGATTTTCATGTGTAATTTTTCCATAAATCCTGTGTGAAGGGCGAACTGGCTTTTTGACCAACCTCTTACGCCCCGCTAAAATTAATCCAAATTACAGTATACCCTTGATTGCTAGTTGCTTATTGTTACCCCCTCACCCCACGCCTTCGGCAGCCTCTCCCCCGAATTCAAGGGAGAGGGGCTAAAAACCGGACTACATTTGGTTCCCTCCCTGAATTCGGGGAGGGCTAGGGAGGGGTCAATAAAGGCAAAATTTCTGACTAGCAATCACGGTACTATTATTTTTCCGCCGAAAGGGACGCCCATCCATGCCGCCCAAACCCCTGCTGTCCGGCCTCGCGTGGCGGGCGGCGGCGATCATCGCTGCCGTCGTGCTGCTGATTGCCATGTTGTATACCCTCATCCAACTGATTAGCGTCCTCAATCACGGGATCAGTTTTTCATGAGGGGCACACGTTTATTTTTCACGTTTTGCGTCTTGTTGAGTGCCGCGTTAGTCGTGGTGGTCAGCGCGGGCGCGTTGTCGCCGCATACCATGCCGCAGGAAGCCGCCCAGGGTTGGGAAGTCTGGCGCAATACCGGTTGCGAAGGCTGCCATACCATTTACGGGCAAGGCGGCGCGTATGCCCCTGACCTGACACACATTTTTGAACTGCGCGGCGAAGCCTATCTGCGCGAATTCTGGGCGAACCCCGGTGCATTCCATCCCGGTCAGCGCATCATGCCTGCTTTCGGCCTGACCAAAAGTGAGACCGATAATTTATTCGCCTTTTTGAAATGGGTTGGCGAGCAGCCCCCGGCGCAGAATTGGCCGCCCAGACCAATTATGGTGAACGGCGGCAGTCCCTTGTCGGGCGCAGCGGCGGATACAAGCGGCAGCGCTCAAGCGTTACCTGATGATCCCGTCGCGCGCGGCAAATATTGGTTCTCGAATCCACCTGCCGCCTGTTCGACCTGCCATTCGCTCGATGCGGGTGTCGTCGTTGTCGGGCCATCATTGGCGGGCGTGGCGACTCGCGCCGAAACCCGCGTCCAGGGCATGACCGCCGAGCAGTATTTGCGTGATTCGATCATCAATCCTGGCGATTTCGTTGTCCCCGGTTTCCCGGACGCTATGCAGCGTAACTTCGGCGACAAATTGACCGGCGACCAGATCAATGACCTCATTGCCTTTTTGTTGACGCAGAAATAATCCTGTAGGGGCACGACATGTTGTGCCCAATAATTAATCCGATTGTGGAAAAAATGACTCGAACTCAAAAAATTGCTTACGGACTCCTCGCCCAAACGGTGCTGCTGTTGATGGTCTACGCGGCGGCGGCGCTGTTCGGCGCGGCGAAATTTTTAATACCGAGTGACCCGCTGGCCTTGTCGCTGCCTTATAACCAGTTAGGCGCATTATCGAATGTGCTGCTGCATTTCGCGGCGCTGACCGGTTTGCTCGGCGGTGGAATTTATATCGCAGCCGGTGCAGGCCGTGAAGAACCTGTGCGCTACGAAACCGCGCTGCAATATGGCTCGTGGTTGTGGACGGCGCTGCTGATTCTGGCATTTCTGGCAGGTATTTTCGGCTTACTCGAAGGCCGCAACTGGCTCGAACTCCCGCGCGCGCTCGACGTCTATGAAGCGATTATGTTAATCGGCTTTATCGTGATTTTGAGCATGAATGCCCCGCGTTCGCCCTTAATCCGTGTGTGGAGCATCGGCATGGTCGTCGCGGTCATCGGTTTGTTGGCGGGTGTGATTCAGCCGTCGGATTATGTGCAGGATCGCGTCTTACGGACATTGGCAGTGGGTCTGCAAATGAACGTCGGTTATCCGCTGGCGGCGGTGGCGCTCGGTTATTGGCTGATCCGGCGCTTTAGCAGCGTTCCCCGCATCTGGACAGATATGGGCATCTATACCGTTGGCGGATTATTGGCTGTCGCCGGTGTGCTGGTGACTCTGCCGCCTTTGTTTCGCGTGGGCGCGGGCGGCGGTGCATATTTATTAGGCAATATTGCCATGTTCGCCGTCCCCATTCTGTATTTGATTTTTGCCGCCCACAGTTACGGCGCGCTCTCCGAACGGGAATATACCCATTCGCTGGCGGCGCACTGGTACGCGCTGAGTCTGCTTTTATTACTCGTCGGAGTTGGATTTTTGGGCGGGTTGCAATCCCAGGCCGACTTCGGTCAATGGACGGCGGGGACGCGCCTGACTGACTTGCAATCCACGCTGACCATGTTGGGAATCGCGGCGATGGCATTAGGCATGGTTAACCATACCGCCAGCGATTTATATGGGAAGCGCAAACGCATCAACGGCCTGACTCCCTTCTGGTTGGTCACTTTCGGCATCGTGATTGGCCTGGGATCGTTGGGCAGCGCGGGTGTGGCGCAGGTTTACATGGAACGCATTTTAAGCGTCGGCTATCTCGATGTGCAAACGCTGGTCACGCCGCTTTATATGTTGTGGGTGTTGGGGCTGCTCCTTTTGGCGGCGGGCATCGGCATTTATGCCCTGACATTCTGGTTACGGAGACCTTTGAACGACGCATGAACATTCGCCCTGAAACTCCTGCTGATTACGCCCGTATTGCTGACTTGCAGGTTCACGCCTTCGGTGGACAAATTGGCGAGGCATTGCTCATAACCCTGCTGCGCCAACGGCCCGATTTTGATCCCGAATTGTCGCTGGTGGTTGAGGTCGATCACCGTATCATCGGTCATATTCTGCTCTCGCCTTATACGATTTCGCTCCTGGGGCAGCCCGTCAAAGCCGTGAACCTCGCGCCAATTGGCATCGAAACCCCCTATCAACGCCAGGGCATTGGCGAGGCGCTCGTCCTGGAAGGCCATCGCATCGCCCAAAGCAAAGATTATGTGCTCAGTTTTCTGGTCGGCTACGAGACTTTTTACACCCGCTTCGGCTATAAACCGGATGCCTATGGCTCGTCATCGGTCACGTTAACCCGCGAACAGGTGCGCCCATCCGGCCTGACGTTAGAAGCGCGCCCGCCGACAGAAGCCGATTGTCCCTCGCTGTTTGGGCTGTCAATGGGTGAGGAATACAACGTCGATTTCGCGCTAAGGCAGGGCGAATCGCTGGTCGATTGGATCAGCCTGAATCCCAATGTTCAATGTAGAGCCTATGTGCGCGATGGAATAGCGGTGGGTTATACCCGCGTCAACAAAGATGAACCGGACAAAGTGCGGATGTTTCTGGCAAAGGACGCCGAAACCGCCCGCACAATGGTGTCGATGCTCCTGGGCGATTTGCCGTCGCTGACCTTATCGCTGCATCCCTATTCCAAATCCGCCGCCGCTTTTGAGATCAAACCGCAGGTCATCCCCTGGAAATCAGCGTTGGCGTGCGGCCTTGCGCCCGGCCCATTTGAGGATTATTATGCCCAGGTTGAGGCCGGGACTCGTCCCCCAGGGCGCGTCATCTGGCCCGTCGCCTATGATTTTGTGACCTGATGGTCGAAATTGGCTGACCTTTGAAACGAGTTGATCCTTATGCCCAAGCGATTTGTCGTAATACTACTGTTATTCGTCGTGGTTTTAGCCGAAATTTCCAGCAGTGCCGCCCAGGACACCACCCCCGATCCTGGTGCGAATGTTACATACGAAGTCCAAAAATACCTGACCGCCAATTTTCCAGTAGCGATGGCCTTCACCCCCGACGGACGCTTGTTTTACACCGAGAAGGCCACCGGCAATGTGCGGCTGGCCTTCGCCGATGGAACCGATCAGATTGACCCGGTGATTCATCTGGATACCGACGCGCTGGTCGAACGCGGCTTGCTGGGCATCGCCCTCGACCCCGACTACGCCAATAACGGTTATATCTGGACGGTGCATACCCGCCCCGGTGATACTCAGAATTGGCCTGCCAACGAACTCGTGCGCTTTCACGAAGCGAACGGCGTCGGCAGCGATTCCCAGGTGATGCTGTCCGTGCCCATCACCAACGGCGAACTCCAGCATAACAGCGGCAATATCCACTTTGATAAAGACGGCACATTGTTTATGTCCATTGGCGATTATGGCGATGCGACCAATGCCCAAAAATTGGATGTACCGCAGGGGAAAATTCACCATTTTGCCGTGACAGATGACGGCCTGAAACCCGCTCCTGGCGATCCCTTCCCCGACAGCAGCATCTACGTCTACGGCCTGCGCAACACCTTTGACTTCACCATTGATCCCATCAGCGGCAATTTATTCGGCAGCGAAAACGGCTTTCACTGCGACGATGAAATTAATCTGCTGCTGATTGGGAAAAATTATGGTTGGAGCGAAAAATACGGGACGCAGTGCTTCGGCACAGACCCGGTGGATGTGCCCGATTACATGCCGCCGCTGCTGTCGTATACACCAACTATCGCGCCGACGGGCATCATGGTGTACGACGGCGACGCCTTCCCGGCGTGGCAGGGACAATTATTTTTCTGCTCCTTCAACACAGGGAATATTACGCGGGCGGTGCTGGACGAGACGCGGACGAAGGTGGTTTCGACCTCGGTGGTGAAGTTGGGCAAGGATCAGGCGTGCCGGACGGACATCGCCACTGCGCCGGACGGTAACATTTATTTTGATGACCTGAGCGCGATTTACCGCCTCGTCCCGGATGCGTAAAACATAAAAGCCTAGCGCAAAGGCGCAAGGACACAAAGACGCAAAGGGGAAAATAAAATGATCGCCGAAAATTGGCGATCATTTTTTGTCGTGGTGTCCCTTGTAGGGACGAGATATATCTCGTCCAATACATTTAATAAGGGAGCAAAATATTCGACGGTGGGAATATCACAATGAGGTAGGGTGTTCGATTGGCTCATTGAATACCCCTGTTTATATGGTGGTGATATTTTCCGTAGGGACGCAGTAGCTCTGCATCCCTACATCAATATTTCGGCCTTTTTTACGAGGTCGTCAACCCATACCCGAACGGGAACAACGGTGCACCGTCGCCCTCGGTGGGCAGATTCTTGAAATCGAACGGAAGCTGCTGCTCACTGCGCGGCCAGGTGAAGGACAATTTGCCCACAAAAGGCTTGTCGCCGAACAACACATCCGCCACGCCCTGACCTTCGGTTCCCGGCAGCCACGCCGCCACCACAGCATCCATCGCGTCAAGTTCGTCCGTGATGACCAGCGGACGCCCCGATACCGTCACCACGATCAGCTTGCCCACGCGCGCCCGCACTTTTTCAATCAGGTCGGCCTGCGGATTGGTGAGGTCGATGTGATCGCTGTCGCCCACGCCCTCGGCATACGGATTTTCGCTGATGACCACGATACCCACATCAGCATTCAGTAAATTTCCGGCGTCGTCTTTAGCATTTTTGAAATTGCCGAAACGGTCAAATTTCACGTCGGTATCGGCTGAAACAGTGGCTTTGATCGCATCCAGAATGGTCGTGCCGGGGGTCACATCGCTGGCTTGCCCTTGCCAGGTAATCGTCCAGCCGCCCGTTTGGATACCGATGCTGTCCGCGCCTTCGCCTGCGACGAAAATACGCGGTGTATCTTTGGCAATCGGCAGCGCGGCATGGTCATTTTTCAGCAGCACCAGCGATTCGGCGACGGCCTGCCGCGCAATTTCGCGGTGCGCGTCCGAGCCAACATCGGCCAGCAAATCCGGTTGGCTGTAGGGATGCTCGAACAAGCCCATCTGGAATTTAACCAGCAGAATCCGGCGCACGGCATCGTCAACCCGCGTCATCGGGATGTCACCGCTGTCGATGGCTTTCTTCATCGTGTCGATAAATTTGTGGTAATCATACGGAACCATGCTCATATCCATACCGGCGTTGAACGAGGTCACATTGTCGGCATAATAATTGCCGGAAATCTGGTCTATCGCCTGCCAATCAGACACGACAAAACCTTTGAATCCCAGCTCGCCTTTGAGTACATCGGTGATGAGATATTTCTGAGCGCTCATTTTCATGCCGCCCCAACTGGAAAACGAGACCATAATCGTTTGCGCACCGGCATCAATCGCGGCTTTGTAGGGCGGCAGATGGATCGCACGGAGTGTCGCCTCATCGACTTCGGTCACGCCCTGATCGAGCGAGTAATCACCTGTCGTGGATGAATCCCAGGCTGTCCCGCCATCGCCGACGAAATGTTTGGGCGTCGCGACAACATAGGGCGAACCGGATTGCATCCCTTTGATGCAAGCTGCCGCCATTTCTGAGACCACATCGGTATTTTCGCTGAAGCTTTCGTAAATGCGTCCCCAGCGGATGTCCTGGGCGACGGCGACAACCGGCGCATAATTCCAGTAAATCCCGGTTGCCATCATTTCCTGGGCGGTGGTGTTGCATACTTTTTCCATCAGATCGGGGTCGCGGGTTGCGCCCATGCCGATGTTATGCGGGAAGATGACCGCGCCGCGCAGGTTGTTGTGTCCATGCACGCCGTCCGCGCCGTAAATCACCGGGATGCCCAAACGGGTCGCCAGCGCTTTTGCCTGGAAGTCATCGACCATTTTCGCCCAGGCTTCAGCAGTATTGGTTGGCGGGGAACCGCCGCCGCCGCTCAACAACCCGCCGATGAACAAATCGGTGATGTCATCCGGGTTGATGCTGCCTTTCTCGACTAGTGTCATCTGTCCGATTTTTTCTTCAGTGGTCATCCGCGCCAGCAGATCGTCGGCACGCTGCTCCGGCGAGAGGCTGGCGTCTTTATAAGGCGCATTATCCTGCGCGACGGCGGGCATCAGTCCCAGGGCGATTAAAAAAATAAGGGATAACACGATCAATGGAATTCGTTTAAACATTTGGTGTATCTCCTCTGCAAAAGCAATCTGCGTTCATAATTCGCAACAATTGAAAGCGCTTTCAAATGCTGATTATAGCACATGGGCTTACGGAGATACGATGGGTGCGGTCAGGGAAAAACGGGGAATAACGTCATTTCATTGGGGCAAATCGATGAGATTGTAGGGGCATGTCGGCGACATGCCCTGCGCGGGGCGAATGTAAGGGCACGACATGTCGTGCCCAATATGCAAGAACCCAAATATTGATTCACGGAAATTACGCCGAAATTTCCGCCGTGCTGGTGCGCGCGACCTGCCGCACAACCTCGGCCAATGTCTCAACCGTGCGGTCAATATCCTCGTTGGTGGTTTGCAGGCCAACCGTCAGGCGCAGGCTCGACGAGGCTAACTCACGGTCATAACCCAGCGCCAGCAGCACACTCGACGGTTCCGGGCTGCCGGTCTTGCAGGCCGAGGCCGCGCTGCCCGCGATGCCTTTTTCATCCAGCCGCAGCACCAGCGAGGTATGGCTTAAATCCAGCCCGTCAAAAACAAAGCTGGCGTGCGCGGGCAACCGCTGCTCCGGGTGTCCGGTCAATTGGGCATTCGGGATCGTGCTCAGAACGCCGTCGATCAACCGGTCACGTACCTGTTGATAATGGGTCGTGCGTTCGTCGAATTCGTCGTAAGCCAGTTTGAGTGCTGTCGCCAACCCGACGATTAAAGGCGTGTTGTGGGTTCCCGCGCGCAGGCCGCTTTCATGCGCGCCGCCGGTTTGCGCCGGGGTGATCTCGACTCCATCGCGGATATATAACGCGCCCACGCCCTTCGGCCCGTAAAATTTGTGGCCGGAAATACTCAACAAATCCACGCCGAGCTGCCCCACATCCAGCGGAAGTTGACCCGCTGCCTGTACCGCGTCGGTGTGGAAAATCACGCCGCAGGTGCGCGCTACCGCCGCTAGTTCGACAATCGGCTGGATTGTGCCGACCTCGTTGTTGGCGTACATCACGCTGGCGAGGGTCGTGCCGCGTTTGCAGGCCGCCACAAAATCACCCAGGTTCACCGATCCGGCGCGGTCAATCGGCAGGACGGTTTTCTCAAAGCCTTGCAGAGAGGCCAGTTGGTCGATGGTTTTGCCAATCGCGCCGTGCTCAATCGGCGTGGTGATAAGGTGTGTGCCTTTGCCGCGTGACCGCGCTGCCCAGGCCGCGCCGCGTACTGCCAGATTATCGCCTTCTGAGCCGCCGCTGGTGAAGATAATTTCGGATGGTTTGCAATTCAAGACGTGGGCAATCGTCTCGCGGGCATCTTCAATCGCGGCTTCGGCGCTGCGCCCGTGACGGTGTGCCGATGAAGCATTGCCGTATACCTCGGTGAAGTAGGGCAGCATGGCGTCTACGACGCGGGGATCGACGGGTGTGGTTGCGGAATGATCGAGGTAAATCGGCGTCATGGTGAAAAAACCTTTCCTGATGAACACAACAAAAAGCGCCTCGTGTATGCATCATCACGAGGCGCAAGAAAGTCCATCACCGTGTCAACTTTGTTGTCACAAAACTTCGTGACCACATCTCCACCACGGTGGAAGGGCACCTTGGGATTGACTCCCAGGTTGCCGGACTCTGTTGCCAGAGCCTCTCTTGATGCATAGTAACTAATTTAGCCCGATTTGTTCGGCCTGTCAAGAGGATCAATTTAGTGGAAATGGATTTCTGTTTGGACAGAAGACAAAGCCTTCATGTTCAGAAAGATTGCCCACCGATTCTAAGACGCTTACGTGATTTTTACGTAAGAGTGCTATCTTGCAATAAGATTGAAAACGGTGAGAGTTGATGTCTATGATAAAAAATCCGGTATCACTAACTTTTTGTGGTAAAGGTTAATTATCATCATCCGTTTTTACATTGGATGATTTTGTACTTTTAAATAAAAAGGGGAAGCAACATGGATATCATTAATATTATCGTGTGGATTATTGTGGGTGCAATCGCAGGTTGGTTGGCAAGCATCGTTATGAAAACCAATCGCCAGCAAGGTCTTATCCAAGACATCATTGTTGGTATTGTCGGGGCATTTATTGGAGGTTTTATCCTTAATGTCCTGGGTATAGGTGGTGGTGTCAGCGGCCTCAATATCGCCAGTATCTTAACCGCCTTTATCGGCGCAGTGGTTTTACTAGCTATATTGCGTTTCCTGCGCAGAGCTTAGATTTGACCCCTGTATGAGGAATAGCATTCCTTAACAAAAACCCGCTTACTAAGCGGGTTTTTGTTTGTCAAATATGTCCACACAGATCACCTCTCCCATTTTAGACCACCAAAATAGGTGATGCAGACAGTTAATTTTAATTTCTGCCGGGGTTGTTGTGATACTCGATGAGGGACAATAAACTACGAGTTCGCATTTATCCTATTCAACACCCACCTATATGGGCGCATCGAGGTTTAAAAACTCTCGCCCTGTTTACCATCATTTTGATTGCTACCCAGATCTTTGCACATTAGGCTTTCTCACTACTCGTCGAGGCGACTTTAGGCGATGGTTTCTCATCCAACATCTCGATTATTTTAATGCGTTTAACCTGCAAATCAATCTATATATTGACAGCACGCTGTCAATATGCTAGGCTCTATTCATGGAAGCAAAAGAAAAACCGGATGATGTCTGGAGTAAGTTTGCGCTGAGCATTTTTAAGCTCAACGGCTTAATCATGTTGGCTGGCGAGGCTATTGCCCAACCAATCGGACAAAGCAGCGCCAGATGGCAAGTGCTGGGTCGGCTTGGCCTAGAACCCCAAACGGTGGCGACGATGGCACGAGACATAGGCCATGCTCGCCAGAGCGTACAACGAGTTGCGGACGTTCTCGTGAAGGAAGGTCTGATTGTCTATAAAGATCATCCGACTGACCGGCGCACGAAGCTGCTTGAACTGACGCCCCAAGGCTTGGCGGTTCTCACCGCCATTTACCTGCGTCAGCTAGGGTGGTCGCAGCGAATTATGACTAAACTTAACCCAGAGCAGTTGGCTGAGGTCACGCACTCCCTGGAGAGCTTGGGACAGATACTGGAAGTTGAAATTAACGTAAGCAATGGGAATGATAATGAAAGGGATAATGTCTAAATGAGAAGATACGTTGTTTTATACTCAGCGCCAAAAACAGTAGCAGAACGGTTCGCACAAGCTACGCCTGATGAGTCCCAAAAAGGGTTTCAACTCTGGGTAGACTGGCAAAAGAAAATTGGAACTGGATTGGTTGATCCGGGGAAACCGCTTGGCAACGCCATGAACGTAACCCAAAATGGCGTTACGGAAAGCGATAGCAACGTTATTGGTATGTCTATCTTGCAAGCCAACACGATGGATGAAGCACTAGAAATGGTCAAGTATCATCATCATCTGCAGTGGGCTGAGGAATGTGAAATAGACATTCTCGAAGAAGTGGCAATACCTGAATTGCAATAGCACAACGATGGCATCAAATCTTTTCGAGTGATTATAAGCGGGTTTAGGGGCAAGGGATCGCCTTACCCCTACTTGTATCGCTTTTGTCTAAACCTTTGTGAACCCCAAGATACATTTAGGCTGTCAATTACGCTTTTCCAGTGCTCATCAGCGCTGCCCGCGAGAAAATTTTCAGGCTGAACCACAAAAAGGCTGCGTCCACCAGCCAGATCACCAACCCGACGATGATGGTTGTGCCGACGCTCAGGTAAATCACGCCGCCCACCTGCGCCACCAGCAGCAGGATCACCGGCAGCACCAGCAGACCCGTTGTCTGATAGGCTTCCATAAAGGTGCTGACGCGGCTGGAAACCAGCACAGCGCCCAGCATCCCCATCACGGCGACGGCGGGCGTCACCCATAAAATCAGCGGCCACCAGGTCGGCGTCGGGAACCAGATGCGCCCCATGATTGAGCCGCCGAGTATATTCAGAATCAGGCTGTAGATGACAAACGTGATCCATGACACCAGCACCGCCGGGACGACTGACGCCAGCATCTTGCCTAGGAACAATTCGCGGTCTGTCGCCGGGGTATAGAGCAGACTTTCCATCGTCTTGCGTTCTTTTTCGCCCACAAAACTATCCGACCCGATGATGCTGGCGGTCATAATCGGCAGGATCAAAAACATCGGCGCGAGGGTGAATGCCAGGATGAAATAAATCATCAACTGCTGGTCATTCATCCCGGCGACCTGATCCTGCACGGCGGGCGGTAAACTCGTCAGCAGCGATTTGATATCCTGCCCCTTCGTCAGCGAGTTCAAGGGCATATTGAACAGCGTCGGCCCCAGAATGATGATGACAGGCAGAATCACGCAGATTATCAGCGGTAAAATCAACATCGGCTTCCAGGCCATGCCGTTCTGCCGCACTTCTTTCCAATCTTTGCGGGCGATTGCCCAGATGATGCGCCGGTTCATTGCGAACCTCCTTGCAGCGTGAAATAAATTTCTTGCAGCGAATGTTCGCGTGGGGCGACGCGCATAATCTGCCCGCCGCATTCCACCACTTTCGCCACCACTGGCGGAATCGCCGCCTCATCCTTGATCTGAACCGACAGAAAAGTCTCGTCCAGCTTGATGTCCAAAACGTTTGCCAGCGTGCCCAGGTTGACGACCAGACCTTCCCCTGGCCGTACCTTGAGCGTGATGTCCACCCACATCCCCTGCCACAGATTCCGCGCCAGTTCATCGGGCGTGCCCACCGCCAGCAAATGACCTTTATTGATGACCGCGACCCGGCTGCATAAACGCTGGGCTTCGTCCAGGTTATGTGTACACAGGAAAACCGTCCGCCCCGATTGATGACTCAATTGTTCGATCAGTTCAGTCACGCTGCGTGATGCTTCGGGATCGAGTCCGGCTGTTGGCTCGTCAAAAAACAGCAGTTCCGGTTGATGAATCAGCGTTCGTGCCAACGCCAACCGCTGTTTCATGCCTTTGCTGTAGCCGCCCACACGGTCATTCGCCCGTGCGCTCAAATCGAATAACGCCAAAAGCTCATCCACGCGCTTACCCAGATCAGTTTCAGGCACGCCATATAACGTCCCGAAAAAACGCAGATTGTCGCGCGCCGTCAGCCGTTCATACAGCGATGGCTGCTCGGTGAGTACGCCCGTCCGCGCCCGAATCATGTCGCCCTGTGTCGCCGGATCAAAACCGAGCACCCGCGCGCTTCCGCCAGATGCCGCCAATACGCCGTTCAATAACCGTACCAGCGTGGTTTTGCCCGCGCCGTTCGGCCCCAATAAACCAAACACTTCCCCCGGTTCAACCGTGAAGCTGACCCCATCTACCGCTTTGAGCGCCCCAAATGAGCGCATCAGCCCTTCGGCGTCGATTGCGTGAGTCATAAGTAGCCCTCCTTACGTTCTCACTTTTGATTATCATTTGTGATTATATTCCTGTTTTGCCGTTCAGGTCAAGGGGTTGGGGTGAGGCAAAACCACCGAAACAACAAACCCGATCCTTGACCCCGAATGACCTTTTCTGCTTGACAGAAAACTGCTTCTACGCTACGATGCCCGGTATCTGGTAAAACGAGCGTAAAAGGAGTTCATAAAATGTCATCCACCACATTCAATATCTCGATGGTCGATACAGACACACTGGGATTCCGCTGCGCGTAGAAATTATCCAAACCTGTCTGATGTATTCCGGCTGAAACGGTTGCACAAGCAGCCTTCAGCCCGCGTTGATTTGATAACCTCGGATAAATTTCTTCGTTCCTTGTGATTCTCCTTTAAGCGACAGCTTTATCAAGCGTGCCTGCCGACCTCATGACGTGAGGTGGAGGTTTTATGCTGCCTGGTGAAGTTCCGATTACCCTGTCACGATAACCGCCGCGCTGTTCCTGTCACCTCCAAGCCATCAGTGGTCTCAAACCCGCTGGATCAGTGTTTTTTAAGTTGTAGGCTTCAACCAGAGGTACAGAGTTTTTATGGCGCAATCTAACCCGCCCATGCTTTCCCGAAGCAAGAAATTTTTGTCGTACTACAAACCCTATCTGGGCTTGTTCGCGGCAGACATGATCTGTGCATTTATCGTCTCGGCAGTGACCGTGATTCTCCCCTTATGCGCGGGATACATCACCAAAAATGTGCTGGACACCGGCGCACCCAATGCCCTCAATCAAATCTATGCGATGGGCGCGGTCATGGTTGCCTTAATCGCCATCCATACGCTGTGCAATGTGTTCGTGGATTATCGGGGTCATATGATGGGGACTCTGATGGAAAGCGATATGCGCGCGGAGCTGTTCGAGCATTATCAAAAACTGTCGTTTAGTTTTTATGATGAGCAAAAAACCGGCCAGCTCATGACGCGCATCACCAGCGATCTGTTCTCGCTGTCGGAGTTTTACCATCACGGCCCGGAAGACCTCGCCATCGCCGTCTTAAAGGGCATCGGCGCGTTCATCATCCTGGTTAATATCAATGTGCAGCTCACCGCGATCATCTTTCTCTCGCTGCCGCTCATCGCACTCTACGCTTTTTACTTTAACAAGCGTATGAATATCGCCCTGCGCAAGAGCAAAGACCGGATCGGCGACATCAATGCCCAGGTTGAAGATACGCTGGCGGGCATCCGGGTGGTCAAATCCTTCACCAACGAGGCCGTCGAAAAACGGAAATTCGCTTACGAAAACCGCCGTTTTGTGGACAGCCGCCGCGACGGCTACCGAAGCGAAGCCTACTTTTCAAACGGGATGGTCGCCTATACCCAATTGATTACAGCGGCGGTGATCTTCTTTGGCGGCATCGCGATTGTTCACGCTGACCTGGATTTGCCGGATTTGCTGACCTACTTACTCGGTGTCGGCATTCTGATCGAACCTATTCAGCGCATCATGAACTTTGCCCGCCTGTATCAGGAAGGGACAACCGGTTTCAGCCGTTTCATGGACATTCTGGAAGTGCAGCCCGACATTCAGGACTCGCCGGATGCGATTGAACTGACGCACGTTCAGGGAAATGTGGAATTCCGAGACGTCAGCTTTCGCTATAAAGAAGACTACAACCATGTCCTGAAGGATATTTCGCTCACGATCAAAGCGGGCGAATATGTGGCGCTGGTCGGCGCTTCAGGCGTCGGCAAAACCACCATCTGCTCGCTGATTCCACGCTTTTATGAAGTAAATGAGGGGCAAATCCTGCTTGACAGTCAGAACATCCGCGACATCTGCCTAAGCTCACTACGGAGTAATATCGGCATCGTCCAGCAGGATGTTTATCTGTTCGCTGGGACTGTCGCCGACAATATCCGCTACGGTAATCTGAACGCCACCGACGCCGAAATTATCGAGGCCGCCAAAAAAGCCAATGCTCATGAGTTCATTATGACGCTGCCGCACGGCTACGATACCGATATTGGTCAGCGCGGCGTGAAGCTGTCCGGCGGGCAAAAGCAGCGCCTGAGTATCGCCCGCGTCTTCTTAAAAAATCCACCCGTCATCATCTTTGATGAAGCGACCAGCGCCCTCGACAACGAAAGCGAAAAAGCCATTCGCGAGTCGCTGGAAGCCTTAACCAATAATCGTACCACCCTGGTTATCGCCCACCGGCTGTCCACCGTGCGCAACGCCCAGCGTATTGTGGTGCTCACGGAAACCGGCGTGGATGAACAGGGCACGCACGAAGCCCTCATTGCCTTAGGTGGAACTTATGCGAATTTGTACAACATGCAGCTCGAAATCTAAACCACCATATGGAGAACGAACACAATGAATGATGACATTCAAACCTGGCATTACGGGGTCATGGCACGGCATTGGGCCGAGAACAACACCACCGGCCCCGAAATCGCCTACTATCAACAGCAAATTGAGCACAACGGTCAACCTGCGCTGGATGCGGGCTGCGGCACAGGTCGTCTGCTCATCCCTTTTCTGCGCGCTGGCCTGGATGTGGACGGCTGCGATGTTTCCGGCGATATGCTGGCCTACTGCCAACAGACTGCCGAGCGCGAAGGGTTAACAACGCATCTGTATCGGCAGGCACTGCACGCGCTCGATTTGCCGCGAAAGTACCATACGATAGTGGTCTGCGGCGTATTTGGCATCGGTGGCAGCCGCCAGCAGGACTTCGAAGTTTTACAACGCTTCTATAACCATCTCCTGCCCGGTGGACTGCTGCTGCTCGAAGGTTATCCGGCCTACGCGGATACCGACCTGTGGCCGTTGTGGCAGAAAGAATCTCGGACGCATCTGCCCGAACCCTGGCCGAAAACCATCGGCAAACTGCCTGAGGATGGCAGAGACTTCGAAATGCATTACCGGCTGGCGGCGGTAGACCCGTTTGAGCAGCGCACCACCGGCGAAATGCGGATGCTGATGTTCAAAGATGGGCAGCTTTCAGCGGATGATACCTACACGCTCACATCGAACTATTATTTCCGCAATGAAACCCGTCTACTGCTGGAAAAAGCCGGATTCACCGTCGAGGCTGAGAAGGGTGATTGGTCGGAGGTTGATGCGACGGCTGACCATAAAGCGATCACCTATTTCGCCCGCAAATAATAGCGTTTGCATTTACGAGAGAGGGCTTGTCACCGACAAGCCCCTACAACACCGATTCCGCCTTATTTTCTCAAAAGTATCGTGTCGTGAAACGAAGTGGGGGAGGGGATGTGCCCCGAATTCAAATGCGATTTGACCGTAGAGAAACGTGATTACCCCGCCGGACGCAGCCGCGCGAACAACAGCGGCGGCATGTCGTAGTTCGACCAATCGAACGCATTTTTCGAAAGCGTTTCAGCGCTAATCGGCGGTTCTTCCAGGCGATCCAGTACCAATCCACTGCTGAAAGCGCTGTTGAATAGGCTGTGCAACGGGCGATGCCAGTAATACTGCTGCAAGGGCTGGTCGGAAATCGCCAGCCCTTTGGTAACTTTCGCCGATAGATAACGCGAAACCTTGATCGCGTAGGTTGGTTCCTGATCGTAATCCGCCAGCTCCGGCTGCATGGCAATCGACAGGCCGTTGAAACAGGGGTGCATGATCGAAAATACAAACCGTCCGTCAGGTTTGAGCAGTTTGGCGACAGAGCGAAACAGCGGTTCAATCGCGGGCATATCCATCAGCGCGTTGTTGCAAACCGCCGCATCAAAACGCCGATTTTCCGTGCCTGCCAGGGCCATCAGTTGAGCTTCGTTGGTGGCGTCCACTACATGATAGCTAATGCGATCTGTATGCTCGGTGGTGCGGCCTTTGGCGAGTTCGATCAGGTTGGGGCTGAAGTCCGACGCCACCACGCTTGCGCCCAAATCGGCTAACCGGCGGCTGAATTGACCGTTGCCGCAGGCGATGTCCAGCACCCGCTCGCCCGATTGAATTTTCAACATCCGCTCTACAGTTGGCGCAATCAGCGTAGTTTGCCAACCGCCGCCGCCGCCAATCCGCTTATCCCAGGCTGCCGCATTGGTGTCCCAAATCGCGCGTGACTCGTCAATCAGACTCACATCATGGTGTTCCATCGTCTATCTCCTCATTTTTCTGACTTCCTGGTGGAATGGGGAATTGCCCAGCAGGGCATCGCTCATTATATTCCTTAAACATCCACCGACCCCTCATCCCACAACCGCCATAGGCCGGGCAACCTCATTGTCCACCAGCGGCAGCGTGAGCGTGAAAGTTGTCCCCATGCCGACTGTGCTCTCGACCTTGATTGTGCCGCCGTGCAGATGCGCCGCATGTTTGACAATCGCCAGCCCCAGGCCGACACCCGGTTTGTCCGATGCATTTTGCGCCCGGTAAAAAACGTTGAACAGGTGCGCCTGATCTTCCGCTGAGATGCCGATGCCGTGATCCTGAATCCGAATCACGGCGTCATGCTCCCGGCAAATCAAATCGAATTGAATTGTGCTGTCGGGGGGCGAAAACTTCACCGCGTTGGAGATTAGATTGGTGATCGCCTGCCGGATTAATTTCGAGTCGAAGAGCGCCATTTTGCAGCCGTTGGGAGCCGAAAAGACCAGCTTATGGTCGCGCAGGCTGGATTGAGAGTCCTCGATGACCCGTTTACACAGGCTTTCCAGATCAATGCGGCTTGTTTCCAGAACCAGTCCCACCGTTTCCGCACGGCTGACCATCAGAATATCATCCAGCACGCCCGCCAGATGGTTCACCTGTTCATGAATCAGCGAGAAGTGCTTCGCGCGCTGCGCTTCGGTGATACGATCCCGGTAACGATCTAATAAATCGCTCGAAGTCATGATAACCGACAGCGGTGTACGAAACTCGTGGTTCATGAGCGTCATGAACTGCGACTTGAGTTCGCTCAACTGTTTCTCTTGCTCCAAAGCGGCATGTAGCACTTCTTCCTGCTGCTTACGCTCGGTCACATCCCGCACCAGCGCCAATACCTCGCTGTCGCCAATGACCATGTGCCGTGTTTCATAATTGCGCATCGCGCCATCGACCATCAGTTGATATTCAAAACCCTGCGTTTGTTTTGTTGCCAGTGCCGTCTTGAGCGTTCGTAACGTGATCTCAGCGAGTTCGGGCGGCAGCACATCAAACACCGAATGCCCCAAAAATAATTCAGGCTGCACCAGCAGGTTAGACTCGCGTGGATTGCGGTAATCCAGGAAAATCCCATCGGCATTGAATCGGAACAACAGATCGGGCATCGAGTCCAGGACAGCCTGGTTGGTTGCCTCGTTTTTTTGCAGCGTTAGCCGCGCATTGAGTTGATCGACCATATGGTTGAAGCGGATGCTTAAATCATTGAGATAGGGATCAATCTGCGCGGGCATATAGTAGGCCAGGTCGCCCTGTGCCATTTTTTCCAATCCGCCGCGCAGGATTTCCAGACGTTTCGTTAAGTGACCCCGCATGAGCACAAATGTGATGCCCGCCGCCGCTAACGCGACCACGATACACAGCAGGACAACGATCAATCCATCCATTACCATTCAATCCATAAAATCAACGTTATGCATAGCGCTTCGCAATCGTCGGGATCAGATAATCATTGAAGGCTTGGCGCAGGTCAAAATCCGGCTGCCAACCCCAATCCGCGCGGGCGGCGGAATCATTCATCTCCGCCGGCCAGGTATCCACAATCGCCTGCCGCTTCTGGTGCGGCTCAAACGTGATTTGCGCGCCAGAAAATGCCGAAAGCGTCAGATCGCGGATTTCGGCAGCGGTTGGGCTAAAACTGGTGACATTATACACACGCCGTGTCAGCTTTTCGGCGGGTGCTTGCGCCAAATTCAACAGTGCTTGAATCGCGTCGGGCATCGCCATGAATGGGATGCGTGTGTCCTCGCGCACAAACGAGGCATACGCTTTGCCAGAAGCCGCCGCGTGCAGCATTTCTGGCGCATAATCGCTCGTGCCACCGGTAGGCATCGTCAGCGCGCTGATGAGTCCGGGGAAGCGCACACAGCGGAAATCCAACTTATATGGCTCATCGGTGACGGCTAGCTGGCGATAATGAAACGTATAATAACGCCCCAGGTGTTCGCAGTACAGCTTGTTACAACCGTACATCGTCGAGGGTAAATTATATTGATCTTCGCTGACCGCGCCCGCCGCCGCTTTGGTCACTAAATCCGGCAAGCCGTAAACTGCTACCGAACTGGGGAAAATAAATTTGGCCGCCTCGCCGCGCAGATGCGATTGTTCGCTGGCGAGATGCAGCAGGTTAATCGTCCCCTGCACATTGACGCGGTGCGCGCCCTCCGGGTTGAACTCCGAATGCGTAGAGAGCAGCGCCGCGAGGTGATAAATGGTCTCGATCTCGTACTCATTGATTAAGGTTTCGAGGAGGGCGCTGTCCAGGATGTCGCCGATTTTAGTCTCATATACATACGGGCGCATCGCGTCGTCCAGGCCGCGTATATCCAGCACAACCACCGGGGGCATGTTGCCCATTTCGGCAAGCTGCCGGATTAAGCCGTGCCCGACTTCGCCGTTCGCCCCGGTAATGAGAATGATTTTCTGGCGCATTTTGATCCTCCGTGTATGTATTCTATTGTAAACGCGCTTCGGACTTGATGCAGCCGCCTTGCATACCACGATTCAAACGCAAGAATGGTCTTTTTTGAGAGGAATATGCAAGCCCACGCCTGCCATAATCATATTCAACCTGAGGTTAGGATACGGTTTTTGAGGTTGCGCCCCCTATGCTACATATTTTATAGCGCGACACCAACTGAACGCTGTGGTTTTTGACGATATGCCGTCAATGCTCTAAAGTGTTTAAGGTAACAGGCAGCCATCAGTGACGAAATTGATTTTACCTGCATAAACGATCATCTTTGTACGGATAAGGCTTGACGTGTCCGTCTGTAAAACACTGGAATTATGTTTGAGGAGGCCATACCGATCACCAGGGACACGATATGTCGTATCCGCTTTTACTTAAACAATTGAAATTAGTATCGCCATCTAAATCTGAACTTTAGTGTAGAATTTATTAAGACGTAACACCAAATGAAAGCCTACCTAACGCTATGCGTGCGATGTTGATAATCCAACGCGCAATCGCGCCGCCGACCTTCGAGGACGAACAACAGTCGCGTCTTGCTGTCCTGCTGCATCAGCTTACTTTGGGTCTGGCAGGTCTGGCCCTCCTCTTCACTCTACTATCCCTGCTGTTTTTTTATCACCCTTCCGACCTGATTTTTGGTTACGCCGTCATTATTTTTTGCGTCGCCATGAATATTCTGGGGCGCAAAGGCTATACCCGTACTGCTAGCGTTGGCCTGGTTGTCAGCTTGTGGGTTATTTTTACCCTGGCGACTTTTCTAGGAGGCGGGGCAGGTGTCTTTGATGCCAGCTATACCGGTTACATCATCCCCATTGCTGTCGCTGGTTATCTGGTGAGCGGACGCGCCGGGTTTATAGTCGCCGTACTGAGCGTCATTTCCGGGGCATTCTTCGTGGTTTTGAAGGCCAACACGGGCGATAGTCCTTTTCCGCTGCTGCGTTCGGCAGGACAGTGGATTGGACAAAGTGTTTTGTTCCTCGCGGCGGCCTATTCGCTGTCGCTGACCCGCAAGAACCTGATGGCCGCGCTGCATCGGCTTCAAACCGAGGAGCGCGCCCTTTCCAAACTCAACAGCGATTTGCAACGTTCAATCGAGGAACGCGCCCGCGCCGAAAATGCCTTTCGCACCCGCTACGAACGGCTTCTGCGGGCTTTTCATGCTGCCGGATTGGAAACCTGGACGTGGGATGTCCACAAGGATGAAACCACTTATCCGGATACCGACCCGGAAATTTCAACTTATTTTCCCAAAACGATGGCCGCTTTTTACGCCAATGTCCACCCCGATGACCTGGAAACCGTGAAGCAAACGATGAACAAGGCCATCGCCGCCGGAGAAGAATACGAGGTAGTCTATCGCTACAATAACCAGGATAATAAAGAGTGGTATTATACCCAGGCCACTCCCGACTTTGATGCCGACGGCAAAGTCGTCAGCTATGTGGGCGCATCCTTCGACATTACCCACCGCCGCATCGCCGAAGAAGGTCTCCACGCCAGCGAAGCCGCCGCCCGCGCCTTTCAGGAAAAACTCAAGGCCCTGCACGAGGTCAGCATTCAACTGGCGCAAACCTCTACCCTGGATGAACTTTACCGGCAAGCTGTGGAACTGGCGCTGACCAAATTGGGTTTTGATCGCCTCGGTTTATTCTTGTTGAGCGAAACCCCCAATGAAGTTGTGGGTACGTATGGCACAGATATGCAGGGCAACATTCGTGATGAGCATGAACTCCGGTTTTCGCTCGACGACAATATCCTGGTGATGGAATCGCTCAACAGTAAATTGCATGTAGCTGTCCACCGGGACGCCAACCTCTGGGACAATCAGGTGGTGGTCGGCAGCGGTTGGAACGCGATGGCGATGCTGTGGAATGAGACCTCGGCTATCGGTTGGTTGGCCGCCGATAATCTCGTTCATCATGAACCCGCCAACGACGATCAAATTGAGTTGTTGAGCCTGTTCGGTTCGATGTTGGGGCCGCTCATTTTGAAGAAGCAGGCCGAGTTGGAAACTGTCCGCCAACAGGAACGACTGCGCCTCGCCTTGCAGGCCGGAGGCATGTTTACGTGGACATGGAATCTGCGCACCAATGCCATTGTGATCGACGATCAGCAGCCTTATGGCATCTCGACGGCCAACCAAACGGATGCGGCGCTCGCGCAAATTCATCCCGACGATCAGCACCTTGTTCAACAGGCATTGGAACGGACAACAACCGAAGGCTTTCCCTATACCGTTGAATATCGCATCCTGAATAATGGGGTCTCACGTTGGGTATACGCGCTCGGTCAGGTCTATCGTGACGATGCGGGGAAAATTATTGGGATTGTCGGCGTGTCCCAGGACATCACGGAGCGCAAACAGGCCGAAGAACGGTTTTATAAAGCCTTCCACGCCAATCCGTCGGCGATTGCTATCACCCGCTTTAGCGACGGCCTCTATATCGAAGTCAATGATGAATGGCTGCGTCTGAGCGGCTATACACGCGAAGAAACCATCGGCCATACCAGCGTAGAGGTTAACTTCTGGGACAAACCTGAAGATCGCGCCGAATTTCTGGACATCTTCAACCGCCAGGGTTATCTGCGTGAAGTCGAACGCTTGATGGGTGGTAAGGATGGCCGCAAAATGCCAGTCTTGATGCTGGTCGAGAAGATCGAACTAGGCGACGAGACCTGCTTTCTGTCCATGCTCCAGGATATTTCCGGGCGTAAAGAAGCCGAAAAACAAGCGCTTGAACTGGCCCTCCAGCGCGAGCGTGTTGCCCTCCTGACTGAGTTCATGAGCAACGTCTCGCACGACATCAAAACGCCTTTGACAGCGATCAACACCAGCCTGTATCTGCTGGAGCGCACTGATGACGCCGCCAAACAGCGCGAAAAGGTGAACGCTATTCGGTTGCAGACCCAACTGCTCGAAAAATTCATTCAGGATATTTTGACAATTTCCCGTCTGGATTATTCACCAACCCTCGACCTTCAGCCGGTGATCCTGGATAAGCTGCTGCATGACATTGTCTTCCGGCTGCGTGCCTCAGTCGAGAATAAAAATTTGTCGCTGACATTAGAACTCGCTCCCGCTGCACCGCCCGTTTTGGGGGATGTGGACGAATTGAGCCGTGTCCTCGTCAATTTGATCGAGAACGCCGTCACCTATACGCCGTCCGGCGGTTCAGTTCAGGTGCGCACCCTGACCGGAAGTGACAAACTCGTTGTTGAAGTCACGGATACCGGTATCGGAATCAACCCAGCCGATATGACCAACATTTTCAATCGTTTTTACCGTGCCGAGTCTGCGCGTGCGGCTCACAATGGCGGAACCGGGTTAGGTTTGGCGATTGTAAAGAAAATTGTCGAAATGCATAACGGCAGCGTCGAAGTCATCAGCACGGTTGGGGAGGGCAGCACCTTCCGCATCCATTTGCCCCTCGCGGAAAATCAATCTGTTTCGGGATGATCGTTGATGCTGGAGAATCCTCGCCCCAATCGCAAGTCGCCTCGTCTGCCCGGATACGATTATGCACAAGCCGGAACCTATTTTGTGACCATTTGTACTGCACAACGGCTGCATCTTTTTGGCAAAATTTTCAGCGATGAGATGGTTTATAGCCCTCTGGGAAAAATTGCCGTTCAGTGCTGGCATGATATTCCAGATCATTTCCCTTCAGTAGCGCTTGATCTTTTTGTAATTATGCCCAATCATGTGCATGGTCTTGTCACGATCACAGAAGATCATGCAGATGTAGGGACGAGATATATCTCGTCCGCTCAAAACACCACAAACGATATTGAATCAAAGCAGCGCGCTAATGGGGTGAAAAAACTTATAAAGCCGCAGTGACCCGACATAATAATGTTTTGTGTGGGGAGAAATTGTCCGTTCTATGGCAAACCCGGTATCATGACCATATTGTCCGGGATGAACCGGGTTTAAACCACTTGCGGGAATACATTTTGAATAACCCCGCTCGATGGGCAGCCGATATATTTTATCAAAATGAATCGGGAAACGGATAGAGATTTTGACCGTTGATAATTTAATTGGGTAACAGGAAAACGGACGAGATGTATCTCGTCCCTACATCCACACATGCCATATTTGATGCCACATATGCGCAAATTAGCGGTCATTTTATTCTGTTCCTTAATGCTGTTGATGGGTGTTCCTTCCGCTGCCCAACCATCGTACATCAAGGCCAGTCGGCTGGGCATTACCTTCATCAGCTCGCTCGACCATCCCGCCAACGACCTGCGCTATCAACGGGCGCTGCTGCTCGGCGCGGGTTGGAATCGCTGGCCGCTGTATTGGGATCGGGTCGAAGGCGCGCCAGGATCATTCGATTGGACGGGTTATGACCGCCTTGTCAGCCAGGATATGCAGCATGGTCTACAGGTCGATGCGATTTTGCTGGGCAGCCCCAGTTTTCACCGCAGCGGCGGCACAATCGAGGGCATCAATGCCCCGGCTTTCAGCGATGGCACGGATGCTGCCGGCGGGGGCAAAACGCCGAATTCCGGCAATCCCTGGGCGATGTTCGTCTATCAGGCGGTGCTGCGTTACAAACCCGGTGGACTCCTCGCCCAACAGGGGTTGATTCCATCCGGCGCGGGCATCACCGTCTGGGAAGCCTGGAACGAACCCGATCTGAGCATGTTCTGGAGCGCCTCGCCGCAGGATTACGCCCGTCTGCTCAAGGTGACGTATCTGGTCGTCCATACAGTAGACCCCAATGCGCGCGTGATGTTCGGTGGGCTGGCTTATGGCAACCCCGACAAGGATGATTGGCTGGCGCATGTGCTCGCCATTTATGCCAATGATTCCGGGCGCGGCGCGAACAACTGGTATATGGATATCGTGGGTGTTCACAATTACAGCTATGCCAAACGGAGCGGTCTGGTCGTCCGCCGTATAAATCAAACCCTCGCCAAATATGGTATTTATCGTCCGGTCTGGCTCAACGAAAGCGGCGTACCGGTCTGGGATGATTACCCCGGCCCAACCGGCGCCGCCAACGATCCGGCTTCGCGGGCGCTGCGGGCGACCATGCAGCAGCAAGCCAATTTTGTCGTCGAAAGTACGGCGTATGCCTGGGCGGAAGGCGCGGATGTGGTCTTCATTCATCAACTCTATGACGACTGTGGCAATCAGGCGGGCGGCACAAATTTCGCGCCCAACAGCGGTCAATCCGGCGATGCTTATGGTCTGTATCGCAACGAGCGCAATGAACCCTGTTACAGCCAATCGCCGCTCCCCGGCACACCCCGTCCCGCAGCAGCGGCCTTCTATCGGATGGCGCAAATTTTCGGTATTTTACCTTTCGGCAAACCCGACGTGGAATTCAGCGATGACGGCGGAATCGCGATTTCATTTGACCGTCTGACCAGCGAGGAGCGCATCGTGGTCGTGTGGAATCGCCGTCTGGAACAGGCCACCATGCCGCTCAAAGCCGCCGGTGAAGAAGCGCGATTCTATTCCATCACTGACCAGGATTGGCTCATCAAACCCACCAACGGCGAATATAAAATCGGTCTCCCCGGCGCGACCCGCGACGATTATCCCTATCTGCCCAGCGGCGAGGTCTCCGGCATCGGCGGCGTGCCCTATATTGTGGTCGAGAAAAAACTGCCGCAGACTCCGACGCCCGACGCCCAAAGCGGAGTCGATACTCAGATTTTGCTGACCCCCGGCGCGCTCACCGCCACCCAACCGCCGCGCCCGACGCTTGACCCGGCGCTCGATACCAATCCGCCCAGCACGACCATGAATCCGCTGCCGGTTGTCAGTCCAGCGACGTTCACCGTGTATTGGTCAGGCCAGGACGACAGCGGCATCCAAACTTTTCTCGTCTGGGTGCGGATTGACGGCGGTCAATGGCAGCCCTGGATTGAGGCCACCACCGATACCCAGGCACAGTACACGGGCGAGAGTGGCAAACGCTACGACTTCGCCGTCTGGGCGCAAGATCTCGCTGGGAACTGGTCGCTCAATACCGAACTCACCCCCCAGGCCACAACGGCGGTGCAATAAAACGTTATCTTTACACTTTGTGCAATTGTTTCTATCTATAATGATAAAACCGCTATTAAATGATACCCAGAGGTTTTAGAAGACGATGGAAAAAATAACCGTTGCCTGGTTCGACGACACCAAAAACGCAATCCTCTGCACCTATAACCAGGAAGGCTGGACGTGGGATGATTTTTATCTCGCCTTACAGCAGCAAAAAGCCTTGATCGAAACCGTAGACCACCCTAAAGTGCATATCATCGTCGATGTCCGCAAAAGTACCTGGCTGCCCAAAGGCGGCTCACTCCTCACCGGGTTGAAAAAAACCACCCATGACCATCACCCACGCCAGGGTGAAATCATTATTGTGGGCGCGCGGGGTATGGTCGCCTCGATTGCCAGCACCATATCCAACTTGATGACCTCCAGCCGTATGGAAATGCATTTCGCCGCCAAAATGGAAGAGGTTCCCGCGCTCCTCAATCAATTGGAAACCGCGCGACCCTGAAAGCTGCGGGCTAATATTTGCCGTAAGAAGTCACATTTTGAGGTTCACTTTACGCTTTAAGCTGGGGAATCCGCACTATACTACTAACAACATAAATTAGCGCCGCAGGTCTTATAAGACGATGGAAAAAATAACAGTCTCCTGGTTCGACGACAGCAAAACAGCTATCCTGTGTACCTATAATCAGGAGGGTTGGACGTGGGAAGATTTCTTTGTTGCCTTAGAGCAGCAAAGAGCACTGATCGAAAGTGTCAGTCAGCCCAAAGTCGATATTGTGGTGGATGTGCGCAAGAGCACCTGGCTGCCGAAAGACGGATCGCTGCTCACTGGGATGCGAAAATTCAGCAACGAACGTCATCCGCACCAGGGTCAGACCATCGTCGTCGGTGCGCGCGGTATGGTCGCATCAATTGCCAGCACCGTTTCCAAGCTGATGGGATCAAGCCGCATGGAAATGCGCTTCGCCTCATCAATGGAAGAAGTGCAGGTGATGCTCAACCACCTTGAGACGACACGCACATAAACACTAAATCCGTCGTCAATTCCATAACACACTGTCGAACCGGCGCAGCGTGAAGTTGGCGCGCGCCAGTTCGCTGCGTTCGGCGCTCACACCCTGGCGAAAGGCCTCATATTGCAATGCGACTGTGATGAATAAAAGTGGCATCCACAGCGCCCAGGCGGCAAATTGCAAGAGGATGCCAAAGTAAATTGGGTTTTCGAGGAAGCGGTACAACCCGCTGGACTGAGGTTCTACCGGCGTGAGCGGCGATACGGAAAACGAGCTGGCGCGCGCGAGTTGGATTTCACCCACGATTTCCAACCCCAGGCCGACAACCTGGCCGGTCACGGCGATGACTGCCAACCATTCCGGGAGATTAATGGCGAACACAATCGGCACGAACAGCACCAGGACAGACAGCGGGAAAAAACGTGGAAAAGGCGCGTTTTTGCGCGTTTCTGGTGCGGAGCGGATCATGACAATCGAATCGTTTATCATCATCGCAATGAACAGGATACGGCTAAGGGTGAGGTAGTTCATTTCGCCTCCAAACGGTGTCCGTATAACATTGTAGAGAGCCTCAGGACTGATAGAGGTGAATAGTAACGTATGTCGTCATTTTTTGCAGCATTTTTATGGACGATTTGGGTATAAATTTCAGGAACGAATCCGGCAAACGCTATGGAAATGATGCAACACTGGTTTGACATCCTGCATAACGGCGACGAAACCGCCATCGCTGATGCTGCAACTCAGCTTGTGACTTTCGGGCAGGCGGCGATTCCCGGCCTGCGGGTTGCCTTACGCGGCGAAACATTTCTCACCTGTTATGCCGCTGCGGAAGCGTTGGCCCAGCTTGGCGACCCCTATGGACTGCCGATTTTTCTGCTGGCGGTCAACGCTCATGCGCGGAAATCGGCCTCCACCCATGCCGATGGCTATTTTCAGCGGGTCGATATTCTGGCGGCACTGGCGCAAAACGTCCCGGATGAGGTCATCCCGGAGCTGCTAGACGTGTCTCTGCATCAAACGGTGCGCGGCATGGCGCGTTACTGCGTCCGTGATGCCCTCGCTCGTCTGGATCATCCGCTGGTGCTGTCAAACTTAATGGACGCGCTCCAGAACCCGGATCGTGATATTCGGTTTGCGGCGGCCTGGACACTGGAACCCCGCGTTACACAAACGCCCATTCAAATGATTTTCATAGATCATTTGCGCAGCGATTCTGATGAACCGACTCGCCAGTTCATCGCCCGCAGTTTCGGCGAACGCAAAATTGCCGCAGCCACCAACGCCTTGATTGACGCCAGCCACGACGATGCTGATTGGCGTGTGCGCCTGGAATCGATTTTCGCCCTCAAAAATATCGGCACGCCGGAAGCCCTTGCCGCGCTCCGGGGACAAAATCTCGCGGCGTATGTTCCGCTGCTGCGCGACCTGCTCAATACCCAATCCAACGGTGCGGATCGGTTGTTTGCCTTCAAAATGCTGCGCCGCATCGGCACATCCGAATCGCTCGCCATCCGCGAGGATTGGAAACAGCGCCGCAAACACGATTGATTCCTCGTCCTGAAAATCCACTTTTGAACTTCTGATAGACTGGGTTTCGCTCTAAAGCACTTGAGTGCTTTCTTTGAGGTTGATTACCACCTAATCTATTTGAATAGAAACACTCAAAATAAAAAACTATCGAGATACCCCGCAATATGCAAGACCAAAGTCGTTGGTTATCCCTTCCCAAAGGAAATGCCCGAAAGATTACGTTGCTGATGGGTATCCCTGTGCTACTGGCTTACATTGCAAAAATTTTATTGCATCAGTCTTTGGAATATGATCGGGGGCCTTACGGGTCGTTGTGGTGGATTATTTGCCCAATAGCCTGTTTTATCGGCATGGGTCTGGTAGTGTTTTTGCTTGCATTAACCATATTTGCTGTGCGGCGCGCTCAACACGCTGCGCCTGCTGTCCTGCTCATTGTCGGACTAGGGCTTTCGATATTTTTCCCTTTGCCTCCACTGGCGAAACCCATTTTTCCAGAAGAGGCTCTATTCATAAATCATAGGTCAGATTTTGAACTGGTAATTAATCTTGCGCAGCAGGACAAACTCGAATGTGTAACCAATTGGGGCTGCGAGGTTGGGGCGCGCAAACTGCCGCCGGATTTTGACTATCTTTCTAATAGGGGACATGTGCAGGTATCTAAGTATCCTCCTGGCAGTCTTACGGTGACATTCGTTCCGTTCAACTCTTATTATCCAATATTCTATTTTGAGAAGCCCGAAGATCGAAATCGATTTTGGTATTCTGAATGTTGGGATTCACGATATACGAGAAAACTGGATGAACACTGGTATCTTTGCGCAGACGATTGGCTGTAGCCGAGAGTCTAATCCTCGGCTACAGATACGCTCTGACATCGAAATCGTATTACCTATCCGACTCGTTCCCCGACCAATTCATGTCCGATTTTCACCACCGCCTCAACCAGCATGTCAAAATCCTCGCGGCGGCTGCGATGGTTGCTGATGGCCGTGCGAATCGCATACTTGCCGTTGATACGGGTGTAGGTTGGTACGGCGACTCCGCTCTCGTGCAGGCGAATCAGCAGTTCTTCGTTGAGCGCGTTCAAGGCCGCATCATCCATGCCGTCGGCGCGATAGCGGAAACACACGATATTCAGCGGCACGGGCGCGAGCCGTTCCAATTCTGGCGCGGCATCCACCAACCCGGCCAGATAAGTTGCCTGTTCGATATTTTGCTGCACCATCCGTCCGTATTTTTCGGTTCCGTTTTCCTTGATCGACATCCACACCTTCAGCGCTTTGAACCCGCGTGAGAGTTCCACGCCAAAATCGCTGAACCAAGATGATCCGGCTCCTGCGCCGCGTGCGGTATGCGCCAAATAAGCGGGTGTGAGCGTAAAGGCGTTGTAATGCGCGTCGCGGTTGCGCACCAGTGCGCAGGCCGCTTCGTAGGGCACGTACAACCATTTGTGCAAATCAAATCCCAGCGAGTCGGCGCGTTCCATCCCCGCCGTCAGATGCCGCGATTCCGGCGACAGCGCGGCCATCGCCCCGAATGCGCCGTCCACATGCAGCCAGATGCCTTCGCGTTCGCAAATATCGGCCAACGCATTCAGATCATCGAACGCCCCGGTATTCACCGTTCCCGCGCTGCCGATGACCGCCATCGGTTGCAATCCGGCGGCTTTATCCTGGGCAATCGCGGCTTCCAGCGCGCCCAAATCCATTTGAAAATCAGCGTTCACCGGGATCAGTCGTAAATTGTCGCTGCCAATGCCCAACACCTCCACCGCCCGCTGGATCGAACTGTGGATTTCGCGCGATCCATAAACGATCATGCGCGGCGCGGCTCCCAGCCCGACTTTGCGGACATTGACTTCGGCCTGAGTGTTGCGGGCGACGGTTAAACAAATCAGGTTCGCCATCGACGACCCGCTCAGGAGCAAACCGCTGGCTTCCATCGGATAGCCCAGCATTTCTTTGAGCCAATCAATCACCTGTTCTTCGACTCGATTGCCTGAATGGTCACCACCGCCGGTATTCGGGTTGAGCGCCGCAGCCAACATTTCGGCCATCATGCCCATCGGCGTGCCGGAGCCGATCACCCAGCCCCAGAAACGTGGATGAAAATTGCCCATCGGGTAGGGCAGCACATCGCGCGTGAAATCCTGATACGCCGCTTCTGCACCTTCCGGCTCTATCGGAACCGGACTCTTGAACTTCGCCCGCACATCCTCCGGCATCGGCTGCCAGGTTGGCCGTTCGCGCACGGTTTCCAGATACTCAAAAATATCATCGACCATCTGGTGACTCAGCGCCCGCATCGACTCCCAATCCTGCGGATCAAGGGTTTCTTCAGGTTTTTGACCGTTGGGGTTATCCATCAATAATTCCTTTTCATACCGATTGAACAAGGGCACATCCGCTACCTTGTCTTATTCCCCCTCTTTGCGAAGCGGGGAGGGGGTTAGGGGGTGGGGATGATAAATTACGCCCCATTGTATGAAAAAGCTGCCGCTTTGTGACCTGACCAAAGTCGGGACTCTAAAACGCTAAATTTTGCTTTCTCTCTGCGTGCTTGGCGTCTGTGCGAAGCCTCCCTTTGGGATAGCGGTTAATTTCGGTTTTTTCGTTACCGCCGGAAGAAACTGCGCGCGAAAAACCACAAATTCGCCGGACGTTCCGCCAGCCGCCGCATAAAATACGGATACCACGCCGCGCCAAACGGCACATAGATTCGCACTTTGTAACCCGCTTTGACCAACGTTTCCTGCCGCTCCGAACGGATGCCATAGAGCATCTGGAATTCGTAACGGTTGGGCTGAATACTAAACTCCAGGATGGCCGACTCGCCCGCCTGGATCATAGCTTCGTCGTGGGTGGCGAGGCACAAATAGCCTTCGGATTGCAAAAATGCCCGCAGGATGCGCACGTAATTCGCGTCCACGTCGGCCTTGTCCGGGAAGGCCACATCCGGCGCTTCCAAATACGCGCCTTTGCACAAGCGGATATGCGCCCCTTCTTCGCCCAACGCGGCCATATCCGCTTCGCTGCGCCGCAGATACGATTGGATGACAGTCCCCACGTTCTCGAACCCGTATTCGTCGCGCATCGTGCGATAAATCCGCAGCGTTACGTCGGTGTACGGCGTATTTTCCATATCAATCGTGACCGGAATGCCGAATTGTTTGGCGTCGGTCAAAATCGTGCGCAGGTTCGTCTGGCACAGTTCTTCGTTGATGTCTAATCCCAGGTGCGTCAGTTTGAGTGAGATACTGGCGTCCAACTTATTTTGATGGATGCGTGCCAGCAGGCTGCGATAAGTCGCCACGACTTCCTGCGTATCTTCCGCGCGTGCCACACTTTCGCCCAGATAATCCAGCGAGGCCGCCAGATTGCGCTCGTTCAGGGCTTGAGTCGCCGCCACCGCTTCATCTAAAGTTTCGCCCGCCACGAAACGCCGCGCCGCCCGCCGTGCGAAACCCAATCCCGTGACCATCCGCCTCGCCCAAAGCGCCGTCGATAAATACAATAATAACCGCCGCAGCATACTGTGGTGTCCTTAATCGTTAAATTATCGCGCTTATTGTAACGGATTTGGCGGGAGCCAGGGCAGTCCAAAGGAGGGAATAGCTTTTAGTCGATAGTCCTTAGCGGTCAGCTTTTTAAAACAGGTTTCCTGACAGCTTGAATGCTCGACTCGATGATGGGCAATCCGAATAAAAGCTAGGGACTAATGACTATTATTCAATATCTGTCTCGCTGACGGTGGTTTTGCAGCCCGCGCAGGTGAACAGGATCGTCTCGGCAGGGCAGCCTGTCAGTTCCACCAGGCGCGCAGGCCAGCGCTGCACACCCAGGAAAATGAATGCCGTCTGGCCGCCGCAGGTCGGGCAAAAACCCTCGCGGTTATCAGCGACAGAGTGTTCCTGATATTCGTGTTCCATATTCGTCGCATCCATGTGCTTTCCTCCGGGCGGCGTCATTATATACGCCATGTTGTGCAGTGTGCCTTTCAATCGGCTAACGCCTGTGTTAAATAGGACGGAAGTACACCCCAAAAAGTTCCTTTTACAAACCTGCTTATCTAATTGTATGCCCATCTGCGCCGTAAATTGATGTAATAATTGTCAAGAAATTGTAAAGCAATCACAATTTTCATAAGATGTTAACAATACGTTCAATCCTAAAAATTTGGATTTAACCTATTGATTTATTTTTAAATAGTCATTAAACTATGTTAAATAAATTTAATGAAAGTCCCAATAGATTTAACACTCTCCACCGCCGTTCCCGAAAGGAGTATGCACCATGAATACCACCCAAGCGCAGCAGCTTATGGTAAAAATCACTGAACTGATCGAGTTCGCCAGCATATTCCAGGCCAAGTATGGCAAACAATACCGCATCAAACCCGGTAGCCCAGCGGAAGCGTGGGATTTGCATCAAGCCATTTTCGACCAGCAGGTTGCGATTGCCTACCTGCTGGATGCCGCTGCCCTGGAAACGCCCCTGCGCCGTGCTACCCCCTGGTGGAAGTTTCAGGACGAAATTGATACTGGCGTAGTCTGTATGGTCGCCTCCGAAACTGGTCATTTGATCGCCTGCTGTGCCAGTTTTGAGGCCGAACCGCGCGCTGCCTCATCGCCTGCGATCCATTCATCCCAGGCCGTTATCGCCGGGATGCTCCATCCATCGGCCTTGATGGTCGCCCAGAGCGTGCAGGCCGGATCGGATTACAACCGCCGCGCCTCTTGAGTTAAATGCGGCGCAGTCTGGATTGTCTACAGCGCCCAGCACCGGGCGCTGTTTTTTTGCGCTAAGACCCTTTAAATAGAATCTGCTGTGTTCGATATAATGCATATATGTAGTAAATTGACTAACAAATATATTATCGGTGACAGACTACCCATGACTTTGATTCAATACGACGCTTTTCAAATGTCCTTTTTACGGAAATCAGCTAACTTGTAAGCGTAGGTTCAGCCTGAAGCCTGGACGAAACGAGGTTTATCAGAAGCAATGGGACGCGCTGTAGTGGTAATAATCACGAGGGCTTCAGGCTGCCTTACGCCCTCAAACAGCCGGTTGAAATTTTTCCACGCGCACTATTCTGAATCTCCCATGAAACATTAATAAATTCGATTGGGCAAAAACCACATAAGTATTACAATATGTTTGTTAATTCTATTGTGGTCGAGAAAACAACCATGAGCAGGTTAGTCGAACGCTACCCGCACGTGCGACAATTGACGCACTCGGATTCGCCCATTGATGACACCGCCTTGCTCAAGCTGTTGCAGCCTTATCTGGGATGGGTATTAGCCGAAATTGACACCGGCTCGCTCGATATTCTCATTTGCGATTCGGTTGATGTTCCAAGTGTGAAACCCAATCACCTTTTGCTGCTGACAGGGCGGGCAGTCGTAGTGTGGCTGCGCCATGCCAACACCAAGTTGGATGGTTTCGATCCTAATTCGGCGTCTCCTGGATAATTCCTAACAAATCAGTTGCCAATATCCCGACAACCACCACCCTGGATGCGCCCGCGCTTAGATAATTTTCAAAAGGGGACTCGTCGAAGCCGGATGTGAAAACCACAATCCGGGTATTCGGGCTGGCGGCGCTTAACCCCCTGATGAACTGGGCGATATTCAGGCGGCTGAGTCTGGAATCCACCAGCGTCACATCGGGATGCAAATGATCGGATAAGCGCAGGGCTTCCTCGCTGGAGGCGGTTAGACCCACCACATCAATCATGTCCTGGGCACTGAAAAAATTGTGAAGGCACTACGCAAAGTTGAATCTTGTTCGGCAATCAGGAGTCGGAGCGGTTTACCATTCAACATGGTCGGGGCGTCCTTAATTTATGGCACGCTTTAGCCCCTGATTACACCAGGAATTGAGATTCATCGCATAAACCGTTGTGTGCTGGAGGATTCTGGTTCAGCTTTGGCTCAGGCTAACAACTTGTGTTACAATACGGCTCTAGAATGAATACAACACCATATGTACGCCATAGTACGTAAAGTGAGTATAACACGATCTGTGCGCTAACGTACAGATCGTTATGTAGTGTTTGCATAAAAACTTCATACTACCAGGTTTACGGAAGCTGGCGGGTGACACGCTTGCCCCCTCTTTCTCCTGTAGTCCTCTCTAGTCAGAAGCGCGTTGACGCCACATGAGTGGAACTAGAACTACAGGAGCTAGTATGTTCGACCTCGATTCGTCCCATTTTCGCGGTAATCACCTCCTCGCTTCCTTGCCCGATGCAGACTACAGCCGTATGCTGCCTGACCTCGAAGCCATCCACCTGGACATCAAAGATCATCTCTACGAACACGATCAGCCGATTCAATTTGTCTATTTCCCGCTGAGTGGCATGGCTTCGATCCTCACCGTTCTCGGTTCCAACCACTATATCGAAGCCGGGATTGTCGGCTGCGAAGGCGTGGTCGGGCTGCCGGTTTTTTTGGGCGCGGAGACCACCCCGACGACGGCTTTTTACCAGATTCCCGGTATCGCCGTGCGGATGCCATCCGCCAAATTTCAGGCTGAGATTCAACGCAGGGGGGTGCTTGAATCGCTCTTAAAACGCTTTGCCCACGCTCACCTGACCATGCTGACCCAGAATATCGCCTGCAACAGCCAGCACAGTATCGAGCAGCGCTGCGCCCGCTGGCTGCTGCTCAGCCATGACCGCATGGACAAAGATGAATTTATGCTCACCCAGGAATTTCTGAGTCAAATGCTGGGTGTGCGCCGCGCGGGCGTCAGCAGTGTCATGCACAGCCTGCAAAAAGCCGGTTTGATCCATTACACACGCGGCATCATCACCATCCTCAACCGCGCCGGGTTGCAAAAGCTGGCCTGCCAATGTTACGGCATTATCGCCAAAGCCTACCGTGACAATTTGTCCTGAGAGCCAGGCAGCAAAAAGCCCGATCCGTCGATCAGGCTTTTTGTTCAGAGACCTTACGATAAATTCAGGGATGGCTCTGCTTGAGTCCCCAGCCTAAGCACTTAGGTGCGTTCCAGGTTTCGGCGTCCGCATTACAGTAGAGGCAAACTCATTCCTGCGGTTGAATATAAAACATACGCACGGGATATTTATAAGTTGGGTTGATTTTTCCGGCGGGAATTGAAATGAATTGGGGTGCGTCGTCCCAGTTTTTCCCTGTATTTTGCACCGTCTTGAGCATCTCTGTCCAGGAGAGGGCTTCCGGCAAAAATATGTTCTGGACAATGGGTGTAATTTCTAGATTGAAAACCATTTTTACCCTCCGTGAAATGGGTACATAACGCATACCGAGAAGATCGGCGTTTGGATTGAATACGCTTTGTAAGATACAGGCTGCCCCACAATAACACATGGGAATGCGGTGAATGAGGCTGCAATGATGGTTAATGAACGGAGATGACGAAATCCAGCATAGAAAGGAGAATGGATCGGTTGAGTAGGTCGGCGGTTTCGCTGGTTGTCGGCTGCCATCCTACCGGAACGGGATGCCTGTTCGATAGGCCTTCCACATTTTTAGTCCACTAATGTACAGTATAGCGCATAACGGCTGACATTGCTTGCATTTGGCGCGGCAAATGACATTACTCATGCGAACTTCATGTGCATGGATGACCATTCATGGCAAAACAAATAGGCTTGATTTATTAGTTATTCAACGCACGAAAAAATATCTGAAATATATTGTGTGAATATTAGCGAAAATGTAAAATAATATAACACTAAAAAAACTATTGAGGGCTATGCTAGGGTCAGCAAGTGAAGGAGAGGATTACTCTATGCCCTATATCTTGATTATTGATGATGTAGTTGAGCTGCGCCACACCCTTGCTGAACTTCTGGGATTTGAAGGATTTGACGTGCGCGAAAGCGAAAACCCGCTGGATGCTTATGCCTGCATGGTACAGTGCCGCCCTGACATAATTATGATCGACCTGGGCTTTGCCGATTACGATGGGATCGATTTTATTCGACGGGTGCGCTGTAATCCGCTGTTTGCCACCATTGCTATCATCGCCATTTCCAGTTTTAGCGATGCCGTCCACATTGCCGAAGCCCTGTCTTGCGGCGCAAACGATTATCTGGTCAAGCCCTTCATCGCGACCACCATGCTCGACAGTATCCAAAACCTGATCGCCCCCGCTGCGCCTTATGCACTAACGGCCAACTGATAACCCATTCTGATCCACTCCAAGTTGATTGCGAGCGGCAAGTATAGTGATTGGAACCGCCCGGACGCTTTTTATATGAGCCGCAGCGCGCGTTTCCAGTTTGAGCGGCGTGGCTGAGTTTTGCCGTCTGGAATCGGGTCGATGTGCAGGCGGTAGATCATTTCTGTACCGTGATAATGGAAGCGCGTTGGACGCTGCACCATCTGCGAAAGCGGATACAGACCGCCACAGCCGCATTCGCACGACATGAGCACATCGGACGGGGTAACAGGGTGATGGGAATAGCGTTCGGGGATCATATGGACTCCTTGTCGGCACGCGGGGTTGTTGAGCGCGGGAATTATTGTCGTATAATTGTTATTATACTCCATGTTTTGCGACGTGTTAATTATTAAACAATTGTTCGATACAAAATCGTGTCTGGGATTTTGAAAAATGATCCAAAAATAAGGGGCCGAAAAGCCTGAAATTTTTTGGATGTTCCGGCTGTTTTCCAAAACCCAGACCCCTTTGGTGGTGGATGAGGGGAACATCCAAAAGAAGTGATAATCCCCATCCTAAATCTCTCCTTGCGCAGCGGGAGGAACTTGAAAAGCATTCCGCGAAAACGCAGCAAACACACCTGGATACTGCGGAAATTGAAGCGTCAGACGGGTTGTGCTGCAAAGATACTTGTATGCTGCGGCGGGCGATGATCGCCACCCGCCTGTCCGACAAGCACGCGAGGATAGCGAATGGGCAGGGTGTTTTCCTGGAAGCCCGCGTGGGTACTGGAAAGAGTAGCGAGTGCTGAGTACAAAGTACCGAGTCAAAGCCAAAAGCTGTCCGACAAGGCCGCGTGTATGTCGGACGGGCGCGTCCAGCAAAAATTCGCCGATTAAATGGATACCCCTATGCTGCCGCTTTACTCGCTGCATAACACACCCCATCACTGCTGATTTTGGGAGATGTATTATAGCGCATATGTTCTAATCTGTCAATCCCAAAACAGCGGGTGAGGACTGCACTCAGTGGTGGGTGAGTGATTGCAGGCTATCCCCTCACCCCCAATCCCCTTACAAGGGTAGGTTTTTCAGAAATGGGTTTGTGCGGTTGCGTCACCGGGGGCTGAAGCACCCCGGCTAGATTGCCAGACAAGCCCACTGAAGGGGCTAGAAAGGCTAGAGCAGACCATTTCGTACACCTTGTGGATTTTGGAATGTCGCATTTTGTTGAAAATTAAAAGCCTACCCTTGTAAGCCCCCAACCCCTCTCCCACAGGTGGCGAGGGGACTTGAAGACGGCGTGTTCGCCAACCTGCAAATCGCCCGCATCAACCCAGCCGCGTTCCTGGGTGTACAAGGGATGCTGCGGCGTGGTCTCAATGGCTTCGCCGTCAATGGTCAGGTCGGTGATGACGGTAAAAGCTGTCCCGCGTGCTTGGGAAGCATCCCTTCCCCAACAAAAATCCCCCTGAGCGGGGGGATCATGAATATTTAAGGAGACTGCGTGTTTGAAGCGACGCGCCCTACACACGCTCCCAGACGGCTTCGCCATTGAGGATGCGTGCCAACTGGTCAGGAAAGCGGGTGTTATCCAGCGGCTTGCCCAAAAAGCCGTCGAAGCCCAACTGGCGCAGGGCATTGATTTCGCTGATGTGAACGGTGCAGGCGATGATGGGGGTATCGCCCATCTGGGGCTTCAGCATATCTTTCACATGGTAGCCGTCGATACCGGGCATTTCCAGGTCAAGAAATACCACATCCACATGATCCAATGTGGGAAGGATGCTGGACAGTTTGGTTGGGTTGGCGACCTGGGTGCTGGTCACGCCTTGCTTCGAAAGCAGTTGGGCGAGCACCCGCAAATTTTGCGTATTGTCGTCGATCAGCAGTGCATGGGTTTGGGTCATTTGAGTTCTCCACAGTTAACGGAAACAATTGAACAGATGAATAGCTGTCGCAGGAGGGCGGCAGTCCTCAGCCGGGATTTGCTCCGCTCCGGCTCGACGGCAGCCTGAGCGAGGCTCAGACCCAATTGCGCTCTCCTGCATACCAAAGGGGTTCGCCCTCAATAATTTTGAGGATTTGTTTGGGGAACAGGTGGTTGTCGATGGGCTTGGCGATAAACCCGGAAAAGCCTTTGGAAAGGGTTTTGGGGATCGCGATACCGGGATCCATCGCCGACACCGCGACAATCGGCGTTTTCGCAAATTTTGGCAGGGCGCGGATTTCGTCATAAAGATCAAATCCTGAAACGCCTTCCGCCAACATCAGGTCGAGAATGATGAGGTCAACCTCCGCCAGTTCGTTCAGACGGGCTAACGTTTCGCGTCCGCGCCGTTCAAAATCGACCACCGCGCCGTGCCGTATGAAGGACATCTGGAAGATGACCCGATTTTGCATGTTGTCTTCAACGATGAAGATATGTTTGCCCTTAAGCAGCATGATGCTGGAAATACTCCTAGTTGGCAATACGCCACAGAACTTCGCCGTCCAAAATAGAATTCAGCGTATCAGGGAAGGAATTCAGGTCGATGGGCTTGGAAATACAGCCGTTGAAACCCGCTGTGCCCAACTTTTGAATTTCTTCGTTCATCACGCTGGCAGTTAGGGCAACGATGGGGGTTTTGGCCGCCCACTCGAACCTACGGAGCATTTCCAGCATCTCGAAACCATCATATGGCTTGACGTGAATATCCAGGAAGACGACATCCGGTTTGGGGTCTAATGCGTCCACATGCGCCAGAAAATCATTACTATCTTCCAGGATGGTGACTTGAGGCAGTTTCATCCGCCCGCGCAGCAGCATCGACATCAGCTTGCGGCTGCTGGGATCGTCCTCAACATACAATACTACAGGTTCACTACTCATGATTTCTCTCTTGATTACTAGGCCAGCGTAGGGATCAATGTTTCAGATTTCACCGGTAGGGCTACATAGAAGGTTGTGCCTTTGCCGACATGGCTTTCTAACCACAAACGTCCGCCGTGCGCTTCGGTCAGGTTCTTGGCAATCGGCATTCCTAAGCCGGTTCCGCCCGATTGTCGCAGCCCGGTATTGGTCTGTTTGAAGGCTTGAAAGACAACGGCTTCATCTTCTGGGGCAATACCTGGCCCGGTGTCGGTGATCGAAATGATGACTTCGTCGTTCTTACGCTTGGCGCTCACCCGAATTTCGCCTTCTTCGGTGAATTTGCAGGCATTCGAAACGATGTTCAGCAATACCTGAAGGATACGCTGGCGGTCAGCGCGGATGAGTGGCAGATTCGCGTCAATATCTTTTTCCAACTTGACCGATTTATCTTTATCTTTCAAGAGGCTGCGCCCGGTGGATAGGGTGCTGTTCAAAATGCTTTCCAGGCTCACATTGTCTTCAATGAAGAGGTTGAGTGAACCAGCTTCGATTTTAGACATATCCAGCACATCGTTAATGAGGTTGAGCAGGTGAATGCCGCTGCCGATGACCTCGTTCAGCAGATCTTTTTGCTGGTCGTTCACCTCACCGGTATCCCCTTCGGCGACAAAGCGTGTGAAATTGATAATGGAGTTCAACGGTGTGCGCAGTTCGTGGGACATGCTCGCCAAAAAGGCTGACTTGACCTGATCGGAGCGTTCGGCCCGTTCGCGTGAGGCTTCGGCCTGGACGCGGGCATCTTCGGTTTGGGTGAGGCTTTGTTTCAGGTCGGACTGACTCTTTACCAGCAGGCGGACATAATTTTCACGGTTGCGCCCTACCAGGGCAGTGATGCCGGCTGTGACCAGGATGAAGGAAAATACGGCTGAATTCGGTGATGCAGTCGTGCCAGCCGCCGGTGGTTCGGGCAGAAATATGACCAGAACGGCTAATATCCCACCGATAATCAGCGTTTCGCGTGAGGAAAGCAGCAGCCCTGCCATAATCACGGCGATGGAGAGAAAAAACAGCGATACAACGCTGGTGACTGTTCCCGTTTCAAAGATAGGGATCAGAACTGCGGCCAGCGGCGTAATAATCGCCATCCACGCGCCCACAGAATAGTAGCGGCTCCGGCTAAAAGCATAGCCAGCAGCAATCAGCGCCAGAGCGACCAATGTGCCGGGTGCAGGCGGGTTAGGCACTTTACCCGACATCAACGCGATCAGGGGGCTGAGAAATATCGCCAGGAACGAAAGCGGGAAAAAGATCAGCAGCACGGCGGACAACAACCGCGCTCTGGGTTTGTTGTCTTCGACAAGAGTAGGGGCGGGCTGTGTCAATGTATCCCAGATACTCCGCGAGGAAGCCATCGGCGGATGAATTTCCCGGTTCCCCAACGTTGGGACTGTAGTCATAATGCACCTCGTAACCATAACATCTGATTACGGTAGCATCGAATGGTGTGGTTAGAGGCTTGAGATTTCCAAAATTTTTCGAAATATAACAGACGGGAACACAGATTGTAGAAAAATACTCAATACATGGGTGCAATCTGCACAACGCGATGGGGCGCAGGTATTGCTATTAATGCCTGCACTGCTGTCTGTTGGTTGGATCAGCGATTGCTTTCTTTCTCGCCCAGCCGTTCCGCCGCCAGCAGGACGATCTTGCCGATCAAGTCCCCGTAGCTGCAACCCCCGGCCTCCGCCGCCTGGGCGAACGAATAACCCTCGCTGATGTCCGGGTTCTGGTTCACATCCAGCACATAAGGGATGCCATCGCGCACACGGATGTCCACTGTCCCGTAGTCCCGCGCCCCACACACGCGGTAGCCATCCAGCGCCGCCTTTTCGATACGCGCCTGTATGTCCGCCTCCAATTTGGGTGGCAGCGCATAACTCAGGATGTCGTTCGTCCCGTTATCCGTCCATTTGTTATCGTAGCCCCAGATGTGGTCGTGATAATCCGGCGCACCGTCATAATAGGTCGCATACAGCGGCAGCACTTCCAGCGTTTCGTTGCCCAGGATATAAACGCGGTACTCCGGCCCGTCGATGAAGTCCTCGACCAGAGCGGGTTTCTTCCACGTCTCATTGACATAGGTCACGCGCTCTTCAAGCTGCTCTGGCGTATCCACCACCGAGGCGCGTGTAATCCCAAACGAGCCGTGCTGGTTCACGGGTTTGACGAGCGCCGGAAACGTCGTCCAGCCGCGCGAGTCGCCGTCAACACAGACCGCATATTGGGGTGTCGGGATGTTGTGCTCAACCAGCCGCTTTTTCGTATTCGCTTTATCGTAGCTCCAGGCCAGCACCGGATCGCTTGCCCCGGTATACACGTACCCGGCGGATTCGAGCAGCTTTGTAATCGGATCATAGCCGTTGGGGTCGTCGTCCGTGCCTTCGCAGCAGTTGAAATACACCGTTTTGCGCGGGTCAAATTGCCCCAGCACCTCCGCGATGTTCGCTTCCACATCCAACAGGCGCGCATCGAATCCGGCTGTTTTCAACGTCTGTTCGAAGCGCAGCATGATGTCGTGGTTGACCACCGTTTTTTCCAGCGTCGTGTCCCGGAACATGAGCATACGATATAAAATAATGACCTGGTAATCCACGAGTCAATCCCCCCATCTAGCGGAACAGAATAATCTGTGTCCGAGCTTGTCCAGTCACAAAAGTGGGCGCGTTGAGGCGTCGCCGCGCCGCGTGAAATGTTCGTTATACTATAGATGAAATCAAAAGAAAAGGATGGGGGAAAACTGATGCGAATCTGGGGGTATTTTACCGCTCATCCGTACCCAAAAATTGGGCGCGGATGAGGTGATTGATATGCTGAGTTAGGTGCTGGCGACGGAACGTTTGCTGCCGTTTTCGGGCACGGCGAAATACATGCGCCCGGTTTCTTTATTGATGTATTTGGTCACTTTGACGTTGATGGTGCGATCCATGTAGGTTTTGCCGCCTTCGACCACCACCATTGTGCCATCTTCCAGGTAGCCGACGCCCTGTTCAATTTCGCGGCCTTCCTGGATGATGCGAATCGGGAATACGTCGTCCGGTAGATACTGCGAGCGCACGGCGTTGGAGAGCGCGTTCACGTTGAGCACGGTCACACCCTGCGTCTCGGCGATACGGTTGAGCGGATAATCATTAGTGATGATGGGCGCGCTCATTTTCACCGCCAGCGCGACCAATTTGTCGTCCACCTCGGCAATCGTGGGAATGTCGTCTTCGATGATTTTGAAGGGCATCACGCCGTCGCGCTGGAGTTCGTTCAGCTTAATCAGGCCATGCCGTCCCCGGTTGCGCCGCAGCGTGTCAGACGAATCCGCCACCTGATGCAGCTCGTTGATGACGAAACGCGGCACAGCCAGCGTCCCGCCCAGAAAGCCGGTTTTGGCGATGTCCACGATGCGTCCGTCAATCAGCACGCTGGTGTCCAGCAAAATCTGGCGATCCGTCCCGCCGCCGAAAATCGGCCTGCGCTTGCTGCCGGTGCTTTCGCCAATCATATTCCAGAGTTCGCGCGAGCGGACAGTAAAAATGGTCAGTCCCAGGTATCCGGCCACGATGGAAAACGCCGCCGGGAGGATCGTCCCCGGCCAGCCCGCCAGTTGTGACAGCGGAAAGGCCAGCAGCAGCGCTAATCCCAGCCCTAATGCCAACCCGGCCAGCCCGGTCATCAGCACCTCGACGGGCATTTCATTGATGGTGTGGCGGATGGCGCGCAGCGGGCGGATCGTTATCCAGGGCGTCAGGATCAAACCGATGAGCACGCCGACCAGCGAGAAAATCACCGAGGTGACTTCTACGGGAAGGCCGAGCGCGGGGGCTGAGTCGACACCCAGGCGTGCGCCAAGTAAGGCAAAAATAACTGTACCCAGAATACGGGAAACAAAATCGGGGGTCATAATGATGGACTCCTCGGTTCGCTAACCGGCGCATCTCGCGATAAAAAAGTTGCGAGTATTGACCAGCCAGGGGAATCGAGGATACTGGGGCTGGCGCAGGAATTCGTGAACCGTCTTGCTATAAATCGGATGTAAGCGGAGGGGACGGGCGTCCCAACCGTCCTGGGGCTGACCAATGAAAGGGCGGTCATCGCCAGGAAATTCTCCCCTGTTTATCCTTATTTGACTCTAGCACGGCAATACATTCTAGTCAACTGTAACAGTATTTACTTAGATCGACGCTTGCCCTATGCAAAACAGACGATTATTCCAGCAGTGACCGCACCTTATCCGCGACGGCTAATCCCAGCTTGCGATGCTCATTGGCTTCAAAGTGAATGCCATCCAACGGACTCGATACAATGATTTTGGATGTATCCAGGAAAGCACAGCCTTGTTCGTTGGCAACCCGCGCAAAATGCTGGCTGAATTTGAGCGATTTGGCTTCCGCGCCTTCAAACATCTCGGCGAATCCGGTCAGGGTTACGACGGGCGGGGGGGCCATCAGCAGCGTAAGCGGCGCATGTCCATCCGGCCCAACGGTGCTGCGTTTGACTTCATTGACGAGCACGCCCGCGCCATTGGCGATGTCAATGGCCGCGAGCGAAAAGCGCTTTTTGAGGTCATTCGTGCCCAGCATGATAATCACGAGGTCAACTGGTTTTTGGGTTTCGAGGCAGGGGATCAAGTAGGTTTTGCCATTTTTATAGCCTTCAATCGGGTCATCCCAGACGGTGGTGCGCCCGCTCAAGCCTTCTTCGACCACCCAATAGCCTGCGCCCAACATATTGCGCAGCACGCCTGCCCAGCGGTTGTTCAGGTCGAAACGCGCCGCACCCGCCGGATCATAACCCCAGGTATTCGAGTCGCCATAGCACAGAACCGTTTTCATAACTGCTCCCCTCGTGATGCGAAGTGAATATGCTCGATCATAACACACGGCGCATGAAAAACGCCCTCGAAATGGAGGGCGTTATGGGGACTAAATGAATTGCTACGGACGGCTTAGGCGTGCTGCTGGGTAGTCGTGCTGGATGTTGAACTGGTCTGGCCGCTGTGACCGCGCAGGCGGAAGGCCAGGAACAGCAGGAATACACCGAACACAATCGCATATGCTGCCACAATTGTGATGAGCGCCAGGATGCCGGTTCCGGGGGCGATCAGCAGGAAAATGCCGAACAGCACCGATAACGCGCCGCTCAGACCCAGCCAGAATTCGCCTTCGATTTCCTTACGGAGTTGGATAGCCTGCATAATTTCGGTCACGCCGGTGAAGATCGACCAGAACGCGACGATGTATAAGACGAAGAAAACGGCATTAATGGCCGCGAAGGTCGGGTACATAAACACCAGGATACCCGCGACGACGCCGATGATGCCTTCCAGCAGGAGCAGCCACCAGCGGGGTTGGGTACGGTGCTGAACGGCGGTGAAAATTGCGCCTATGCCGTCAATCAACGCATACGCGCCGAAAAACAGCACCATTGTGGTAATGACAATCGGCGGCGCGACCAGCAGGGCGATGCCGAATAGAATGGCGATCACACCGCGCAGGGCGACCACCCACCAATTCTTCGCAAGCATGGTTAACATGGTATGATTTCCTCTCGATAGCTAACTAATCATTACTGTAGGCGCAAACTGTAAAATTCATGTTGGAAATGGTGAGGGAACAGGTGTAAATATCCCTCTCAATTCCTGTGCTGTGTTGTTAATGAGATCGTAGAAAATTACGGCGGGTTTGTCATCAGCGTTTCTACTCATTTTCTGCACAGATTGAAGTTACCGTGATTGCTAGTTGCTTATTGTTACCCCCTCACCCCACGCCTTCGGCAGCCTCTCCCCCGAATTCAAGGGAGAGGGGCTAAAAACAGCACGGCGTTTTGTTCCCTCCCAGAATTCGGGGAGGGCTAGGGAGGGGTCAATAAAGGCAAAATCTCTGATTAGCAATCAGGGTAAGTTATATTTCGGAGGTATCTATGTCACCTGTCCTGCTGATTATCGTGATGGTTGTTGCCGTGATGATGGTCACCTTGTTCGCCAGCCTGTCTGTTTTACGGCGGACAATCAGCAGCCGTACCCAGAGCGCCCGCGAAAAGTTCCCGAATGCCAAACTCATTATTCCGAACGTAAATTTTTACGGTCAGGAATCCAAAGGGGTGATGCAGATGCGCGGCAACGGCACACTGGTTTTGACCGACAGTGAGTTGTCCAGCGTGAATTTCGGATTCCGCTAGCGTCGATTCAAGCGCTGGAAACGCCGTCTTCGTATCTGGGCAAAACCAACTTCCGCCCGTTGTTGAAGGTCGTATTCCGAAATGAGTCCGGCCAAAGCGACTCGATGGGCTGGCTTGTGCCGGATGTCGAAGGCTTGAGACGGGCGATTGAGTCTGCACAGGGTCATCTCCGATAAGCGCAACCCGGTGGCCTCCCAAATCGTAGTAAGGATAGATACAAATTAACCATTCAGGGGTTGGTCTCATGCAGCTTACATGCCCGCACTGCGGCAAAGAAATCACAGCCGAACATATCAATATCCAGCGCATGGCAGCCGTATGCCCTGCCTGCCATACCGTCTTCGGATTCGATCCATCTGACGCCCAGATTAAACGGCGAAAAGTGAAACAGCCGCAGCCCATCACGTCTGATGAGAGCGGCGATCATCTGGAGTTAGCTTTTCGCACCAATTTTCGCTTGGAGAAAAACCAATCATTTCTTATAAGTGCAATGTTCAGCGTCTTGTTCACCTTCGTCACCCTGCTTGTGCTGTTTAGTGATAAATTCGTTGCCAATCCAGTATCCACACTCGTCCACCTGGGTTTTGGCCTCGCCACCTTATGCTTTTACTATTGGTTGGCGCTGGTGGCCTACAATAAAACTCACATCGAGGTCAGCGACGAGGCTATAAAAGTTTCGCGCAAGCCGCTTCCCAATTTCCTGATCCCCGCTAATACCACCAATCTCGCCGGGGTTGATCGCATCCGTTATGAAGAGACACCCACCTCCAAAAAAGAAGGCTATGATACGCCGCGCTATAATGTCTGGGCAGACGTGGTGGACGGCAATCGCAGGCTGGTGGTGAGCGATGTCATCGAAGACTATGCGGTTTTTATTTCGCAGCGCTTGAACGAATATCTCGGTCTGGAATCCGCCCCGGATGCCTCCCGCTTGCAGGATGAGCAGGAATCGGAAAATGGGCAGATTGGCGATGGGGTTATGACACAAACGCAATCGACCCAGAATAAGCATTCGTGATTTGAGGGAAAAATGGTCACGGTTCGGCAGGCAGCTTATGAAGATGCGCTGTGGATGCAGGACAGTTTTGATCGGCTGATGGGTTGGAAAAAACCGCCGGGCTATTTTCATAACTGTTGTGACCGGCAGGCTGAGGGTCAAATCGTGCTGCTGGTTGCAGCGGATGGCGATCACTATGCCGGACACGTCAAAGTTGTATGGTCGCCCAATTATCCGTATTTCCGCGATAACAACATCCCCGAAATTCAGGATTTAGCGGTGCTGCCTGCTTATCGTCAGCAGCATATTGCAACCGCGCTGGTCGATACGGCTGAAAACCTGATTCGCGAACGCTCAAAAATCGCCGGGATCGGCGTCGGTTTATATGCCGATTATGGCCCCGCCCAGCGCATGTATGTCCGGCGCGGTTATGTGCCGGATGGCAAGGGCATGACCTATCGGGATGCTTATGTCAAACCGGGCGCGAGTGTCGCCGTCGATGATGATCTGGTACTGTTCTTTGTCAAGCAGTTTTAGAGCCTGTTTGAATATTCACTCTTTTTACCGGAGACGACACATAGGTCGTCCCCTACGCGCGGGAGAATTCTCTATTTTCAAACAGGTTCTTATGAATTTTCCGTATGTTTCCGGCTTTCAGCCCCGTTTTACTTCATATTCACTTTAATCCCCTTTATAATAAATGAAACTTATAATGCATAGGGGACAAAAATCTTGTCAGGAAAAGTTCTGCGTTACCTGATTCCGATTCTTTTGCTGCTGGTTGTCGCTGGCTCCGTCCAGGCCATGACCATTAACAGCTTCCAATTCACTTATGACCAAAGCAGTGATCGGTTCCAATTGGAGTATGAATTCAGCGATCCGGTGAATGATGACGGTGAAGGCAATGACATCGTCTGGGTCGCGCTGGTGGACTGCCAGGGCAGCGTGGTGGGCTATGATGCCGTGAATATGAACATTGCGGATGGGGCAGTTAACAACGTGGTCACGAACTTCCCGCGAACTGCCGTTCCTAATCAGCCGGTGACCGGGCGCATGGTCTCTGCCGAGTTGTATGACACCCCACCGTATAATACCCCACCGCCCGCATCCGATCCGCCCGATGACTTCTATTCCATTTTGCAACAATTTCCACTCAAGGCGGTTTCGACAGCAGATTTGGGGGCGGGTTTTCCGGACTGTCCACCGGGCTGGCAGCCGAAACAACCCGACAATGAGCAGGGTTCGAATGACCAGCCGTCGTTCAAGGACGGACGCTTGAATATGGATCCTGGCGCGCCAATTGTCATATATCAGGTTGGGGATACATTCCAGGTTTACCAGGTGACCTCACCCAATTCGGCAGTCATTGTACTATCGCTATCGCTGCCGGATTTGATCGCGCTGGAAGTGCCGGATCATAACCTTGAAGTCGCTCACAGCGACGACGGAACAGTGGTGGTTTATAAGCTGACTTCGGGCGAACTTTACGTGGGTACAACGCCGAACGCCGAGGGGAAAAAATATGTCTGTCTCTTCAGCCTTGACCCGCTGAAGCTAATCCAGAATTTCAACGAGGCGGGGTGATTGTGAAGGCGCTAAAGTCCTGCTGACCCAAGTGGAACGGCAAAACGCGCTGCGCTTACTCAAAATTTGGGCTGACAAAGGCTATCAAGGGGATTTAGAGCTGTGGCTGCACCAGCAGTGGGCCATCACCCTTGAAATTGTGTCGGCTAAATCTAGTCAAGTCGTTTTTGCCGTCCAACCACGCTGATGGGTTGTTGAACGTACTTTTGCTTGGTTAGGCAAGTTTCGCCGCCTCTGCAAAGACTATGAACACGATACCATCAGCAGCCGGGGATTGATTTATCTGGTTGCCATCCGCACTTTGCTCAATCGGCTCCCTGTTTAATTTTCAAACAGGTTCTAAGCTGGACTTTGCACATGACAGGCAGGAAAAATAGGGCAGAATAAGCA
>JBDTNB010000020.1:0-68374 GCA_039933955.1 Chloroflexota bacterium
CGTAACCCGCGTGGTGGGGCAAAGCCGACATAAAAAGCGAGTCCCGATCCGATAGCTGCCAGTAGGACAATCGAAGTGAAAATGTCGGCTAAATCCGGTATCAAACCACCGAATGCAAGGTTGAGAAGGGCCAGGGCAAGCAGTCCAGAGCCAGCCGCAGCAAATCGTAAGCGATGCCGTACGCTCCCTGACGTTTCTGCAACCCCGCGTACAAAAGAGAGTGCAGCATATCCCTCTAGGGCAACAAAATAACCGATGATTGCTAATAAGGCGATGAGTGCACCTGTGCGCGAGAAATAATCTGCCATGATGAATGCAATCGAGGAAACAGCCAGTCCGATCCAGGCAAAGCGCATCAAAAGAGTAGGAACAGGGCGGAAGTATTGTACGAGGCGCAGCATAAAAATGGGCTGAGTGATGAGCGCAATAATGCCAATGGTATCGATCCATTTTAGTTGTACGCGCGTCGCTTCTTCTAAAGTCTGGATTAAAAATAACATTGCCAATGACCCGAACATCAGGGCAATATCCAGACGGGTTTTATCCCGGTGACGGATGAAGTCAATTAGCGTGAGGCAACCTAGCAGTATAAATTGAACTTGAACCCATAAGCCGAATAAATCGTTTGCGCTCATATGAGGCTGTTCACCTCCCTCATGCTCTACGTCAATCTTACTGCTATCTTACTATTAAAATGCATTTCAATGCATACATATTGGAATTGGTATATGCAAGCAGATATTTGAGTGGGTAGTTGTTTGAAAGATATTAGATTGACCTTTTGCCGAGGTCAGTCGGCCATTTTGCGGGGAAGGCATCACGAAAATTCGCCATCCGGGGAAAATTTGAAATCATATGACAAAAATAGATACAGATCCCGATTTTCTCCGTTGGGATCTGTATCCGTTAAAAGCTGCTAATTGTCAGCCCAATTTTTGTCTTAGGCGACCTCCCTCAGTTAACCTTTTTCCAGCGCGGGAATGCTCTCGGCGTAATGAGCATTCGTTGCAGGTGTATGGATGGTAACGACTGCTTCATCTGGATTCCGGAATTGCATTGAATATAGACGAGCGTACAAACCGTTTATTTCCATCAGTTCACTATGCGTGCCTAATTCGACGATACGACCATCTTCGATTACCGCAATCCGGTGCGCGATTTTGATCGTGCTCAAACGGTGCGCCACAATGATAGTCGTCCGGTTTTGCATCAACCGATCTAGCGCTTCCTGGACAAGCCCTTCGGATTCGTTATCTAATGAACTGGTAGCTTCATCCAACAGCAGAATAGCCGGGTCTTTTAAGATGGCACGCGCAATGGCGATACGCTGGCGCTGACCGCCGCTTAAGTTCATGCCGCGTTCACCCACTACCGTTTCATATTGATTTGGGAAAGCCATGATGAAATCATGTGCGTTTGCGGCCTTTGCAGCGGCGATCATTTCTGCTTCGGTTGCATCCAATCGTCCATAAAGGATGTTCTCGCGGATCGTTCCGCCGAACAAAATGGTTTCCTGTGGCACAATCCCGATTTGTTCGCGCACACTCAGTTGAGTTACGTCGCGCAAGTCATGGCCGTCAATGCGGATAGTTCCAGCGGTTGGATCATAAAAGCGTGGCATGAGGTTGAGTATAGTGCTTTTGCCCGCTCCGCTTGGGCCAACCAACGCGAGGACTTCACCAGGGCGAACCTCCAGCGATATATCCTGGATGACTGGTGTCTCATCGTTGTAACGGAAGGACACATCCTTGAACGCAATTTGTCCACGAACCGCAGGCAGCTTACTAGCTGCTGGTGCATCTTGCACCGTCGGCTTCGTGTCCAGGATTTCAAATACCCGCCGAACGCCACCTATAGCTGCGCTGAACTGCCCGTATAACCCACCGAGTCCACCCAGGCTTGCCGCAATCGAAATGCCGTAAATCAAAAACCCGGTAATCATCGAAACGGTGAGCCGCCCCGCAATGACCTCATTGCCGCCGTACCACACAATCGCCGCGATAGAGCCAAAGCCCAGGAACATCATAACGGACATAAACAGCGAGTTGTAAACGGCCATGCGCAGTGAAGCCAGGAATGTTTTTTCCATTGCCGTGTTGTAACGCCCGGTCTCAAAAGCCTCGCGCCCAAAACTTTTCACTACGCGGATACCTTGCAAACCTTCTTCAGCGACAACCGTTGAATCCGCCAATTGATCCTGAATGCGCGTGCTACCTTTTTCAATTCGGCTACCGAACAAAAATGCAATCAGAATAATCACAGGAGCCAGACCCAGGATGAACAACGTGAACTGAGTATTCATCGAGAGCAAAATGGCAATTGAACCCACTAATGTTAGCGCTTGGCTGAGTAGGCTGGTAAGGTTGCTGGTCAACATCGTCCGCATTTGGGTGACATCGCTCGATAACCGTGATACTAGATCACCGACTCGCCGCACGGCATAAAAATCCAGCGACAGATTTTGCAGGTGCGCATATAGCGATGTTCGCAAATCAAAAACGATGCGTTCGCCGATGTAGGCTAAGAGATAAGATTGTACAAAACTGAAGACCGCCTGGAGCAGGAAAACGCCGATGAGCAGCCCCGCCAACATATTCAGCGGAGTCGTGTCCTTAGTTTTAGTAACGCTGTCGAGTAGTTGCGCAATCAGTGCTGGAAATGCCAGACCTAACCCCGTCGAAAACAAAAGTGCGAACAGTGCCAATACCATGCGTCCGCGATAAGGTTTTAAATATCCCAATAGTCTGAACCAATTTACAGAGGTAAAGCCTGCTTTTGGGCTGGTATCGCCTGTTGTGGCGGATAATTCGGATCGAGGGTTCTTTGAACGATTTTCCATGCTGTGATTTCTCCATTTTGATGACACGCTTGCGCGATCATGCTTTGATGCGGGTGTCTTGTACTCAGTTACACCATACGGGAACTGTTTAAACTCAATGTAAACAGCAGGACTCAACTTAAACCTCTTACGTGTATGGTGGTTGATAGGTTGTATTCGCAAGGGAATAAAAATCAGATGGCTTGACGCGGCGTCGTGCAAGGCGTCATGGAGTTCGAGTTCGTTGCTATTTTGTACCATTGCGAGGGGGATTCTAGCTTGATCTATGCTTCTCAGACTTGTTTTAGGGCTTCATGATGAGAAGCATAGAATCTATTTACGGATGCGATTTATACGGGAACGTGCTGCATTTTCTCTTCGGGAATTTCATTGGCTGGCAAGGTGACAGTAAAAGTTGTGCCGATACCGGCTTCACTTTCGACACCAATCGTTCCATGATGCATTTCAACCGTCTTTTGCGCGATGGATAAACCCAATCCACTCCCTCCAATATCCGTGCGTGTGCGCGATTTGTCGGCCTTATAGAAACGCTCAAAAATATGGGTTTGATCTGCTGCCGAGATTCCGACTCCCGTATCCTTGATTTTGAATTCAACCCAATTCTCCCGATGGCGCAAATCAATGCTGATTTTTCCGTTCACAGGGGTAAATTTAATGCCATTATGAATTAAATTGATCCAGGTTTGACCGATCAAATCTTCGTCGGCGCAGATGATGATTTCGTCTAGGCACAGCTCCATCTCTATGGCTTTATCTACCCATTGAGGTTCGCAGGCCAGAACAAGATTGCGGATTTGTTTGTCCAGTCGGTAAGGTTTCGGCTCGAATTTGGCATGTTCGGTTTCCAGCGAGGCAAGTTTGAGCAGACTGTCGGTCAGCCGCGATAGTCGTATGCTTTCCGTTTCGATAACGGCCAGATAATGATGACGATCTTCGGCCTTCAGATTATCGTTTTGAAGCGCTTGTGCAAACCCCCGGATGGATGTCAGCGGCGATTGTAATTCATGCGATACGTTAGAGATAAATTCCTGGCGCATATTTTCCATCTGATTGAGTTCAACTGCTACCTGATTTACAGTGTTGACCAACTCGCTAATCATGCCCCTGTCGGTTACATTCGATTCCAAAAAATTATCCACCCGGACACTAAAATCACCTTTGGCGATACGTTCCAGCGCCTCGATAATCGGGCCGAACATTTGCATTCGACCAGCGGCGATTTTCTCTTTGAAAATGCGAGTGAGCAGGGTGATAATGAAACCAGCGAGGATCAATCCGAGCAGCGAATTGATAATCTGCACCAGCAGGGCACTAGGGGTCTGACCGATGAGGTGATAAACCCAGCCCGTTAAAAAAAAGGAGACGGTGAACATTGCCACCAGGAAAGCAACGACGCACAGGAACCACAAGACGCCTTGAACTTTTGGCGATAGTTTCATGACTCCACATCCATACGATACCCTAAGCCCCGGATCGTCGTAATTTTGAAGGAATGCCGCGCTTCTGGAAATCGTTCTCGTAATCGGTTGATATGCACATCCAACGTGCGCTCGTTACCTTCAAAATCGTATCCCCAAATATCCTCAATCAGTTGATCCCGGGATAATGTTTTCCCCGGATAACTCGCAAGTTTGAAAAGCAGCTCAAATTCCTTAAGTGGCAGCGTCAATTTTCCACCCTGAACTGTGACCTCATAGGTTTTGCGATCCATAAATAAATCGCCAATTTGGATCGTTTGCGACGCGGCAATCCGATAGCGTTTCAGCAGTGCTTTCACCCGCATCACCAATTCCTGCGGTTCAAATGGCTTGACCAGATAATCATCTGTCCCCAGTTGGAAACCTTGAATTTTATCTTTCGTTTCCCCTTTGGCGGTCAGCATTAACAAGGGTAAATCATAGCTTTCGCGTAATCGGCGGCATAATTCCCAGCCATCCATATTGGGCATCATAATGTCCAGGACAACCAGATCAACTTTGACAGTCTCCAGTTTTGATAGGGCTTCCAGCCCATCCGCAACCTCATAGACTTCAAACCCTTCATTTTTGAGGAATACGCTGGCGAGTTCTCGAATATGGGGGTCGTCGTCTGCGATTAATACCTTGCTCATGGTTGCGTTTGCTTCTTTCTGGTCTGCGGTGTTATTTTCTCCGATTAAATCCATTATAGGATGCACTACCAGTGTAAACTGAATTTAAAGACGCGGTGCATGTTGCCTTTTTAAGCGCAAAATATGGTCGCAAAGCTGCAAATATGAGAACCTTGTCATTTAGTCCATGCAACTATTATCGCACGATTGTCGGCATTTTTAAGAATGCGCCATAGCGGCGGCTTTCGATTTCCAGGGCTTCTTTTTCCGCTTCCCGTAATGGCATAAATGGTGCAAATTCGAGTAGCGCAGCCCCTTTTTTGAAAGTACGTTTCCAACTTCCTCTGACACGACCATCAATCACTAAGGCGTGGTTGAAAAGGAAATTGCCGCGCGCATCCAGGTATTGATCGTTCCTGGGATCATAAATTGCGCTGCGGTCTTTATAGGCAACCGTATATTCATCATAATTGGGCAGCATGTGTAGAGTTGTCACTGCATCTTGGATAGGAGCAGTAGACATTGAGGCAGTGAACCAATACGTTTGACCATCTATTACTTCATTACCGAGCTGCGATTTCACCATTTCGATCCCCATTTTCGTATCTGCAATAGTTAGACCTGACCACCATGCGAAATCTTGGATCGTCGCTGGCCCGTGACTTGTGAAGTACCGTTGAGTCAATTTTGCTAAAGCCTCTTCACGCTCCAAGCGTTTGGTCTGTGGCGCGCGTTCGTCCAATAGGGCATAGGTAAATTGTTTACCTTTACGCGGGCCGCTGCATATAATCCCATCCAATTCCGAGAAACCAATCAGATAGGCGAGTCGCACCCCATCCGCAGTGACCCCAATGTCTTGGAGCCTTTCGCCTAGTTCAGAGCGTGTAAGATAATTGCCCCCTTGTAATGCGTTTACGATTGTGGCCTTACTGCGTTGAATGAGGGCATCGTCGAGTTCAAGCTGGCGATAATAATAGGCGTTGTAGGCATGAACGCGCGGAGCCGTGAGTTCCAGCAGCCAGCGAATATCCACAGGATCGACAAAATGCCAGGTAGGGCGCATGACGTGTGTGCGTATGATTTTGCCCTCGTTAAAAGCTTGGTCAAGGTCGTCATCAGCGATGCCTTGTGACCTCAGCCCTAAGGCCCATTTCGCGCCGCCGTAATCCTGCGATTGAACTGCACCCAGCCATTTCACCACGTCCGTAGGGTTCTCAAATGATGTTCCGGTGAGATGTTGGTTGTGCAGCCGTTGACGGACGATGTCAGTAGGATTCATTTTATGCCTCTCGCTCCACAAAAATGTTCTTGAATACAGTTCTGCTGCATCTATTCTTGATAATAAGCTGGGTTTAGGACATAATCCGCCCTAATGAAAAAGAGCTGCAAATGTATTCACCGACCACTCGTTTGCTAACCGTGCTGGAGCTTTTACAATCCTATAAACAGATGAGCGGTACAGAAATTGCCCGCCGTTTGGAGATTGATGGCCGCACGGTTCGCCGCTATATCGTGATGCTGCAAGATATGGGGATTCCCGTCGAGGCCGAACGCGGCCCCTATGGAGCCTATCAATTGCAGCGTGGTTTCAAACTGCCGCCCTTGATGTTTACGGATGCTGAAGCAATTGCCCTCACATTGGGATTGCTTGCCATCCGCGAATTTCGCTTTCCGGTGGATGTGGCGGCGGTGGAAGGGGCACTCGCCAAGACCGAGCGCGTCATGCCAGAAAAACTGTTGCAGCAGGCCAGAGGGTTGCAGGAGAACATCACCTTTAACGTCGCTCCCGCGCCCATCATACCCCAGAATGATTTTGTCGCCATCCTCAGCACGGCTGCACAGCAGCGCCAGCAAGTTCAATTGCGTTATCAAGCATGGTCAGGCGATGAATCCGAACGTGATTTCGACCCCTATGGGATCGTCTTCAATGATGGGTATTGGTATACGGCAGGTTATTGTCATTTGCGTCACGATCTGCGCACCTTTCGTCTAGACCGGGTGGTCGCGCTTGTGCCCACCGACCAGCCTTTTGAGCGACCACAGGATTTTGATACGCTCCAACATGTTTTAAGCTCAATTGCCTCAATGTCCGGAACTGATCAAATAGAGGTGCTGCTGAAAACTTCTTTGGCCCACGCCCAGGAAATTATTTCACCGATGGTTGGCACGCTAGAAAACACTGAAAAGGGCATAATCCTGCGCCGTTCGGCTGCCCAGTTAGAATGGGTGATTCCGTTTTTGATGAATCTCGATTTTCCGGTATTCGTCTTAAAGCCGGTTGGATTGCGCGAAAGACTGCGGAAAATGGCGGCTAAGGCACTTCAAATGGCCGATGACGAGGTTTGAAAGCTCATTCCTGTTCGATAAATTCGAGGTCAGAGATAACCGGCAGGTGATCTGATCCGTAACCGGAGGCAACCTGACTGGTTACAGGTCGGAAATGTTTTGTTGCCCAGATGTAGTCGATTCTTAGCATCAATGGCAGCCGGATAGGGGCATATTGAAAGCGTGTAGGGAATGTTAGCCCCCTTCCTGACCCCACCGAGCGAAATGTGTCGATCAGACCTGCCTCCGTCATCAATCGGTAGGTAGCGCTGGGAGCCACAAAATTAAAATCGCCCATGTAAATCGTTGGCTGGTCGATTTTCCCGCGTTGAATCAGCAGCTTGATTTCTGGCTCACAATAAGCGCTTCGAACTTCCAGTTGGCGGTAGTTGGGGGCAGGGGCGTGGACAGCAAAAACCGTCATTTTGCGGCCTGCAATATTCAATTCGGCATGAATATAGGGGCGGGGCGTCAGCAAGGTGAAGAGTTCATGGTTTTCAATGGGATGGCGGCTGAGCAGCCCTTTACCATCAAAATTTTTGCCGAATAACACCCGGTGAGGGTATTCCTCATGTAAATTGTCTTGGAGGGCATCTGCATTGCGTGGACTTAATTCGACCAGCGAGACCACATCGGCCTTGTGCTCATGCAGCATGGAAATGAGGTGTATTGGCTCAAGAAAATCATTGGCTGTATTAAAAGTCATCATCCGCAGACAGGCATGTGAATCGCTGTTATTCAACACTGAAACACCAGTAATGGCTAACAAACAAGCGCTAAATTAACGGTGACGCCAGTCGCGCGACAGAATCGTAAAAGCGAACGTAAGAACGTTGCTTGAGGTAAGTGTCGAGTGTGAACTCAACACAATCCTTTTGATCGTTCAAAAAGTCTGTTTCCAATTCCTCCGCGATACCGCGTTCGTAGATAACCGCATTCATCTCATAATTCAGGCTGAAGCTGCGAATATCCATATTAGCTGTACCGATTGAACAAACTTTCCCATCTATGCTGATGGTTTTAGAATGGAAATAGCCCGTCTGATACAGAAAAATACGTACTCCGGCGCGTGCCATATCTTCGCAGTAGGTGAATCCGGCGCGATAGGGCAGCGAGGCCAAACCACCGCGTCCGCGTGGCTGAATCATTACACGCACATCGACGCCGCCCAGCGCTGCTTTTTTGAGCGCTTCTCCGATGGCTTCATCCAGAATGAAAAACGGCGATTGCAGATAAATATGATCCTGCGCCACTGTAATCATTGAGAAGTACAATTGGCGGATCGCTTCCCATTTGGAGTCCGGCCCGGACGAGACGATTTGAATTGGTGTCCAGTTGCCCGTTTTTTCAATCGGCGGAAAATAGCTTTTTTCGGCGATATTTTTACCGGTTGTGTTATACCAACTGACGATAAATGTGCCTTGTAGTACCCTTGCCGCTTCGCCGACCACGCGCATATGTGTGTCGCGCCAATGGTCAAAATATTTGCCGCCATCAAGATGCTCTTTGCTCAGGTTGAGACCACCCAGGTAGCCCGTATTGCCGTCAATCACCACCAGTTTGCGATGATTTCGATAGGCGATATTGTGCAGTGAAAACGCGAATAAGTAAGGATAAATTTCGATGCCAGCCGCGCGCAGTTCATTTTTGTATTTCTGGGTGAGCACACGGAAACAGCCAAATGCATCATACAAAATACGTATGGTGACGCCCGCCTGTGCTTTTTCGGTCAATATCTGTTTAATTTGTTCGGTAAAATCATCGCTTTCCCAGATATAGTATTCCATGTGGATGGAATCTTGGGCACGCCGTAAATCCTCAAGCAGACAGGGGTATTTTTCCTGCGCGTTTTGCAAAATTTGCATTGTGTTATTGGTCGTGAGCAGCGAACGTGAGTTGCGAAATGCCATCTCAACAAGACCACGCACATACGGCGGCGCTTTTTGGCACAGGATTTCGACATTTTCATGGTGTTCGGCGATGAGTGGAGCTAATTCCGAAGTGATTTCTGTACCGATTACCTGCCGTGTGAGTTTTCGCTGACGGCTAAAGGCTTTGGATGTGCGACCTAAGAATAGATAAAAAAGCAGTCCAATGACAGGGAAAAAAGTGAGAGCCAGGATCCAGGCAAGGGTAGACGACGGACTACGATTGTCGGTGATGACAAATATCGCGACCAGTATCGCGTTCAGCGTAAGGAAAAGCAGCAGAATATTCATTGTTTACGGTAAAAATTGTACTCACACTAATCCAATTTCCCTTATTCTAATCGGTAAATCCATATCTTGCTGCCATCAAAGCCGCTTGGGTTCGATCCGACACTTTTAACTTCGCGAGAATTTCGCTCACATAATTGCGGATTGTGCCCTCGGACAAAAATAGCTGCTGGGCAATGTCGGTATTAGAGAACCCTTTAGCCAGGAGCCGCAGCACGTCCCGTTCTCGTTCGCTCAATTGATCGACCAACGTTGTGTCTGTGATTCTTTTGCTTTGCTGGATAGCGCTCAGTAATTTCCCTGCCACTGACGGATCAATATGGGTTTTTCCGCTGACCGTATCCTTCACCGCACGGATGAGGTTTTCACGCGGGGTATCCTTAAGTAAATAGCCTTCCGCACCGCTGCGAATCGCATCGAAAACCCATTCATCGGCGTCATAAGTCGTCAGCACCAGCACATGCACATCAGGAAATTGCTCTCGGATAATGCGCGTGGCCTGGACGCCGTTCATGATGGGCATTTTCAAATCCATCAATACCAGATTCGGCTGCAATTCCGGGATCGCATCAATCGCCTGCGCGCCGTCGTTAACAATGCCGACGACATTGATCTGAGAATCACTGTCAAAAATGACCCGCAGCCCTTCACAAACAATCATCTGGTCATCGCATATGAGCAGCCGAATCATGATGTCACCTCATTCATAGTCAGGCAAATGATGGTGCCTTTGCCAACCGTGCTTTGAATATCCAGCTTGCCGCCCAGCACTTCAACTCGTTCCTTCATCCCACGTAGACCTAATTTTTCGTCCTGGTCAATCCGTTGCAAATCAAAACCTGTGCCATCATCGACAATTTGTGCGATCAAAGTTCCATTTGACCGTTTTAGGGAAACGGCTACATGCTGTGCATTCGCATGTCGCGAAATATTTTCCAGCGATTCTTGCAGCACCCGATAGGTGGTCTGTTCGATGTGCGGTTTGAGGTCGTTGACGGGTTGCGGAATATCCACATCAATCGAAAATCCGGATCGTTCCCCAGCCGATTGCGCCAGATTGCGAATCGCTAATTCGAGACCTAAATCATCAAGCGGAGAGGCGCGCAATGCCTGTAGCGCGCGACGGGTTTCTTTCAAACCAGAGCGCGTGGTTGTGAGTGCATCTTGTAGTAATTGATGAGCTTGTTCTGGTTTGGATTGCCACAACGTATCAGTCGCCTCAAGCTGCACACTCAATGCGCTCAGTGTATGCGCCAGCGTATCGTGTAATTCGCGTGCGAGACGGTTGCGTTCCTGGCTGGTCGCAAGCTGCTCCAGGTTAACCGTGAAATTTTCCAGGATGGTCGTGTAATTAGATAATTGTTGATTAGCAGAGGCGAGTTCAGCTTGCTGCTGGCGCTGTCGTGTCACCAACCGGCTCACGATAAAACCGATTAAAATGAAAGCGAAACTACGGGTCACAATCGTGTTGACCAGGACAATAATGTAGGTTCGGTCAACGCCTAAGAATCGGATCGACAGCATAAAGTCGGCTATGGCTGTGATGAAAGAATAGACAAAAACGCTTCGCAGGTTATATTGCCACGCGATCAAAACCAGCGGGATAAATAACGAAATGACCCAATCGTTTGAACTTAAAATAATGCCAGTATTGAAATCGACGCGATACTGCTGCACTACTTGAGCGATTGCGCCCGGATCATTGAGAGTTTGGCTCTGCATCCAGCGCTGGGTAATGATTGGCAAAATGGCGGCAACGTATAGCCCAAGTGGTAAGTAGATACGCCCCATCATACGCTGAAATTTGGGCGATGAGAGATAAGCGAACAACAGCGCCAGGATGAAGACGCTGACCAATTGAACGCGGACTCGCGGAAAGTTAAATATCAGTTGGCTAATCAACACGCCCGGTACGCTTAAGGCCAATCCTAAGCCGACAAATAAGCGAAAAATCGACAGAACACGCGGTTCAATATCAAGGTATTTGTTCATGAATACATGATAGCTGATTTTTTGCGGAACGGATTTTACACTCGTGTTAGGGGAGGGGAAATGTTGCATAAATGAATTAAGCATTCTCTTCAGGGATGCGGGGCATCTCCCGCATCCCTCCCGATGGGAGATTGTGGGCGAATGTTATTGATGGACAGGTAGATTTTGGCAGCCCGCTTTCGGGATGACATACTCTGCGCTGACCCAACCGAATTGATTATCGTAGCCAATGTATAACCATGTGCTGTCGCTGTTCCGCCCATAGACTGGAATGACGCTGCTGAAGGGGATCGTCGCCAGAAGGTCAGCTTGTGCCGATGAGTCAGAACGAAAATTGAGATTGTGCTGCACAACTGCTTCGCAAAGTTTTACTTCGGCGGATGTCGCGGTGGGTTCCAAAGTAGTGTAAATGAACCGCGTAGGCAGCGGATCAGGCAGATAGCGCGTTGGAACGGCTGTAATGGTCGGGGCGAGTGTATTGGTCATGAGCGGCGCGCTGTTACGTGCGACACTCGTCTCGGCTTCGGTGGGTGTCGATAGGACTGGCGTCGCTGTCGCTGAAGAATCGCTGCTGACTACCGAAGGTGCTCCCGATGATGCTTTAGCTGATTTTGCCAGCGTGTCCACGATGGCCGGGTCAATAAAAATAGAAGCGAGCAGCAATCCGCTCACGCCTACCGCCATCACACCTTGCGACTTATTCAGCCCCGGTTTGGCGCGACGCCGTTCAATGAATGCAACAACCAACCCTGCTACCAGCAGCATTCCCGCCACCGCCACAACCCGTATGGGCAATCCGGCGGATTCACTACGGAGAATGAAAATCGAAAGCGGCGCAATCGTCAGCAGTCCTAATAGAAAACTCAGGAAGGTCACACCGCTTTGCCGCCGCAGCGAACGCGATAAAGAGTACAGGACGAGCAGGAGGGCAAATACCCCTCCGATTATTGGCAGAATCATCAGTTTTCTATTCTCTCCACGCGAGATAAGCCGTGAACCTAGTAAAGCCCCACTTCGAAATCCCCTCGCTCGATTGCAGTGGGGGAGGGGATTTCTGAAGCGTTCTCCTCCCCCGTTTCAACAATGTGTGGAAAGGGGGTTAGGGGTGAGGAGGGTCAAGTTCATCATATATGGTTTGCACGATTCCCTTAATTCACGGCGGTCATATCCTTATGTGACATCTGTCACAAGCTGATCTGGCATCTGTCACCCGCCTTTGTGACGCACCACACTAGGCTAATGTGTCTCATCCATGTTTAGATAGCATTGTCCTTTCTGCCACCCGGCAGATTTCGTCATGCAGTAGAGGCAGAGAATTTATGTCCGTTCGGCGCTCCCTTATTCTGCTTACGCTAGTCGCGGTGTTGCTGCCGGTTGGCGTTTTCCTGATGTCGTCCCAGCAGGAAGCCCGTCAGGAAGCAAATCGCATTCAGACCCGCGAGGCCACGCAAACCTATACTGTCCAAACAGGCACAGTCTTCGTCACCGTGCCTGCTATCGGCACGATTCGCGCCCAACAAGTGGCGGATGTCAGCTTTTTGACTTCCGGTCAGGTGGCAGACATTCTGGTTCACGACGGAGATTATGTTGAAGCCGGTACACCGCTCATCCAACTTAAAAATCGTGCCCAGGTCATCCGCTTCAATCAGGCCAACCTCAGTTACGAAACAGCCGTGCGCCAATATCAGGATTTAACGACAGTTGATGAAAACGACCTTAAGGTTGCACAGGCCAATGTGCAGAGTGCGCAGGGTCAATACAGTGGTATTGCCAACGTCGTCTCGCCCGAAACGATTCAAGCTGCCCAGCTCCAATACGATCAAGCACTTGCTGCGGTAGATGGTGCGCAAAAAGCCCGCCAGAATGCCAGCCCCACATTGTCTGATCAGTCCATCGCGCTGTTGGATGCGAAGGTCGGCGAATCAACCTTTAATGCAGAAATCGCCCGCCTCCATTTGGAAGATTTACAATCCAGCAATTCTGGCGACCTCGGCGCGGCGGGAGCGCGCATCAATCAGGCGCAGCAGCAGCTTGCCCAGGTGCAGGCCGGAGCTAGCCCATTCGATTTGGCTCAGGCGCAGGTCACGATTGACCAGGCGCAGATGCAGTTGGATCAGGCACAGTTGAATTATGACCGCACTATACTCACCGCCCCGTTTGCCGCGGTAGTTTCTGGTCTAAATGTCGAAGTCGGTCAGCGCATCAATGCGGGCGTGCCGCTCGTTCAAATTGTCGATGTCACGCCGATGACCCTCAAAGGCACAATTGATGAAGTTGATTTGAGTCAGGTCAATACCGGGATGCCTGCACAGGTCGAAATGGACGCGCTGCCCAATACACTTTTGGACGCTAGGGTTGACCAGATTGCACCCGCTGGCACAACCCAGAACGGCCTCGTGAGCTACGACATCACCCTCGACCTGAGCACCCTCGATGATCGTATCCGACCCGGCATGACTGCCCAGGCCAACATCATTGTGGGCCAGGAAAACGATGTGCTGATTGTCCCGAATCGCTTTGTTCAGGAAGACCGCGAACACGGCACATATTCCGTCAATATCCTCATGCCCGATGACACGTTGCAGTCGCGTACCGTGACCATCGGCCTGCGCGGGGACGATTACACCGAAATCAAGAGCGGATTGCAGGCTAATGAAACGGTTGGTTTCTTGCCGCCGCAAAAAGCCGCAGCCAGTCCCTTCGGAGGCTAACACCATATGAAAATTCCATCTCGCTCTCTATTGGTTGGGTTGGTGCTAGCGCTGACCAGCGTCGGCATGGTTGGGGCGCAGGCACAAGCGCAGCCCAGTAACATCCTCGATCAGACCCCCGTGGAACAAACTGATTTACGAGTCACGGTCAATGCAACTGGGGAAATTGATCCAGCGCGCAGCGTCCCGCTGACTTTTGGGGTGCTTGCTCCTGTCAGTGCAATTTTGGTGACAGAGGGGCAAACGGTTCATGCCGGAGATGTCCTTGCAAAGTTGGACACCAGCGACCTGGAATTAGGCGTCCGCAGTGCACAAATTGGTTTGCAGCAGCAGCAGGTTCGCTTTGATCAGTTAACCTCACCGGCACGCGATGTGGACATTGCCGTTGCCCAATCAGCAGTGAATGTTGCCCAGGCCAGTGCCAACGCAGCTTATTCGACGGCTCCCAGTGCGGATGACTTAGAAATTGCGCGCTTACGAACTGAAATCGCGCGCAATCAATTATGGCAGTCACAAATCCAGCGCGACCAAACGCTGGCTGTGAACCCTGAATTTCGCGCTTCGCACACCAATGACCCCGAATCCCAGGCCGCCGTCATAAATGCAGGTTTGGAACAGGCCGATATTGGCATTTCCATCGCCCAGACCAACTATGATGGCCTCAACAATCAGGGGCCGGATGTCAGCCGCCTGTCGCAGGCCAACGCCTCGATTGTCCAGGCGACAGTTCAGTTGGATAAGCTCATGAATGGTGCGAACCCTGATGATGTTCGTCTGGCGCAAATTGCTTTGGAAAACAGCACACTAGCGGTTGAACAGGCGCAGCTCCAATTGGATGATAGCGTCATTACCGCGCCCTTTGACGGGTTGGTCATCAAAAATAATCTGGTCGTGGGCGAGCTGCCCACCGCCGGTCAACCTGCATTTGAACTCGTGGACAGCAGCTCCATGATCGTCAATGTCCTTGTGGATGAAACCAACATCGCTCAGGTAGAAGTTGGGCAAACAGCAACTTTTGAATTGGATGCGCTGCCAGACTCAAATATCACTGGCAAAGTCAGCAAAATTGCTTTAATGCCTGTGACCGGCACGACGGTTCCTTCTTATGAAGTGGAAATCGTCCTCGATCCGACTTCCGACCCGGTACATCTTGGTATGAGCACCACCGCCAGCATCACCATCGCTGAGGTCAAGGATGCTCTCGTCGTGCCCAATCGCTTCATTCGCCTGGATAGCGCAACTCAGCAAGCTACTGTGACGGTGCTGGACGCAAACAATCATACTCGCGAAGTCGTCGTCACCCTCGGTCAGCGCAATGAAACCGAGAGCCAGGTTGTGACGGGTCTTGAAGCTGGACAAATCGTCGTCCTGGTCGATCAAACCAACTTGCCGCAGCAGCGCCGTATCGGTAGTTCGGCCTCATCGTAGAAAGCATCAGACTATGTTGAAATTGTTCTCTAAAAATGGCGCGAAAAACGGCTTGGATGCTGTCGATAAAGATGTGGTCATCGACATTCGCGGCATCACCAAATCCTACCAGATGGGCGATATTGAAGTCAGTGCCTTAAGCGGGGTTGACCTCAAAATTCGGCGCGGCGAATTCGTCGCCATCATGGGGCCGTCCGGTTCCGGCAAGAGCACCATGATGAATATTCTGGGTGCGCTCGACCAACCTACATCAGGTGAATTTTTCCTGGATGGCGAGGATGTCGCTAAATTGAATGAAAGTGAATTGGCCCGCGTCCGTAACCAGAAAATCGGGTTCGTTTTCCAGAGCTACAATTTGCTCAAACGCACCACCGCACTTCGTCAGGTCGAACTTCCGCTGATTTATGCGGGTGCATCCGAGCGTACCCGCCGTGCGAAAGAAGCGTTGGCGTTAGTGGGGCTGGAACAGCGTATTCATCACCTCCCGACGGAACTTTCTGGCGGTCAGCAGCAGCGCGTCGCCATCGCCCGCGCGTTGGTCAATAATCCGTCGATGATCCTCGCAGACGAAGCCACTGGCAACTTGGACAGCCGCAGCGGCACGGAAATTCTGCAAATTTTTCAGCGTTTGAATCAGGAACAGGGCATCACCGTCGTTTTCGTGACCCATGATCCCTGGACAGCGCGTCATACCCGCCGTTTGGTCATGCTGCGCGATGGCAAAGTGGTCGCTGACCGTCCTATACCCAAGCCGCTAGTTGCTGGAGAATCCGAACGGCCCTCCGAGATCGAGGAAATGGAAGGCATTTTCCACGACACCTACTATGGTGGCGAAGAGCACGAGTACACTTAACGAGCACCTATGAACCTCCTGGAAAGTTTTCGGCTGGCAATAGAAGCCATCGGGCGCAATCGACTGCGTTCTATCCTGACAATGTTGGGCATTATCATCGGCGTGGGCGCGGTGATTGGCCTCATTAGTATCGGGCGTGGGGTAGAGGGCTTTGTCGCTAATGAGTTCAAATCATTGGGGTCGAATTTGCTCACCATACGCTCCAGCAAGCCGCAGAGCAATACCCGTACCCGGATTGAACCGCTCACCAACCGCGATGTTGATACTTTGGGCGATGTTTCCCAGTACCCCTCCATTCAGCAAATTGGTGCAGAATACAATGTATTGGGCTTCGTAGTGGATGACGGCGAGCGTATTACATTAACCGTCAAAGGCGTGACGCCCAATGTCGGTTCGATTCGCAATTGGAAAACAACCCTCGGCTCCTATGTGACCGATGAAGAGATGAAAAATAAAAGTCGTGTGGCGATACTCGGCTTGGATGTCGTCGAAAACCTCTATGGGGATCGCGATGTAAATCCCATTGGGCGTATCATCCGCATCAATCAGCAGCCTTTTACGGTCATTGGTGTGATGGAAGAACGCAGCAGCGCTTTCAGTAATGAAAACGGGACAATTTTTGTGCCACTCAGCACCGCGCAAACCCGCCTCAACGATGCCCGCATTGGCAGCACCTATAGTGTCAGCAACTTGGTGGTACAGGCTGTTTCGGACAAATCAACCGACGCCGCCGAACATGCGATTGGTGACTATCTGTTCAAAGAACACCAGATTCACTTTGATGGTGAGCAGGATTACGCCATCACCAATCAGGCTGATTTGCTTTCTGCGGTTGGTTCTGTGACCGGTTTGCTCACGGTTTTCCTGAGCATGATTGCCAGTATTTCACTGGTAGTCGGTGGCATCGGCATCATGAATATCATGCTCGTGTCGGTCACAGAACGCACCCGCGAAATTGGCCTCCGCAAAGCGGTTGGCGCAAAGCCCCGCGATATTTTGACACAGTTCTTGATTGAAAGTATTGTGCTGTCGCTGTTGGGTGGGGCAATCGGTATTGCCCTCGGTTGGTCAATCGGTGCGCTCGGTTCGGCGCTGGTTCCTGACCTCCCGCTCGCTGTCCGCCCGGATGCAATCATTCTGGCAACCGTCGTCAGCAGCTTGATTGGCATCTTTTTCGGTTTGCTCCCGGCCAACCGAGCCGCCCGCATGAATCCCATTGACGCCCTGAGGTTCGAATAAAGTGATTGCTAAAATTCTCGATAATGTTCGCATCGCCTATGTGGGATTAGTGAGTAACAAGCTGCGTACCGCGCTCACCATGTTGGGTATCACCATCGGTATCGCCGCTGTGGTTATTCTGGTTTCTATCGGGCAGGCCGTCGAAACATTTGTGAAAGATCAGTTTTCCAGCGTCGGCTCGAACCTCATTGTGGTTTTCGGCAACATTCCTGGCGCAAATGATTCCGGCCAGCCTTTGACCGCCAGCGATGTGACTGCGCTCTCAGATTCGTTTCGTGTTCCCGATGTGCGGGCGATTGCGCCTAACGTAGCCGTTTCGGCCTCCGCCGTTTACGAAGGCAAAGAAGTTGACGCCCAGATTGCGGGTGTCACACAGACCTATTTTGAAGTATTGAATACTGATGTGCTCCTGGGGCGCACCATCACCAGCGAGGATCAGGATGTGGCTTCGCGCATCGCCCTGATTGATGAGCGCGGCGCGGAACGCCTGTTTAACAACGATTATCCGATTGGTAAACGTATCCGTATTGGTGGCGCAACCTTCCAGGTCGAAGGTGTGCTGGAAAATTTCAGTGGCCCCGGTGGTGGGCAGGCGGTTCCGCAAATCTTCGTGCCACTGACGGCAGCCCAGCGCTATCTCGGAGGCACACAAACTTTGACTGGGGAATACATGATCTCGTCAATTTTCATGGAAGCTCTCAGTGAAGATCATACTGATGCCGCTGTCGATGAAATCACCAGTGTCCTTCGTGAACGGCACAAGTTGAAGACAGACGACAAAGATGATTTTCAAATCATCACCCAGAGTGCTGTTCTGGATAGTTTGTCGACCATCACAGGTTTATTGACCGTCTTCCTGGCTGTGATCGCAGGTATTTCTCTGCTCGTTGGTGGCATCGGTATCATGAATATTATGCTCGTAACTGTTACCGAGCGCACCAAGGAAATTGGTTTGCGAAAGGCCGTTGGCGCACAGCGCATCGATATTTTGCTGCAATTTCTGGTCGAGTCCGTCTCGCTGGCGCTCCTGGGGGGGATTATTGGAACGGCGATTGCTGCTTCGGTTGCGTTCCTTGTAACCTCGCTCGTTCCGGATCTTCAGGTTGTGATTCAACTCTCCAGTATTATCCTCGTGACCTTGATTTGTGTCATGATCGGCACATTCTTTGGCGCGTATCCGGCCAATCGCGCTGCTGGGCTGAATCCCATAGATGCTTTACGGTATGAGTAAAGTCTCTAAAGAATCAACGCCTTTTACCCATCAAAAATTCTAAATCTACAGAATTCTCCAACGGTTATAATGGTTTTTTGACGAATCCGGCAAGAATTGGGTACATTTTTGCCGTTCGCAGGAATTCGTTTCGTTAATTTATGCCGTTATTTGTACGGGGGATCATTCATTATGCGCCGTTTTCGTGCAAGTTTTCTGTTGGCAGTTGTTCTGGCATTACTCCTGTCATTGAGCGCAGTCGGCGCTCAGGATGACAAAGTTCTGCACCTGGTTTTCAATCAGGATATGCGTACTTCTGACCCGCACATCGCCTATGAAACCGAAACTTGGCCGATGGCATCCTTGTTTTATGCCGGTCTTGTCAAGCTGAAAGACCCCGGTACGCCCATTCCGGCGCTTGCTGAATCCTGGACGATCAGCGACGATGGCACAACCTTCACCTTCAAACTCCGCCCTGATGCAAAATTCTCCAATGGGCGCGATTTGACGGCGGACGATGTTAAGTACAGCTTCGAACGGCTGCTAAATCCACAAACCGCAGCACCGACAGCGTTCATGTTTGAATCGCTGGTTGGCGCAAAAGACTTTGAGGCTGGCACTGCTACCGAGGTGAGTGGTGTTAAGGTTATTGACCCCCACACAGTTGAATTCAAAACTGAAATCCCGGTCTGGACGATGATGCAGCGCTTTGCCTTACCGCCGGCCTATATTGTCGCTAAAGAAGGCGTAGAGGCGGCAGGCGATGAATTTGGTCGTCAACCACTGGGTGCTGGCCCCTTCATTATTGGAAGCTGGGAAAGCGGCGTCCAGGTGACGGGAACCCGTAACCCTTACTATTATGAGGCCGGACAGCCTTATTTTGACAGCTTCGAACTGCAACTCGGTATCGAGTCATCGGTTGAAATTCTGAAAATCGAAAATGGCGAGGCCGACATCGCCCTCGACTTTGTGCCCAGTTCAGACTATCCACGGTTGGCGGCGGATCCGGTGCTGTCCAAGCAGTTGATTGCCTCGCAGGGTTTCCCGAATACAGGCTACATCGTGGTGAATAACAACAAGGAACCTTTTAGCGATGTAAAAGTTCGTCAGGCGATGAGCATGGCGATTGACCGGGATCGTTTGTCGCAGATTTTGAATGGTCGCGCCGTGCCGATTGGTGGGTTCCTGCCTGCTAGTGTGGTCGGACATAACCCGGACGTAAAAGCGCCTGCCTATGATCCTGAAGCTGCGAAGAAGCTCCTCGCGGACGCTGGTTATCCTGATGGTTTTTCAACCACCATGCTCTCTAATTTGTTCCCCAATGATCTGGCGATGGCGCAGGCTGTGGTTGCCGATTTGGGTGATATCGGTATCCAGGTAGAATTGACTTCGATTGATAATGCCCAATTCCTGGATACGCTCAACCAGAAACCGGAATCGCTTGATCTGGTTATGACCAATTGGTATATGGACTATCAAGACCCGTCCGACAATTGGGAGCCGCTGTTGCAGTGCGGTGGTTCTTACAATTGGGCTAAGTATTGCAATAAAGACCTCGACGCTTTGTTCGCTAAAATCAATGTAACCCCATTGGGCGATGCGCGTTGGGCTGCATTTTCGGATTTTGAGGCGAAGGTTGCTGAACAGGTTCCTAACCTCCCGTTGGTTCAGGCGGTGGATTATTACTTCGCCAGCGCGCGCATGAACATCGAAACCGACCCGGCAGTGCTGCTGCGTTTTGCCGAAGCAACCGTGAAATAAGTTTTCGGTGAAACGAATAAGTTAGTATGCCTCCAGAGGGGTAAGTGTAGGTTGCTTATCCCTCTCATTCTTGTACGCAGCGTAAATCGCATTTAGGTAACAAACGTGACCGCTTATCTTATACGGCGACTTATTGGGGCGATTGGCGTCATTTTCGGTGTCGCGACCATTTCTTTTGTCATGGTCTTTTTGATGCCGGGAGACGCGGCTCGCATGTACGCTGGGCCGCGTGCGCCCGAAGAGACTGTCCAGCGCATTCGTGTCCTGTGGGGGCTGGATCAACCGCTGCCTGTCCAGTATTTTCGGTATCTTGGGCGAGCAATCCAGGGTGATTTGGGCGAATCGACACGCGATAAACGTCCCGTTCTAAAAGCAGTTATCGAACGCTTACCGGCGACCATCGAATTAGCCTTGTCGGGCCTATTTGTCGAACTTGTTATCGGCGTTCCGCTCGGAATTTTGGCCGCCTTGCGACCTGGAACCTGGATCGACCAATTGGCGACGACTTTAGCGCTGATCGGTATTTCGATTCCTCAATTTGCGCTAGGGCTGGTCGCGCTTTATGTATTCGGCTTTCTGATTCCGATTTTCCCGCTGGGTGGCTATGGGACTCCCCTGCATCTGGTGTTACCGGCGATTGTGCTGGGCATCGGTGGCACAGCTTTTTATTCGCGTGTGCTGCGGAACAGCGTCCTGGAAGTTGCCAATGAAGATTACGTTCGAACCGCCTGGGCTAAAGGCTTGTCGCCCAGAAGAGTCCTGATCCAGCATATTTTGCGAAACGCCCTCATGCCCGTTGTCACATTGGCTGGCCTTGACCTTGCGCTGCTGCTTGGCGGGGTGGTGGTCATCGAAGCCGTTTTTGGCTGGCCCGGTATTGGTTTGCAAGCCTGGACAGCCATTCGTAACCAGGACACGCCCATGATTATGGGGACGGTATTGTTCGCTTCCATTGCTGTTGTGTTCCTGAATTTGCTGGTTGATACCTTGTATGTTGCGCTCGATCCGCGTGTCCGTCTAACATCTGACAAATAACATGGTAGAACTCAAAGTTCCGCAAAAGTCGAAAAACGGCTTCTGGGCGCAGTTGCGCCGTTTGCCTCGTGCCTGGATCGGTGCCGTGCTGGTAGGTCTGGTCGTGCTGGCGGCGATTTTAGCGCCAATTTTGTCGCCTGCTGATCCCCTCAAACAATTTCGCGATGGGCTGGCACAAAATGGCACGCCGCTGCCGCCGGACTCGCGTTTTTTGCTCGGCACGGATCATCTGGGACGCGATATTTTGAGCCGGATGCTGTACGGCGCGCAAATTTCGTTGACCGTCAGTTTTGTTGCCAATTTTACGGCGGCGGCCTTTGGGACTCTCGTTGGCCTGCTCGCTGGATATTATTCCGGTATCATCGATACGATATTGATGCGCTTTACCGATGTTCTGCTTGCGTTTCCAGCTATTTTGCTCGCGTTGGGGTTTGGTTCGGTGCTGCGTCCTAGTGTTGGAACGGTTCTCATCATTTTGACCTTTATTACCTGGCCTGCGTTAGCCCGTTTGGTTCGCAGTCAGGTTTTGACCGTGCGTGAACGTGCCTTCGTCGAGAGCGCCCGTTCCATCGGCGCGAAAGATGGCTATATTATCTTTCAGCACATTTTTCCCCAAATTATTACCGTCACCGTTGTCTGGGCGACTTTGAGCTTCGCCAATACAGTGCTCGTGGAGTCATCACTCAGCTTTTTGGGGGTAGGTGTCCCGCTGCCAACTGCCAGTTGGGGCAATATGATCGCCGAGGGGCAAAGCCGCTACCGCATTGCGCCCTGGATGATTCTGGTGCCGACCTTTGCCATCTTGGTGACAACCCTGGGATTTAATCTGCTCGGCGATGCTGTGCGTGATGCGCTTGATCCCCGCACTTCCAGACGTCTGAAATAATTCAAAAAGGATTTAATCATGGGACACCCAATTCAAGAGGGTTATATTCCGTTTAAAGGTTATCGAACGTGGTATCGGATTGTGGGCGAGGGGGAAGAGCCTGGTAAACTGCCGCTGCTGTGTTTGCACGGTGGGCCGGGAGCCTGCCACGATTACCTGGAATCGCTGGATGCGATGGCGGACACCGGGCGGCGTGTCATTTATTACGATCAACTCGGCTGCGGCAATTCCCACATCGACCAATCCAAACCGGAAATGTGGACGGTTGATCTCTACGTTGAAGAAGTTGATGTGGTGCGGAAGGCACTCGGTCTTGAACATATCCATCTTCTGGGGCAGTCCTGGGGCGGCATGTTGGCGATGGAATACATGATTCGCCAACCTAAAGGGGTTGCCAGCGTTACCATTGCCAGTTCACCCGCCAGCATGATCCAATGGGTCGAAGAAGCCGCCAAACTGCGCGCCCAATTGCCACCTGAAATTGAGGCCACGCTCGTCAAACATGAAACGGCGGGAACTACCAACAGCGAAGAATATCAACAGGTGATGCTCGAATTTTACAACCGTCACGTATGCCGGATCGTGCCCAATCCCGAATATGTAGCACGCAGTTTTACCAAAATGGCGCAGTACCCTGAAGTTTATAACACCATGAATGGCCCTAGTGAATTTTATGTCATTGGAACGCTCAAAAATTGGGACGTTATCGACCAATTGGGCAAAATCAGTGCGCCGACGCTGGTGACATCTGGACGCTATGACGAAGCGACGCCGACCATTGCCGAGACGGTGCATAATGGCATTCCCGGCTCGAAATGGGTCTTGTTTGAAAATAGCTCCCATACAGCCCACGCCGAAGAAGCCGAGCATTATATGCAGATCTTGAATGATTTTATCAGCCAGCATGAATCTAAATAAACCATGATTGCTAGTATTACAAATTGACAAAACAGCGAACACCTCGCTTAATCCCCTCTCCATTTGTGGAGAGGGGCAAGGGGTGAGGTTTTGAGTGATGCTAGGAAGGATTTGAATATGGCGAGTTATACCCTTAAAAAAGAGCAAAAAACATTTTCTTTTGAAGCTTCTCACGCCCCAGTATTAGAAATCGATAGCGGCGATATCGTCACCTTTGAAACCGGCGATGCTGCCTACGAGCGCTTGTCGAAGGGTGAAACGGTTGAGGCGATTGGCCTCGAAAATTTCAATGCGGTCACCGGGCCGGTCTCTGTACGCGGATCGCAACCCGGCGATGCGCTCAAGATCGAGATTCTCGACGTGCAGGTCACGCGCGCCTGGACGGTCTGGTTGCCGGATTTTGGCGGGCTGGGTAAACAGACCAAAGGTATACATGTCAAACAAACACCGCTGAAAGAGGGTCGCGCGTACATCACTGACACCTTGAGTGTTCCCATCAAAACTATGATCGGCTGCATCGGTGTTTCCCCTGCCGATGGCAATGGCTCAACTTTTATGCCCGCCTATCCCTTTGGTGGCAACATGGATTTGCGCGAAATGTCACCGGGGACGACCCTTTATCTACCGGTTCAGGTTTCTGGCGGCAATTTGTCGATGGGTGATCTGCACGCGGCGATGGGTGTCGCTGAACCTACCTGGGTTAGCCTGGAAGCAGCAGGCAGTGCGACTTTGAAAATAAGCGTCGAAAAAAATCTCAAACTGACGTATCCTCGTTTGCGAATCGGCAGCAGCACCTACTGCGTCGGCATGGGAGAGACCCTTGAAAGAGCGTATCAGGTTGCGCTCGATCAAGCCTACGATTTCTTGGTTCAGGACAAGGGACTTGACCCCTTCGATGCTTACGCCTATGTCAGCGCGTGTGTCGATATGCGCTTGGGTGGCCCAGCCACCGGAATTATGCTGGCGGTTGTGCCCGATTTTTAAATCGAGGTTAAGGTATACTGAACATCATTTTATGCCGCAGGACAAAATAGCCTGCGGTTTTCATTGAAGAGGGGCAAGCAGATGGCAAAAGCACCTGTACGCGGCATGTTGACACTTGATGAACTGCGCCAAAAAGTGGAAAGTGGCGAGGTTGAAACCATAGTTACGGTGTTCCCCGATTTATATGGGCGTTTTTTCGGCAAACGTATCATGGGTGACTTTTTTCTCGAACACACAGCCCAGGGTGGGATGCACGCTTGCGATTATTTACTGACTGTCGATATGCCAATGGAACCTGTACCTGGTTATCAATACGCCAGTTGGGAACACGGCTATGGTGATTTTCATTGTGTCGCCGACATGCGGACTTTGCGCATGGCAACCTGGCTCGAAAAATCAGCATTGGTGGTTTGCGATATTTACGATGAAAAGACCGGCTTACCAGTCAGCGTTGCGCCGCGCAGCATTCTAGGCAAGCAAGTGGAAGAGGTTTCACGTTTAGGCTACAAGGCTTTTGGCGCATCTGAACTGGAATATTTTATTTTTGAAGAAACTTATAAAAGCGCTCGTGAAAAACATTATGCTGGTTTGAATCATTTTGGCGCCTATATCGAGGATTACCATATCCTACAAGGTACGCGCGAAGAAGTGCTCAACGCCGCCGTGCGTAAGCATCTTTCCAACAGTGGCATCCCCGTCGAATTCAGCAAAGGGGAGTGGGGGCCGGGTCAACACGAACTCAACGTTCATTATGCCGACGTGTTGACAATGGCTGACAGTCACAGCATCTACAAGCAGTGTTTCAAAGACATCGCCTATGAATTGGGTCTGGCCGTCAGCTTTATGGCGAAGGTTGACGAAAATTTTGCCGGTTCCAGCAGTCACATTCATCTCAGTTTGTGGGACGCAGATGGAAAAGAAAATATTTTTGACGGCGACAAGCCCTTAGGGCCAGTTCATGGATCAGATATTGTTCGCTGGTTCCTCGGCGGCTGGATTGCCCACACTAAAGAGTTGATGCCATTTTATGCACCCACCATCAATTCCTATAAGCGTTACCAATCGGGTTCCTGGGCGCCGACCAGCCTTGCCTGGAGCTATGACAATCGCACGGCGGGCTTTCGCGTGGTCGGTCACGGTAAATCTTTGCGGATCGAATCGCGTATTCCTGGCGCGGATGTCAATCCGTATTTGGCTTATGCGGCGACGCTGGCCTCTGGTTTAGATGGCATTCGCAACAAAATCGAGCCGCCGCAAATATTCGAAGGCGATGTCTATTCAGCCAAAGAATTGCCCCAGGTTCCACGCACCCTGCGCGATGCAATTGCCTTGATGGAACGCAGCACCTTTGCCCGTGAAGCCTTTGGTGATGACGTGATCGAACACTATCTCCATTTTTATAAGACCGAGCAGGCCGCTTATGATAAAGCGGTCACGACTTGGGAACGTGCGCGCTATTTTGAACAGATTTGAGGCATACTGATGCAGCGAAATCAATCAGAAGTGAGGAAAGTATAATGAGGTTAGAAAATAAGGTTGCAGTGATTACAGGTGGGAGCAGCGGTATTGGCCGTGAGACAGCTTTGCTGTTTGCGTCCGAAGGCGCAAGCGTGGTTGTGGCGGATGTCAACGACGCTGACGGCGCAAAAACCGTTGCCGATGTTCAGGCGGCGGGCGGCAAAGCCGAATACGTCCATGCCGATGTGTCGAAAGCTGCTGACTGCGAGAACATGGTGAACGTTGCTGAACGTGCCTTCGGCAAGTTGAATATTCTATTTAACAATGCCGGTATCATGCACAGTGCCGACGACAATGCCATGACCACCGAAGAATCCGTCTGGGATTTGACGATGGCGATCAATTTGAAAGGCGTGTTTCTGGGCTGCAAGTATGGCATTCCCGCGCTGCGGCGCGCGGGTGGCGGCTCAATCATCAATACTGCTTCTTTTGTGGCGATTTTAGGCGCGGCAACACCGCAGCTTGCCTATACCGCCAGCAAGGGTGGCGTCCTTTCCATGACGCGCGAGTTGGCCGTCATTCACGCCCGCGAAAACATCCGTGTGAATGCCCTCTGCCCCGGCCCATTGCGCACAGAATTGCTAATGAGTTTTCTCAACACCGAGGAGAAAAAGCAGCGCCGTCTGGTGCATGTCCCGGCAGGGCGTTTTGGCGAAGCAAAGGAAATCGCTTATGCCGCGCTCTATCTGGCATCTGATGAATCATCCTATGTAACTGGAACCGAATTTATGGTCGATGGTGGCATCACGGCTGCCTACGTAACCCCGGAATAAAAGACAGGAATCGATCTTATGATTAACACCCAAACACCCTTTGAAGGATTAGCCGTTGGCGGCAAACGTTTCGCCAGTGCAGATGGCAAAACGGCAGCCGCGTATAACCCCGCTACCGGTGAAGTTATTGCCCAGGTTGCACAGGCGACAGCCGCGGATGTGGATAATGCCGTCAAAACCGCCCATGCAGCTTATAGTGCGGGAGCCTGGAAACAAATCCACACTCGCGAACGCGGACAGATTTTACAGCGCATCGCCAACCTGATTCGCGAGAAATCCGAAATGCTGGCGCAAATCGAGTCGAAAAATGGTGGCAAACCCATTAGCGCGGCGCGCGGCGAAATTGGCGCAGTCGCCAACACCTTTGAATACTATGCGGGCGCGGTCAACAAAATTCATGGGCAAACCATACCAGTGAACGCCAATGGCACGCATATGACTTTCCGCGAATCATTTGGCGTCTGCGCGCTCATTGTACCCTGGAACTTTCCGTTGATAATCACTGGCTGGAAAGTTGCTCCAGCGTTGGCGATGGGCAATACGGTTGTTGTGAAACCCGCCAGCGCGACACCCTTAAGCGCCCTGGCGTTAGCAGATTTGATGCTCGAAGCGGGCTTGCCCGAAGGTGTGATGAATGTTATCACCGGATCGGGAAGTGTCGCCGGTAATGCGCTCGTGAATCATCCGCTTGTTCGAAAAATTTCGTTCACCGGCTCAACTGAAATCGGTATGGGCGTGATGCAGCAGGCCGCCAATGGCATCAAACGGGTATCCCTGGAATTGGGCGGCAAATCCGCCAATATCGTGTTCGCTGATTCCCGCCTCGACACCTGTATCGAATCCTCCCTGTTTGCGGTTTACGATAACGCTGGGCAGGATTGCTGTTCGCGCAGTCGCATCCTGGTCGAGCGTCCTATTTTCGATGAATTTGTCGAGCGCTTTACCAATCGCACCAAAACCATGAAAGTCGGCAGCCCGACGGATGAAAGCACCGAAATGGGGCCGCTTATCACCCCTCAACATCGCGAGACCGTGATGAATTACATTCAGATCGGCGACTCCGAAGGCGCGCGCCGTTTGTGTGGCGGCGAGGTTCCCGGCGGTGATCTGGCGCAGGGCAATTATTTGACTCCGGCTGTCTACGTCAATGCCAGTGCCGAAATGCGGATTGTCAAAGAAGAAATTTTTGGCCCTGTCGTCTGCATCATGCCTTTCGATACCGAAGATGAGGCCATTCGTTTTGCCAATGACACGCCCTATGGTCTATCGGGTTCGCTCTGGACGCGTGATATTGGGCGGGCACTGCGAGTAGCGCGCGCTGTCGAAACCGGCATGTTGTCGATCAACAGCAGCAGCAGCGTCCATATTGAAGCTCCCTTTGGCGGTATGAAACAGAGTGGTATCGGGCGTGAGCAGGGAATGGCGGCCTTAGAACATTACAGTGAGTTGAAATCGATTTTCATCGCCAATGACTGATCGGGGAATTGGGGGGCGGTGATATTTGGGGTGTTCGCCTGAACATGATGTAAGGGATATGATGATCTGCTATGGTTAGGCAAAAACGCAGCCTGACCGTAGCAGATCATGTTTTGCTGATTTAGTACACATTGTAAATCCGCACGCGAAATTGATTTCCTTTTGAAGTTGAAGCTTTCTGTTGGCTTTCGGTTGCATTTTGTCGTTTAACAGCTTCTTCAGAGCCTAGACCCCATCCCATGTGATCTGAATTTGAAACTTTTGTATAGCGGCTCTCGCTGATGATTTGGACTTGATCTAATTGAGTCTTGTCTTTTAGGTTGAACATTTTGTGTCCTTCATAAAGATTTAGTAGATTTGTTGGGACTGCGAATTTTCGCTGGATGAGAATTTGTGTAAGCGGTGGGCAAAATGCTTGACTTTACCCACCGTTTTTGTTGATGAGGAGCCTAGAGCGCCCGACGGCGACCAAAAAGCAGCGTAACTACAAACAGCACCGCGAATACTATGAACAGGAATTGCGCAATACCGGCGGCTGCGCCCGCAATGGTTGTGAAACCAAATACTGCTGCGATAATCGCGACGACGAGAAACAGGAGTGCAAAACTAAGCATGATTGTTTATCCTTATACATTAAATTTACAGGAAACGCTTGATGCTCAAACTTTATATCGAAATCCATTACCGGACATCAACCAGGTGGCACGAATCTGGGTAGGACAGGTGGCCTATTTTGATATGGTTCACATAATCTGCCGTATAGGCTAAAATCTTCCACTGTCCCTCAAAATGGGTAAGCAGCTACTTTATTTGCAACTGAGCGGCCTCTTGAAAGATATGCCCTATAGCGCATGTAACCGCCCAAATGACCAACTATAAGAAACGGACACATGCTGCACGATGCGGCGAAATATGTTGTTTTGCCCCTGAATTTGTTCACGCTTGCGTATTTCTAGCACTTCTCGCGTTACCATAGACGTGCATCTGCACACGTAAAAGGAAATTTGCCGCAAAGTTGTTGAACGTCATGGCGGTAAAATGTGGGTGGAATCGAAACCTGAACAGGGAACAAGCTTCTTTTTTACGTTACCCACCCATGAAAACAAGTAAAGGATTGCACGTCAATGTCAGAAGTGAACCCAATTGAGATATTGTTGGTTGAGGATAACCCAGGCGACGCCCGCCTCACCAGAGAAGCCCTAAAAGATAGCAAGTTGAACAACACACTCTACATAGTTGAAGACGGAGTCGAGGCGCTTGCATTTTTAAAGAATGAAGGTCAATTTGCCGACGCGCCCCGACCCGACATCATTTTGCTAGACTTGAACTTGCCGCGAATGTCTGGCCGCGAATTGCTTGAAATCATTAAAGCCGACGAGCTTGTAAAGACCATCCCCGTCGTGGTGCTAACAACATCGGATGATGAACGCGATATTGTGATGAGTTATGCGCTGCACGCCAATTGCTACATTACCAAACCCGTCGATATGAACCAGTTCGTAACAATTGTGAAAAACATCAAGGATTTCTGGTTCACAATTGTGAGGTTACCACCCCTATAAAAATATATGGCACTCAACGCCCTTACGCTGCTTTTGATCGAAGATAATCCCGGTGATGCCCGACTCATTCGCGAAATGTTGCGCGCTTTGGAAACCACTCAGATTGTCTTCAATCACGTCGAGACATTAAGTGCCGGGTTGAAATTTTTGCAAGCCCAGAAAATTGATGTCGTACTCTTGGATTTGTCTTTGCCCGACAGCTTTGGCCTGGAAACGCTCCATAGCCTGCGTGAAAAAGCGCCCGATTCTGCTGTAGTTGTGCTCACCGGGTTTGACGATCATGGAGCCGGGGTATCGGCTGTTCAGGCTGGCGCTCAGGAATATTTGGTGAAAGGGCAGGTCGATAGCAATCTACTGCAACGGGCTGTCGTCTATTCGGTGGAACGTAATCGAATCGAGCGCGCCCTCCGCAAGAGTGAGGAAAGTTATCGTTCCCTCATTGAAGATGTCTTCAACAGCTCATCAATTGCCACCTTTATCGTGGATCGGAATTTTTGCGCGGTCTGGTTAAACCGCGCCGCCGAAAATTATTTTGGGATTCGCCGTGAAGTTGTACTGGGCAAAGACATGCGTGATTTGATCGAAACCCATATTAAGCATTTCTGCGAGGAATCAAATCAGTTTGCTTCCAGTATCCTCAACGCTTACAAATCCGATAATCCAGATACTCGGATTGGTTGCCACGTTTTGCAAGATGAATTTCGAAACGAACGCTGGTTGGAGCACACCAGTCGTCCCATTCATTTTGGGCTTTATGCGGGTGGTCGCATTATTCAATATACGGATGTGACGGATCTCAAGCGTGCGGAACAGGCTGAACATACCCAGCGCATATTTGCCGAAGGACTGCGCGATGTAGCTGCCACCCTGACAAGCACCCTCGATCTTGATGAGGTTCTTGACCGAATTCTGGAAAATGTCGAGACAGTAGTATTATATGACGCGGCCAATATTATCATGGTTAACGAATCTGCCGTCTCCATTGTGCGGCAGAAAAATAATATGCAGTTGCAATCGCTTCCAGCACAATCGCAGCCATCTGTACAAACTGAGCCTTATCTGGAGCGAATGTTCGAAACTCAAAAATATCTCATTTGTAGTAATATTCAGGATGATCCGTTATGGACTTCAGGCTCGCATCAGGAATGGCGACACTCTTTTGTGGGCGTACCAATTTCACTGCAAGATCGTGTTATTGGGTACATTAATTTGTATAGCCTACTGCCTGCCTACTACACCGAAATTGATGCCGAGCGTTTAACTGTCTTTGCGGGTCAGGCTGCCATCGCCATTCAGAACGCTCGACTTCATCAGGAATTGCAAAATTTTGCTGCGGTGCAGGAACGTCAGCGTTTGGCGCGTGAATTACATGATTCGGTTACGCAAGCCTTGTTTTCAAGCACCGTAATGGCCGATTCCGCTTTGCGCCAGTGGGATGTCAATCCCGATAAGGCACAGAGTTTGTTGACCCAGGTGCATAATTTGACCAGCGCTGCGCTGGCTGAGATGCGTATTCTGCTCCTCGAACTTCGCCCACAAGCACTCGTACAGGTGACTCTCAATCAATTGATTGAACAGCTTGCCCGTGCCCTCAAAGGACGTAGGCAGATTGAGGTGAATCTTGAAATGGAGACACTTCCACCGCTTCCTCCGGACGTAAAATTGGCGCTGTATCGAGTCCTTCAGGAAATTACGAATAACATAATCAAACATTCTGATGCCAATAAAGTTGATATTATTATTCAAAACCTGCAAAATAGTTTGAGAATCATAGTTCGTGATGATGGCTTAGGTTTTGATTTGGATAAACAATCCCCCAACAGTTTGGGTCTGGGTATTATGCGGGAACGTGCCGAAATGGTTGGGGCCGCCTTGACCATACACAGCGCTAAAGGGCACGGCACAGAAGTTATTATTACCTGGCCTTATCAGACAGCATAGGAGAATGATCCCGGTGGGAATTAACGATCTGATTAGAGTGATGATAGTGGACGACCATGCCATTGTGCGTCAGGGCTTAATTGTTTCACTTGAAAATTTTGAAGATTTTGAGATTGTGGGAAGCCTGGGTGACGCCAGAGAAGCTATCACGATTTGCACCAACCAAAGGGTCGATGTGGTCATCATGGACATGGTAATGCCCATGATGGATGGTGTCACGGCGACTCGCATTATACGGGAGCGCAGCCCGCACACCCAGGTCATCGCGTTGACCAGTTTTGACAGCGACAATACCGTTCAACAGGCATTACAAGCTGGTGCAATCAGCTATCTGATGAAAAATGTCTCCGTAGAAGATTTAGCGAGTGCGGTTCGTAAGGCAAGCATTGGGCAGTCTACCCTCGCGCCAGAAGCCACGCAGGTGCTTATTCGTGCGGCGGTAAATCCACCCGCTCTGGGTCATGACTTGACCGAGCGTGAACGTGAAGTCCTGGCATTGATGATCGAAGGTCTCAACAATCGCGAAATTGCCGAGCGCTTAATTATCAGCAGTTCGACAGCCAAAAATCATGTGAGCAGTATTCTCGATAAATTGGGGACAACCAGCCGAACCCAGGCCGTCGCTTTCGCCGTCGAACATAAATTACTGGATTCGCGCTAGTTGCTGGTTCAATAGTTGCGCTGCGATGTTCTCAGCGCTGCAAACGCTTGACCCAGCGCCCCAGTGTCCCGGCCACGCCTTGCGGAAACACGATCACAACCGCGATGAAGATGCAGCCTAGCAGCAGTGACCAGATGTCCGCGAGATGGATCGTTATTGCGCCAATCGTCAGGCTGCTATCGCGAAAAAATGTATCCAATAAGGTTAGACTCGATGCACCTATCACCGGCCCCGTGAGTGTGCCGATCCCCCCGATGATCGTCATCAATAACGGATCAACCGTATAGCTCACGCCTAGAATTTCTGGCCCAACTTTTTTGTTGAGCAGCACTTGCAACATTCCTGCGGCGGCAGCGATAGTCCCCGCCAGCGTGATACTCAATAATTTGTAGCGGAGCGTGTTGTAGCCAATCGCTTGTGCCCGGTCTTCGTTCTCACGGATCGACTGAAACACCGCGCCCGTTGGCGAACGGGTAACTCGCTGTATAAACAAAAATGTCAGGATGAATAATCCCAGCACGACGTAATAAAAGGTCAACCGGCTTTGCGATGGATCAAGCCACTGCGGAAGCTCAGTAATCGCGAAGCCATCCTCTGCTTTGGTGAGAGACAACCGGCTGAAAAAGATGAAAAACATTTCAGCAATGGCTAGCGTGAAAATGGCGAAGTACACCCCGCGCAGCCGCAGCGAGACCACGCCGATGAGCAGGCTGATGACACTGCACACGGCGATTCCGGCAATGATTCCGACGATCAACGCGATTCCTGTATCGAGTGATGTATATTCCAGCGCAAATCCCAGGCTGTATCCGCCCAGACCGAAGAACAGCGCGTGCCCGAACGAGATGACACCTGTGAATCCAAATAAAAGGTTGTAACTCATCGCCAGAATCGCGAAAATGTAAACCTCAATCATCACCGACTGCCACCGTACCGATTCGCCGCGCATAATCATCCGGTCTCCACGCGGCACTCCAATCGGGCTGGAATTCGTTAGCCAACCCACTACAAATGGGAATGCCACCAAGAAAACCAGCAGGATCAGCAGTATCCCATCGCGTCTGTTTAGCATTCGCCCCATGATTTACCTCGTACTTCCGAATAAACCGCTGGGACGAATCAGCAGCACCAGCACCAATAACAGCATCGGTGTGATGCTGGGAAGGGCAGACAGTCCGGTTCCAATCGTTGAATCCTGTGCCACCGCTACCGCCAGCCCGACTAGGATGCTGCCGATGGCTGAACCTTCGTAGCTCCCCATGCCGCCGAGTACAACCACCGCAATCGCCGAGATCAGAAATGTGCTCCCCAGACTGGTCGATGCGCCCAGGAACGGCGCGGCAATCGCCCCACCAAATGCGGCAACTGCGCATCCCAATGTGAAAACCAGCGTGAACACTGCCCGGACATTGATGCCGAGTGCCTGCACCATTTCGCTGTCTTCCACACCCGCTCGAATAATGATTCCGATCCGTGACCGCCGCAGCAGGATCGCCACGCCTATAATCAACCCGAACCCCATCCCGACTACGAACAATCGGTAGGTACTGAAGCGCTGTCCAAATAATTCGAAAAAATTCTCGCGCACGCCGAAAACTTCTGTCCAGCTATAAGGTGTGGTTGACCAGATAAACTTCACCAGTTCCAGCATCACCAGCGATACCCCGAATGTAAGCACCAGTTGAAAGATCGGACGTGCGTACAATGGGCGCAGTAAACCCCGTTCTAAAATGATGCCCAGGATGCATCCGACCACAATTGCCGCCACGATCGCCACTGGAAAACGCAAATTCGGATCGGGGATGGCTTGTGTCAAATCAATCAGTCCGCCGGGATGCTGCACATCATAAGCCACATACGCCCCGATCATAAAAAACGACCCCTGCGCAAAATTGAGGATGTCCATCAACCCAAAAATAATCGACAGTCCTGATGCCACCAGGAACAAAAGCATTCCCTGAAACAACCCTGACAGCACTGTAATCCCAAAATTGCCCAGGCTGCTGGAGGTCAACAAGCTGTAAGTGAGTAAGCCGATGGTGATTGCCGCGATTGCCCAGAAAGATGCCCGTTGTGATTGCGTTTTCATGATATTTCGCTCTCTAGGCAACGCCCAGATATTGTTGAATGAGTGCGGGGTCTTGTTTGAGATCGCTCATCGTACCGCTGCTGCGGCTTTGTCCCTCGTCAATGATGACATACTGATCCGCGAGTTTGCTGGCGACTCGGAAATTCTGCTCGACCAGCAGAACCGATGATTGTCCCGACAACCGTGTAATCGCTGCCATCAACTGCTCGATGATGACTGGTGCGAGACCTTCACTCGGCTCGTCAATCAGCAGAAGCTTGTTATCAGGAACCAGCGCCCGCGCTACTGCCAACATTTGCTGCTGCCCGCCGGACAAGTTCCCGCCTGGAAGTTCGTATAATCGTTTGAGGTCGGGGAATAATTCAAAGATGAAATCCGCTTTGCGCGCCAGATCACCTTTGTTCCGCTCCGCAATTTGCAGATTTTCGCGTACCGACAGCCCCTTAAAAATTGCGCGGTGTTCCGGCACGTAACCGACCCCCATTTGCGCAATCGCGTGCGGCGATTTTTTCGCTAACGGTTGACCATCAAATACAATGCTGCCCTGGGCGGGCGGTAATAAGCCCATGATGCTGCGTAGAGTCGTCGTTTTCCCGGCCCCATTGCGTCCCAACAAAACCGTGATGCCGCCGCGCGGCACATTCGCACTCACGCCCTCCAGGATATGGAATTGACCGATAAAAGTGTGAATATCTTTTATCTCCAGGATCATTTCGGTCATGGAAGGTCGCCTTTTTCCAGGTCGTACAACGTTCCTAGATAAACATTTTGCACCGTTGTGTCGGCAGCGATTTCTGCTGGCGTTCCTTCTGCCAGAACCCGCCCCAAATGCATCACCGTGATCGTATCCGAGTGCTGCATGACCACATTCATATTGTGCTCGACCATCAAAATCGTTTTGTCGCCCTGTTTACGGATCATCTCAATGGTTTGCATCAATTCCGGCACTTGCTCCGAAGCCATACCCGCCGTCGGCTCATCCAACAGCAGAATATCCGGGTTGCCCGCCAGGATAATTGCCAGTTCGAGTTTGCGTTTCCCACCATGTGGCAGGCTGTTGGCGGGCATAGTGGCGACATTTTCCAGCCCGACCATTTCCAGCATTTCCGAAGCCTGTTTTTCATACTGCTTGAATGATCCGACTCGCCGCAGCAGCCGAAAATTATCGTGTCCCAATGCTTGCGCCGCCAGCCGGACATTTTCGATCACGCTTAGGTTGAGGAATAAATTTGTAATCTGGAAGGATCGCCCCATACCCTGGTGCGCCCGTCGATATACGGGGAGGTTGGTGACATTGTTTCCTTTAAAAATAACCTGACCTTGCGTGGGGCGGTATGTTCCAGTGAGTAAATTGAAAAATGTGGTTTTGCCCGCGCCATTTGGCCCGATGATTGAATGTGTGCTGCCGTGCCGCACTTGAAGGCTCACGTCATCGACTGCCACCAGACCGCCAAAGGTTTTCCGCAAATGTTGGGCTTCTAAAAGAATATCGCTCATCAAAAATCAATCTTTATATTATCGTTAATGCCGCATGTCATTTCATTTTGTATTGTTTGATTCCCCCTCTCTACGGAGTGGAGAGGGGGTTGGGGGTGAGGTTCTTTTCCTACCCGCTGGCTTCCGGGGTTGCCATTTCCGCCAACTTCGCCATGAAATCAGCATCCATCGCGGTGCGGTCTTTCAAATTATCCGGCAGTAGTACCGGCGGGATAATCTGGTCGGCAGGTACGGTTGCCAGCAGATCGTAGAATTTCTGATCCGGGTCATCCAGATTCGTGAGTTTCGCGATATACATCGGCACAAGCGCCTGATGATCCGATGGACGGATCGCATATGTGCCTTTTGGCCCATCGAAGGTTATGCCTTCCAGAGCGGGAATCAATGATGTGGGCAGGGTATCGCCGTTGGTAGCAACAACCGATGCAGCCAACGCCTGGGCTGTCGCGAAACTGCATTCGCTGAACAGATCAGGGACATCCTTGTAAACCGCTTTATAATTCTTGACCAGCCAATCATTGATTGGATTCTGCGGGAACGAGTAGTGATACACAATCCACGAGATATTGCCGATAGTGCTTGGATCGCTTTTGGCGACAATATCATTAGAGTTGAAAGCCGCTACAACGGCCATCTTATCCTGCACGCCCAGCTCGGCGATTTGCTGGAATAGAGTCACGGAACTGTCACCTGCCCAGATCGGCAGCACCGCGTCCGCGCCGGAGTCAAGTACCTGTTGCAGGTACGGTGTGAAGTTGGTGGTATCCAGCGGCGCGTAAATCGGGTCAGATACAAATGTGATACCTGCGCTCGCCAGTACACCTGCCGCTGCGGCTGACGCTTTACCGAAATCATTATCAATCGCCAGGATGACAAACTTGTTGCCCAGTTCTTTTGTCGCATAGGGTGCGAAAGCCAGGAAATCCTGGAACGTATTCCGGCAAATACGGAAAGTGTTGACGTTGAAGTTAGCGCCTGTAATCGCTGGCGATGCCGCCGGATCGGCGAACAAAATCACATCCGAATCCAGCGCGACTTGCTGCACGCCCGTCATCACGCCTGAACTTGGCGAGCCGACCAAAATTTCTGCGCCTTGCTGCTCGATGAGTTCGCGCGCTTGACTGGCTGCGGTGTCAGCGTTGCTGGCATTATCGCGCACAATCACTTCAATCGGGCGGCCTGCGATGGTCGCCGCAGCGATTGCCTTGTCCATGTCATTGTCGTAATCCGCCGGGTCAACCCCTGCCGCATATAACAAACCGAGCTTGAAGCCGTATTCTTCTTCAAATCCATAAATCGTCAGCGGGCCGGATTCGTCCACCATCAATCCGATTTTGAGCGGCTGTGAATCTTGTGCCGCCGTGCCGCCGACCACTGCCAGCAAACATGCTGCGACTAAAAGGGTGAGTAAAAATTTCCGTTGCATAGTATCTCCTCATAAACAAGAACAATTTTGCTTTTCGGCAAATCGGCTGCTTGAACAACCGTTTACTCATAAATCAATGCTGCCTAATTTTCGTAGGGACAAGGCTTGCCTTGTCCGTAATGGTTATTCGCTTGTTTGCGGCTCCCCAATCAATTCCCGCTTGAGAATTTTCCCCGCCGCCGAAATGGGCAGCACCTTGCGGAAAGCAATCTGTTTCGGAACTTTGTACCCCGCCAGATAATGCTGCATGTGCGCCATCAGTTCCGCTTCGGTGATGTTCATACCTGCCCGCACAACCACAAATACCTTCCCGATTTCGCCCCATTTGGCGTCTGGTATGCCTACCACGGCGCACATCTCAACCGCCGGATGTTTGTATAAAACTTGTTCAATCTCGTTTGGATAAATGTTCTCGCCACCACTGATATACATATCTTTTTTGCGGTCTACGATGCTGAAATACTGCTGCTCATCCATTACCGCCAGATCGCCCGTATGGAACCAACCGTCATCATCCACAACGGCGGTGCTGGCTTCTGTGTCATTGAAATAACCGGAACACATTGAAGGCCCTCGCAGTACCAATTCACCCACCGCCCCCGCCGCCAGCGGGTGGTTATCACTATCGACAATCCGCGCGTCTACGAAGAAGTTTGGCCTGCCGATGCTGCCCGCCTTACGGATAGCATCTTCTTGCGCCAGCGCGAACACGCCAGGGCCGAATTCCGACATCCCGAATCCCTGCTTGAACTGGACGCCTTTTTCTTTACGGAATTGTTCGACCAAACTGATTGGCAGTGGTGCGCCGCCGCTCGTGCAAAAGCGCAGGTTGCTCAAATCCGTTTGCGTCCAGTTGGGCGCTGTCGTGAGCATCTGATACATCGTCGGCACGCCTGCGTACACTGTTGCCGCATAATCTTCCAGCAGCGTAAGCACTTGTTCCGCGTCAAATCGCCGCGTGAGCACCACCGTGCCGCCCAGGATCAGCAGCGGCATTGTATACACCAGTAGTCCGCCCGTGTGAAATAGCGGGAAAGTATTGATCGTTACATCGCCGTGTTGTAGGTCGTGGATGATCGTATTCAGCGCATTCCAGGCGATCATCCGGTGGCTTATTTGCGCCGCTTTGGGCAAACCTGTCGTCCCGCCCGTGAAAATCAGACACGCAATGTCCTCGTCCTTTAAATTCTCGGTTGTGACCGGGCGCAGTTCCGAATCGCTCAGGGTTTTTTCGTAGTAGCGGCTGTTGGGGATGCCGTGACCTTCAATGTGCAAAAAGTGCGAAATGATATGCGTCTGCTCGGCGATTTGGGCGGCAGTCTCTTTGAATTCATCGGAATAAACCAGCACCTTAGGGGTCGTTTTTTCAATCAGGCCGCACAACTCGCGCCAGTGTAGCCGCCAATTCATCCCGCTCAGGATTGCGCCCAATTTGCTGCAAGCGAAAAACACATCCAGATATTCGACGCCATCATGCGCCAGTACCGCTACCCGATCCCCTTTTTGGACGCCCGCGCCATCCCGTAGCCAGTTCGCCAGCCGGTTGGCGCGGTTATTGAGTTCGCTGTACGTGAATGTCCGGTGTGGATTTTTCCCGGCGTCCACGACGGCCAGTTGGTCGGGGGAATACAGCGCTCTGCGCCCTAAATAATCACCAATATACATAATGCATTTCCCGTTTCAATCGCCATCCCTACACCCCTCATTTTGTTCCCCTCTCCATCACTATGGAGAGGAGGCTAGGGGTGAGGTTTATGAGCAAATAAATTCTTATCTCGAATTCAGATCATTTTAGATAAAGTGCCGTCGTCGATTTCATCTCATTCAGCACTACATTGGTTTCGATTCGTTCCACACCCGCAATCGTCATCAGGTGTTCGCTGATGAAGTGATCCAGTTCTTTGTGATCCCGCACTAAAACTTTCATCAACAAATCAAAACTCCCCGCCGTGTGGTAGCATTCAAGAACAGCCGATAGGGCTTGCATGGATGCCTGAAAATCGCTCATGCGTGTTTTGGTGTGGGGTTGGATGCTGACCCGGATGAAACACAGCACGTCGTAACCGGCGGCCTCGCGGTCAACCAGCGCCACATATTGCCGGATCACGCCCTCGCGCTCCAACCGTTTAATCCGTTGGTGGACTGCCGGTGGCGAAAGATGGATTTTGCGCGCTAGGTCAGCCACGCTGATCCGACCATTCATCTGTAATTCTTTCAGGATGGCGTGATCCAATTGATCGAAACCGCCATCAAATAAAGTTTTGGACATAATACTTTTTCTTGTTTGGCCTCATTGTATGCAGAAGCATAACTGATTTCAGCACCTTCAAAAGAAAATGTGTTTTTGCCCTTCATACGTCTTATTTTCTTTTGTTCTACCCTTTTGCCGACTGAATGTTTAGAACCGCTCGATGATTTTGTAGGGCGAGATATTGACCGTCGTTCAAATTTCTCGGTAAGCATTTCTGAACCGATAAGGCGGCTTTGTAGGGACGAGACATGTCTCGTCCGCTGTCGGCTTTTCAGGGCTTGTAAGGACACAGCGCGCGGTGGCCGCCTGAAATAACGTTTCAAAACTCAAACCGAGTATTAGAACAAGTGTTCCATTCTTCAGTATCGGCTTATGCTACGATGTCCTTGTCTTTTGTATTGATTTGATACCCAGAATATCCCATTTGGCGACTATGGCGGCGTCAGAGCCGAATCTCTGCCATTGCCACTACTGCCACTGCCGCCAATGGCGACTTTCGCGAAACTCGTCCATTTCGCATTCGTCGTTTTCGTCGCTTTTCCCCTCAGGCAAGGGCGAATAGGACGAAAATTCGTCGCCATAGTGAGTTCATAAACTTGACAATGGCTACTGGAAAAAGTTGCGCCGCCGCCGTTGCCGCCGCAACAAGACTTGCCTTGTCCGTCTTGAACTTCAAACAAAATATCTGTCCCTGCGCTTGCAAAGGCGGATATTCAAGAGGGGTGAGCTAGCTCCCTTTCAAATGGGCATGGAACAGGCTGTTGAATTCATCCGGCTTTTCGATGTACGGAGAATGTCCCGTATCTTCGATCACCACTTCACGATATTGTCCACCTGCGGCTTGGTATTGATCGAGAACCGTTCGTGTCTGGCTGACCATCGGCTGCGATGGGAAAACATCGGCTCCCGGCCATCCTGGGACGGCTCCATATGCGCCCAGCGTCCCCATATCGAATAACGAGGTGTCGCTCACAATCTGGTCGTGACTGCCGCGTATCCACAAAATCGATGGTTTTGAAAAGATGCCATATAACCGGCTGACATCGCCTGTGTAAATCGGTGCGAGGGCATTCGCTGGCCCGAATTTCCCCGGTGCGAGGCTCGGCCAGTTTGTCGATGGAACCGAATCCCCTGGATATTCTTGCGCGCCAACATGTTCCGAGAGTAACGAAGACAGCAGTTCTTCTTCACGCGCAGGTATAAAAGGTGGCTTCCAGTAAAAACTGTTCATCACCACACGCGGTGACGCCTGTGGATTGTCACTGCTGCGGTCTCCGGCTGCCATCGCCTGCGTAAATCCAGGGTTCACGATGCCACCGCCTGAACCTGCGCCGTCTGCATAGCACAGAGTCCCGTTCGCGTCTTTCGTCCCACCAAATCCATATGGCGATCCAGGGCAAGCCAGTGTCACGCTCAAGAAGCGCTCGGAATAATCAATGAGGAGTTGCCAGATGACCGATCCGCCCATCGAATGCCCGATGACGTGCGCCTTTTCAATGTCCAGATGGTCGAGCAGGGCGATTGCATCGTCGGCTAGATCACCCATCCCGCGAGTAGCATCAATTTTGACAGTCCGGTCAGCATCGCCATAACCGCGTTGGTCGGGTGCAATCCCACGATAACCAGCCGGTAGCCCGACCATCAGTTCTTCCCAATAAGTTGCTGACGAGGCATTCCCATGTAAAAATAGCACTGGAATTCCATTGTCCCCACCGCTGAACAGGACTCGCGTGCTTAATCGAGAACTTGTGACCATTTTGGGCGTAATACCGGGAAGCGTAGGAATAGACATGATTTTTCTCCTGAAAACATTATTTAACATTGGAATTGGATGCGTTAAACATGAGTCGTAAATCGCGTTTCAGCACTTTTCCGGCTGCATTGCGCGGCAGGCTCTCGATAAATACGACGGATTTCGGAACTTTGAATCGCGCTAAATTTTTTGCACAATGCGCGATAATCGCATCGGAGGTCACGCTTTCACCCGCTTTGACCACCACAATCGCCATGCCGCACTCGCCCCAGCGTTCATCTGCGACGCCGATAATCGCCGTCTCTGCAACGGCTGGAAGCTGATAAATGACTTGTTCAATTTCAGCCGGGTAAACATTTTCTCCGCCGCTGATATACATATCTTTGTAGCGGTCAACAATGTAGATGCATCCGTCATTATCAACGGTTCCCGCATCGCCTGAATGCAGCCAACGATTGCCCTGGTCATCGATTGTAAAACTGCTTTTGTTCGCATCCGGGCGCTGCCAGTAACCCGGAGTGATATTCGGCCCGCTGATGATGATCTCGCCCACAGTTCCCGGCGCTACATCCTGGAAACCTTCATCCACAACCCGCACCCGTGTGTGCAGCAAGGGCTTTCCAACCGAGGTTGGTTTTTCCAGTGCCCGCTGTTTATCAATCAGAAAAACCGTCGGGCTGGTTTCGGTCATCCCGAATCCAAGTTGGATGATGATGTCGCGTTTTGCATATTGTTCCAGTAGACTGACCGGCATCGGTGCGCCCCCGCAACCCCATGAGCTGATACGGCTCAAATCAGTGCGGTCAAAATCCGGATGTTGGCTCAAAAACAGATAGATGGCCGGTACGCCGAAGAAATGCGTGACTCCTTTTTCAGGATCGCCCAGTGTTTTGAGGGTGAGTTCCGCGTCGAACTGCCGCGCAATAATATTTGTCCCGCCCAGATGTAAAACCGGATTGGCATACAGATTTAATCCGCCGGTATGGAAAGTCGGTAGCACCACGTAATGCACACTGTCGCAGTTCAACCCCGACGGCACACTTATATTGATCGCATTCCACAACGTCATCCCATGCGTGATGATGACTCCCTTCGGATGACCGGTTGTCCCGGCCGTATACATAATCGTCAGCGGAGTATCATGCGCGGTCTGCGGATTCATGACGATACGGTTTGCGGTGGTCTCAATAGCATCTTCATATCCGGGATGGGCGTCTACAGGTGCTTCACCAAAATCGATCCGCAAATAATGTTGGATAGGGGAGGTCGCCAATCTGGGTATACGATCAGCAAATTCCGCATCGTAAATGATGCCTTTGGGCGCAGCATCGTTCAGGATGAACAGCAGTTCCGGTTCAGCCAATCGCCAGTTAAGGGGTAACATGAGCGCGCCTAGTTTGATGCAGGCGAATTCCACTTCAAAATAATCAGTGGAGTTTTTTGCCAGGATCGCAATCCTGTCTCCCGCTTCTATGTCCCATATGTCGTGCAGGTATCCTGCCAGCCGTGCGCTGCGATCATTGAATTCAGCATACGTGAATTTCCGCCCGGTTCCCTGGTCAATCATGGCGAGTTTGTCGGGTGTCCGGTCAGCATGAAAGGCGATCCAGTCCGAAGCCAGAATCATAATTTAAGCTCTCCCAAATGAATATTTTTATTTAACCCCAGCGGACGGCAATCGCGCTCCATGTGTAACCTGTGCCTGCCCCCGCCAGAACAATCAAATCTCCACGCTTAATTTTGCCTTGCGCCAATCCCAATTCGAGCGCGATGGTCTGATCTGCGCTCTGGACGTGCCCATAATTTTCGAGATAAACCGATTGATCCGGTGTCAAACCTATCGCTTCCAGAATCTGCAAGTAAAAAGAACGCTTCATGTGGGTGATGCCCAAAAATCGAATATCCGCTAAGGTCGCTTCGCTGCGCTCAACTGCTTCCCGAATCACACGCACAAAATTCTTCAGCGATGTTTCACCCAGCCGTTCAGCCATATATTGTGGATCGGTTACGTCGAGTCGCCCGCGCAACTCACCGACCATCGGCGCTTCATCCCCAATTGCGATTTCGGTCAAGATAACGGCTTCCGATAGGCTGCCATCGGTGAAGGCGGACGATCCAATAATGAGATTCTGCGTCGCCTCGCGTTTGAAGAGCATCGCCCCTGCGCCAGCACCAAAGTTGAACATGAAGCGGGAACGTTCATTCTGGAAGTTGATTAGATCATTCTCACGGCTGCCCGCCACTAGCAGCACATATTCGAGTCCAGGGTCAGCCAGCATCATCCCCCGCGCCGTACTCATTGCGATGGGTGCGCCTGCGCACAGAGCGTAGATTTCGAAGGCATAGGCATTTATCGCGCCAATATTGTGCTGGACTTTAGCCGCTGCATTCCACACCACATGATCTTTATGTTCGCTCCCATGTGAAATGACCAGATTAATTTGCTCTGGTTTCACCTGCGCTTGAGCCAACGCAGCCTCGGCTGCACGGGTCGCCATCATGGTGACGGTCTCATCTGCATTGGCAATATGGCGTTTGTGAATGCCCATTTTTTCGCGCAAAACAGCTTCGGGGATGTGAGTCTTGCTGGAAAGTTGAGTCGCGGTTTCAATCGTATGCGGGAAAAATGTCCCGAGGCCAACAATACCTACAGTGGTCATAAATAACTTTTCCTAATAATTCAACCATCCACTATAACAATGTGAGACACTACAACCAAGCAATAATCTGAGTTAGAACCGCCCAATCTCAAAAGAATATTTTGTATTCGCATTCTTGAGTGGGGATAAGGGTGGTGAAGCGTATAGCCAGCCAATTTTCAGGCTGGCCTTCGATAATAATTTTCGTGGAACGGTTCAGATAATCCCTATGACATCAGCCTGTCGACAACATCGGCTGTATTAGCTCTGAATACATTGTCAGCCTGCTGCACAGTTGGATTGTTTACAAGCAATATGGCTTGTTCTACATTGGCCTCAAATATGTTCTGCGTAAGATCACTGTTTTGGACACGGAAAAAGCGTGCCCCAACTCGATTGTCACGAAAAATATTTGCCTTCAGCCGATAATCATGCCCGTCTTGACCGATAATTTCCGCGCCAGTATAGGCGTTAAATCCAATTTTATTGTGCTCAAACACGTTTTTTGCGATGTCAAAGTCGTAAGACACTTCCCACCCCTGCCACTGCTTGAGAACGCTTCCGCCTCGTGTGAATAACCGTATGCCTTCGCCGTTGGTCAGAATTTTGTTGTTGCGGATGGTAAAACTATGCCCATGTTCAATTGCGATTCCCACCCACCGGTTGAATTCAATTAGGTTGTCTTCAACAACATTATCCCACGAATAACCCATCCAGAAGCCATAATTGGAACGACTGCAATCATTCCGCCGGAAGATGTTTCCATGTGAAAAAGTCGATTCGATGGCGTTATTTGGGCTAAGACGGCAGTCATTGTCTTCAAATAAATTTTCGTCGCAGCTCGTCCGGTTTCCGTCCGGCGTGCAGCCCGCGACGAAGATTCCGTCACCGCCGCACAGACAGCTATTCCGCAGAATCTTGTTCCGGCATGAACTCATCACTATGACAATACCTGCCGCATCCGCTTCGACACGTGTTGAACCGTTTTTAGTCTGCTGGAATACCCGGTTGCAAAAGTCCAGCCTGTTATCCTGAATGATGTTGTCATTCGATGCGCTCATATAGACGCCCCAACCACTGTTGAACGAGGCGTTGTTGTTTTCGACGGTCACATTCGAGCATCTGTACAACAGTATTCCATTCATCTGGTGCTGACTATCGCAATGCGTCACACTACCGTCCTGAACGTCATTGAGCAGAATCGCGCCGCTGTATACTTTGTCAATTGGATACCACAGGTATAGAAAGGTATCGATACCTTCAATCTCTGCCGTATCGCGCACGCGCACGTTTTCGACGCTGACATTTCGGCAGTGATCGAGCCGCACGCCATGATAAAAGCCCGTGATAGAGAAGTCCTGGATAATGATATTGGCACGATTTTCCGCGTGAATTGCCGCGCCATTATGACTTTGATTCACCAGCGTGACGTCTTTACCGATTATTTTCACGCCGTCCGCGCCTATTGAAATCCCTTTTGAGAGCGGATAAATACCTGGCGCAAAGGTGGTATCGTCCATAATGACCATCCCATCCACCGGAATGATATTTTCTTTCATGATGATCCTTTCAGCCTATGCATTTTGGCTCGCCCAAGCAATAAACACGTTGATTTTATCGCGCGCCGCACAGTAAATGTAAATGCTGGAAATTCGATTTGCCAGCGAGGATTACCTACCGCACAGAAATCATCATGGTGGCAACAACAGCGATTTCTCATTCACAATACATATAAGGAACCGGAAATTGCTGGATGGGGTTAGGTCATTACGGTGATGAGATTGTAGTGAGTATTTTCAGCCGGAGGGAGTTGAAAAAGTGTAGTTTGTTTCATAACCATCAGTCCGAAGCTCCCGGTGTCTATGCCGTACCCAGGAACTCAATCTTTTTTTAAGGTCGCTCGGATAACTTTAATCAGCTCTTCGTAGGAGAAGGGTTTCGTCATATAAGCATTTGGTTTCTGCAATATATCGGGGCAAGATGTTTCGAACGAGACGCTGGTGGACATCATGATGACAGGCACTTTCGACCATCGGCTTCGTACCGCCCGAAGAAACTCGCATCCGTCCATATGCGCCATAATGATATCGGTGATAATCAAATCGGGTAGGGAATTGCCTTCATGCAGAATATCAAGGGCCTCAATAGCATTCATGGTAGAGATAACACTGAAGCCGCCAAAAGCTAGGAAATCCGAGATGAGTTGGCGAAATTGGGGATTATCTTCGACGATCAATACCGTCAGCTTTGTCCCTGATATATCCTGATGGCTTTGGCTCATTAGCGCAACCTGATTTTGTGTTGCTTGGTATGCAACGGGATAGATTGAGAAGATATTTGTTCTGCATATAAGCTTACTTGCCACGCACGTCCAAGATGTATTTTTTCTTTTCCCATCCTTTACTTTGTGCTTTCTGCCCACCGATCTTGCTAAAATATTTGTCTTAGGTTATCCGTAATCAGCCGTTCGCCGAATAAGTTTTTGGACGTTCGAAACCAGATCATGATGCAGTGTAGATTTTGAAAGGAAAACGTCTGCTCCAGCTTCCAACACCTTACTGAAATTTTCCGATATGCCCATAGCAGAAAGCATTATGATTGGGACGTGGCTTGTACGCGGATGTGATCGGATTTGTTTGCACAATTCAACACCGTTTATGCGCGGCATCATCACATCGAGGATGAAAAGGCTGGGTGTAACTGAATTAATTAAGTCCAGCACATCGCGCGGATCATCCAATGTCATCACCCGGAATTGAGAGCGTCGCAGCATCATCTCAATTAAGGTTAGCAGCGCAGTATCATCATCTACGACAACAATTAGTTCGCTCACGCTTTCATGCCCTCTTGATAATTTTCCCACATACGTTTCGAATTCCTCGTCGGGTCAAGCTGTTAACTTGACCCGGCGAAACTTGTGGTTGGAACGGGTGGGCAGCAGCTTTTACTTCGTTTAGGATGCTTCCTCGACGAAAAAACCCATCTCATTTGAATCTCGATTGTGCGTTAACGCCTGTGCCAGGTCGGTTAAACTAGATGCTTGTGCCGACTTTAGGCGGTGTTGTGTCTCTGCTGATATGCCAAAAGCCGACATCAGAGTGTCATCGGAACCGCTTAATAAGCGCTCGCAAACTTCTGAGTCGAGCAGTGCAACACCCATGAGATTGTCGAGCCGTTTTTGTTCATTTTGCTCGCTCATATGCTCCCACCACTGTTTGCCCCCCGCGAAACCGTGTCCTTGCGGCCAGGGTGAAATATCCATGACCAATTTAGTGTCGTTTTGTGCCATCGGTATTTTTCCTGATTTAATGATTTAGTCGCTGCCGCCCGGAGCCATCCCGTTGGTGGATACTCCACCGCCAATGACGCCGATAACGCCAAGTGCCATTGTTAGTGCTAAGGTTAGGGCAGAAACTCGGCGGGGATCCGCATTGAACCATGATGCCCATAAAACCAGTCTGTTCATCATCACATGCTCTCCTGTATACGCGATATATGGTCGATGCTTCTAATCTAGCAGAGGGTGTACAACAAACTGCTTACCACGCCTGAGCGAAATAAAAAACCGCCTTTAGGCGGTTTCTTGATGTAAATCGGTTTTGTTTATCGGCTAGGCGAGTAATGCTTCGGCCAGTGCAAGCGTTTCGGGAGAGGGGTCAACATCGAGGTCACGCTGCAATATATCCTGTAGCTGCCGCAAATAAAACACAATTTGACGTTTTTCCCCCAGATTTGCATAACAATTCATAATCCCACGATAAATATCCTCGCGGTATGGGTCAACCTGAAGGGCGTGCCGAAATGAATCGATTGCGCCACGCATGTCCCCGCGCGCCCGCGCGCAATTTCCTAAACCGATGAGTGTCTCAATGTAGGCTTCATGGAAACGTTCGCGCCATGGAGTGATCCAATCCGCGTCCAGCGAGGGCAAAAATTCACCCCGATAATGTTTGGCCGCTTTGCGCCATAAATCTTCGGCACGGGCATCACGGGGTGATAAAAGTCGGGCTTGCTGTGTTAAAACATCAAATTCGCGAGCATCGCACCAAACATCGCATTCTGGGTTGATAAAATAAAGGCCGTTCTCAAATCCGATGACAGGTTCGCCCAATGCGTGCCGAGCACGATATAAAGTCGTGTGGAAATTGGATCGGACACGTTTAGTTGAACTTTCCGGCCAAAATGCCAGACTAACATCTTCGCGCGACGCTGGCCCCTGAAAAAGCAGGTATAGAAACAATTCTTTCGCGCCAGTCGAACGCCATTCGGTGGCCCCGACGCGCTGTCCGTCTTTTTCGAGCACATCCTGCCCCAAACTGAAAATGCGCAAGCTATAAGGTGTTTGTAGGATTGTAGGTTCACTCGTATAAAGCGTGGGCGAGATATTGAGTTGCGAGTCGTTAAGTGTTTTTAAATCTTGCTTGAAGTGACCATGAATATCCAGGTTCGCGGTGACGAAATCTTCTAGTAAAGACGTGTGCAGGACTTCTGTGACAATTGGAAGGTTACTTCCAACGGTTTCAGCCAGGTTAATTGCTGCTTCAAAATGGGTGTGTGCCGCAGAAACATTGTCCGACAGTAGTGCCACGTAGGCGGCTAAACCCAGTATACGGAGGAGTTCGAAATCTGCATTGTTTTCGCGTAGCTTGGTCGCTATAGTTTCAATGTGCAGCAATGCTGATTGAGGATCAGTCTGCTGTGCTTGCCCTACCCAGAATGCCGCGTCGGCAAGATTTTCTTCGACGGCGAGACTGTGCTGCTGCGCAAGGCTCCGCGCTTCTTCAGCTAAAGCAATTGCCTCCTGAATTTTACCCTGCCAACGTTTCAGCGTAGACGAATTGATCAGAATTGAGCAGCGCAATGCAGGCTCACTCGTACCCGTAAGCTCTAATGCCTTGTGATACATCCGTAACGCTTCGTTGAATGCGCCCAAATCGCGCTTCAAATCACCTAAACTCCAAAGTAAGTAGCCTTCAGCGCGTTTATCCGATATGCGCGTGACAACACTAATGCCTTCTTCGAGTGTAAATAAGGCTTGCTGATAATCGCCACACCGGTGGTAAAAATAGCCCAGGTTATTGAGTGCGAAGGCTAAAGGACTGGGGCTTCCCAGTGATCGGCGAAGTGCTACTGCTTCTTGCAAAAACGCGCTCAGTCTATGATGATGCTTTAATTGGGAATAAGTTGCGACTAAATCTTGCAGCAGTTGTGAGAGGGCGTAAGCATCGCCGTCTGCCCGGTAAAGGGGTAGCGCAGCTTCCAGGTGTTCAACCGCCTGCTGGTAATCGCCTAAACGTAAGTACGCGAATCCGAGGGTTCGGAGTGCCCGACCTTGCAATCTGGTTTCCAAATGATCGGTTTGTAGAACTTGCGTGGCTTGCTTGGCCGCCTGGTGATAATCACCGCGTTGTAGGCTGCATCTTGCGCGCTGAAGTTGAATGTCCGCGAACATCACCGGGTCACTCGACATGACGAAACTGCTCTCCGCAGCATTAAGGTCGGCTTCCGCGTGCTGGTAATCATAACGATCAGTATGTACCTTAGCGCAGGCCAGAAGTAATCGGGGTATATTGACCAATTCGTGATGCAGTTGGGCTTCCCAGATTAGCAGTGTTTCAACTTTGCCCTGTGCAAAATAGGCCTGGGCTGCCCGGTCTGCAAGCCCCGCCGCTGCCTGGATGATCCCGCCGGATAAATAATGGTCAAATGCGTCATCCAGTCGGTCATTTTCTTCATACCAGCGAGCCGCCCTGGCATGTAGTTTGGTATATAAATCGGGATCAAGTTTTTCGAGCTGCCGCTGAAGAAACACCCTGAACAAACGATGATATTCTAAGCCACCAGAAACGCGCGAAAGAAACAAATTGCCCCGAAGCGCTTCTGCTAGCCACTCTGCACTATCTGGCAGCTCCAGGACGTTTGCACAAAGTTCAGGAGTTATACGAGTCAGTGTTGATGATGCCAGTAAAAAATTCCGCAGTCCCGGCGGTTGAGCATCAAGCATCACTTGGGCGAGCGCATCAAATAAGGCTTCTGGCCCTTCACCCCCGTTCAGCATACTCCGTTCAAGATCAGGCGGGAGTGGTTGGAGGGCGAGTACCGTACCCGCAGGCCAGCCTTCAAGCCGTAGCGAAAGTTCCTGAGCTTGCGGCTGCGGGATAAAAATCTTGAGTGTTTCCGCCAGACTGAAAATTTCGTCCGTAGTGAATCGAAGTTGATCCTGCCCAATTGCCAAAACTTCGCGCCGGGCGATCATTTCAGTGAGCGGCAAGTCTGGTAAGACCCGGCTTAGCAGAATTAAGTGGCAGTTGACGGGTAATAATGAAACAAAGGAGCGGAGCCAAGTCTCGGCAGCGGGGGAGCCGGTTAAAAGATGAACGTCATCCATTACAAAGACGATTTGGCCCTCAACCGTTTCGCGGATGTGATTGGCGAGTGCGGCGGCCAACTCTCTGGCTGAATATCCCGGAATGTTCGCAAGGCTTTGGATATCTGGGACGAGGTACTTGAGGGACGATACGATCTGCGCCTGAAGGTTGCTAATATCCCGTTGGCGCTCTTCAATCGCGTGCCATGCGAAAGGATGCGACTGTGATTGTACAAATTGGGCCGTTAGTGTCGATTTGCCATAACCAGGCGGAGCACAAATGAGGGTAAGTTTGTGTTCTATCGCAAGTTGGACTTTACGCATCAAGCGTGGGCGTTGAACAATCCCCGATACATAAGGTAGTTGCGCTCGCTGATGGATTGAAGACAGAGCCATAAAATGCAAACCCCAGCACCAAAAGCCCACATCACGAAATTATGGTGATTGTAATCAAATTAATACATCTCGTAAATCTTATCGCGATCTCGCTATGATTCCTACCATTTTCTCGGAATTCAAATTATTTTCGAAGAAATCCTAAACGTATTTCTGAATGTTCTTGAAATCTTGTTTGGCTCAACTACTCTGGAGCTGAGATCCGGAATGGGTAAGCTGGACTCCATTGACCCCACATACCACTGGGCTGTTTGGCACGGATGTGCCAATAATAGATTCCATTAGCCAACGTCGAAATGGTTTGCTCCAGGATTTGAGGGCTAACAATAGATGAAAATGCCGGTGAGGCAAATGTAATCGTGTCGTCGACCTCTATTTCGTATTCCGCCGCCCAAGTTACAACTGTCCAGTGCAGCGTTACCGTCTGCCAAATCTGAAAATTGCTTTCAGGGGCGGCGTTATCAGCCGAAATGATGTTGAGACTGAAAGCCGAACTCCACGCCGAAAAATTGCCCGCTTCATCTTTCGAACGTACCTGCCAAAAATAATTGCCTGGAACCATCGGGATAGACGGTGTAAAACGGTTGGTGGGTGCAGGATAGCTTAGGCTGGGTGGATTGATAACCCCAATCCGGAATTCGTAAGCGTTTGCTCCTGGCACAATTGACCATTCAAATGTTGGTGGATTGACTGAACTGGACAATCCGCTCTCAGGGGTGAGAAGAGTGGGCACAATAGGGACTATGGTATCAATGGTAAATTGCCGTGTTTCACTCCAGGGGCCTGCGCCACCACTGTTCATCCCGCGTACTCGCCAATAATAAATATTATCGGGGAGACTTGGGCTGACCATATAGCTGGTAGCTGTGAGAGTTTGCATCCTTTCCGGGTTGGAAAAGTTGGCTTGGTTATCAATCTGGACGCGGTATGTATCGGCATCTGCAACTGGGTTCCAACCAAACGTAGGGACGGTTATGTTAAAGAAAACCCTATTCATAGGCGACAAGAGCATCGGCGCATACTTTGGCCCATGCGCAATAGCGGCATTCAATGTGTCGCATGGGAAGCATTGGTTATTCGCTCGGATAATGGCCCAACCCGCCATATTATTGCTGCCTATAAACGGCGAATCAACGTTCCACACAACCATCAAGCGGACGATGCCGCTGTCCCGCGATAAAACTGCCGCTTGCGCTAGCCATTGCGCTTGTTCTTGCACCGATGTATTCATTCCCCATTCAAGACCAGCGGGCAAAGTGCCTAACCCATCGGGTGACAGATAACCCAGTTCTGTGAAACATAGTGGCTTGGTCGGAAACACACTTCTATAAGTGGAAACCATTGTCGAATAATAACGTGTGTAGTGATTGGGGTTCCCGCGTGGATCGGCGCTGGTTGCGCTTGGTGGCAAAACACCTTCATTATAATGGATGCCGGTGCAGTCAAAGTTTTGCGCCGCGCCTGCTGCTGCCATTTGCTGGATAAAAATTTTGTCATCGCAGCCGTTTGCCGTGCAGGTTCCACCAAAATACCCGGTTGGGGCAGGCGCGCCGCTGATGACCATCACATTACTATTCGCTTGTTTGATGGCCGGATAGGCTTGTCCCAGCATTTGTGCATAAGCCGTACCGCTGATGAGGCCAACCGGCCACTCCTGGTCGATATTTGGCTCATTCCAGACCTCAATTGCATCTGGATTTAGCAGTGCTACACTGTGCAGGAACACTGCAAAATCCTGATAATACTGGCTTGGATTGGCCGCCAGTTCGCTTTGTATACCTTTGATACTGAGCAGGACTTTGAATCCGTTGCCCCGTGCATGGTTGATAACGTTTACGGCATCTGCGGTTGTGCCGCCTCGGCTCCAGGTGATTTGCATTTTGAGCCAGGTCATGCCTGCTGTATGCATCTCGTCCGGGTGTAAAAACGTGAGGATTTGCCCGCCGAGTTCAAAGGGTTCTGTAGCCTGGGCTTTAATGCTCGATGCGGCAGTTATAGCGAGATTGCTCCCTACAACCATGAGCAGGCAAATACTGAGGGCAGTAACTAGGGAATTGAAGTTTTTCGGCACACGAGCTTCCAAATAATGATGTTTACATACTCACAATAATTCAATTGCACCGAAAACTGTATAAAGAAAAAAGCCAATCAGAAATGGCAAATTCGTCCCCCACATTGCATGAAAATTCAGGTTGTATAATCTGTCTCAATCGCCTAACCTTGTGCTGATAAATGGCACAATGCGATGAGGTTTACCGAAAATAAGCATGGCAGAAAGAGTGATTTCCGCATATACGCTGCGCAATCTTTTGATGTGCGAACGCCGTATCTGGCTTGACCACAAGGGTAATCCTGATCTGCGCAGTGAAGTACCCCAAAATCAGGCTGCCAGGGGAATCGCTCACGAGCAAAATGTAACTGCTGCTATGTTTGGGCAGGTTACTTCGGTTGCCGTCAATTCCTGGTCGGAAATGCTTGAAACGACTCGTGACCTCATGGGGCAGGGTGTGACTGGCATTCAGGGTGCGACCTTTGAGCGGGTTATTCAACTGTCCCAACCCCTAATTGTGCGTGGTAGGGTTGATTGGCTGCGGCGTTTTGCCCAGCCATCTGATTTTGGCGCATGGGCATATGAGCCGGTGGAAATTAAACTTCATCGCGAGTTGACCAACGCGGATCGTCTGCAACTTGATCTATATATTTGGCTTCTCGGTACGATTCAAAATGTTGAGCCATCCGGATGGTTCTGGTTGGGGCATGATGTCCATCATAAACCTTTAAATGTGATTGAACATTTTTACGATGAGCAGCGCCTTTTAAATGCATTAGAGCGAGTTGATTCCCTCTTATACCAAACTTCTGCCCCGCCAATATACTTGGCTTCGCACTGCCAATCCTGTCATTGGTATCGACTATGCAGGCAGTCGGCGGCTGAAAATCGTTCGCTGGCGAGCTTATCAGGGTTATCGCGGCAAACCTGGGAACACATGCGCCAGGAAGGCATTACAACTGTAGATCAGATTTTATTCCTTACCCCCAAAGACCTGGAACGTTTCAAAGGATTAGGGAAGGCTAAAGCGGCAGAACTGCATTCTTATGCTCAGGCCGTGCATTGGTCACGGGCTGTTCAGCGCACGCCGCTGCCGGAACCTGCTCGCCATACGGGTATTATGCTGGACTTGGAAACCTGTATGGATATGGAAACGATGGGTATTCCCTGGTGTTTTGGTTGGCAGGAATACGGCGGTCAATTCCAGGTCGCCGTTGTGGATCGTTTCTACGAAAGCGCCGCGCCAAAACTTCCGGACGGTACAACTGTCACGATGATATCTGATAGTGATGAGGGTTGGCGGCTGATTGCCGATGCAGCCCAGCGTAACCCTGGCCCCGTCTATCACTGGGGTAATTTCGAGAAAGGTGTGCTTCGCAGCACCGCACCCCAGGACGCAATTGATATTTTGGATAACCGTCTACACGACATGAATAGGACTTTCAAAAAGTCGTTTGTTTTCCCTGTTCGCGGCACAAGTATCAAGACCATTGCGCCGTATCTCGGCTTTACATGGCCGTCTGAAACCAGTGCCTTTACCGCCTGGGCAGACTATCAGGCATGGTTAATAGAGAGCGACGCCGATGCTCTGGCACGTGCTTGCGCCTATAATCGTGCGGATGTGGAAGCGATGTCTTTGATCTGGCAATGGATGATGGATAACGATGGTATACTGAATTTACCTGAATAATGAACTCAAAATGCTCTCAAATAGCTTAATTACTGCTTTTGCAGATGCACTTCAAAAGTTGGTTTTTCGATGACGCCAGTATTGACCAATGCTGAAAAGATTCGCCGTTTGCCCTGGAACACAGCTTTAAATGCGACCAATAATGTTTTTGCACAACTGACTTATTTTGGCCCTGCTTTTGTCCTCTTTCTGAGCGAACTCAAGTTCACCAATACCCAGATTGGTTTCTTATTATCCCTCCTGCCATTTATGGGATTGATTGCCATTGTGATTGCACCAGCGGTGGCGCGCTTTGGGTATAAACGTACTTGGTTGATTTTCTTTGGTGCGCGAAAAGTCATCACGATAGGGCTGCTGTTCGTACCCTGGGTGATGGTGCAGTTTGGTACAAGCGGATTACTCATCTATGTCACCTTGATTGTCGGTGGTTTTGCGCTCTGCCGTGCGATTGCCGAAACGGCGATGTATCCCTGGGCGCAGGAATTCATCCCCAATACCATTCGGGGTCGTTACTCGTCGATCAACGACATCATGGCACGTTTAACCGGCATCACTTCGCTCGCGTTGGGTAGTTATATCCTTGGTTTATCAATCGGGCTTGACCGCTTCTTGCTCTTGTTTGCAATTGCGCTCGTTTTTGGTTTTATCTCGGTGTGGACATCCTCTTTTATACCTGGTGGCGCGCCTGCGCGTGAGTCCAGTGCTTCCAAAATGTCCTATCGGCAGCTCGCGGGTGTTTTGCGTGACAAAAACTTTCTGATTTATATGGGAGCACTTGGCCTTCTAATAATCGGCTCGACACCTATGGGATCGTTTCTTCCCTTATTTATGGAGCAGCAAGTTGGCCTCAGTGAGAGCAATACAGTATTGCTGCAAATTGGCACATTGATAGGAGGTCTCACTTCAACCTATCTGGTGGGTTGGGCTGCGGATCGCTATGGCAGCAAACCGGTCATGTTATCTGGTTTATACGTCAAAATTTTGCTACCCCTGGCCTGGTTGCTCATGCCTCGCAATTCACCTCTGAGTCTCCCTGTCGCGCTTATTATTGCATTGATTAATGGTAGTACCGATATTGCCTGGGCTATAGGCTCTGGGCGTTTACTTTATGTCCGGGTTGTCCCTACCGAAAAACGCGCCGAATATATGGCAGTGTATTATGCGTCAATCGGCTTAATTGGCGGACTTAGCCAGGTTTTAGGTGGACGTGTCCTCGATCTTACCCAGCATTTGTCCGGGCAATTCCTCATCTTTGCCATTGATCCATTTTTCCCACTTTTTGTTTTTGGCTTCATTTTAACAACCATCAGCGTAGTCTTGTTTACTCGTGTGCAGGCCGATAGTCCTGTAAGCCTGAGTGAATTTGCCGGATTATTTGTGCACGGCAACCCCGTGTTGGGGCTTGAATCCCTGTTTCGCTATTACCGCGCGCGGGATGAACGGCAGACCATCGCCATGACCGAGCGCATGGGGAAAACTAAAAGCCCGCTCACCGTAGACGAGTTGCTGGAGGCGTTAAAAGACCCACGCTTTAATGTCCGGTTTGAAGCGATTATTTCTATCGCGCGTATGGAATCCGATGCTCGACTCGTAGACGCGCTTTGCAACATTGTTGATGGTACAGAATTATCTCTGAGTGTGATTGCTGCTTGGGCTTTGGGGCGGATTCGCGATGAACGGGCGATTCCGTCTCTCAAGCATGGGCTTGAATCGCAGTATCGCTCGATCCAGGCTCATTGCGCGCGCGCTCTCGGCACAATGGGCGATAAGTCTGTTGCGCCGATGCTGCTTGAACGCTTAAGAACTGAAAAAGACAAAGGGCTGCGGGTTGCCTACTCATCAGCGTTGGGAAATTTGAGTGTGGAAGAAGCCGTACCAACTTTGCTGGATGTGCTGGAAAATACCGATAACGAAGGTGCTCGCCTGGAAATTGCATTGTCTCTGGCACGGATTGTCGGCGGCGAACAGCAGTTTATACGCCTGCTGCGTCAAATGCGCGGTGACAAAGGTACAGCCGTATCACAGTCATTAAGCCTTGTTAAACGCCATCTTGGCAGTGATCTGAGTGAATCTGTGACGATGATTGCTGAATGCGCCGATATTTTTGCCCGCGAAGATTTGGACGGCGGAATTGCGCAGCTTGTGAGTACGATTCACTTCATACTGCCCAGCCTTCAACCGCGCGTTTGTAAGACAGTTTTAGAAGCCTGCGTCGCGCAGCTCGAAGTTTCGAAAAGTGCGCGTATGGATTATCTGCTATTGACGCTGCATTCGCTGCATCTGGCGGTTGTATAGATTGTGTTGCCTAGCTCATTGAGCGGGTTGTGGCGACAGCCGCAGCCGTCACCAGCGCGATGCCGCTGATTTCGCGCAGTCCCAGGGCTTCATGCAAAATCACAAATCCAATAAGCGCCGCCACAACGGGCTCCAGGCTGACCAGTAAGCCAAACACCCGCGACGATAAGGTCTTCAGGGCTTTGAATTCTAACCAGAATGGAATCGCAGAAGACAATAAGGCGATCACCAGACTCAAAACAATGAGCGATGGGCTGCTGAAAATTTTGAATGCGCCGCTGATTCCAAACGGAAGTGAAAAGATTGCCGCCACGCACATGGCGAGGGCAAGTGCGCTGTTTCCCTCCAGCAATTGATTGACTCGTTTACTGAGAACGATATAAATCGCCCATGTTAGTGCTGAGACAAATGCCAACACCACCCCAATAGGATCAAGTTTTGTGTCTGTTATTGGGGATAAAAGCAAAATTCCAATCGCTGCCATTGTCACCCATATTAGGTCAATGAGCTTGCGTGAACCCATCACTGCGATTCCTAGCGGGCCAGCAAACGCGATGGCGACGGTGATTCCTAATGGGATTCGGTCAATAGCAGCATAAAACGACAGCATCATTGCCGCGATAATGATGCCGAATAGGATGATATGACCATAAACTGATTTACTGTAGCCGCGCACTTGAGGTCGCCATACCCCGATAAAGAGTATCCCGGCCAGTAGTGTCCGCAGGAAGACCACACCCGATGGCCCAACCGTCTCGAATAACTGCTTGGCAATTGCGGCTCCCAGTTGAACCGATAACACCGCCACAATTACCCATGTCCAGGGCGGCAGACCGGTTGCAGAAAGGGAGTTTGGGGTGTTGACTTCCGGTACGGGCGAATTGACTTGTGACATGCAGTGTGCAACTTTCAGGCAGCGCGGCGAAGCCACATTGTAGCCTCGAAGCTGGACAGCGGTATATAGCCACCTGCTGCGGTTTTCGATAGTCATAAATGTTAGAATATCTTGTCATACGCATATTGATCAGCTCATAGTTGAGGGATAGTCATTTCATGCCAGATCGCCCACCGATGGTACGCACCGACGTCACCAATGCTTTTGCCCATAACACGATGAAAGTCCGTGTGCCAGCGATCATTCGCGAGGTGCAGGCGCTCAACCCGGAGTATTCGCCCTCGATTCAAGCTGCACTTTCCCGGCTTGCCGAAAGTATGGAGAATAATCAGCCTATCCCAATGATTGATCCGCTTTCGCCCGATTATGAAATGTGGGCAGCTTGTTTTGCGCCCTATGCCGGTGATACCTGGCTCAATACCGATTGGTTTTTTGCCGAAGTTTATTGCTATCGTTTATTGATGCAAGCTGTCCGCTGGTGGGAGACTGGACGCGATCCTTTTGCGCCAAAAAAAGAGGCTGAAATTGGCAGCGCGGGTTTGTGGACGCTGCTAGAAAAAGCACTCGCGCCGGAAGGTGAGACCCCTGAACAGAAGCTTAAGCGCTTGATTCAAGATGACTTGTGGGGTAATCGGATTGATCTGAGTTTTGCTGCGGCTCAAGCGCATGGGACTTCAGTCGGCAGTGACGATTTGCTGGTTGACGATAGTGAGGCGGTTGTACAGCATATTCTGAGTTCAAGTGGTGATTTTCATCTGATTGCCGACAATACGGGAACCGAGTTGGCGATGGATTTAGTGCTCATTGATGCGCTGCTTACCCAGCCTGACAATCGCGTGTTTTTGCATTTGAAAATGCATCCGACCTTCGTGAGCGATGCCACCGTACCGGATGTTAGACATCTGACCGAAAAAATCATGGTGCATCCTCGCCCAACAGTACAAGCCTTAGGCGTCCGTTTGGAAAGGGCGTTCCAGGATGGACGTTTGCGTTTTGCCCCGGATCTTTACTGGAATAGCACTCGTGTCCTGGAAGACATGCCAACCCATTTGGTCAATGTCTTCCATTCTGCCATCCTCACCATAATTAAAGGCGATGCCAATTATCGGCGCATGGTAGCGGATCGTCTCTGGTCGCCCTCAACGCCCTATGCGTTTGTAACTAGCTATTTTCCTTCGCCACTTTTGGCGCTGCGAACCCTTAAGAGTGACATGATTGTCGGGCTGCCATCCGGTATGGCCGAACGCTTGGACAGTGAAGACCCACAATGGCGTATCAACGGGCGGCGTGGCCTGATTCAATTCCGACCTTAAGCGCCTGATTTTATAACTTGAGGATCACTTCATGCGTAACCATATCAATCACCTCCGGGTTAGGTAAGCCCAGAACATCCAGCATAAAGTAATCCAAGCCTTTTTCAACAAACGGTTGCATTTGTTCAACAACCTGACTGGGTGTACCGACGAAGGCGTTGTCGCGCGTGAATTTCATCAATCCCGCTGTACCGATAGCAATCGCTTGAGCTTCAGTTTGGGCGACCACCAGCCTTCCAAACCATGTTTTGCGGATGCTGATCGGATCACGATTGATCTTTTCGCATTGCTGTTCGAGCACATTCAACCGATCCGTATAAAGGTCATAGTTCGCATCCGAAATATTCCACCAATCCGCATATTTCGCGGTCAACCCCAGCATTCGATTGCCCTTTGCGCCGATGACGATGGGCGGCAGCGGATCGGGCTTCGGTTCACAATAAGCGTCTGTGATGCTGTAGTGCTTGCCCTGATAACTGACTTTTCCAGGCTGTGTCCATAAGCGCTTGATAATTTCCAGCGAGTCTTCAAGCTGGTCAACGCGCGTTCCGACGGGCGGGAAGGGGTAATCGTAGGCTTGATATTCATCTTCTTTCCAACCCGCGCCGATTCCCATGATGAAGCGCCCATGACTCAATACTTGTAATGTCGCGCCCATTTTGGCGAGTAGCGCCGGATTGCGGTAATTCTGTCCCATCACCATTGGGCCTACATCAAATTGCGGCCAGCGCGCCGCCAGATAACTCAAAACTGTCCAGGCTTCAAAAACATAATAGTCGTTCCAAAAAAGATGGTCAGTCATCCACAGGCTTTTGAAATGACCTTGTAATTGCGGTAGGATGACATCTAGGTTGTCCATCCACGCATTTTGATCACCGCGCGGCTGTCGCTCGGTCAGTGCTAATCCAAAATCAACTGTCATAGCAGTCTCCATAGAGTAACTGAGTCATCATGTTCGTGAAGTTTAAATGATCATTTACGAAAATGTAATTTTGCATTGAGCTAGTTTCGGGATATTGTTGTGGAATATTTTATACCAATCATTCCCCGAAATCAGGTAATCCGATGGATCAGCCGATTTTGCAGGGCATCATCCCTATCGTAATTACGCCCTTTGATGCCGAAGGCCGCGTGGACGACAATAGTTTGCGCCAGGTCGTGCGTTTTGAATTGGATGGCCGAATCGATGGGCTTGGTGTAGGAGGCTTTGCCAGCGAAGCCTATAAGCTCACCGATTCTGAGCGCCAGCGCTGCGCGGAAATTGTCGCTGAAGAAGTGAATGAGCGTGTGCCGCTTATCATTGGTATCGCCCCTGGTAGCACCGAGGCGGCAATTGCCCAGGCAGAATTTTATGCTACTCTCCATCCTGCCGCTTTGATGACGCTGCCCCCCGCAACCATGAAAATGGATGAGCATCAGATAGTCGATTTTTATGTTGAACTCGGCAATGCTTCTCCCGTGCCGATTATGGTTCAGCAGTCGCCGCATATCCAGGCATACAGTGGATGCTTATTGAAACCTGAATCATTAGCGCGGATTGCCCAGCGCTGCCCCAATGTTCAGTATTTCAAAATCGAAGGGCCAGGATCGGCGCGGCGGTTGGGCGCTTTGCGCAGCCGGGTTCGCGGGGACGTCCGTTTGTTTGGCGGAGTAGGGGGAATCGCGTTGGGTGAGGAGTTGCGTGAGGGTGCTGCTGGCCTTCTGCCGGGAGTAGGTTTTAATGAATATTTTGCGGATGCCTGGGAAGCCTGGAAAGAAAATGATTTATTAGCTGTTGAAACCATACTGGGGCAAGCACAGGCATTGGTCGAGGCCGTTTCTGGGAACGGGCACGAATATTCGCTTCATGCCCGTAAATTTTTGCTCCAACGGGTCGGGATTATCGACCATGCCTATGTCCGCCGCCCAACAACACGCCCTGAGCCTGCCGCACTGGATGCCCTGGGTTGGCTGGTCGATTCACTAGGGTTACGAATTTCTCGCCCACAGTGATCGGTTCAACAGATTTCTTCTGCTGCCCAATGGTCGCCCATTGCAGCGACTCAATGGCTGTGATTTTTCATGCTCAGACGACTTTCACCGTATTTTGCAGGCGTCCTATGCCTTCGATTTGGATCGTGACGACATCCCCGGCTTTCAGTGTAAAATCCGACGGTGGAACAATCCCGGTTCCGGTCAGCAGCACTACGCCGTCCGGGAATTCGGTGCTCCGTCCCAGGTAACTGACCAGTTCATCAATCTTCCGCTTGATACGCGCTGTATGAACTTCTCCTTCAAAACCTGTTTTACCATCGCGCTCAATAGTAATTTGAATGGTCGCCACAGGCCATTCATTGGCGGACATCAATACAATTCCCGGCCCTAGCGCACAGGATGCTTTATACACCTTCGCCTGTGGCAGATACAGCGGATTTTCGCCCTCGATGTCCCGGCTGCTCATATCATTTCCAACCGTAAATCCTACAACTTCGTTCGCCGGATTAATGACGACAGCCAATTCGGGTTCCGGCACTGACCAGCTTGCGTCCGCTCGGATTCCGACCTCGCCGAATGGCCCGATAACCCGTGCGCCGAGCGCCTTAAAAAACAACTCTGGCCGTTGCGCGCCATAAACACGGGCGTAAATATCACCGCCATCAGCCGATTCTTCCTGGCGGGCTTCGCGGCTGCGTTCATAGGTGACACCCGCTGCCCATACTTCCTGCTCATCAACAGGCGGGAGCCAATGTGGAACAAAGGCTTCTGGCGCGGTATCGAACAGACTTGCTGGAAATGTGATGCTCGAATCGCGGGCGACAATTTCCAAACCTTCAATCGCCTTTATGACATGTCCGGCGCTGGCGCGTAGCCATGAACCAACGCTGACGAGATGCTCGGTCACATCATAAACAGTGTCGTCGAGTTGAACGCCGACTCGTTCACCATGTTGCGGATGATAAAATCGGTTGAGGATGGGGTTTGGCATAAATTGACTCTCTTTGAATGATTGCGAATAAATTTACTAATCTTGTGATCGTTCATTTTTGTGTTTGAGTCGCCATCAACCGCTTACGGAAGATTTCTGACGATTCAAGTGTTTTTGGAGATACAGCATTCACATGAATGAACTGTTGAATAGATAACTCATACCCTGATTGCTAGTCGCCTATTGTTACCCCCTCACCCCAACCCCTCTCCCCCGAATTCAAGGGAGAGGGGCTAAAAACCGGACTACGTTTGGTTCCCTCTCCGAATTCGGAGAGGGTTAGGGGGTCAATAAAGGCAAAACTACTGACTAGCAATCACGATACTCATATATAACTTTTGCTTCCCTAAAAGTCAAATGGTGCGCGCTTGTATTTCTGGCTGCACCTTTTGAGTTTGAGAGAAAAATATGAAACCTGTTTTTCAATACCCGAATGTTTCGAGAGACCGAATTGTTCTGTTCAAAGGGTCGGGGCAGAACTGGGTATTTCAATTGGCGCTTGTTTATTGACCAAGTGATTGGCTATGTGGGTCACGATATGACACCGCCAAGCAATATGACCACAATCCTATCTTACGGACAGATTAAAATGATGGCTCATGTTCAAAACGAGTGATTTCCGTAGGGGACGACCTATGTGTCGTCCCTCCTGATATAAATTTTTCACTTAATCTGAACAAGAGCCAAAATGATAAGTTTTATCCTGGATACCACACTTTACGGGGATCATTTGCCGCACGTTGATACGCCCAGGCCGAGTCAATCATGCCTTTGAGGTCATAGACGGGACGCCAGTTCAATCGAAATTTCGCTTTGGTGTTATCCAACCATGTAGAATGAAAAGGGGTGATGATGTCAACACTGGGCAGCCCTTGACTTTGTTGAAGATAATCGCCAACTTCGCGGTAATTTACGGGTTCATCCATGCAAATGTTGAATGTTTCCTGTCTTGCCTCTGGCGAGTCGATTGCACACAACATCGCGCTAACCAGATCGTCCACATGCACAAAGTTGCGCTGGACGGGCTTGCCATTCGCGTCAAGCATCACAGGGATAGTTTCTGTCTGCACATAGTGATCGGCTTGTTCCGGTGCTACAAAATCACGCCAGCGTGGCCCGCCGAAAACACCCTCGCCGAAAGAAAGTTGATATTTGAAATCATCTTTTTCCATAATCCAGGGTGCGCGTAAACAGCAGCCATTCAAATTGTATTGGACATAATATTGTTCCAGCATAACTTCTTCGAGCACTTTGGAGAGCGCATAACAGCCCTCGTAAGCTGTGTGTGGATGTTCTTCCGTTGTCGGAATGGCGCGTGGATAAACAAAATGTCCCATCCCGGCATCACCGCCAATCAGCATGAATTGTTCAAAGGTTGGGCTGTTTCGACATGCTTCGAGCATCCAGAACAAGCCCTTGACCGCCACATCCATGATCTCATCAGGTGCTTCCTTGCATGTCGCCAGATGCATCACATGCGTGACATCGGTCATCGCCCTTTCGACAGTTTCCATATCTTTGATTGAACCCGTAACCACCTCCAGGCGGTCATGCGTATCCAGCTTTCGATTGTGGCACAAAGCGCGGACGATGAACGAATCGAATGCTTTATCCTGCAAGAATCGCTCAATAAAATGTTGGCCGACTTTTCCCGTCGCGCCTGTTACGAGAATTCGCTTTATCTGACTCATAATAATATTTCTCCGTAAGAGATCATTTGGGGATTGTTTCAACCTTGCTGTGAATCGCGTAATTTAATCAGTCGTTGGGCATCCATACCTTGTTGTCGTACTGCGTTCGCGTAGTCAATAGTTAACCATTTCCGATCTCGCATCAACCACGCGCCATCAACCATCGTATGGCAAACCTGCTGACCATTCACACTGTAAACCAATGCCGTAAACGGATCATGAGTCGTCAGTGGCGACCAGCCAATTTCTGTGCGATCCAGGACAATAATATCTGCTTTCTTCCCGACACTTAAATCGCCAATCTGTTCATCCAGCCCTAGCGCTTTTGCACCCCCAGCGGTTGCAATATCGAGTATATCGCGGGCGGGCAGGACACCGGGACGCTTTTCGCGGAAACTGCTCAGTTTTGCCAGCGTGCGCATTTCACTGAACAAATTATAATCATTGTTGTTGCAAACATTGTCTGTCCCCATCGCAATATTGATTCCCGCCGTCCGCATCCCAACAACTGGTGCCGCTTCGGCTCCTGCACGCATACACGCACTTGCGCAGATAGTCGCCGTAAAATGATGCTGTGAAAGCAGCCCCCAATCCGCTTGCGGAATCGTGATCGAATGTGCTGCCATTAGCGGACGGTCTAACATGCCGAGTTCATGCATTTTTGTCACTGCGCTGACACCATAATGCTCCTGGCAAAACACATCTTCTTCATTCGTCGTGGAAAGGTGTATATGTAACCCGGTATCGTACTTTTCTGCCAAAATGCGCTCAACTCGCATCGTCTCTGGCGAATTGTCCACAAAAAAGGCGTGAGGCCCCACCCATCCTTTTAACCGCCCACTAGGATGATTACCTACATCCTCTAAAAAGGCATCTAAATGGGCTAATTCCCGTTCCCGTGCGATAGGATCACCCAGTTCTACAATGCCGTAAGCCAGGGCAGCTCGCAGCCCACTCTGCGCGACCAGTGGAATACTTTGATCCATGAAAAAGTATTGATCTGCGAAAGTTGTCGTTCCAGTGCGAATCATCTCCGCGCAGGCCACTTCAACTGCCGCCGGAACCATATCTGGCGTCATCACCATTTCCAACCTGCGAATCGTGTTGTACCAACCTTCCAATACCAATAGCGAAACACCTTCTGCAAGACCTCGAAACAATGTCATCGGTGTATGCGTATGGGCGTTCACTAATCCTGGCATTATCAGTTTACCTGTGCAGTCAATAGTTTGCCGATACTTTCCTTGCCCATCATAGGGAATATTCCATTTCTGGCGGATCGATTCAGCGGTTATGATGCGATAGTCTATGTTAGTTGGATTATGGTCATCGTCGTTTGGCTGATTCTGTTCCGCACCTGTTTTGGTCGCCATATTCGCGCTGTCGGGCAAAATCGTGAAGCGGCGGAGGCAGTCGGTATCAACAATGTCACCCTGGTGCAAATTTTCGCGCTCACCTTGAGCGGGATGTTAGCCGGGTTGGCAGGGGCATTTCTATCAATCGGCATCCTCAGCCAGTTTGTCGAAAATATGACGGCTGGGCGTGGCTGGATTTCCATAACCGTATCCCTCTTCGCTTTTGAAGGCCCCATCGCTGTCTTTTTTACGGCCTTATTTTTCGGATTTTCCGAAGCGCTGTCCTTCTATTTACAAAGCCAGCCCAACGTCACCATTCCGTCTGATTTGCTCTTGGCACTGCCGCAGTTTGCCACCATTGCTGCGTTGGTTTTGGTCGCGCTGCGTATCCGCGCTGCTGAACTCCTCAAACGCCGCAATTTTGCCGCGCAGTTCGGTCAGGAATTATCCAACCTCAAACGTGGACTTGCGGGCTTAAAAGAATAACTGAATCAGGTGAAACACAATGGCTGTCCCCAACTTTCAAGATGATCCCTGGACGCGCGTCCGCACGCTCCATGATTTCCCCGCCGACGAAGTGATTTCTGCGCTTCAAATAGAAATTCGGCGCGGCAATACCGAGAACGCCGCCCTGTTGGCCTACGAGATGCTTATCACCAGCGCCGAACTTGAAGCTTATCTCTGGGGGCGTTTGCAGGTCATTTCGGTAGAAGATGTCGGTTACGGCAATCTGAACGCACCGGTTTTGCTGGAAACACTTTTTCAAATGCATGAGCAGCTTCCCCGCCCGCGCCATGACCGCTATATGTTTGTCATCCATGCCGTCCTTGTGCTGTCTCAAAGCCAGAAAGAACGTGGCACTGACCATTTGCTCAACTGGATTCGCCACGCGATAGAAGAAGCCGGACAGCTACCCATCATTCCCGATTATGCCGTAGATATGCATACTCGTCGTGGACAGGAAATGGGGCGTGATTTTGACCATTTCCTGCGCGAAGCCTCAAAGGTCAGCCCGGAATTACCGGATAGCGACACGACCTATCGGGATCGACTGTTGGCACTCACCAAAGACGATTAATTAATCCTGCGCTTGCAAATTTGACATCCGCCATGCCGTCAATCCGAACATCAAGGCAGCATCAACCAGCCCTTGAATATCAACATACTCGTCGGTGGTGTGCGCATTTTCGCCCGTCGGCCCGAATCCGCAAATTGTTGGGATTCCGCGTTCAATCAGTAAATAACCTTCGTTAGCTGGCCCCGCGACGACGCGCTCCGATGTTGTCGATGTAACGGTTTCGACAACGCTTTCCAGCACTTTCACGATTGCGGATTGGTCATCCGAAATCGCGGCGCGTGCATAATTGAGCAGTTCATAGCTGAATTGAAATTTTGGACGTGCTGCAATTACGCGCGCGATGCAGCCATTGAGCAACTCCTCAACTTGTTTTTGGTCGAATTCAGGCGTGAGTCGAATATCCATCAACGCCTCGCAGCTATCCGGTACAATATTGATGCTCACCCCGCCGCTAACCATCGTACCCGGTGTGAAGACCGTCTTGAATCGCTCGAAATATTTTGCGCTAGAGTAGGGTGCTTCCAGGGTTTCGATCTCCACGAGCAGTCGCGCCATACCGGTGACGGCATTTGCGCCTAAAGTTTTTTCTTGCCATTCTGCTGCGCCCGTATGAATCGCCTCACCTTTGCAAAGCAGCCGGTAGCGGATCAAACCGCGATGTCCCAGCGTAATTTGCCTGCCGGAATACGCATAAATTGCGCCTTTGCCCTGTAGTAAACCATTTGCGTGCAGATATTTGATGCCCAGCGTGCCGGTTGCCCCGGTTTCCTCATGCGGTACACAAATCAATTGAGCGCGACCCGATAATTTTTCTCCCGTGACTACTCGCAGCGCTGCCAGCGCATATAACGCTGCCGCCATTCCGCCTTTGGTATCAATTGCCCCACGTCCATAGATTTTGCCCTCCACGATTTTGCCTGAAAATGGCGGCACGCTCCATTGGCTTTCATCCCCCGGCGGAACTGTATCCAGATGTCCCAGCAGCAGCAGACCAGTTTCCCCTTCCGCTGCTGTACTGACGATTACATTAGGTCGCCGAGGGTTCTCGCCTGCAAATTGAACGTGCAGCCCCAGCGCGCGGGCTTGGTCGCCAATCGCCTGAGCCAGATCAATCTCATCATGGATTCCATTCACCGATGGAATATGGATCAGGCGGCTGCAAAATTGGATAATTTCCGGTTGGTACTGCTGTATCGTTTGCAGTAATCTATGCTCTGTTGCGTCAAGTGGTGTTGGGTTCACGGCTTGCCTCGGCTGTTCGATGCTTCGCCGATACTATACGCGAGCCGGGTATCATGGTCAAATCGAGTCATAGCTAAGGAATAATCTCATGCAATTCGACCCTTCATCGCCTGATTTTCAGCAGAATCCTTATCCTTTTTACGATGAAATTCGGGCTGCGGCTCCCATCCTGTTTTGGCCGGAAGGGAATATGTGGTTGTTTACACGCTATGACGACATTAACACTTTACTGCGCGACAAACGCCTGGGACGCACGATGGATCACAGCATTTTGCGTTCTGAGCGCAATATTTCTCCTGCGCCAGAAGCCGAAACACCATTCTACAAACTCGGCGAGCATTCGATGTTCGACAAAGAGCCGCCCGACCATACCCGTTTGCGTTCCCTGGTACACAAAGTTTTTACACCACGCCGTGTCGAAAATCTGCGTACCCGTATCCAGGCGATTACTGATGATTTATTTGCTCAGGTTCAGCCGCAAGGCCATATGGATATTCTGGAGGATTTCGCGGTTCCGCTGCCCGTCACAGTCATTGCTGAACTGCTGGGTGTGCCGGACGCGGATCGCCATTTGCTGCGTCCCTGGTCGCGCGATATTGTTGCCATGTATGAATTCAATCACACCGACGAGCAGGCGCGCCGTGCTGTGAACGCCGCTGTCGAATTTTCCGACTATTTACGCGCGCTCGCACGGGAACGCCGTCGTAATCCCCAGGACGATTTGACTACGGCGCTGGCATTGGTCGAAGAATCGGGCGATCAACTCACTGAGGACGAATTGATTTCAACCTGTGTGCTGCTGCTCAACGCTGGTCATGAGGCCACCGTCAATGTCATTGGGAACGGCATGTTCGCCTTGTTTCAACACCCCGATCAGATGGCTGCTTTGCGCGATAATCCTGCATTAGTGACTCACCTTACGCAGGCAAATGAATAGGCTGTAATTGACGAAGGGTAGCAAAAGC
>JBDTNB010000021.1:0-66410 GCA_039933955.1 Chloroflexota bacterium
ACTATCGTCACAAGCATAACTTGCAGAGATTTGACCATAAACAATGATTTAACGCTTTGGGTGAATAGTTAATCTTTTTTCTGTAAAAGGAAGGTAGGTACAACTGACCCACCACCCGCCGTCACGTTCAGGAGTGCTACCGACGATAAACGTGTCAGACAGCCGTGAACGGTTTGACCGTAAAACACATAGGGATTCGCATCGACAAAGCGTTCGCTGATGTCCAGATGTCCATCAATCCAAGCCGGGAAATCTTTGTAAATTGGTTCGACCCGTTCTTGAATGACAGAGGGTTCGCTCAATCCCAGTCGCAACGCATCGTCCCATTCTTCCTGCGAGGCTTCCCAACCCAGGACGACACCTTTGCCGCCATATTCATCATTGGGCTTAACCACGAACTGCTCTTTGTGTTGGGATACAAACGGCAGCAGGTCAACTTCCAGTCCGTGATACATGGTATTTCGGTTAGCCACGCGGCGCGTCCAGGGGATATGGGCGTTAATCGCCGCGATCTGTGCCGCATCGAACAAATAGCTGTTCTGCTCATCGCTCATCAACGCAAAACTGGCTTTTTTCGCCAGCAATTTCGCGCTGAACGAATTGGTCATGAACACAGAGCGGTCTTTAATAGCCTGGACAATCGGATTGTTCAGCCCCATCTCTTTGATGAGTTCGCTGCACAAGACGCGCTTGTAAATCAGGTCGATGCGAAAATCACCCTTGTAGAGATGTCCTTTGCGGTATTCCAGATCGCGCGGGTCGGCTAGTATCGCTTTCATACCGAGACGTTCAAAATACTTTCCGATGATGACGTGTTCGTTCAACGTGGGGACATGCTTCCAATCAATGATGCCGATATTGGGCATCCCCTGCCCGCCCCAATCCTTGTAGCCGCGCATGAGCGCCGCCAACAGTTTGCCCAGCATCGGCATACTCTGGACGGCATAATATTTCTGGAAGCGCTTCATCGGTTCGAGTTCCATGAAAGTTTCCGCCAGGATGTCTTCGTAGCCCATCCCGGCGGGGGTTTCCGCATTGTATTCGACGAAATGCAGTTGGCTTTCGGCAGCTACGAAAAATGAGTCCAGGCGCGAGGTTGTCCAGGGCACAGCATTGCCAATATCCAGGCTAAACAAGGCCTCTTCGTAGGGTTCCAGATCAAGCTGCGCCCGCAATTTCGAGTCAGACAGACAAGCGGAGTGCGCTTTGGCGAAGGCGCTCAACAGCAGTTCAGTTTCTTTCTGGAAATAATGCCAGTGTTTGAGCAGGTAAAAATGAGGGCGGATCACCGTGCAAATCGGTCTCTCACCGAAGTACAGACTTCGTGCTTTGAGGCGCGAGGTCATAGCCTCGGTGGTATCCGCCGCCAATTGATCGTTGAGAAGGCTGTGATAGGTGTCGATGGCTTCCTGTGGCATGGCTTACTTTGTCCCGGCGCTTTTCGCCAGTTTGCCCCAGGTGTAACGGTCACGGGTGGCTTCTTTGGATTTCGCCAAGCGGATAGTCATATCGGCCATGTGCGTCACCATCCAGTCGAAATGCTTGCGCCCTAGCGAATTTACATCCATATCGGGCGCGGGATTCATAAAATCAATCGCGTAAGGGATGCCATCTTTGATGGCAAATTCCACCGTGTTCATGTCATAGCCGAACGCCTGCACGATTGTCGTCGCATCCTTGACGATCCGTTCGTATAAGGCTGGTGAAAAATCGTGGTCGTCGTGATATTTGCGCTGGCCGGGGTCATATTTCATCACATAAATTTCGTCCTGCCCCAGGCACATGCAGCGGGCATAATTATCCCAGCTAATGAACTCTTGCAGAATCATTGTCAGCAAACCGGTTTCGTTATAACAGCGGAACAATTCTTCCATTGAATGGACGATATAGACTTCTTTCCAGCCGCCGCCATGTGCATCCTTCAAAACAACCGGCATCCCGCCCACCTGATCCACCAACCCTTGCCAGTCTATCGGATATATTAAGTTACGCAGGCTTTCATTATGGTTGATACCGGGGACATATTCTTTATTGGGGATGACCACCGTTTTGGGAGAGGCTACACCCAACCGGTCAATCAGCGACGCGCCGAAAAATTTATCATCGGCTGTCCACATGAACGGGTCGTTGATGACTTTTACGCCTTGTAAGGCGGCATTTTTAAGGTAGGAACGGTAATAAGGGACTTCGTGGGAGATGCGGTCAACGATCACGCGGTAGGGGTTGGGTTCATTCAGCGCCGTACCGCCAATTTTGACATACTCCGCGATGACGCCTTCGTCGCGCCGGTTCACTTCGTCAATGAACGCGGGCGGCCATGACCATTCGCGCCCGACAAATAATCCAATCTTCAGTGGTTCTTGCGCCTTCTTCGCCATTGCAGTGCCCCCATGACCTCAAAATTTGGATTATAACTTTTGCTACGCCTCGCAACCACTATAACTGTTAGTCATGTCCGCTGATATAGGTCGAAACCATTTTTTGCCAGTACGGCCAATCGTGCGACCAACCATCCCATTCACGCAGGGCATTGCCGATTCCCCTGCTCCAGAGCACGCCTGAAAGCGCCCGCGCGCTGCCCATCAAACGGTCATCGCGCCCTGTCGCCATGATGATGTCCAGGTGTTGTAGTTGACCCAGGCGGTGCGGCTCATGCTCATTAGCGACAAACTGCACCGGATTATTCATATACACATTCGAGTCGCTGTAGCCTTCGGTGAAACCGCGTATATCGTAGAGGCCGCTCAAGGCAACAATCCGATCCACTTTGTCAGGATGTTTCAGCCCAAAGTTCATGGCGTGGTATGCGCCGAAACTGGCTCCCAGCGTCATCAAAAATGGGTTGCTGTTTTTAACGCTGGTGAGGGGGATAACTTCGTTGTACAAATAACCGTCATACTGCGCATGTCGATATGCCCTTGCGCCCGGATGCACACCGTAGTTATACCAACTTTCGGCGTCCACGCTGTCCACACAGAACAATTGCAGCCAACCGCGTTCGAGCTGCTCACCCAGCGTGCCCATCATGCCTCGATCTTCCCACTCGTAAAATTTACCTTTTGAGGTGGGGAAAACCAGGACGCGCGCACCCGCGTGACCGAATATCAAAAGTTCCATATCTCGGTGCAGAGATGGGCTGTACCAACGGTGGTATTCACGGTTCATATGGGTTTGTCTACTTATCTCATTCGAGTTCAGGCGAAATTGAGCGCCGCCAGGACTGCTTGCGGCGCATTGATGACACCGCTCCCCTGCTTTTCAACCGGGACGTTAACTAACTGTTTGGCGGTGCTGGTCAGAATAGCGCGGATTTGCTGAGGCGTCAAACGGGGGTTAGCTTCAAGCATTTGTGCAATCACGGCTGAAACAATCGGCGCGGCGACTGATGTGCCATCTACATGCTGGTGGTGGGCGTCAATCAATTTGTGGGCGTGGATGCGCTGCTGAAGCACGGCATACAGGTGTTCGTCTGGCTGCGCATTGGTTTGAATGGTTAATCCCAGGTCGATATGCCCGCGCTTCAAAAGTTTGCGCACATGCCGTTCATCCGGTTTAGTCAGCAGCGGAGCTAACCAATAAGCTTCCCGCTCCACCGACGATCCGGGCATGATCGGTGAAGCCAGCCATGCCGCCGGGGCAAGAATGTCCGGCTTGGGAGTTCCATCAAATGCTTTGCCATAATTATGGTGATAATGCGTCCAACGCGAGTCGTCTACGGTGTTGTGGTCGTCAATTCCCCCAACTGTAATGGCCTCCGGTGCGCTGGCGGGCGGGAATAAATAGTCAACATGGCGATTGCCTGCCGCGACCACAACCGTGACGCCCGCATTGGTGAGTTTGCGGATGGCTTTATGGAGTGGATGACCGGGATCGTTGCTGACGAAATCGCCCCCGACTGAAACATTGACAACGCGGATGTTCAGGCGTTTATAGGTATCAATCACCCAGCGCAGTCCGCGCAAAATATCGGTTTCTTTGATGTGTCCTTTGGGGGTGCTCACCTTGACCAGAATTAAGTCTGCGCTGGAAGCAATGCCGCGATATTTTCCATTTGAGGTTTTTCCATCGCCCGCCGCGATGACGCTGGTCATTTGCCCGTGCCAACTTAAATCGCTGCTCTCGAAACTGGCGTCTTGTTCGAGGACGCGGTTTGTCGAAGCGTCCACATGAAGCCGGATTCGCCCTTCCAGGTCGGGATGCGGATAAAAACCCGCGTCGATAAAGGCTATGACCACACCACGCCCCGTGTAATCTGTGAGGGCATTGGTTCGCTCAGGCGTGGGCAGCAAGGTACAAATTCCGGTCTGATAGGCGGGATAATTAGCAGTGAAAATAGGCATAGTATTCTGAGGATGTGTATTCTTAGGCAAAGTCTGTTGGCGTCACCGATTCAATACTGCCCTGATCGTATACCGAGTTTTGGCAGGTAGGCAAGTTAAGGCTCTCAATTGTCGCTCAGATTCAATTATTTAGTGTGTCGGTTTATCTTTGGGCGGTGCAACTGCCAGAAAATCTTCCGCAAACCTGCCCACATAACCGTCGATTAAAGTCGTTACACGGTCAGCCTTGTCCGATGTGACAATCAAACCGGCGTGCTGCTTTTTGTCGAGCTTCCAGACGACTTCAGGATCATTATAAGCCGACAAATCAGGATGCTCCTGCCGTGCGAGACATACCAGAAGTCCACCAAACTGATGCTTCGTTTTGGGAAGTTTATACGACTCGTTTCTGACTGTCGCGATCTCAATCCGCGCCCATTCCGCCCACAAATTGATGCCGGTAGCCGCTTCGACCAAATCCGAAATGTGCGCACCGCCCACCCGCGCCGCGATTTCCAGAAAATAAATGCGTCCATCGGCGTTCGCTTTGATATACTCCGCATGGGTTACACCGCGCCACATCCCTAACCCGCTTATGACCTGCTCATTCAGGGTTTTGAGGGCGGTGGCTTCAGCCGAGTCAGGCGCGAGTGTACGCGAAACAAATACCCCGCCGCCATGTGCCACTGTCAGCGGTGGTTGGCCGTACTGCTGTGCGCTGGCGAACAAAATCTTGCCATCCCAGATGATTGAATCGACGTGAAAAACATCTCCGGGAACAAACTGCTCCAACAAGAACCCGGATTGTTGGTCTCCAAGCTGATCAAACCAGCGCCACAATTCCTCTGAATTATTGATCTTCTTGATGCCCATCGCACCCGCTTCGGTGCGCGGCTTGAGCGCCCAGGGCGGTGGCACGCGATCCATAAAATCACGGAGGCGATCATAATTAAATACGGGCGAAAAGATGGGAACGAGGATGCCATTTTCGCTGGTCTTTATGCGCATCGCCAGCTTATCGCGGAAGAATCGAGTAGCGCTTTGCCCCATCCCCGGCAGACGCAGATGTTCGCGCAGCGTCGCCACATTTTCGACATCATATTCGTCGAGCGCGATGATCCGGTCAATCACCTGCGAGCGGCATAAATAGCTGACCGCGTTAATCACATCCTGAGTTTTGGAAAGATCAGGCATCAGGAAAACTTCGTCAATACTTTCACGCGGCCAATTTTCCCCCGCGATTTTTTCCTCGGTCAACAGGAGAACGCGCGCACCCTCCTTTTTTGCCTGCCGCAAAAATGCCTCACCCTTGAAATAGCTGGAAATTGCCAAGATGGTCAGCGTTTGTGGATCAGCCATATCATCCCCTGTGGGTTGTGTGCCATCCGATAATTCCAGAATGATAGCACGCCAAAGGCGATCAACAAAACAAATGATGGTCGATTGGAGTATATTGTATATTATGCGTGCGAAGTATTTGCCTCGCGTCTGGCTATGACGTACCATTGTGTGATTCTCGCTCGTGAGAACCATTAATGTAGGTAGACCGCAGCAATCTCAAAGGTAATGGGGATGAATGACCGACAGCCGGAACTGAAAATCGGCACTTATCGGCTGATTAGTGTGACAACACCGATACCTATCCCTGCGCCCGATTCTGGGCCGCCCCTGAGATCGCGCATCACGCTGGTTTTAGAGCGTGATGACGGCGAAGCTAATGTGCTGAAATTTGATCGCACAAATTTTATCCGGGAACTGAGCGATTTCATCCACATTGCGCCCACAGACATTCAAATCCTGGTCATCGAGCAAGGCAGCATTCGCCTCCTCCTGGAAATGCCGGTGACCGCCGCCCAGGAATTGTATATGATAGCGGGCGATACTTTGCAAGGTTTGACGCCATCCGCTGAACTCAAACCGAGTCTGCGTACCGGCCAGCAAATCAAAGATTATGAACTGCAAGAACAAATTGGCATCGGCGCTTTTGGAGCCGTTTATCGCGCTTTCCAGCCGAAGGTTATGCGTGATGTGGCGATCAAAATCATTTTACCCTCGTATGCCAGCCAACCGGAATTTGTACAGCGTTTTGAACGCGAAGCCCGACTTGTTGCCCGTTTGGAGCACATGAATATCGTCCCACTGTACGACTTCTGGCAAGACGACAAAGGCGCGTATCTCGTCATGCGCTGGCTGCGCGGTGGCAGTCTGCGTGGGAAGCTGAAGCAAGGAGCGTTAGAACTGACGGCCATCGCCCGCATCCTGGATCAGATTTGTTCGGCGTTGGATTTCGCCCATCAGCACGGGATTATTCATCGAGACATCAAGCCGGATAATATCCTGATGGACGAAGTTGGAAACGCTTATTTGTCCGATTTTGGAATTGCAAAAGATGCTGGCGGCACGGCTACCATAAGCAGTCAGGGGGTGATGGATGGCACACCCCATTATATGAGTCCGGAGCCTTTCCGCGATCAGCCAGTTACAGCCCTGAGTGACATTTATAGCATGGGTATTGTGCTGTACGAGTTATTGACCGGCGAACGCCCGATTGCTAACCTGCCGATGGCAGAAATGATCTACAAAAAATTACATGATGCACTTCCACCCCTGAATCTGCGCCGCCCTGACCTGCCAGAGTCAATCAATCTGGTGGTAGAGAAAGCAACCGCCAAAGACCCTAATCATCGCTACCCAGATGCCGCGAGCTTTGCAACCGCATTCCGGCGGGCGATCCAACCCGACCAACCGCCCGCTGCTGCTGTCACGTCCCCAATCACCACGACCAGTGTATTTGGGAAGCTCAAAGCCAAACGCTATGATCGCGCCGATTTAATCCTCGAAAAACCCAGACTCTTGATTGGACGCGAAGTGCTTATCACGCAGATTCAGCAGCTTCTCGACGAAAATGAGCGCGTACTCTTACAAGGTCTGGGCGGCATGGGCAAAACGTCGCTGGCAGCAACAGTCGCCGCGGGGTGGATTGATGCAGGCAAAGGATCGGTGGCATGGCTCGAAGCAGCAAACGAAAATGCCGATACCCTTTTTGAAGCGTTAGGACGCGCGCTCGGCGAACCAGAAAAACTGGTCGGCATCGTGGGTGATGAGCGGATTGATGCGCTTCGACGCATTTTGTCTGACCGAAAATTGTTAATTGTCCTGGATAATATTTGGAATGAACGCGCACTCTATGAACTCTTAAAAGGGCTGCCACCCAATTTACCTGTCTTGCTCACATCTCGACATGCGCTCCCGATTGACGGCGACATCATCGATATTGAAGCGCTCCCACCAGAAAAAGCGCTCGAACTGCTCAATTATCACGCCCGCAAAACCTACGCGGCAGGTAGCGATGCGAGTGAATTGTGCAGAACGCTTGGCTACCATCCCTTCGCGCTGGAAATTGCCGGTAAGCGAATCAAAGTTAACAGAACGATGACGCCGACCCAGTTAATCCAGAGCATCAAGGATGCCCCGCATGAATTGGATATGCCGGAGAACTTTGCCGATGTTGGACGCAAAGGCATCAAAGACCTCCTGGATGCCAGCGTTAAAGAACTCGGTGAGCCTGTACGCGCGGTATTTATCGTAATGGGCGGGCTTTTTTCTCCGGCAGGGAGTATCGAATTATTGGTGCTCAGCACTGACCTGGGCAAAGATCAGAGTGATAAATTTTTGAGCGATTTGGAGCAGCGTGGTCTTATTGATTTAAACGCCGCAACGGACGATACACCCGCCCATTATCGCTTGCATGATCTGACTTATAGTTATGCACGTTCGCTATTTAAAGCGACGTTCAAAACGCGACACTCGGTGGTTTCTGCTGCCCGCGCCTTTGCGGATGGACATGCCAGCGACCTTGATGAACTGGAATTTGAACAGGCCAATCTCCTGGGTGCGGCCAAAGCGGCTTTGACCGAAGGTCAGAAGCAGACTCTCATTGACATCATGTATACGCTGGCGGTGAAGGGCTATATGGATGCGCGTGGTCATAATCTGCTGCTGCTGGAACGGCTTGACGACGCTATCAACGCCGCTAAACAAATGGAACCTCAGCCCAATGAGACCATCCACTATCTGTCGGGTAAAAGAGGGAATGCCTATGCCGAGCGAAATGATCTGGCGAACGCCCTCGCGTCTTATCAGGATGCAGTAGAGTACGCGCCTAATCCAAACCGCGAGGCAATTTTGCTCAGCGTGATTGGCGCAGTTTGCTTCCCTGAAAGTCCCGATACTGCTGACCGTTATTTTGAAGATGCCTATCAGATTGCGAAAGAAAACCACGACGATTTGGCCCTCAGCGTAATCCTGGAACATCGTGGACATCAGGCCATTAACCGAAAAGAACAGGAAACGGCAAGGCGCTTTTTTGCGGAAGCGTTAGAAGTTGCCGAACGGTTGCAAAACTCAGACCGATTATTTTATGCATTATTGAATCTCGGTGCGCGCGAAAGTCAGCTTGGTATGCTCAAAGAAGCATTATCGAACCATCAGCGCGCCTATGGAATCGCCCAGGAAAGTGAAAACAACCTTTGGATTGGCGCTGCGCTGCAATGCATCGGCGAAGATTATCACGGCTTGGACGAGCGTGAAAAAGCACAGGAAAATCTCACCGAGGCGATAGCGCTTTTTAAGAGTTTCGGCGCAACAGCGATGGTTGAAGAAGTTATAGAATACATGCAAAAAGAAGGCTACACAATTCCCGCGCAATGATGTGATTTTATGTGACAATTGCTGTCCAGACGGCACTAATGACTCTGGGTGTCACCCTGTGATGTGACAATAGATTGAGGGAGTTAATTTAGATGAATTCTAAAGGCCAGTTACAGGCTCTTCTTTTATTTGTTTTTCTCATCGTTGTTCTGGGCATCGTATTTTTTGTGCAGCCGGTTGTCGGGCCTAGCGCTAACCTTGCGGCGGCAAGCGATAAGGTTGCCGTTCTGGTGATTGACGCCTACGAGCCTCTCCAAGACTCCGACCTGGATTGGACGAAAATCGAGGGCAAAAATTGCGTGGTCACGCCCGATGGACAAGGGGGCTTGATCTCAAAAGCGGGCGGGTTAATCTCAAAGGCTGGGGGCTTAATTTCGAAAGCAGGCGGTCTGATCTCGAAGGCCACTGGATTGGAAATTTTACAACCGCATGGACGGATTGTTTACAATGAAATGGAAGGTCTGCTTCGTAATCAAGGCGCTCAGTTGCAGCAAGTTGTCCCCGGAACTCAGCAGTTCAGCGTTGATTGGATACGCGATGTCGGTCAGTGGCAGTTGCCTGAAGGCAATATTGTTTTGGTCGCTGTCGATACCAATGATTATGCTACCGATGCGATTACGACTCGCATTCAGCAAACCATTGCCATGCTGGATCAGGATATGGGCATAAGCAAATTTGTGCTCAATATGAGCTTCGCAATTGTCCCTTGTGACGATGTTGAAAATACCGAAAAAGCCTATCAGGAAATGTTGGGCAGCGATTTCCCTGGCTTTGAAAAACTTTTCGACGATCTCGTGAATCAGGGGATTGACCCGGCCACCGCGATTATCACAGCGGCCAACACCAAAGATACGAACGGCGCGCTGGTCTATCCCGATTTCTTTAAGCAAGTCGCCGCAAAGCAGCCTGATGTGATGAAGTCAGTCTTCAGCAACTGCTATCCAGCCTTTACGGGCGATGAGTTAAAAGATGGAGCGAATAATGGCAACGGTGGTACGGTAGATAGGCCGCCAGCCGACTTAGCAACCGCCACCCTGACGCCAGACTTGAGTGCTGCGCAAACCGCATCAAAGGCAACCCCTACCCTTACGCCGACAACGGGTGCGGAACAAACGGCTGAAGCCACAGTGGAATCGCGGCAACAGGGCAATAACAATCAGGCCATACCCAAAATTTGCGTTGATACGCAAGATCCGCTGGCAGGTGAACTCACTGCTCTAAACGGTTTGGGTCTTCAGAGCGGACGGACTGCACAGGTGATTAGTATTGCTTCTGCAGGAAACCGGGGCGACCATTATTCGTTTGCGCCCGGATACTGGGATAGTGTCCTCAGTGTGAGCGCCGACTACAGCGGGCCGGAGAATTGTCCAGCAGACCAAAATCTGCTGCAATCGAATTGGGGCGAAGTGCGGACGTATGGTGTAACCAATTGTATTCCAGGCACATCGTTTGCCGCGCCGCGCGCAAGTGCAGAAGCCGCGTTGTATTTGTTAAGAGGCGGATCAACTTCATGCAGCGGTTCAATCGGGAATTCCTCGCCGCCGATGGCGCACAGCGGATTTGATAACCTGACGCGGCAAGACGCATCTGATGCCTATTGTCAGGATTTTAATGCCTTGCTGAACATAACCTTACCCACATTTGTGCCAACTGCGACACCTTAAAAGCTTCCTATTTTTAGTGCGTAACTGCAACGCCCTGCCAAAATGGCTAGGGCGTTGTTCATTTTCGTCAAAACCCCTTGACATCATCTGGAAATTCTCATATTATTCCACTTAGTTAAGTTAATTAACTGATTTAGCACAGATGATCGGAAACAAAGTGACCGTCGCAGATGAACCGGATGATGAGACTAAAGATTTGGCGCTACGCTTCTTGCGCGTGTTCGAATATATGGGGAAATTCGCGAAACATCGGCAGCCAAGCCAACCAAACCACATCATAAGGCAGCTACATCTCAACCAGATGCACATGCTTGGTCTGCTTCAGCGTGATCCAGGTATTTCGCAAAAAGATTTGGCAGAGCGAATGCAGCTTACGCCGGCGGCGGTTTCAACGTCAGTGCGGGAAATGGTGGGTTACGGTTTGGTTGACCGCCTTCCCGACCCGGACGATGCCCGTCTGATGCGGCTGCACCTGAGCCAACACGGTACTCAGTTATTTGGTGAGGCGCAAAAGATGCGCTGCGCCAGTATGGCCGATTTGTTAAGTGCATTACCACTTGAAGAACAGCACATGATTGTGGAAGCGTTGGAACGGGCGCTGGACGCGAAAATGGGCGAAATTCGAACAGAAGAACAGTCGTAAACGTTAATCAAAGTGCAATTATTCCATGCTAACGGGCTGATTTACCCGCTGGCTTATCTAAGTTTGTGTCTGGTGGAAGAAGAGAGAAGGGAAAACAGCGTTGCAAGCACAAGCATCACAACAGGCAGGAGGCCGCCGCAGGGGTGGCCCGAAACAACCGAATGGGTTAGGTCGCGCAATCCGTTACTTAGGCAAACAACGGCGCACTACGTTTATTGCCTATGGCGCGCTGCTGATCGCCACCGTTGCGCAATTAGCCGTGCCTCAGCTTTTACAAAACATGATCGATTCGGTCACGAATGGGGCGATTGCAAATGGCGTATTAAGCGCACCAGCCTTTGTTCAGGGGATCGCGGCCAGTAAGCTGGGCAAGACGCTCGATCAGCTTAAAGCGGATCAACTCAATGCGGAGTCGCTGCTCATCAGCGCAGCCATTTTCATCGTCGCCTTTGCGGTCATGCGCGGGGTATTTTCGTTCTTGCAAGCCTATATGGGTGAAAGAACATCGCAGGGTGTCGCCTTCGATTTCCGTAATGAAATCTTCTCTAAAATTCAGCGGCTATCATTTAGCTATCACGACCAGAACCAAACTGGACAGCTAATGGTTCGGGCGACAGATGATGTCGAAAAAGTTCGATTGTTCATCGCGCAAGGTTTGATTCTGACAGCGCAGGCGTTTATTCTGCTGATTTCCTCGCTGATTATTCTGTTCGTCACCAACTGGCGATTAGCGTTGGTGGTTCTGCCACTGCTGCCAATTGCACTGGTGCTGTTCATGATCTTTGGCGCAATCAGCCAACCACTGTTTGCCCAGATTCAAATTCGCCTGTCCAAGATGAATACCATCCTTCAGGAAAACCTGGCAGGTATCAAGGTTGTGAAGGCATTTGTCCGCGAACCTTATGAACAGCAGCGTTTTGATCTCGCAGCAAAAGATGTGCTCGTCCAGAACTTGAAGGTGAGCCGTATCTTCGCGTTTCTGTTCCCGTTCATTTTCCTGACTGCACAGTTGGGGCAAGCGGCCATTCTGTACTTTGGCGGCAACCAGATTATCAGCGGATCACTGACTTACGGCGAGTATCAGAAATTCAGTCTGTATCTGGCTTATGTCTTTTTCCCACTGGGACAATTGGGCTTCATTATCTCGCTCATGGCGCAGGCAGCCGCTTCGTCAAAGCGTATTTTTGAAATCCTGGACGCCAAGAGTGATGTAGAAGACAAACCAGATGCTACCAAACTGCCGCAGATTCAGGGTCATGTCGAATTCAAAAATGTGACCTTCCGTTACTTCGGCAGCGGTGATCCGGTGTTGCAGGATGTGAGCTTCGATGCCCAGCCTGGGCAGACTATCGCACTGCTGGGTGCAACAGGCAGCGGCAAGACCACTATCATTAACCTGATCCCGCGTTTCTACGATGCCAGTGAAGGGCAGATTTTGATCGACGGATACCATGTCCGCGATGTGGCGCTCGACAGTTTACGCTCGCAAATCGGTATCGTGTTGCAGGAAACCAATCTGTTCAGCGGCACCATCCGCGACAACATTGCCTTTGGTCGCCCGGACGCTTCGATGGAAGATGTCACCAATGCCGCCAAAGCAGCTTCGGCACACGATTTCATTCTCACTTTCCCACAAGGCTATGATACGCCAGTTGGTGAGCGCGGAACGACCCTCTCTGGTGGACAAAAGCAGCGTATCGCCATCGCACGCGCGCTGCTGCTCGATCCCCGTTTGCTGATCCTGGACGACTCGACCAGCAGCGTTGATCTTGTGACCGAATATCGTATTCAAAAGGCGCTGGATAATCTGATGCGAGGCCGCACCAGTTTCGTGATTGCCCAACGTATCAGCACGGTGCTCAATGCCGATCAAATTCTGGTGCTGGATAGGGGCCAAGTTGTAGCACGCGGCAAACATGAAGAACTGATGGAGAACAGCGCCATCTACGCGGAAATTTATCATTCGCAGCTTGTCGGCGATGCCGAAGTTGAAGAAGCTGAAGTAGCCCCACAGGAGGCTCAGTAAAATACTATGATGGGAGGTTTGGGCGGCCCTCGCCAATTGATGGAGCGCGAGGCCAGTAAACCGAAGAATGTCAGTTGGACACTTTCGCGCTTTTGGAACTACTTCCGGCAGCGCTGGTTCGCACTCTTGATTGTTGCGGTCTTACTGGTCATTGTCACCTATACGCAAGTTGCTGGGCCGAAGCTGATCGGTCAGGCGGTAGACTGCTACATAAACGATCAAAATCAGGTTGCGTCGTTAGCCGGTTTTGGTGGTGGATCATCGCAGCTCAATTCAGTGAAGCCTACCAGCAACTGCTGGTTTGACCAGACTGATTTCACGAAGATGAGCACCCAGGACGCCAGTGATGCTCGTATCAAGGGGCTTCTGGGGCTGGTCGGTGTATTAGCGCTGCTATTTGTCGTCGGGTCGGTGCTGCGCGGTGTCATGTTTTATACCATGACCTGGGCTGGGAACACGGCCCTGTGGAATATCCGTATGGATGTTTTCCGTCATGTTAACCGCCTATCACTGGGCTATTACGCCGAGAATGAGGCCGGTAACATCATGAGCCGTTTTACCAACGACTCTGACACCATCCAGCAGGCATTGAGCTTCGCGCTGGTGAACGTATTAAGCGGTGTATTGTTGATTGTGTGGGTCATGGTTGAAATGCTTCAGGAGAATGTGCCTTATGCACTTCTCAGCTTGACTGTCGTTCCATTCATGATGTTCTTCACTGTTTACTTCTCTAATCAGGCGCGTAAAGCATTCCGCAAGAGCCGCCAGGAAATGGGCAGTGTAAACGCTGACCTCCAAGAAAGTATTGCAGGCGTCCGCGAAGTCCAGGCGTTCAACCGCGAAGACGAAAACATTGTAAACTTCCGCCGAACCAATGCCGCTAACCGCGATGCCAATATTCGCGCCGCTGCTTTCACCAGTGCTCTGACACCTGTGCTGGAAGCGCTGGGATACGTAGCACTGGGTGTGGTTGTCGTCGTTGGTGGCCTCTCAGTATTACGGAATCAACCACTACTGGGAACTACTGTCATCTCACTGGGTACGGTATTTACCTTCCTGGCTTATGTTCAGAACTTCAATCAGCCGATCCAGCAAATTGCGGTGCTCTGGACAAATATTCAGAGCGCGATTGCCGGTGGCGAACGCATTTTCGGACTGCTTGAAGTAGCACCCGATGTCGTCGATAAACCGGATGCGAAGCAAATGCCTCAGATTCAAGGCAAGATCGAATTTGAACATGTTGCGGCAGAGTACAAAGCAGGTGTGCCAGTCTTGCGCGGGATTGATCTCACCGCCCAACCTGGAGAGACGATTGCTATCGTTGGCCCAACGGGCGCAGGCAAGACAACGATTATCAACCTAATCCCGCGTTTCTATGATGTAACAGCCGGTTCGGTGAAAATCGACGGTGTTGATGTGCGCGATGTCACGTCGGCCAGCCTGCGCAGCCAGGTCGGTATCGTGCTGCAAGACACCTTCCTGTTCTCGGATACAGTCATGAACAACATCCGTTACGGACGTTTAGAAGCGACGGATGACGAAGTGATCCAGGCAGCCAAATTGGTCGAAGCGGATTCGTTCATTGAACGCTTGCCACAAGGCTACCAGACTATCCTCGGCGAACGCGGCAGCGGTCTCAGCCAGGGGCAGCGCCAATTGATCGCGATTGCCCGTGTCGCGCTGATGGAGCCGCGTATCCTGATCCTGGATGAGGCAACTTCCAGCGTGGACACCCGTACTGAACGGCTGATCCAAAAAGCCTTTGAAAAACTGCTGGAAGGCCGTACCAGCTTTGTCATCGCGCATCGTCTTAGCACGATCCGCAATGCCGATCAAGTGTTGGTGCTGAAGGCGGGCGAAATCGTCGAACGCGGCAAGCATAATGAACTACTGGCGAAGCAAGGTGCATACTATGACCTGTATATGAGCCAGTTCCGCCGCGAAGAAGAAAGCACCACGTCAACCAATGGCAATGTGACACCTGCGCTTCAACCCAGCGGTGATTAGCAGTTTGTCTATCATCATGCTACAAACGCTGTAGCAGACAAAAGCCGCAGGAGTACAATCCCTGCGGCTTTTGTATCTCAAGGTTTCGCGGCAACATGAAAAACCAACTAGTTGAATGCATCCCTAACTTTTCTGAGGGTCGGCGGACGGAGATCGTAGACGCGATTGCCAATGCAATCACAACCGCCCCTGGCGTTCTTTTGCTGGATTGTTCTAGTGATTCAGACCACAATCGCTCGGTGATGACCTTTGTCGGGTCACCGGATGCTGTAAGTGAAGCGGCTTTTCGAGCGATTGCCAAAGCTGCCGAACTCATCAACCTGGATGAACATGATGGACAGCATCCGCGCATTGGCGCAACCGACGTGGTTCCATTTGTGCCGCTCAAAAATATGACGATAGAAGAGTGCGTAAATTTAGCTCGTGCTCTGGGTCAGCGCGTCGGTCAGGAACTCAACATTCCGGTCTATTTGTATGAAGCGGCAGCAGCGACTCCAGATCGGACAAATCTGGAAAATATTCGCCGGGGGAATTATGAGGGGTTGAAATCGGCTATTCAGACTGACCCTGCCCGCTTACCAGATTTTGGCCCCGCACAGCTCAGCCCTGCCGGAGCAACCGTCGTGGGTGCGCGTGCGCCATTAATCGCCTTCAATGTATATCTGACAACCGATGATGTGGAGATTGCCCGCAAGATTGCCATCGCTGTCCGGTATTCTTCCGGTGGTTTACGATTTGTGAAAGCGTTGGGGTTGCTGGTGGATGGTCGTGCGCAGGTATCTATGAATCTGACTGATTTTACACAAACACCGATTGCCCGCGTGGTGGAAATGATTCGGCGTGAAGCTGCACATCATGGGACTGCTGTTCACCACAGTGAGTTGGTGGGTATGATTCCGCAAATGGCACTCATTGACGCCGCACAATGGTACTTGCAGCTCGACCAGTTTTCGCGGGATCAAATCCTTGAAAGCCGTTTAAACGAAATGGATTCCTAAGAAATCCACAATCCGGCTACATCCATTCCGTAAGCTATAATGATTCATTGTGTCGCTTCACTTCACAAGGCGGTTTTACCGTGCTGAGATCCGCTCCAGTTCGTCTACGCTATCAGGTTCTGGCTTTCACCGTTACTCGCACCATCATCAACACCGCCTTTCGCATGATTTACCCATTTTTGCCAGCTATCGCACGCGGGCTGGGTGTCAGCCTGGAATCGATCACATTAGGCATCACACTGCGTTCAGCGATGGGGTTATTTAGTCCTGTTTTCGGATCATTCGCGGATGTGTGGGGGCGGAAGCGCGCCCTGCTGCTAGGGGTGCTGTTGTTTACGGTAGGTATGATTCTAGTTGCACTGTCACCCACCTATCCTGCACTCATGGTGTCTCTCGTCCTAGTAGGTGCAAGCAAAATTGTTTTTGACCCTGCCATGTACGCCTATCTGGGCGATCATGTTGCCTATCACCAGCGCGGATTAGCCATAGGCTTGGCGGAATTTGGTTGGTCAGGCGCTTTTCTCCTCGGCATTCCCGTAGCCGGATGGTTAATTGCACGCAACGCATGGATAGCACCGTTTCCCTGGGCGCAAACTTCGCGTTTGGAAATCCCTATACTCCGAGGACTGCTACCGGGTGAGCGCTGGGATGCTCCGTTTATCTGGCTGGTACTTTTAGGCGTTGGACTTGTCGTCTTGTTGTGGCGTATATTGCCTATTGATGAGCCACGCACCACTGCGCGAACATCCTTACGCCAGGGCTTTCGGACGATATTGAGCTACCCTCCTGCACTGGCGGGTCTGGCGATCAGCATTCTGATCAGCGCAAGCAACGAAACCGTCAATATTGTCTACGGTGTGTGGATGGAAAATTCATTCGGCCTACAGGTGGCAGCGCTAGGGGCAGCTTCCGCGATTATCGGAATCGCAGAATTGGGTGGAGAAGGATTGGTGGCCGGTTTTGTGGATCGAATCGGAAAACGTCGCGCCGTTGGCATAGGATTATTGTCCTATACGATGGCATGTATTCTACTGCCCATCATTGGCACGACATGGCAAGGTGCGCTGGCCGGATTATTTCTTTTCTATCTGACTTTTGAATTCACGATTGTCAGTTCGATACCCTTGATGACGGAGCTTATTCCCAGCGCACGTGCGACGTTAATGGCGGGAAATGTGGCGGCTTTTTCATTAGGGCGCGTCCTGGGGTCACTCATTGGCCCGGTGCTGTTTTCCTATGGGCTGGGCGTGAATGCAGTTGCAGCCGCGATCATGAATTTAATCGGCTTAGCGGCATTGATTTTTGTACTTCACGAAAAATCCCTAAAAATTTCACCTGAGGTTTAGAAACCTTCATGGTGCATTCATGACAGTCGTAATATAATCTTTGATTATGGTTCAATTGGCAATTTGGTATTCACTATTTAGTGAGTGTTGTATAGGTTTCATTATTATTCGAAAGCGATAAATTTTATCTTATCATTCGCTCCAATCAGGAAGGATGACAGTCATCATCTTGGATATTCAAACCTTCCAGCAGTTACCAATCACAGATGTAGCGCAGTTGGTACGTGGCACAGGTTCTAAAGTTTGTGTATTTCCCATCAATGGTACACGCCGTTGGTTCATGCTCGAACACCCCGAAGAAGCTGCACGCAATTTTGTAGATGCCTATTTGAAAATTGGTGGTCAACGCCATCTCGAACTCTATCAGCTATTCTTCGATCATGGTATTGATACCCTTCTGACGCCCATATTTGGCCCAGATATTTTGGAACGCGGGGCAGAATATCAACCGATTATTGAGCAAGGATTGTTGTGGTTCGCTCAAAACCCGGACTTTCTCGCTTTTTATGATGCCTATGATGTTCGGGTGTCGGTATATGGGGATGTAGAACGTTACCTGCGCGATACGCCGTATGCACCCGTTTTGGATGCATTTGAAGCATTGGCGCAGCGCACGAGTTCGCACGAACGGCGGCGGCTTTTCTTCGGCCTATGCGCCAACGATCCTGCTGAGCGCATCGCCCAGATTGGGATTGAACATTATCGTATGCACAATCAACTGCCTGATAAACGCCAGATTGTCATGGCTTATTATGGTCAATACGTTGACCCGGTGAATTTTTTTATTGGGTTTGACCGGCCTGCCGCTTTTGATATGCCCTTAATTGCGACAGGCGAGGAAGACCTGTATTTCACCGTGAGTCCTTCGCCTTACATGGATCAAGAGACTTTACGTGCAGTTCTCTATGACCATCTGTATTCACGCCGGATCAATGAGCAATATGAGGAATTGACCCCTGAAGATTGGCAGACCTTAACCCATTTTTACCGGCGCAATCGTCATAATGTGTTAGGGGTTGGTGATTGTTCGACCAGGGGGAACTTCTGGTATCCACTGCCACAGGTTGAACTGCCTGAAGAGTGGCAACCGCACGCTTTGTCTCGTTGATGAACTGACTTACCAGGAGAACACCTGTGAATCTGCGCCAAGAAGCCCGTGAGCTTGTTTCGAACCTGAACCAACAAATGTCTCCCAGCCCATACGATATTGCCTGGTTGGCGCGGCTGCGCGTGGACGACAAGCCGCGCTGGCCGCATTTGATCGACTGGCTTTTGGATCATCAATATCCTGATGGCAGTTGGGGCGCAGAAGTTGTTTACTATCATGACCGCATTATCTCGACGTTAGCGGCTGCAATTGCCCTCCATTTCAATGGGCATGATGATCGCGCAAAACGTGCCGTCAAGCGTGCTGAACGTTATCTTTGGGGACATGTCCATCTGCTGCATCGTGACCCATTTGAATTGGTGGGTTTTGAACTCATTTTCCCAACCTTGTTAGCCGAGGCACATGCTTTAGGTCTGGATACCCCTACCCATGCCTGTGGCTACGATCAAATTCAGCTTGCCAAACTGCGGCTTATCCCTTCAGAAATGCTGTATTCACCGCGTGTCACCACGATTCATTCGCTCGAATTTTTAGGCCGGATGGGCGACCTCGCCCAATTGAAAAAAGCGGTTGGTGAAAACGGTTCCATTGGCAATTCTCCGGCAGCAACCGCCTATTATCTTTCGATGGGCATCCAGGATGAACGGGCTGTCAAGTATCTGGAAGATGTCCAGAAGGCCGTGGGGCATGTGAACATTCTGTATCCATTCCACACCTTCGAATTAACCTGGGTGCTGAACAACCTCGATTTTAGCGGCGTTCCCATTACAGAGTTCGCCGATAAAGCGATCTGGGAAGGCTTGCAAAAATTATTAACCGCCGAAGGAATTGGTCTCGATACTACTTTCGGCATCCCTGATGGTGATATTACCTCGGTCACATCGCGTCTGCTGACCGACGCGGGGTATAAAGTTGATCCGATGATATTGGCAAAGTACGAGAACAAAGAAAAACAATTGTTCCGTACCTATCATTTCGAGCGCAATATGAGCGTGGGCACGAACATCCACGCACTCGAAGCGTTACAGGCGATGACCGACTATCCGAATCGCCTACAAGTTCAGGATCAGATTGCTGTGGCGATCCTGGACAAACGTATTTTCAATATCTATTGGTTGGATAAATGGCACGCATCACCCTATTATGCTACGTCCCATGTGCTGATCGGGTTTTTGCGCCAGGGTGGGTATTTAATTCCAACCTGTCGCCCCAGTGTGGATTGGATTTTGCACACCCAACGCGAGGACGGCTCATGGGGTTTTTACGCGGAAGGCACGGCTGAAGAAACAGCCTATGCATTAACCGCGCTGCTCCATTATCACCGCTATCAACCTGTCAGCGAAGAAATTTTGCAGCGTGGTGCTGAATATTTGACCCGCACTTACAAGGGCAAAGGCTCGACTTATCCGGCGCTGTGGATCGACAAAAGTCTGTACGTACCGCATGATGTGGTGCGTGCCGCCGTGCTGGGGGCGCTCATGCTGTATGAAGAGACCATCAAGAAACCCGTCGAGGTTGAGAAGGTCGACGCTAAGGCTCCTGAAGTTCAGCAGAAAATGCCTGCGTGAAAAATTCAATCAGGTGTTGGTAGAGCACTCTCTGGTTTTCAGGACGATCAATCCCATGTCCTTCGTCGTCGAATACCAGCGTTTCGTATTCGACTCCAGCCTGATCGAGCGCAATTTTCACCGCGCGCACATTCTCAGGGGTTACATTGGGATCCCGTAATCCCTGGACAATCATTAATCGCCCTTTGATATTCGATACAAAATGAATCGGGGAACGCTCTCGATAACGGTCTGGGATTTGATCGGGGCGTCCCCCCATCATTTCCTCGCTGTAGGGGCGTAAATCCGGGCGGGTGGTTTCATAATCAACCACTAAATCTGTCATACCGCAAATGGGTGCAGCCGCAGCCAGGATGTCTGGCGCAAAGCGGGTGATGGCGCACCACGCCGAGTAACCGCCATAGGAAGTACCAGTAATGCCAACCTTGCCGCGCTCAGCAATTCCGGCAGCAATCAGGGCTTCGATCCCGGCCCGAATATCCTCTTGTTCGCGCCCACCCCAGCCATCTTCCTTGATTGATTCGCGATAGGCGCGGCTGAATCCGGTGCTGCCGCGATAATTGGGTTCGAGGACATTAAAGCCCTGCGAGACAAAAAATTGACATTGATCGTCCAGATAATCCTCGCTGTGTGCTGTCGGGCCACCGTGAACATAAATGATTGTGCCTTTGGCTTTCCCGGATGCTCGATATAACCAACCTTGAATACCCAAGCCGTCGCTCGACTTCCAGTGGAAATCTTGTGCTGGGGTCAATAAATCTGGCGTGATAACGGTACGCTCTTGCACCCGCGTGAGGCTGGTAAATGATGCCGGGTTAAAATCGAGCAGTGAAAACCGGACAATATCGGTAATATGCATGGCGCTGTAATATCTACCAACCCAGGTATCGCCATCGAGCCGTGCCAGTGGAATCAAGTTACCAGGGATATCTGGCAGGCGAACTTCTTCACCGGTTTCAACATTGAGCAATGATGCTTTGACACCCGCATTACGGACTTCGATCACCACCGCCTGATCGCTGCCAGATGGCATATGGGCAGCTTCGATATTCCGCGCTGGATCGTCAATCAGCCAGCGTATCGAATTTTTGTCCCAGACACCTACACGATTGTGAGTCTTGCTTTCGGCCATCACCAGAACGCGCTCACCATCAGCCAGCCATTCGCCGTAAACCTTCAGGTCATCGCCGACATTGACGATTTCCCCATCATGTGTACCCTCAATGTCCACCATCCATAATTGGTAGCCGGATGGTTGCAGGTCTTTGCGGTTATAAAGGACATGGGTTCCCTGATCGTTCATGCGCGGACGAAAATTACAGCCTTTTGCCGGACGCGCCAGCACCATGCGCTCATCAGTTTCCAGGTTATGGCGATAAACCAACGTTTGCTCGATTTCCTTGTTGGTTACAGGGTCGATATTTGCTCCATAAATCAACCACTGCCCATTAGGGTGGATTTCGCCACCGCGCAAAAAGAAATTGGGCGATGGCTCGGTCAGCGGATGCAAAATACCGGGTTGGCTCAAGTTGATTTGGAACAATTGAAAACGTTCGTCACCGCCGGTGTCCTGGGCAATCACAACGGCTTCATTATCGGGCGACCATGAAATCAAAAATGAGTTTTCGGTGGTATCGGTCAGACGAATCGGCGCAGAAGAACCGTCGGTTCGCGCTGCGAATACGTCAATGGCTTTGCCGCCGCCCAACCACATCCACGCAACCCATTCCTGATCTTTTGAAACCGATCCGCCGTACAATTTAGGCAGCGCAAGTAAAGCATCCAAATAGTCGCTGGGTGATAAAATCATTGTTTACTCCGGTGTTGATTCCGAAATTTGAGTATTGATGAGTATACAGGCGGCTTCGTGATTTTTGCCAGCAAACTGCAAAGCGGGATCAATCTCGCGGCAGCGCGGGATCGCGTCTGGGCAGCGCGGATGAAAGCGGCATCCGGGCGGGATATTGATTGGATTAGGGATCTCGCCCTGCAAAATTTCGCGCTTGCGGCGTTGACGCGGATTAGGAACCGGCACAACCGATAGCAAAGCACGGGTGTAGGGATGCTGAGGATTGGTCAACACATCGGTTGTGTTCCCCACTTCAACGATGCGCCCCAGATACATCACAGCGATACGATCTGTGAAAAATCCGGCGGTTGCCAAATCATGGGTGATATAGAGGATGCTGATCCCGTGATCGTCACGCAGTTGGCGCAATAAATTCAATATTTCAGCGCGGATAGACACATCCAACATGGAAACCGGTTCGTCTGCGACCAATAATTGAGGTTGTAGAATCAGCGCCCCGGCGACCACAACCCGCTGCCGCTGCCCGCCCGATAATTCTTCGGGATAACGATCCAAATAATTCTCCGGCGGTTTCAATCCCGCGTCAGCAAGGGCGGCTTTGACACGCTGCAATTTATCAGCTTTGGTATGGGCGATGCCGTGTACTTCAAGCGGTTCAGCCATAATCGTATAAATCGTATGGCGTGGATTGAGTGCTTCGTAGGGGTCTTGAAACACCATCTGCATCTGGCGGCGCATTTCCAGTTGTCCATGCCGGTTAGAGGTGCGGGGAAGCGGCTTGCCGTTGAAAAGAATCTCGCCCTCGGAAGGTTCGACCAATCCCAAGACGCTCATCGCCGTTGTCGTCTTGCCAGAACCGGATTCCCCCACCAGCCCCAGGATTTCGCCGCGCTGCATCGAAAAACTAACTCCATCCAAGGCATGGACAAATTTACGGGGTTTCGAACGCACTCGCTCACCCAGACTGCGCGCGACAGGATACAATTTTTTCAAATTCTGAACTTCAAGAATTGTTTCGTTAGAAGTCACGTTAAGTGTCCTCTGGGTGATGACAAGCCGCGTAATGATCGGGTTCCAATTGGCTGAGTGGCGGCGGAAGCGTCGCGCAAATATCGGTTCTACGATGGCAGCGCGGCTCAAAGCGACAGCCTGGGGGTAGATCGTTCAGCGGCGGCGGATGCCCCGGAATAGACGCCAGCGATATATTTGGCGCGTTCACATCGGGAAAGGCTTCCAGCAGGCGGTGCGTATAAGGATGAAGCGGATGGTTGAAAATGGTATCTACGCTGCCGTATTCCGCCACTTTGCCGCCATACATTACCAGCACATCATCACATAACTCAGCCACAACGCCCAGATCATGCGTGACCAGGATAACCGAGAGGCCGAGTTGTTCTTGCAGGCGTTTCAAAAGTTCCAGAATTTGCGCCTGAATCATCACGTCGAGGGCGGTAGTCGGCTCATCGGCGATCAGGATGTCCGGTTTGCAGGCCAATGCCATCGCAATCATCGCCCGCTGGCGCATCCCGCCGCTGAATTGGTGCGGATACTGCTGCGCACGTTCCGGCTGGAGTCCCACCATTTCCATCAATTCGCCCACTTGAACGAGCGCTTGCCGCCGTGTTAAATGATCGTGATTGACCATTGCTTCAGCGATTTGTTCACTCACTTTGCGTACCGGATTCAAGGCGTTCATCGCCCCCTGGAAGACAATTGCCATCTGCTTCCAGCGGTACTGGCGCATTTTTTCTTCAGACAGTTGCAGTAAATCGACATCGCCGTACAGGATTTTGCCGGATGTGATACGTCCTTCAGCGGGTAGTAAGCGCAGGAGCGCCAGCATGGTCGTGGTTTTGCCACAACCAGACTCGCCTACCAGCGCCAGCGAACGGCCTTTGGCAACCGAGAAACCGACATCTTCAACCGCATGAAGAGGTGTCCCGTCGTCATCCAGGTAGTCGATGGAAAGTCCTTGTACCTCCAAAGCAGCGTTCATGGCTGCTCCTTTGTAGATTGAGTCGGCAAAGATTCACGCTGCGGTGGCATGGGCAGCACGAAGGCGATCATGCGCCGGGGGTTGAACAGATGATGCGATTTGATACGCGGGTTCACAATTTCTTCCAGGCTGTTGCCGATCAGAATCAGCGATAAACTGACCCACAAAATCGCGAATCCGGGCGGCAGCAAAAACCACCATGCTTGGCGGCTAACGGCACGCTCGAACGCAAAATTGAGCATATTGCCCCAGCTTATCAGCGTTGGATCGCCGAGGCCGAGAAAACTCAAGGATGATTCCGCGATGATTGACGCTGAAATATCCAATACGGCTTGCGCCAGAATTAGGGGCATGACCTGCGGCAAAATATGGCGGATGATAATGCGCGAGTTGCTCGCGCCGATGGCCCGTGCGCGGGTCACAAACTGCCGTTCTTTGATCGATAAGGTTTGAGAGCGTACCAAACGCGCGGTGTATGTCCATCCCAACAGGCTGATGACCAGGATAATTTTGAATAACCCGCGTCCCCAGACCGCGATAATCACCAGCATGAGCGGCAAATCAGGGATGACCATCAGGAAGTCCACAATACGCATGAGCAGGTTATCCACCCACCTGCCATAATATCCGGCGACCAATCCGACAGTTGTGCCGATCAGCATCGAAACGAAGGATGCCGTAAAGCCGACGATCAGGGACACGCGCGCGCCATAAATGAGTTGACTCCACACATCTTTTCCGGCGTCGTCGCGTCCGAGTAAATGCTGGGCATCCGGGGGAGCCAGAATATCGCTAGCCTGCACCTGCAAGCGCTGATAGGGATCAAATGGAGCCAGCAGGGGCGCGAAAATGGCGGCAATAATCACGATGCCGAGCATGGTTGCGCCGATTATGCCCGCTGGTTTGTGGAAGAACTGCTGAATCGAAATCACGATGCCGTTTCCCTAACTAACCTTGACGCGCGGGTCGAGAATCGAGTACAGAATGTCGGTGATGAAATTCGCCAGGATCACACTGACCGCCAACAACAGGAAGGCCCCTTGCAGCACTGGATAATCCTGTTTGGATACCGATTCGTAAATCAGGCGACCTATCCCCGGCCAGGAAAACACGGTTTCCACCTGGATAGCACCGCCGACCACATAACCCAGATTCAAAGCAATAATCGTGACCATCGGCAGCATAGCATTTTTCAAAGCATGATTCTGAAGGATTTGAATATTGCTCAACCCCTTCGCTTTCGCCGTCAAAATATAGTCTTCCGAGAGGACTTCGACCACGCTGCTGCGCATAATCAACATGTATCCGCTGGCGCTGGTGATTGCCAGGGTAACAGTTGGCAAAATCAGATGCTTCAAAACATCCAGCCAGTATTCGGTTGTGCCTTCTTCGGCTAATCCGGGCGTGACCATGCCGCCTGTCGGCAAGATTCCCCGCGCAAGAATCAGCAGGATAATGCCGAGGAAAAATGTAGGCAGCGCCCACATCACTAATCCGAAAAATAACGCGGCAGAATCCACCCAGGTTCCGCGCTTCCAGGCGGCAATTAAACCCACGACCATGCCTAACACAATCGCCAGGACTTCCCCGGTGAAAACCAGCAAGACCGTTCGCCCAACACGCTCACTTAAAAGCGAATTGACCTCCTGCCGGTTTGCAAACGAGATACCCAGGTTGCCTTGAAGTAAATTGCGGACATAGGCGGTAAATTGGCTGTCGAACGCGCCTGCGAGATCACCAGCTTGAAGGCGCTCGGTATCGAGCCACACGGGTTTATCCAGGCCGAATTGCACCCGGATGAGTTCCTGAGCTTGGCGTGTCAGGCGCGGATTCCTGAACAACAATTTGATCGGATCACCGGGCAGAATGCGGAATAGAAAAAAGTTGAAGATGACAACCGTGATAAGGGTAAGCAGCGCAAAAATAATTTTACGAAGCAGGTAATCGAATTGGATCACCAGAATATGCCTTGAACAATATAAGGGCGATCACTTCGCTCATTGAACGCCCTTTTCGAGAAAAAATTATGTCGTATGCTTAGGCGGCTGAAAATCCAGTGAACAGTCCCCATTTCAACCCGGATAAAGGCAGTTTGGGGTCGAACGTGAAGCGGTCACTACGATAGGCCGCCAGCGCATCCAGATAATTGACCATGATCCAGGGACGGTCTTTGGCAATCATTTCCTGGATTTTCCACAGAACCGCTTTACGGTCTTCAGGCTTCACGGCTGTCGATTGCGCATCATACAACTTGTCGTAGTCTGGGTTGCAATAGCCGCTGTCATTCCAGCCACCGTCGGCAGTTTCGGCACAGGTGAATACACTCGTCAGGAAACCGGGATCAGCATCTGGGTTCCATTCGTAATAGATGATGTCGAAGTCATAATCAATTTGCGTTGAGACCAGAAAATCGGTGTTTTGTGCCAGCGGCGGCGCGGAGATACCAATTTGGGCTAATCCATCAGAGACAATTTGCAGAATGCGGATGTAGTAGGCCGAGCTATCGTCTGTATAAAGTCGATATTCCATCGGCTTGCCGTCTTTGTCTTCACGGATGCCATCACCATCGCTATCGAGGTAACCCGCATCATCCAAAATCTTATTGGCTGCCGCAATATCATAGGTCGCAGGCTTGAGATCGCTATTGAAAAAATCACCACTAGCTGTTGAGAGGAATGTCGCCGCCGGATGGGCGTACCCCAAATACCCCACTGTCGCAATCTGGTCGCGATCAATCGCATGGTCAATCGCCTCGCGGACGGCAAGGTCTTTCAGGCTGGCGGGCGCAGTACCGTCTGGAGACGAATTGATTACCAGATCGCTAAATTGGAAACCCTGACCTGTCAGAACCGAGATTCCATCTTGACTCTTGAGCGCATCCACACCTGACGGCGGGAGCACGTCGATCAAATCAATTTCGCCCGCCTGAAGTGCCTGAATGAGGGCATCATCACCCGCATACTGCCGGAAAATAATCCGGTCAACGGGCGGCTTTCCACGCCAATAATTCTCGTTGGCGTCCAAAATCATGTATTCATCCGGTTGATACTCGGTGAGGTGATAAGGCCCTGCACCAACGGTGACTGCCATCGGGTCGTCAAATGTTGTAATATCTTCGGCGCTTTTGCCTTCCCAGATGTGCGGCGGCAGGATATACACATACAACAACTTTGAGCTAATCATGTTTGATACGGGGGTATCGACTGTGATTTTTAGCGTTGTCGCATCCGGCGCTTCCACTTTAGTGATGTCATTCAAGTACGACACCATCGCTGGGGCTTGATTGTCGATAATCCAGTTGAGCGTCCAGGCGGCTTCGACGGCGGTAGCCGGTGTGCCATCGCTGAAGGTCGCGCCTTCACGTATTTTAAACGTCCAGACTAATCCATCATCCGAGACCGACCAGTTTTCGGCCAAACCAGGTTCAACGTTGCTGCCATCTGCCGCCTCAACCAGCGTTTCATATAACAGACCACGAATGTTGAAGCCGTAGTAACCCACCGTTGGATTTAAGGCGTCAATCAAGTATGTCCGTCCGACGGTGAGGGTTGTTTTTTCATCCTGGGCGCGGGTGACTAAAACGGGTATGAGAATAAGAAACATCAAAATCAGGACGGCGATTCGTTTGCTAAAGTGTTTCATGATTCCCCTTCGTAAGTACATAAACCAACACCCAACATAGGGCGAAAAAGTCAGCTTATCCGTCAATTGTTTACCTGAGAAGCGATAATAGACTCAATGCTGGAAGTTCGCAAGCATAATGCGATGCATTGTTGAAAGTACACTCAAATTACCACCAAAATTTCTCTCTTGAAACATTTTGACTTGACGAGGGAAGGTGAGTATACTACCCACGTCTACTGACCGTCCTGAGACGGTTAAAAATACATTCATTGAGGAGGATTCTAGATGTTTCGTAAGCTAGCTCTCGTTTTGAGTATGCTGCTTCTGGCCGCGTTGGTGGCTCCCGCCTTCGCCCAGGATGCAGCAACCGTAACTGTGGCTCCCGACGGTAAAGTAGTTATCGGTTTGGCAGCCGCTTTGAGCGGTGAAGGTCTCGCCCCTTTCGGTGAAGACATCCAACGCGGCGCTGAACTGGCGCTCGAAGATCGTCCGACAGTGACCGTGGGCGACAAGGAATTCCCGGTTGAACTGGATGTCCAGGATGACCTCTGCTCGGCAGAAGGTGGTCAGTCCGTCGCCAACCTGTTCGTTTCCGACGCATCAGTTGTGGGTGTTGTCGGGCCGATGTGCTCCAGCGCTTGTACGGCTGCTGCCCCGATTTTTGATGCAGCCACCTACTCGACCATCAGCCCAAGCTGCACGGCTGCGAACCTGTCACAACAGGGTTTCACCAGCTTCAATCGTGCGGTAGTCTCGGATGGTTTCCAGGGCAAGGTTGCTGCCCAATATATTTACGAAAATTTGGGCGTTACGAAGATTGCCACCATCCACGATGGCAGCGCCTACGGTGAAGGTCTGGTTGCTGAAGTGACCAAGCGCTTCGAAGAACTGGGTGGCGAAGTGGTCGCTGCTGACGCCGTGAACGTTGGTGACACTGACTTCCGCAGCCTGCTGGAAGACATTGCGTCCAAGAGTCCCGAACTGATTTACTTCGGTGGTTTCGCGGCTGAAGGTGCTCGTCTGGCACAGCAGCGTTCTGACGCTGGCCTGGGAGACGCCATTTTCATGGGCGCAGATGGTATCAAGGGTGGCGAATTCCCCAACCTCGCCGGTGATGCCAAGGAAGGCGTGTACGCTTCCTCGTCAATCCCAACCGTAGCCGATCAGGCCAAAGTTGATGCACTGCTCGCCCGCTACAAGGAAAAATATGGTGTCGATCCGACAGGGCCGTTCCAGGTCAATTCATATGACGCCACCAATATGTTCCTGGATGCCATCGAAGCCGTTGGCACAGTCGATGCAGATGGCAACCTGGTCATTGACCGCGCCGCACTGGCCGAATACATCCGTTCGATCAAGGATTTCCAGGGTCTGAGTGGTGATCTGAACTGTGACGGCACGGGCGAATGCTCGTCTGCCGACATCGGCATCGTCCAATATACGGGCGAAGACGAAGTTCAGGTTGCAGTTGGCAAGCCGAATGCAGATGGCACAATCACCATTGAGATGCCAGAAGCTATGCCGGAAGCAACTCCTGCCAGCTAGCAAACGACTTGAAATTTTAGATTTATTGAAATCAGAGGTGGGTGCAAAGCCCACCTCTGACCCTATTTATTGAATGAAATTAGTGATTTTTAAGAGCCTGGAAATTTAATAAGCAGTCGGTTTCCGCGACAATTAAATCGTGTGAAAGTTCACCTGAATGTGAGGATCAGTTATGGCGTCCGATTCACCGCCTCTAGCGAGCTTGCCACCGCAGCAGGCGGGTCTGTTCAGTCGTACCTTGCGTGCGATTTTTCGAAACCCTTTGCGGCTGATCGGGTTGATTTTTGTCCTGTTTCTGGTTTCTGTAGCCTATAACACACTCCATTCCGGCGATTTTACGGTTGAACGCTTCGTCCGGCAGATGATCTTCGGTCTGGCGCAGGGCAGCATCTATGCCCTGATTGCGCTCGGTTACACCCTGGTTTATGGCATCCTCTCGATGATTAATTTCGCGCACAGCGAAGTGTTCATGGCAGGGGCTTATATCGGATTTTTTGCCATCAACGCGATGGATAAATCTGGTTTTTTGAAAGAACAGACCTTCCTCGCCCTGCTGATTACCATGCTGGTGGGGGTGGTCGCTTCGATCATTGTCGCGGTTTCGCTGGAACGCATCGCTTATCGTCCCTTACGGGGTGCGCCGCGTCTTGTGCCGCTGATCACAGCCATTGGCGCGTCGATTGCGCTGCAACAGCTTTTCCTGCGCCTGTTTGGATCAGCGACGCGCGTTTATCCCAAAGTAAATTTTTTCGTGCTGCCCACAGTTTTTAGTAACCTGGAATGCGGTGATGTTGGCGGACAGCAGGTCTGTCGCGGCCTCGATTTAATCAGCGGCAGCTACAAAGTCGAATTTATGGGTCTGAATCTGCAAGTTCAGCCGATCCGCTTCCTGGTATTTTTTACAGCACTCATTCTGATGGCGCTGCTGTGGTTCATTGTTCGCCGCACGAAAATCGGCAAAGCGATGCGCGCTGTTGCTGAAGACAAGAAAACAGCCGCCCTGATGGGCATCAATGTTGACCGCGTAATTGTCGTGACTTTTGTGCTGGGTGCAGCACTGGCAGGCGCGGCAGGTGTTCTCTTTGCTCTATACAACATGCAGGTCTCGCCGTTCATGGGTTTTACGCCTGGCATTAAAGCCTTCACGGCGGCAGTTGTGGGCGGTATCGGCAATATCCCCGGCGCAATGTTCGGTGGGCTTTTCCTGGGTGTCACCGAATCGGTTGGCCCGTCTCTGTTGGGCATTCCCTCACAGTTAGAAGATGTAATTGTGTTTGGACTTTTGGTGCTGGTGTTGATTTTCCGGCCTTCGGGCATTTTCGGCGAAGTCTTATCCGAGAAGAAAGCGTAGCGCATGATTGAGAAAGACACATTCCGCTACGGGGTTTACGCCGCAGTCGTCGCCGTCATCATGGCTTTAACGGCTATGTTTGGCAAAGTTCAGAGTCTAACGGTGGTGGGAGGTCAGATCAGCCTCAGCTATGTTGTGTTAGCTGCCATGCTAATCGCTGTGGGTTATGTTACGGGGACGAAAGCCAGCGCGCACGGGGCCATGCCAGCCGCCCTGAACGGTCTGGTCGGCAGCCTGATTGTCGGTGCGGCATTAGTGCTGCTGGTCGTGATTGAAGCCAATGTTGACCTGACCTTTGTTTTCCCCGACCTTAAAACTGACCCGATTGGGCCTGTACTAACCTTCGGGCAGGCACTTATTCCCGGATGTTTGCTGCTGTTGATTGCCAGCTCAGTTGGCGGATTTTTCGGCGGGCTTCTGCATAACGTTTCACCGCAAATCCGGCGTGTTGTGCTGGTTAGCCTGGGTATGACAGCGGTGGTCGGCTTGCTCGAAGGCCAGATCAACGGTGTCATTACGCTTCCTGACAGCTTGGCACTCGCCCTCATTTTTGGCGCTGCTTATCTGGTAGCCTCCCGTTTCGCATCTGGAAATCTGCTCCTCAAGTTGATTATCGGCGCAGCCATTGGACTCATCGCGGGTCTTGTCCTCGGCCTGATTGCCAACAGCGGCGGTTTAGCCACAGGTGGCGTGCTGCGCGGCGCGGGTACACTGCCCCGAATCCTGGCCGTCTCGCCGGGAAGTGCAGTTGTCCCCTTGATGCTGATTTTTGGCATCGTGGGTATTTTAGGTGCATTGGTGACAAGCGCTGCCCCATCGGTTCACAGTGGGGCTTTGTATGTGATTGGGACTTTATTGTTATTGGGTGTCCTGAACTGGCAGGTCTCCATGACCTACATGGCTGCCCTGATAACCATCCTTTTGTTGGCCGTGATGCTGTGGTTCATCCCTCCCATCAGCCAGCAATCGCAAGTACGTTTTGATACACTCGACAAAGGTCAGAAGCGTTTGACGTGGCAGCTTGCCATTGCGGTAGGATTGCTTGTTATGATCGCCGCGCCCGCCTTTTTGGGTCAATACATCACCAGTATTCTTGATCTCGTCGGCCTGTATGTCATCATGGGCATCGGCCTGAACGTGGTGGTTGGCTACGCTGGTTTGCTTGACCTGGGTTATGTGGCATTTTTTGCGCTGGGCGCGTACACCATTGGTATCCTAACAACACCCAGTCTGCTGACTTGTGGCGGTGTTCTGCCCAAAGATATTCCTATCGAGGATATTCATACTATCTGCACCGGCGTGATGACTTTCTGGCAGGCATGGCCGTTTGCCATTCTGGTCGCGGGTCTGGCGGGTGTTTTACTCGGCATCCCGGTACTGCGGTTACGCGGTGATTATCTGGCGATTGTCACACTGGGCTTCGGCGAGATTATTCGTCTGATCGCATTGTCGAATGAATTCAAACCGCTGCTGGGCGCGGCACAGGGTATCTCAAATATTCCTGGCCCGGTGATTGACCTGACGGCGATTAACGCTTCCTGGCATGTTGAACTGGGCAATGCGCTCAATATTTACTACCTGATTTTAGTCAGCGTCATTATCGTGGCTTTTATCGCGATCCGGCTAGCCGGAACCCGTTTAGGACGCGCATGGCGTTCGATGCGCGCTGACGAAGATGTCGCACAGGCGATGGGTATCAATCTGGTACGAACGAAATTACTGGCGTTCGCGATTGGCGCGGCATTTGCCGGTATGGGCGGCGCGATTTTCGGCTCATGGCTCAAGGGTATTTTCCCGAACAGTTTTACTTTGGCAGTATCCATCAACGTCTTGAGCCTGATAATCATCGGCGGTCTCGGCTCGATACCGGGTGTTGTGCTCGGCGCATTAATCCTGATTGGATTACCCGAAGTCTTGCGCGAATTACAGGATTACCGGCTGCTGGCCTTTGGCATTTTATTGGTAACGACAATGATCGTAAAACCGGATGGATTAATTCCGCCGCCTATTCGACGCTTGGCAGAATATGCTGAGGATTATCGCGCGCGAAAGGGAGCATAAAATGGCCGATTTGCTCTTAGATGTGCAGACCATCATTAAACGCTTCGGCGGTTTGACGGCTGTGCGCGGGGTTGATCTACAAATTCCGCGCGGGGCGATTGCCAGTTTGATCGGCCCTAACGGCGCAGGCAAGACCACTTTTTTCAACTGCGTCACCGGCTTTTATGTGCCGGATGAAGGCAATATTTATTTTCAGGGGAAGCCTGTACGCGGTTTGCGTCCAGATCAAATCACACGGCAGGGTATCGCGCGCACCTATCAGAACATCCGCCTATTCGCCGGTATGACGGCTCTCGAAAATATCCTGGTGGGGATGCACCCACGCCTGAAATCAAATCCCATTGGCTCCGTGTTAGGGCTGCCCGCAACCCGCCGCGAAGAAATGAATGCCCTGGCGAAGGCTGTCGAGTTGTTGGACTTCGTTGGCCTATCGGGGATGGGCGATTTTCTGGCTGAGAATTTGTCTTACGGCCTTCAACGTCGTTTGGAAATTGGCCGCGCGTTGGCTTCTGAACCCGCGCTGCTGCTCCTGGACGAACCTACCGCAGGAATGAACCCCAACGAAACCGACGAAATGATGCACTTCATCCGCAAGCTGCGCGACGAACGCGGCCTGACAATTTTCCTGATTGAGCACGACATGAAATTGGTCATGACGGTTTCCGATCAAGTCAGTGTGATGGACTACGGCGAAAAAATTGCCGAAGGCATCCCGGCTGATGTCCAACGCGATCCAAAAGTCATCGAAGCCTATCTCGGCTCAACCCATATTTCAGATAAACCCGCAGAAGTTCGCAAATGGGAGTCGGCAACATGAGCCTGCTCGAAGTCAATAACATCCATACTTACTACGGCAAAATCCATGCCCTTAAAGGCATCTCGATTACCGTTGAGCAAGGACAAATCGTCACGCTGATTGGCGCGAATGGCGCGGGCAAGACTACGACCTTGAACACGATTTCCGGCATCACCCCTGCCGCCGAAGGCAGCGTGATCCTGAATGGCGAAGACATCAGCCATGTTCCTCCCCATCAAATCGTCACGCGCGGCGTGATCCAATCCCCGGAAGGTCGCAAAATTTTTACGCGCCTGACCGTCCGCGAAAACCTGGAAATGGGCGCATTCAGCCGTAACGATACTGCCGAAATCGCCCGCGACATGGAATTCGTGTTCAAACGCCTCCCCCGCTTGAAAGAACGCGAATGGCAGCTTGGCGGCACGCTCTCCGGCGGCGAGCAGCAAATGCTGGCGATTGGCCGGGCGCTCATGGCACGCCCACGTATTTTGCTGCTGGATGAACCTTCGATGGGACTTGCGCCGCTGCTGGTCGAAGAAATTTTCGAGATCATCAAAAGTATCAATGAACAGGGCACGACTATTCTGCTGGTCGAGCAAAACGCGCGTATGGCGCTCGAAATCGCAGACCAGGGGTATGTTCTGCAAAGTGGCGCGGTGCAGCTTACCGAAAAAGCCAGCTCACTCATGAACAATGACGTGGTACGTAAACTGTATCTCGGCGAGAACTGAGATTATGTTTGGGTGCTGGTTTAAGAGGAGATAAATCAGGGTTTTGTAAAGGTTACTTCAAGGCTTTTCTTGGTGGTTGAATTGGAACAGAGCAAACGAGTTAATTTATAACTGATGCGTTTATTACGCTTTTCAACTCATAATGACCCACCCCAAATAGGCTACTTGCTCAATAATCATGTGCAACCATTGCTTGAATCACAAGAATTTACGGGGGAAACACTTCGTCTTTTTGCTACTGAAAACCGACTACAAATGATTGTAAATGGAGCATCAAAAAAACCTCAACTAGAGCGCAGAGACATTTGGATAGAAACGCCCTTTCAACCAACTAGCCTCCGTGACTTTTACGCTTTCGAGCGACACGTCCTAACGGCTAATGCCAATCGGGGACGGGAAGTACCGAAAGAATGGTATCAATTTCCCGTTTTCTACTTCTCCAATTCCACTACCATCTACGGCCCGGATGATACAATTCCCTATCCCAGCTATAGCGATGCATTGGACTACGACCTTGAAATCGCTTGTGTCATCAGCAAACCGGGACGTGATATTCCCGCTGATAAAGCCGAGGAGCATATCTTTGGCTACATGATTTTTAACGATTGGTCAGCGCGTGACGTACAAAGGCTAGAAATGCGTGTTGGTCTTGGCCCAGCGAAAGCTAAAGACTTCGCCAATTCCTTTGGCCCTTACCTTGTCACACCTGACGAACTCAGAGATCGGCATATGGACAGGCCAGGTGTCTACGACTTGGAAATGATTGGCCGCGTGAACGGAGTCGAAAAATCGCATGGGAACTGGAAAGACTTGTACTGGTCGTTCGGACAAATGATCGAACGGGCTTCGCAGGATGTGACGCTACAATCCGGTGATGTGATTGGCAGTGGAACAGTTGGTACAGGCTGCTTGCTCGAACTCAACAAAGGTGACGGCCCGTGGTTGCAATCCGGCGATGTCGTCGAACTAGAAATCGAACGCCTCGGCATCCTGCGTAACACCATTGGCGAGAAAAGAAAACGATAAATCAAACCTATATTTTGTGTTTTATCCCCTGAATATCATGGTTCATACCCTCAAATTTGAATAGCCTGAAACATGGACTCGTGGTTCGAAGGCAGTGACGCATAAATACGTTAAAATGATGTCGTTGGCTTGCTATGAAATTGGAGACTCTTCATGCGTGAAGCTGTCATTGTAGCCGGGGCGCGTACCGCTGTCGGCAAATCACATCGCGGGATCACCCGTAATGCCCGCTCGGACGATATGGCATCTACCGTAATCCAGAATGTGCTGGCGCAAACCGAGGGCAAACTTGATCCCGCTGAAATTGACGACCTCATCATTGGCTGTGCCTATCCTGAAGGCGCACAGGGCTTAAATTTTGCCCGCGTCATCGGTCTGCGGGCGGGTCTCCCAGTTGAAGTGCCGGGGCAGACGGTAAATCGCTTTTGTTCCAGCGGTTTGCAAACCATCGCAATGGCTGCTGAACGCATCATTGCTAACGGCGCAGACATCATTATCGCCGGTGGGGCAGAAACCATGTCGCTAGTTCCACGCGGTGGCGTCCGCAGAAGTCCTAACCCTTATCTGGCTGAACATGACCCGAATGTATTTATGGCGATGGGCTATACCGCCGAACGGGTCGCCGATGAATTCAAGGTCTCTCGCGAGGATATGGATCAATTCGCCTACGAGAGCCATCAGAAAGCCGCACAAGCATTGGATGAGGGCAAATTTGCTCAGGAAATTGTCCCTTTCCAGATTGAGGAAGTCGAAATTAATGCAGATGGTCTACCATGCAGCCGGAATGTGACTTTCGATCAAGATGAACATCTACGCCGAGAGACCACACTGCAAGGACTCGCAAAGCTTAAACCAGCCTTTAAAGAAGGCGGGCGGGTGACAGCCGGGAATTCGAGTCCATTGAGCGACGGTGCGGCAGCAGTGATTGTGATGGAAGCGGGCAAAGCAGCACAATTGGGCTTGAAACCTTTGGCACGTTTTATCGGTTTCAATGTGGCGGGTGTGCGGCCAGAAATTATGGGCGTCGGCCCGATTAATGCCGTACCTAGATTGCTGAAACGTACCGGGATGAACCTGGATGATATTGACCTGATTGAACTCAATGAAGCTTTTGCATCGCAAGCGTTGGCTGTCATTCGGACGCTGGAAATGAACCCAGAAAAAGTGAATGTCAACGGTGGCGGCATTGCACTGGGACATCCACTAGGCTGCACAGGCGCAAAGCTGACCGTGCAGATTATCAACGAAATGAAACGCCGCAACAGCCGTTATGGAATGGTGACGATGTGCGTGGGCGGCGGGATGGGTGCTGCTGGTATTTTTGAGAATCTCAACTGAAAAGGTCTATTTTGATGAAAACAATGTCGTTTGATTTTCAGTCGCGGCGTTCGATGGTGACAGCGCGGCGCGGTATGGTCGCGGCCAGCAATCCGTTGGCAGCACAGGCCGGGTTAAACATTTTGCGACAGGGCGGGAATGCGGCTGATGCGGCTGTCGCAACCGCCGCTATGCTCAATGTGACCGAACCGGCTTCAACCGGGATCGGGGGCGATTGTTTTGCCTTATTTTTCGACGCCAAAACCAAGCAGGTGACGGCCTTAAATGGCAGCGGACGCGCACCGGCGGCGCTCACGCTGGACGATTTACGTGGACACGATGAAATCCCCGAACGCAGCCCGCACGCGGCAACCGTTCCAGGAGCCTGTCGCGGCTGGTATGACATCCTTCAGCGGCACGGGACAATGACTCTCAAAGATGTTTTGGCCGACGCAATTTATTATGCCCGTGAGGGTTATCCGGTGCATCCAGTTTTTGGCGCAGCCTGGGAAGCATCCGAGAGTTTTTTACGTAGCAGCCCGAATACGGAAGATTATCTGCCCGGTGGTCATGCGCCGAAAGTGGGGCAGGTCGTCAAACTACCGGGACTCGCCCGCACATTGCAGGCGGTTGCTGATGGTGGCCCGGATGCCTTTTATACTGGCCCGACTGCCGATGCGATTGTTTCCACTTTGCAATCGCTCGGCAGCAAGATGACGCATGACGACCTGAAAAACCATACCTCGACCTGGGGTGATCCTATCTCGACCAATTATCGTGGCGTGGTAGTCTATGAGCATCCACCGAACGGTCAGGGATTAGCCGCCTTAATCGCCATGAATGTCGCGTCGGGTTGGAATTTATCCGAAATGCCCTGGGACTCGCCTGAACGTTTACATCTGATGGTCGAGGCAATGCGGCTGGCCTTTGCCGATGCGCGCCAATACATTGCCGATCCGCAAGCTGTGAGTGTGCCTGTGGATGGTCTTCTGAGTCATCAATATGCCGACGCCCGCCGTGCGCTGGTTTCGCCAGCGAGTGCGATGCAACCGCCCTCTTATGGCACACCACTGCCGAGTTCCAATACCGTTTATTTCAGCGTGGTCGATGGGCAAGGGAATGCCTGCTCGTTCATCAACAGCCTGTATTTTGGCTGGGGAACAGGCATTGTTGCCAAAGGTGCGGGCGTATTTCTACAAAATCGCGGTGCGGGTTTCAGCCTTGATCCGGCGCACCCCAACGCGCTAGCTGGTGGCAAGCGCCCTTATCACACCATTATTCCCGGTATGGCGGTCAAAGATGGCGAATTATGGGCGAGTTTTGGCGTCATGGGCGGTTACATGCAGCCGCAGGGACATTTCCAGGTTATCAGCGCCATGCTCGACGACGATTTGAATCCGCAGGAAGCACTTAATCGCCCGCGTTTCTGTCTGGAAACCGGGCGCGGCGACAGCATCCTCGCACTTGAAGCTGGTATTCCGGTAGAGACGATGGCGCGACTGGCGGAACTCGGTCACTCGGTTCGTCCGGTATCAGGTAGGGGACGTGGTGTGTTTGGTGACGGTCAGATAATCCGCCGGGATGCCGAAACAGGCGTATTGTTTGGTGGCTCAGACCCCCGTAAAGATGGTCTTGTAGCAGCTTTCTAAATCATGAATTTTATAGGGGACGACACATCAATCGTCCCCTATGCTATCAATCAGCGGGTGACGGTGACTTTGGTGAGGCCGCGCGGTTGATCGACATTGTAACCTTTGACACTCGCCAGATTCATAGCAAAAATTTGCCCAGGAAGCACCCCGGCAACCGGCGAAATCCATTCAGGCATATTGGGCAAGCGCATGGATTTTAAACCGAGATTGAGGGCGGTTTCGTCATTAGAGATGACTAGACATTCGGCACTTTTCTCGCACAATTTTTCCAGCAAATCGACCAGTGTCGCCAACGGCTGACCTTTAGGCGCGACCACAATCACTGGGAAACCGGGATTGATAACCGCAATCGGGCCATGCCGAAAATCAGCCTCGCTGTACTCCTGCCCCACCACGTAACACAACTCTTTAATCTTCAGACTGATCTCGAAGGCGGTGCAATAGTTGTATCCGCGCCCAATCGTAACGAGGCGTTCCATGTAACGGTAACGCTCCGTCCAGGCCGCGATTCCATCGGACAAGGCGAGAGTCTGGCGAGCATAATCCGGCAGTTTCGATAATTCGGCATGGAGTTCGGGTTGGTCGACTAATGCGGCGACCAGTAAGGCAACAACCGTCAGTTGAGCGGTGTAGGTCTTGGTGGCAGCGACACTTTTTTCCTCACCAGCGTGCAGCGGCACATGATACTGTGCGGCCTGGGCTAACGGCGAGTCAGGATTATTGGTGATGCCGACGGTCAGCGCCCCTTGTGCGCGGGCATCGGCCACCACCTGACGAACATCCTCAGATTGGCCGGACTGCGAAATGCCGATGACCAATGCACGCGACAATTGAGTCTGTTTGCCGTAAAGCGTATGGATGGAGGGCGCAGACAAACCAACCGACAACCCAGCCTGGATACCGAATAAATATTGGGCATAGCGTCCGGCATTGTCCGACGTACCGCGCGCGGCGATGGTGACAAAAGTTGGGTTAAAATCGCGGATCGCCTTGCCGATAGTACGCGCATTCTCGGCTTCTTCGGTAAGCAAACGCGCAATCACATCCGGTTGTTCGGCGATTTCCTGTTCAAGAAGAGTCATTCAAAACATTCCTTCAATAGTGCAAATTCAAAGATGGATAGAGCAAGCTAATCAATCCCCACCCCTAAATCCCCTCCCCACTTTCGTAGAGAGGGGACTTCAAAACATCAATTTCAATCGCATTTTATTCGCGTGACCCTGCGACTTTAAATCAAGTATCGCTGGCCTCACGGGTGAAACGATAGGCCAGCAAAATTGGAATAAAGGTCGCCAGAATCACGACGAGGGCGGCGACATTGGTCACAGGTCGATCACGCGGCTTGACCAACTGGCTGAATATCCAGATGGGCATGGTCTCCTGCTGGCCTGCCGTGAAGGTGGTCACGATCACTTCATCAAACGAGAGGGCAAAGGCCAACATGCCGCCCGCCAAAAGCGCCGTCGCGATATTGGGCAGGATGATATAGCGAAAGGTCTGGAAAGTCGAAGCGCCCATGTCCATCGAGGCTTCAACCTGGGAATGAGCCGTGCGGCGCAGACGGGCAACCACATTGTTATAGACCGTGACGATGCAAAAAGTCGCGTGACCGATCACGATTGTCCAGAAGCTAAACGTGATTCCGCCCAAATTCATGGCCGAGCGCAAGGCTATACCGGTAACAATACCGGGCAGCGCAATGGGTAAGATGACGAGCAGTGAAATGGCATCGCGGCCAAAAAAGTTGCTGCGGTAAATCGCCAACGACAGCAGTGTCCCCAGCAGCATCGCAACCAGGGTTGAAACCGTAGCCACCCGCAGCGATAGCCCTAACGCAGACCAGAAATCGGGGCGATTCTGATCATATTCGCAGGGTGATTTTGTCCCAGACTCGACTTCCGCGGGAGTGGCTTCCGGGCAGTTCCATGTGCCGCCCAGGAGTTTATCGAACCATTGGGTTGTTAAACCGGGCGGTGGAAACCGGAATGAAGCTTCTTCCGTCGTGAAAGCGTACAAGAAAATGATGAATATCGGAAAATGCAGGAACAGAATCGCCGCGCTGGTTGCTATTTTCAGCCCCCAGGAAGCACGCCCGCTGGTATCGGCTTTAGAGCGCATCGAACGCCCCCAATCTGCGTGCAGTCAGCAAATAGACAGCCATAATCGTCATCGGCACGACGGTCATGGCCGCAGCCAATGGGATATTCCCGGCTGTCCCTTGCTGCGAGAGGACAAATTGACCGATAAAAAAGCTGGAGTTGCCGATCACGCTGGGGATGATATAGTCGCCCAATGTCAGCGAGAAAGTAAAAATCGACCCCGCGACCACACCGGGAAAGGCCAGCGGAAAAATCACATGGCGGAAAGTATATCCGGGCGTTGCGCCGAGATCGCTGGACGCCTCGATGACCGATTTAGGAACCCGTTCCAGCGCAGCATTGATCGGCAGGATCATGTAGGGCAGCCAAATGTAAACAAACACAATAAACATGCCCAGGAACGAAAAAGACAGGGACGGGCCACCAATACCGGGTATCGACAGCGCACCATCCAACAGCCAATTGAGGTGTAAGCCGCTGACGAACCAATTGATAATGCCATCCTGGGCAAGGATAATTTTCCAGGTGTAGACACGCACGAGATAGCTCGACCATAAGGGCAGCAGTACCGCCAGATACAAAATCCCCTTCAAGCGATAGGTGGCATAGCGTGCCATATAGTAAGCCAATGGAAATGCAATAATGCCGGACATAATGGTCACGGCGGCAGCCATCGCGAAAGTACGCAGTATGATGTCCACATTGGACGGCGTGAAAAGCGATTGATAGGTTTTGAACCCAAATTGGCGGACGATTTGCCCGGTGAAGCCATTGAGCGAGAAAAAACTTTGCGCCAGCAGCGCGGAAAGCGAACCAACGTAAAAAATAAGCAGCCACGCCAATGGCAGCAAAAGCAATAAAAACAAACTCAACTTCGGGTGTTTATAGAAAAACGACGATACACGTCGAATGAGGGAAGGATTTGCAGTTGTCGCTGCCATATACCCTACCCTCCACCAATCAGCGGGCGATTATTGGTTTTATTCCAGACAAGGTTGACACGATTGCCGCGCGTGGCAAGGGCATCCATTGAAGTGGCTTCCAGATTTTGCTGAACCACCGTCAAATCGCCACCGGCATCGAGTTCGACCAGATAGCGGGTATTGATGCCGAGATAAATCACATCGCGGATCGTGCCGAGTGCATGACAGACCTCGCCGGATATGGTTTCTTCGGGGGAGGCCATGCGAATTTTTTCGGGGCGAATCGAGAAGGTCTGCGGCGAGCCAGTGAGTTTTTCGGCGGATGCGCCGCTAATCAGATTGGATGTACCGACGAAACCAGCCACGAATCCCGTCGTTGGTTTTTCGTAAACATCGGCAGGTGTCCCTATTTGCTCGATTTTACCCAGGTTGAAAACCGCCAATCGATCACTCATGGTCAGGGCTTCTTCCTGGTCGTGGGTGACAAAAATGAAGGTGATCCCCACTTGCTGCTGGATGGCTTTCAACTCAATCTGCATTTGCTGGCGTAATTTCAGATCAAGCGCACCGAGGGGTTCATCCAAAAGCAACACGCGCGGATGATTAATCAACGCACGCGCCAGGGCGACCCGCTGGCGCTGCCCGCCGGAAAGCTGCGACGGTTTGCGGCCTTCCAAACCAGGCAGACGCACCATTTCTAACATTTCAGTCACACGGCGCTCACGCTCGGCCTTCGGCACTTTTTTAATCATCAGGCCATAGGCGACATTCTGGCCGACGGTCATGTGCGGAAATAAGGCGTAGTCCTGGAAGACGGTGTTTACATCGCGCTCGTAAGGCGGCACGCCCGCCATTTCGTCGCCTTGCAGCAAAATGCTACCCGACGTGGGTTGTTCAAAACCCGCGATCAGGCGTAGGCAGGTGGTTTTCCCTGAGCCGGATGGCCCCAACATCGAGAAAAATTCGCCGTCATAAATATCGAGATTGACATGATCGACGGCTTTGACATCGCCAAAATAACGGCAGACATCTTTGAGGCTGACGGCGACAGTTGATTTTGCAGACGCAGCCATTATGAATTCTTGACCATCACATGTTTGGTCACACGATAATCGGAGACGGCTTCGGCTGATAAATCTTTGCCGAAACCCGACTGCTTGAAACCACCGTGCGGTGTTTCGGAGGTCAACGGAATGTGATCGTTGATCCAAACCGTGCCAAATTCCAATTCTCCGGCGATACGCATGGCGCGACCAATATCTTTCGTCCAGACCGAAGCAGCGAGTCCATAAAGTACATCGTTGCCGAATTGTACGGCTTCGCCTTCATCTTTGAAGGTGCTGATCGTCAGTACCGGGCCAAAAACCTCGTTCTGGATAATTTCGGCTTTCTGGTCGGCGTCGGCAATCACAGTGGGTTCGAAGAAATAGCCGCTGTCATGATCGGCAGGAACTTTGCCGCCGGTGAGAATTTTTGCACCATTGGCCTTCGCACGCTCGACAAAACCCTGTACCCGTTCGCGCTGCACGCTGGAAATGAGCGGCCCCATCTGCACACCATCGTCATAAGGTAGGCCGATTTTGACGGCGCGCATAGCCTCGACAATGGCCTCGGTAGCCTGTTTCACGCGGCTCTGTTCGACATAAACGCGGGTCGCAGCGGTGCAATCCTGACCGGTGTTGACGGTGCTGGTGAAGGCAGCAACGCCCGCAACCGCATCAATATCTACATCATCGAAAACGATAAAGGGCGCTTTACCGCCGAGTTCCAAATGAACACGCTTGAGAGTATCAGCGGCGGTTTTCATAATTTTCTTGCCCGTGCCGGTTGATCCGGTGAGACTGACCATACGCACATCGGGATGCTCAACCAGCGCCTGTCCCGCGTCGTTGCCGCCGGAAATAATATTGACTACCCCATCAGGAATACCCGCCTCGGCAATCAGTTCGCCGAGCATAAGGGAGGTCAGCGGCGTGCCGGGAGCAGGCTTCAGGACAATGGTGCAGCCTGCCGCCAACGCAGGGCCGATTTTCCAGATTGCCATCAAGAGCGGGTAATTCCAGGGGGCGATCTGCCCAACCACGCCGACAGGTTCACGGCGATACATGGAGGTGTAGCCTTTGGCATATTCACCCGCACTGTAGCCGTGTGTATCACGGGCGGCTGACGCGAAAAAGCGGAGGTTGTCCACTGCAAACGGCAAATCTCCGCCCAGGCTAACCAGTTCATAAGGTTTGCCGGTATTTTCCGATTCAAGTTTGGCGAGTTCTTCTTTATGGGCGTCAATTACGTCCGCCAATTTCCAGATCGCCAGGGAACGTTCGCCGGGGGTCAGTTTTGACCAACGTCCATCGTAAAAAGCAGTATGGGCAGCTTTTACGGCGCGATCCACATCGGCACGACTGGCATCAACGACTTCGGTGATTTTTGCACCCGTTGCGGGGTTCTCAATCGCCATCATCTTGCCGCCATTGCTGTCCGACCAGCGACCATCAATCCACAACTTATAATCCATTTGAACCTCGCAACAAGGCATATCTAATAAGAGGAAAAACGAGGGCTGTAATTGCCCGTCATCTAAAAATTCGCAATCTATCCCCTCCCCCTAACCCCCTCGGTAGAGAGGGGGACAGGAAGGAGACCTACTATTTGACCGGCGAACTAGCAATCACCGTCAAAATTGGACTAACGTCCGCCGATGACCTCGATGTAATTCGTGACCCAATCGCTGTAGGCGATGCAGGTGTCGCCGCGATCATCACCGCAGGCGGCGACAGGCGTCTTCCAGAAAGCAATCTGGTCAAAGTTATCGAAGCCGTTAGTGGCGCAGCCAGTATCGGTGAGCAGTTCATTGCCCTTGCAAGCCGCAGGAACCGCAGGAACCGATCCAAACCAGGCCGCGACATCCCCGGATACTTTGGGGTCAATTGAGTGTTCCAGCCACTTGTAGGCACAGTTGGGATGTGGGGCATCAACATGCATCATGGTGGTGTCTGCCCAACCAGTAGCGCCTTCTTCAGGGATGACGCTGGCAATTGGTTCACCCGCCAGTTGCAGCGTGTTCACCTGATACGGCCATGACCCCGACGCGACAATACCTTCATTGGTGAAGTCGTCAATCTGGATGGTGGCATCGTGCCAGTAACGGGCGACAAGTTCACGCTGCTGGCGCAAGAGCGCAATCGCGGCATCGAACTGATCCTGAGTCAATTCATAGGGGTCGGTGATTTTGAGTTCGGGATTGTGCGCCATGAGATACAGGGCGGCATCTGCAATATAAATCGGGCCGTCATATGCCTGAACACGTCCCTTGTTGGACTTGCCATCGGGGAGATTCTGCTCTTCAAAAACGACATTCCAACTGGTAGGCGCTTCATCTTTAAAGGCTTCGGTGTTATACATCAACACATTCGGCCCCCACTGATAGGGAACACCATAATGTTCGGGCGTGCCGTCGCCGTCTTTATCAACAGTGTGCCAAGGTGCGTTTTGCAAACGCTCGTCAACGGTCTTCCAGCTTGGAATCAAGTCGGTGTTGATGGGCTGAACGACATTGCCGTAGACCAAACGCAGGCTGGCGTCGCCGGAAGCGGTCACAAGGTCGAATCCGCCGCCATTCATGAGTGTGACCATTTCGTCGGAAGTAGCCGCAACCTTGACGTTGACTTTACAACCAGTATCTTTTTCGAAGCCTGTCACCCAATCGTAGGCCGGATCGGTGTCGCCGCGTTCGATATAGCCGACCCAGGCGATAATATCAACTTCGCCTTCACCAGCACCAACTTCGGTTTTCATATCCTGGGCAAACGTGACCGAGAGACCCAACACGAGGGTCAACAGCAGAATCAAAATCATTCGTCTCTTCATAGATTTCTTCCTTCATTAATTTGATCAGGTTGGTCATGATACGCCGTTGAAGCGTGGCCTATTATAACCATCGTTTAACAATGTCCAAAATCAATTTGTGCTTAAATTGTCGGTGGAGTATGGAAAGCAAATAACTCCAATGGCGTTATGCCAGTATTCAAAACGGTATGCCACCAACCGCCGGGGATTGTCAGCGCGAATCCTGGTTTGAGATCGGCTTCAGATGGGTTGGTGCGTTGATCCGATTCCGCGTATTTCAGGATGCCCTCGCCCAACAACACATAGGCTGTCTCGCTGGCATTCTCATGGACATGCCAGGGGATTTCACCGCCAACTTCAACCTGGGCAACCAGCACATCGGCCAATGGGTGACTGGCTTCATTTTCAAATACTTTGGTCAACACACTTGAGACAACAGGATGAGACTGCCAATGCATCACGTTTAAGTCTTGAATATGCGGTTGATTCATTCACATAACCATTCTATTTTCATGAAATTGACGAGGGTAGAGTGGCGTGTTATTGTCGCGTGAAAGTGTTCATGGCGCAACTTCATTAAAAGGCCATTTTATGTTCGTCAAAAAAATTGATGTTTTCCCGCTGGAATACCAGGAACCCAACGATGATAACGCGACTCGCTACATCGTACTCGTCCGCCTGGAAACCAACACCGGCATCGTCGGTTGGGGCGAGGCTATCACCCAATTTCGCGAATCAACACCGGCAACCGTCGCCATCATCCAGTATGGGCTGGCGGACGTGATCATCAACCAAGATCCACTCGATAACGAAACCCTGTGGGAAGCATTACGTGGGCGGGCATGGTGGTATGGCGATGTGGGCGGAATCGCGGCGTTCGCAATCAGCGCGTTGGATATGGCATTATGGGATTTGAAGGGCAAAATTCTAGGTGTGCCACTGTATCAACTTTTGGGCGGTAAACAGCAAGAACGCTTGCCCGTCTGCGCCAGCACCCATCCCAAAGCCAGTGAAGTTGACGCGATGGCCGAAGAATTGGCCGGATACATCCGCAACGGCTACCAAATGGTAAAGGTGGGCTTCGGCAAGAAAGGCCATGCTAATTTAGGCGTTTCGGAGGAGCGCGATATTGCATTCGTTCGCGCCGTGCGCGAGGCCATTGGGCCGGACGCCGGATTCATCGTGGATATTGGCGCAAAAGTCCGTTGGGAACTCCCGCGCGCTGTGCGCATGGCAAAAGCATTCCAGGAAGCGCGGATGACATGGCTGGAAGACCCATTTCCGCCGACGAATTATGCAGCATATAAACATTTACGGGCGGCTGTGCCGGATTTGATGCTGGTGACTGGCGAGCGCTTGTGGAACCTGGAAGATTATCGCCGCCTTTTGGAAGCCAATGTTTGCGATGCAATTTTGATTGATCCAGGCCGCGCAGAAGGCATCACTGGGATGCACAAAATCACGCAGCTCGCAGCACAATATAATGTCGCGATGGATGCCCACGCTTGGAGCAGCGCGATTATCAGCGCCGCCAGCATCCATGTCTCGTTATGCGCGACACGCCCGACGATTTTTGAACTCAAGCCCATTGAAAACCCGATGCAGCATGAACTTGTCAGCAATCCCATCCAGCAGGTTGCTGGCTGGATTTACGCGCCAAAAGGCCCTGGTTTGGGTGTCGATGTAAATGAGGATGTGGTGCGGAAATATTTGATGAAACTATAGACGCATCCCCACCCCTAGCCCCTCCCCGCTACGCAAGGAGGGGAACAAAACCAAAAGAGACGTGGGTCTGTTTTAGTTTATGTTTTCAGGTGTTAAGAGACCGTTGGCGATGCCTTGTTTAAAGGTCGAAATGGTATCCGCAACCCCTTGTTCCAGAGGGGTATAAGGTGGTGCGCCGATGGCGGCAGTCAGTGGGGCATCATCGGTCTCTTTGGGCAGCGCGAGTTGCGTATCATCAAATGTGATCTGCCCGCGCATTTCCGGCAGGACGGATTCGACGGCGGCGACAATCTCACTCATATGAACAATGCTACCTTTGAGATTGAAGACCTCAGCTCCAGCTAAAGACGCACGCGCAACCTGAATAAAAATGCGGGCGGTGTCGTCTGCATACTGATAAGCGGCCTGCCCACCATAAGGAATATGATAGGGTTTGCCAAAAGAGGCTGACATCATGGCTTTGGTGGGGTGCGAAGTCATGCCCTGGTCACGCCCTGGCCCATAAACGATATAGGGGCGCAAACCAATGCTGCTAATCCCGTCATCCTGCCAGTAAATCCGCGCCGTCCCTTCATTGGCCTGTTTGTAAACACCATAATGATTCAGCGGTTTTAAAGCCGCGTCATGAGAAACCGCGCCTTCAGGATAATCTTCACTCTGGCCGTAGACCGCGATGCTGCTGGCATAAACCATGTGTTTGATCCCGGCACGTTTGGCGGCTTCAAAAAGGTTGACCGTCCCCACCACATTCACACGCGCACCCAACGACGGATCGGCCTTGCAAAACGGCACTTGAAGCCCTGCCAGATGAATAATGTGGGTCGTATCTGAACCTTTCAGCACATGTTCAATTGCGTTAAGATTGGTCACATCCCCTTGGAAGAATTCTACGCGCGACAATTCGTCGTCGGACATAATGAGTCGCAAACGGTGCTGGCTGCCGCCGAGATCGTAAACCGTGACCGGAACGCCTTCATTCACCAGATTACGAACCACCCACGCGCCGATACACCCCAGCGCGCCTGTGACAAAAAAATTTTCCTCAGTCATCATTCCTCTTTCAACACAATATACTTATATCGTTAGCACTTCTGCACAAACTTTTTTTATTAAGTGACCTTTAAAGCACTTCAACCTTTGAGAGCGGTGCAGAAGATGCTACACTCTGAATATAGGTTTTTAAACGCACCAAGTCACATCCAAACTATATGTTTTCGAACATTCCAGCTCATTTATTGAAAAAAGTGTTTGACCTCAGCCAAACCGATCTTTTGGGTGGAGACACGCAATTTGAACGAACTGATTGTTTCATCCCCGGCGCAAATTGTAGCCGAACAGCCAATTTTCCGCATCGAAGTGCGCGAGGCGCAGGATAACCCGCCCACATCATCCGGCGATACCCGGCTGACGAATTGGCAGAAAATCCATTTGTACTTTTTACAGGGTGATTTAACCGACGAACAAGTCCGAAAAATCAGTCGTGAACTCCTGACTGACCCTGTGACTGAGACCTACAGCATATCCCCGTTCGCCCCCACCTCCCCAACCGCAAATCAAAACCAGCACTCGAACAGCCACACCATCGACATCACACTGCTCCCTGGCGTGACTGATCCAGCGGCAGAAAATTTACTGCGCGCAGCACATCTTTTAGGAATCACAATCTTAGAGCGTGCGGCAACGGGTCAGCGTTACATGGTACAAGGCGATTTGAGTCAAATTGAATTGGAAAAACTGGCGACGGAGCAATTTTCTAATCCAGTGATTCAGCGTTATGAAATTGACCAGCCGATTGCGCCGCCGTTCGTGCCGGTGCAGCGCGAAGATGATACGGTTGAGATTATCGCGCTGACGGATGCAGATGATGACGGTTTGCTACGGATTAGCGCCGAGCGCCGTTTGGCACTCGATCTGGCGGAGATGCAGGCGATTCAAAAATATTTTCAGAGTGAAAAACGCGAACCAACCGATGTCGAACTGGAGATGCTGGCGCAAACCTGGAGTGAGCACTGCGTCCATAAGACTTTCAAGGCGGTGATTGACTACACCGGGCCGGAAGGTCAGATCACGATTGACGGACTGCTGAACACGTATATCCGCGCGGCAACCGAAAAAGTCAATAAGCCCTGGGTGCGTTCAGCCTTCGTGGATAATGCCGGGATCATCGCGTTTGATGACCAATATGATCTGGCCTTTAAAGTCGAAACCCATAATCATCCGTCAGCGCTGGAACCGTTCGGCGGGGCGAATACCGGCGTGGGCGGCGTGGTGCGCGACATTCTGGGCGTGAGCGCGCGGCCTATCGCCAACACCGATATTTTGTGCTTCGGCCCGCCAGATTTGCCAGACGATGAACTGCCAGCGGGCGTGCTCCATCCGCGCCGAATCGCCGAGGGTGTGATTCACGGCGTGGAAGATTACGGCAATAAAATGGGCATCCCCACCGTGAACGGGGCGATTGTCTACCATCCCGGTTATACCTCAAATCCGCTGGTTTTTTGCGGCTGTTTGGGAATCCTGCCACATGGATCGCATCCGAACCAAATTGAATCGGGCGATTTCATCGTCGTGACAGGTGGACGCACCGGGCGCGACGGCTTGCGCGGGGCAACTTTTTCCAGCATGGAAATGGATCAGACCACTGGGCAAATCGCCGGGAGCGCCGTTCAGATCGGTCATCCAATCCATGAGAAGCAAGTGCAGGAAGTGGTGCTGCGGACGCGCGATGAAAAATTGTATCACGCGATCACCGACTGTGGCGCGGGCGGCTTATCATCAGCGGTTGGCGAGATGGCGGCAAAAATCGGCGGGCGGGTGCAGCTTGCCGATGTGCCGCTGAAATATCCCGGTCTGCGACCCTGGGAAATCTGGTTGAGCGAGGCACAGGAACGGATGGTGTTCGCCGTGCCACCAGACAATTGGGTGCGCTTCCAGGCGATTTGTGACGGTCAGGATGTCGAAGCCGTCAACATTGGCACATTCGAGTCAACCGGGCGGCTGGAGCTTTTTTACAACGAAAAAATGGTCGGGAACATCTCGACGGAATTTTTGCATGATGGAATACCGCAGCGGCATTTGAAAGCCGAGTGGAAAGCACCTACCCCGCCCCCTGGAATCATCTCTCGATCTACAGATGACTCAACCCATTTGAGTGACACACTTTTGAAACTGCTGGCGCATCCGAATATCCGCAGTAAAGAAGATGTGATCCGGCGCTACGACCACGAGGTGCAGGCTGGAATGGCGGGCAAGCCGCTGGTCGGCGTGGATAATCATGGGCCAGCCGACGCGGCGGTAATTGTCCCGCTGGATACGATAAAAATGGATGGAAGCCCGCAGCGCGGCGTGGCAATCGCTAACGGCATTTGCCCGCTGTACGGCGAGGGCGATCCGTATGCGATGGCCTGGGCAGCGATTGACGAAGCGATACGCAATCTAGTCGCAGTCGGCGCTGATCCTGACCAGATTGCGATTCTGGACAATTTCTGCTGGGGCAACCCGACACTGCCAGATCGCTTAGGCTCATTGGTGCGCTGCGCGCAAGGCTGCTATGACGCGGCGGTGGCCTATGGTGTACCGTTCATTTCTGGCAAGGACAGCCTGAACAATGAGTATACGGGTGCGGACGGGCGCAAACACGCCATCCCCGGTACGCTGTTGATCTCGGCCATCGGGATTGTGCCGGACGTGAGCAAAACGGTCACGATGGATTTGAAAGGCGAGTTCGACAATCTTTACGTGATCGGTGAGACACGCGAAGAATTTGGCGGAAGCCACTACAGCCTAGTCAATGGTGATATGGGCGGGATCGTACCACAGCCAAATCCCAAAGCAATAGATACCTATCGTGCACTGCACAAAGCGCTCCAAACTGGGGAAATTGTTGCTTGCCATGATGTGAGCGAAGGTGGTATCGCGGTTGCGTTGGCGGAAATGTGTATCGCGGGGCGACTAGGTGTCTACGTGAGTGAACACATACGTTCAGATGCAAAATTGCTTTCGGAGAGTGCAAGCCGTTTCATCATAGCGACCAAGAAAAACGGAAGCAATACACCTTGGAAGTTTATGGATGGTATTCCTTACGATGAACTCGGCTACGTTAACCCAGATGGTTGGTTCGACGCAAGCGACTATCCTCCGTTTCCTGAGATTAGTGATCTTGAAAAAGCTTGGCGGGGCGAAGACCGGACGAGACATGTCTCGTCCCTACAGAGGCCAGAGGTCGAATCGAAAGTTCCAGCGAGTAGGAAAATTAATTCGCGCATAGGCTTGCCGAAAATCCTCATTTTGCACGCGAATGGGACGAACCGGGATCGCGATGCGTTTTTGGCGTGTGAATTGGCGGGCGGCGTGCCGGAGATTGTCCATGTCAATCAGTTAATTTCGGGCGAACACAAGCTGCTGGATTACAACATGCTGGTCGTGCCGGGGGGCTTCTCGTATGGGGATGACCTGGGCGCGGGAAAATTGTGGGCACTGGATTTGCAAAACCGCCTAGACGCCGATGTAAAACGTTTTGTGGACGAAGGGCGTCCAGTCATCGGGATTTGCAACGGTTTCCAGGCATTGGTGAAAGCCGGATTGCTGCCGGGAAACAGCAGCGAGAATGTGACTTTGACATTTAACGAATCAGGGCATTTTGAGTGCCGCTGGGTGTATTTGCAGCCCAATCCGAACAGCCCGTGTTTGTTCACCGAAGGGTTGACCGAGCCGATTTACTGCCCGGTGGCGCATGGCGAAGGACGAATTGCCGTGAATGGTCAAGAAACACTCGATCAATTGTGGAAAGATGGGTTGGCGGCGTTGACCTATACCGATGCAAACGGGCAGCCTGCCGGATACCCGGCGAATCCTAATGGCTCGGTGTATAACATTGCGGGGTTGTGCAACGCGGCAGGGAATGTTTTTGGCCTGATGCCACACCCCGAAGATCACATTTTCCCCTGGCAGCATCCGCGTTGGCGGCGCGGCGAGGGTGGCATGGATGGCCTGCGGTTGTTCAAGAACGGGGTGAAATATGCCTGAGCAGTTCACACACGACACCTTCATCAGCCCATTCACCTGGCGCTACGGCTCGGATGAGATGCGGCGCATCTGGTCGGAACACAATAAGCGAAAACTGTGGCGCAAAATCTGGGTGGCACTCGCAGAAGCCGAGCAAGAAGCCGGATTGGTCACGCCGGAACAGGTCGCCGATTTGCGGACGCATATGGATGACATTGACCTGGAACGCGCGCATCAAATTGAAGAAGACATCAAACATGACTTGATGGCGGAGGTCAAGACATACGCCGAGCAGTGCAAAATCGGCGGCGGGATCATTCACCTGGGCGCGACCAGCATGGACATCGAAGACAATGCCGAAGTATTGCGTATTCGCACAAGTGTCTCATTGTTGAAAAAACGCATGAGTCGGCTTCTCAGTTGTATCGCTGACTTGATGGAACGTGAGGCCGATCACGTTTGCATGGCGTTCACACATCTGCAACCAGCCGAACCAACGACAGTTGGTTACCGCCTTGCCAGTTATGCACAAGATTTGCTTACAGACCGAAATGCGATTGCATCCCTTGAATATGAACTTCAGGGCAAGGGTTTCAAGGGAGCTGTTGGAACATCAGCATCATATTCAGAACTCCTAGTAGGAACATCGTGGACACCCGTTCGCTTAGAAAGTCGCGTAATGAGTGCGTTGGGGTTACGGGCATTTGGCATAGCCACACAAACCTATACTCGCCATCAGGATTGGCAAGTGATGAATGCATTGGCAGGTTTAGCCTTAACCGTTTACAAAATGACGTTTGACCTACGTATCTTGCAATCTCCACCTATCGGTGAGTGGGCAGAGCCGTTTGGTGAGCAACAGGTCGGATCGTCGGCAATGCCATTTAAGCGCAACCCCATTAATTCCGAAAACATTGATAGTCTTGCCCGTTACCTCGCCGCCCTACCTCGTGTGACCTGGGACAACGCAGCACACAACTTACTAGAACGAACACTAGACGACTCAGCCAACCGCCGTATCATCCTCCCCGAAGCATTTTTAGTCGCAGATGAGCTACTCATACGGGCGACTAAAATTATCTCCGGGCTAAGAATAGATGATTATGCAATAAAGCGGAATTTGGAAACCTATGGCGTTTTCGCTGCTACGGAGCGATTGTTAATGGCAGCAGTTCGCGCAGGTGGCAATCGTCAGGAATTGCACGAGGTTATCCGCGAACATAGTCTTGCGGCATGGCAGGCTATTCGGGTGGGGCAAGTGAACCCGCTAGCCGAATTGCTACACAACGATCCGCGTATTACGCACTGGATTGACAGCAACGGCATACAAGAACTACTCACCGCCGAAACTTATATTGGCGATGCACCTGAGCGAACTAAACACATGGCGCACTGGGTAAAAATTGTTGCCCAAAACGATAATGCGGGAACACCGCGCCCTGAACTGCTGTCAGCAAAACCACTTGAATCCGTTGATCTAACTGGCTGGGGCGAAAAGCTGTCCGGCAAGGTGCGCGATATTTATCAGATGGATGGGCAGCGGATTCTGATTACCACAGATCGGGTGTCGGCGTTTGATCGGGTTTTGGGTGCGATTCCGTTCAAGGGACAGGTACTCAATCAACTCAGCGCGTGGTGGTTCGAGCAAACCAAAGACATCGTGCAACATCATGTCATCGCCGTGCCTGACCCGAATGTGACGATTGGACGGGAGGCCCAACCGCTTCCGGTTGAGGTCATCGTGCGCGGATACATCACAGGGGTGACGAAGACCTCACTGTGGATGATGTATGCGGCGGGCGAACGACAGCCGTATGGCATCCCCCTACCCGACGGACTGCAAAAAAATGACGCCCTGCCCGAACCGATCATCACGCCGACGACCAAAGCCGAAGCGGGCGGTCACGATGAGCAGTTGACACGAGCACAAATTATCGAACGCAAAATCATCACTGAAAGTTTGTGGCAGGAAATTGAAACGGCAGCGTTGGGGATATTCAAACGCGGACAGGAAAGCGCACGCAAAGCTGGGTTGATCCTGGTCGATACCAAATACGAATTCGGGCTGGTGGATGGACGGCTGACCTTGATTGATGAGGTGCATACGCCGGATTCGAGCCGCTACTGGTCGTTGGAAGCCTATCAAAACGGAAAGATCGAGAATTTCGACAAGGAATTTTTGCGGGAATGGTTTGCTGCGCAGGGTTATCGCGGTGATGGCGAACCGCCCGTGATGCCGCCCGAATTTACGGCTCAAGTCGCCGAACGCTATATCCAGGTTTATGAACAATTAACGGGGCAGACATTTATCCCCGGTGAAACACCCGCAGCCGAGCGCATCGCGCGCAATCTGGCTGCCTATCGCCCAATAAGCAACGTGGAGAACAAAAACTGAATGGGTGAACCTATCTGGGACGCGACGGGAATGGACGATGACCATCCCCACGAAGAGTGTGGCATCTTTGGGATTTATGCGCCGGAACGCGAGGTCGCACGGTTGGCCTTTTTCGGGCTGTATGCGCTGCAACATCGCGGGCAGGAAAGCGCGGGAATCGCCACCAGCGATGGGCACAGCGCCTATATCCACAAGGATATGGGACTGATTTCGCAGGTCTTCAATGAGGACAATCTACGCCCGTTGAAAGGTCATCTGGGGATCGGCCATAACCGTTATTCGACGACGGGTTCATCGCATTATCGCAATGCCGCGCCCTACCTGATCGAAACGATCTATGGGCCGTTGGGCGTTGCCCACAATGGCAATCTGACCAACGCACTGCATCTGCGTCACCAACTGCTGAAGCGCGGCGTCGGCTTATCCTCGACAACCGACAGCGAGGTCGTCACCCAAATTCTGGCCGCACCACCCGAATCGTGGGGCGACAGCTACTTATATAGCAACGGCAACGGACTTGACCGCTGGGAAGCACGCATACGGGCGTTCATGCAGCTCGCAGAAGGAGCATATTCGCTGACGCTGCTGACACGCGATGCGATTTACGCTGTGCGTGACCCGAACGGTTTGCGTCCGCTATGCCTGGGCAAATTGGGCGACAATGGTTATCTGGTCGCGTCGGAATCGAGCGCATTGTCTACGATTGGCGCGGAATATTTGCGAGAAGTCGAACCAGGCGAAATTGTCCGGCTGGATAAAAATGGTATGACCTCAACGATGGGCCGTGAACCTGCACAAAAAGCCCTATGCAGCTTTGAATATGTCTATTTTGCCCGCCCGGACTCGATGCTGGAAGGCCAGAGCGTCCACAACGTGCGCCAACGGATGGGGCAATTTCTGGCACGGGAAGCCCCGGTGGATGCCGATATCGTCGTCCCCGTACCGGACTCGGCCATTCCAGCGGCCATTGGTTACAGCCTGGAATCGGGTTTGCCGTTCACCGAAGGTCTGATTAAAAATCGCTATATTGGGCGGACATTCATCCAACCAGATGATGGGCTGCGCAAATTGGGCGTGCATCTCAAGTTCAATACGCTGCCATCCAATTTACAGGGCAAGCGCGTCGTGATGGTAGATGATTCAATTGTGCGCGGAAACACATCCGGGCCGCTGGTGCAGCTTTTGCGGGATGGCGGCGCAGCGGAAGTCCATGTGCGAGTGTCATCGCCGCCGGTTCGCCACCCGTGTTTCATGGGCGTGGACATGGCAACCTACAAAGAATTGATTGCACATCAACTGGATATTGAGGGCATTCGCCAGCGTATTGGTGCGGATAGCCTGGCCTATTTGAGTTTGCAAGGCATGTCTGATGCCATTGATTCTTCGCTGGGTAAACAAGTGGGGCATTGTGCCGCCTGCTTCTCCGGGAATTATCCAGTAAGAATACCCGAATGGCTGTTTGAGGAAGACCGCGACAAGCTGATATTTGAGGAGACCTGGGGCGAATGAGCGATCTGAAAGTATTGGTGGTTGGTGCGGGTGGGCGCGAACATGCGTTGGCCTGGGCACTGTCGCGTTCAGCGCGCGTGGGACAGGTGTTTGTCGCGCCGGGAAACGCCGGGACAGAATGGCCTGAAAACCCAAACGCCACAGGCTTACAACCGCGCGCTGCTTCGCAAAATGTGGCTATATCGGCGGAAGATATTCCGGCACTGCTGAAATTCGCTCAACACGAGCGAATTGATCTAACCGTAGTTGGGCCAGAAGTGCCGCTGTCGATGGGAATTGTCGATGCTTTCCAGGCGGCGGGCTTACTGATTTTCGGACCGACAAAAGCAGCGGCACAACTGGAATCGTCCAAAGCTTTCGCGAAAACCTTTATGAAGCAGCATGGCATCCCAACAGCAGAATACGGCGCATTCACCAATTTTGAAACTGCACACGCATTTGTGCATGATTTCGGCAAACCAGTGGTGGTCAAGGCCGATGGCTTGGCGGCAGGCAAAGGCGTGATCGTGTGCGACGATGCCGCACAGGCCGAAGATGCTTTGCGGCGCATCATGCTGAATAACGAGTTCGGCGCGGCAGGCGGCATGGTCATAGTTGAAGAACGGCTGGAAGGCGAAGAGCTTTCCATGCTGGCGTTCTGCGATGGTACTACAGCAGTCATGATGCCACCGGCGCGCGATCATAAACGGGTTTTTGACAACGACGAAGGGCCGAACACCGGCGGGATGGGCGCTTTCGCCGATGTTGGATTAACCTCGCTCCACCTACGCATCGAGATTTTCGAGAAAGTTATCGAGCCAACCCTGGCAGCGATGCAAGCGGAAGGTATACCGTACACCGGGGTTTTGTATTCAGGGATCATGCTCACCCCCAACGGAATCAAAGTGCTGGAATTCAACTGCCGGTTTGGCGATCCCGAAACACAAGTCATTCTTCCTACTCTCGTGGACACAGACATCGCGCTCTTGCTGCTGGCCTGTGTCAAACATAAACTCGATCTTTTTCAGGACAAAGTTCATTGGTTTCACGGCGCGGCGGCTAGTGTCGCCCTCACCTCTCCCGGCTATCCGGGCGACTATCCCAAAGGACTGCCAATTTCAGGTTTGGAAGCTGTGCCGGAAGATGTGATTGTGTTCCATGCCGGGACAACAACAAAAGATGGTCAGGTTGTGACCAACGGCGGGCGGGTGCTGAATGTCACGGCGATGGGGGACACACTTGAAGAAGCCGTCAACCGGGCTTACGCAGGGGTCGAAAAAATTCACTTCGAGGGAATGCATCATCGCAAAGACATCGGGCGCGCAGGGGTGAAGCAGAATGGGCAATAATACCTATGCCAGTGCAGGTGTAGACATCGCGGCAAAAACCCAGGCGTTTGACCTGATGAAACAGGCGGTGCGTTCAACCTATGGGCCGGAAGTGTTGGCTGGAATTGGCGCATTCGGCGGTCTGTTCGATGCCAGCGCGCTTAAGGGCATGGAACATCCCGTGCTGGTCGCATCCACTGATGGCGTGGGTACGAAAACCAAAGTCGCAGCAAAAATGAATCGCTGGGATACGATTGGTCAGGATTTGGTCAACCATTGCATCAACGACATTCTGGTACAGGGTGCGCAGCCGCTCTTTTTCCAGGATTATGTAGCCTCGTCCAAATTACATCCTGAACAAATCGCGGCGATTGTCAGCGGGGTTGCCAATGCCTGTCGTGAGGCGGGATGTGCGCTGCTGGGCGGCGAAACGGCGGAAATGCCAGGGGTGTATGAGACGGGAGAAATCGACCTCGCCGGGACGATTATCGGGCTGGTCGAACGCGACAACGTGATTGATGGATCAGGCATTCAGGCGGGCGACGCAATTCTTGGTCTGGATTCAACCGGACTGCACACCAACGGCTTTTCGCTGGCGCGGCGCGTCCTGGACGGGCTGGATTGGGAAAATATTCATCCCCAACTGGGCGAAACGATTGGCGATGCGCTGCTAAAAGTTCACCGTTCGTATCTCGATCCCATCAAGCAATTGTGGGCGGCAGGCATCGACATACATGGCATGGCGCATATTACAGGCGGTGGTTTTCAGGACAATTTGCCGCGCGTTTTGCCAGAAAATGTTGGAGCGGTCATCAAACGGGGGACATGGCCGGAACTGTCCATTTTCAAGTTGATTCAGGCGCAGGGTCAAATTGCTGACGACGAGATGTTCCATGTGTTCAATATGGGCATCGGGATGCTGGTCGTCGTGCCAGCGGAACACGTCGCTATCGCGCAGAAAACGCTGAACAGTTATGTCTATCATGTTGGCGAAATTGTGACGGGAAATCGCTTGGTCACGGTGAAATCCACATGACCAAGCAACTCGTGATTTTCATTTCCGGTTCGGGCACAAACTTCCAGGCGATCCTGGATGCAATTGCCTACCGCCAGCTCGACGCAGAAGTTGCGCTGGTCGTATCGAATCGAAAAGCCGCCTATGGCCTGATTCGGGCAGAAACGGCTGGCATTCCAAGTCTATATGCGCCACTCAAACCCTACCTGGAAGATGGGCGTGGACGGACAGCCTATGACCGCGATCTAGCCGAGCAAATCAAACCCTATCAACCGGATTTGATTATCCTAGCGGGATGGATGCACATCCTCAGCGCGACATTTTTGAATCAATTCCCCAACGCAGTCATCAATTTGCACCCTGCTCTACCGGGCACATTCGCCGGAACCGAGGCGATTCAACGGACGTTTGAAGCTTATCAACGCGGCGAGGTTACGCACGGGGGCTGCATGGTACATTTTGTTGTGCCAGAAGTGGATGCTGGCCCGGTGATCGCGGAAGCGGTTGTCCCGATTGAAGCCAGCGATACGTTAGAAATGTTTGAAATGCGAATGCATAACACCGAACACAGTTTGATCGTCGAGGCCGCCCGCAAAGCACTCGCGGGGGAATAGATGGGACACATTGATCCCCTCTCCATGACACTTTTGAGCGGTTGAGGCGGAAATAAGGTTGCAGAGGCTTGTCGGCGACAAGCCCCTACGGAAAAAACGCATCCCACTTTTGAAAAGTGTCGTCCCTTGAACCACAAAAAACAAAGAAGATGACGCTAACTGTTTCCTGGTAGATGCGCATTGACGAAATCACAGGTTTTGGCCGCAGCCTCGTCTACCCCCATCCCCTTGTCAAAAATATCGACCACTAAATCGGTGTTCACGGCGTCGATAATCTCGTCAAAAATCGTCACGCCCTGCGAATCTTGTTGGGCATCCACAAAGGCTTTGATATTCACGGACGTTTTGCCGAACGAATCAATCCACTGCTGCTGAAGGGTGGGATTTGCCGGAGCAACACCCCCAGCATCAGCAAAAAATTGCTGGCCTTCGTCACTCACCAGATACAGAATTAGGTTGGCCGCGAGGTCTGGCGCTTTGGTATTGGCGGAAGCCACATAACCCACCGAGTGAAGAATTGAACGACTACGCCCGGTTTCAGGATTACGCGGAAGCTGCACCACATCCCAATTGAAAGGCACATCGCTCAGGGCTTCCGGCAGTTTCCATGAACCACCCGTTATCATCGCCACCTGCCCATTCAGCCAGAAACTAAACGTGTTGTCTGCCGAGGAACCGCCCATGATCGTCACACTGGGCATATAACCTTTATCATACAGACCTTTTAGGAAATTCAGCGCATTCAAACTGGGAGTGACAGTCAAGGTGCACTGAGTGCGCCCTGCGCCCAGGATCGGCGGGGTTCCAGTAGATGCAATCCAATTGGAATAACCAGATTGATATTCCGCATAGACCGCCGCGCCATACACATGTTTGGCGGGGTTGGTAAGGGCCGCCGCATCCATCGCGAAATTGTTCCAGTCCCAATCTGGTCTGGGATAGGACAGTGCGGCAGCATCAAACATGTCCTTGTTGTAGTAGACGGCAACTGTATCCCAATTGACCGGCCCGGCATATAAATCACTATCTTTGCCCCAGCGATACGTCTGGGTCATGGCGGGCTGCCAAACTTGGGTGTCTACACCCGCATTATCCCAAAGGGGCTGCAAATCAAGCAGTGAATCATTGCCGGCATAATATAAAAACCGATCCTGAGTCATGTTGAAAACATCGGGCAGGTTACCGTCAGTCGCGCCCTGATGCAGTAATTTCCAATAATCGTCCCAGGGCTGCACCTGAAGGTTGACCTTCGCGCCTTTGCAGTATTTGACCTCCCAATCGGCAATCGAAGCATTGATAATTTTTGCCCAATTTGCATCCCACACCCACATCGTTACCTCACCCGGTTCTTTACACGACTCCGGCTCGATAGCGGCTGTGTCCTGCGCCATTACAACCGATAAAGTCAAAAACAATGTGAGTAAGAGAAATATCACTCGAAAACCTGAATGACGCATGAAACCCTCAAATTAAACTCAGAAATGAGAAATGAAAATACAAACAGCGGAGGATGAAACCGCGTATGGATATTACACAAATTAAGGAAAAAGGGGAAGGATTGCGTGCGTTAGTCTTCGGGTTTTTTGGCAGACCACGTACCTAAATCCGACGTACCGTTACCGTTAGAAGAAGGCGAAGATTTGGCCGCAGCAGAGCCATTACCATTAGATTCGGTAATAGTAGCCTGCTTCTTTAGCTGGCTGACCTGCGCGGCAGTTTCGTCCAGCGCATCCTTGACAGGTTTGGTCACGGGGGAAAAAGCTTTTTCGACCTGTTGAGTCAACTGGCGATTAAAATTGGCGCGGGTGGGTGGTTCTTTGGGTAATTCAACATCCAGGCCAGCAGCATCGAATTCTTTTTGCAGATAGGTCATACTTTCAGCCCACATAACGCGGACTTTAGCCGTATATTTGCCCAGGATGTAAGCCCATTGGATCATGCGCTTTGGCCCTGCGACCACCAGCATGATAATGAGAATAGCAACCAGTTCTGCGCCGCCGACACCCAGAATTTCCATACCGCACCTTAAAATTGTTATATTCGAGCTTATTGTAACGCCCGATTCAATTTGCGCAACCGAGTATTGCTAACTCAGTTCCTTACCTGGAGTGGGTTCTTCGGCAGGTTTATTCTCAGGTGAGGGTTCACCTTTCCAGGTCTCCGGACTTTGCAATCCTTTACGGAAATTGGCAACCGCGCTGCCGAGTTCGCCGCCGATTTTTGCGACCCGTCCGCCGCCGAAAAGAATGACCACAATCACCAGAATGATAATGAGTTCAGTTGGGCCGAGATCCATTTTCAACACTCCCCAAAACCACTTTAGATGCCAGTCTATCACTAACGATTATAGGACTCTTTGGCGGTGATGGGGTGCAGTTTTAAAGCATCCTCTCACCAAACATTGAGATTTCAAAGGGCTTCCGCCAGAATTTGTTCCATTTCGCCGACGGTCAACTTGATTGGATTACCCTGCATCGAACTGGCGACTGCCGATTTTTCGACGATGACCGGGATGTCTGCCGAAGTGATTCCATATGCTGAGAGAGGAACAACCTCTAAATCTTCACATAATTGAGAGACCCCCTGCGCGCTCAAATCAGGTGACAACAAGTCAGAATCACGCACGAAATCCTTACCTACAAAAAGTGTTGCGATGTTACCATAGGCGGCTAAGGCGGGGTTATTGGGTTCCCGTTCGCGCAAGGCACGGATATTGGCTGACATCACAAAGGGCAATAACCGGGCGCAAATCGCTCCATGCGGCGCGTCGAACATGCCGCCGATTGGGCCAGCGAAGCCATGAACCGCGCCGAGTTTGGCATTGGCGAGGGCAATACCGCCAAACAGACTAACCAGCGCCATCTCTTCTCGCGCATTGACATCCCGTCCATTTTCATATACCTGTGGAAGCGCAATCATCGCGCGTTGTATCCCTTCCCAACATAGACTACTTGTGAGCGGATTCGCTTTATTGGATACAAACGGCTCGATCACCTGGGTGAGTGCATCGAGGCCACTATAGGCAGTGACATCCGGTGGGCAGCTATGGGTGAGTTCAGAGTCCACCAACGCCAAGCGCGCCAGCATCAAGGGACTGCGCAGGCTGACTTTTACTTTGTGTTCGGGCGAGGCGAGAACAGCGTTGCTGGTGACTTCTGATCCTGTCCCGGCAGTAGTCGGGATCGCGATAAACGGCACAGACGCATTTTTGATCGGCTTGCCCGCGCCGATCACTTCCAGATAATCAAGCGGATCGCCAGGGTTGGTGAGCAAAGCCGCAACCGCTTTGCCGGTATCAATCACGCTGCCTCCGCCGAACGCGATTACAAAATCGCTGTCCGACGCGCGCGCCTGGGCAAGCCCGCGACGGGCATCATCAATACTGGGTTCGCCGCCTGCCGGAAAAATCGAGTACCGGATTTGGTTAGAGTCGAGCAAGCTCAGTAATGGCGCGGCACGTTCCGGCTTGCTCCCGGAAACGACGAAGGCGCGAGTTCCATATTGAGGCAGTAATTTTTCGAGTTCTTTGAGCGTACCTGCCCCAAATATGATTTTGGTCGCAGTTGAAAATTCAAAGCGCATCGCCATTACATCCAGACGGAATCGTCGGGGAACAGGTTGTGATATTTTACGCCGACGCGCGGCTCGACAAACATATCAGCAACGGTATCACGCCAGTTCAGATAATGCTGGGTTTCTTTGTGCTGCGCGGGAGCATCCGGCGTGCGATAAATTTCGACCAGCACGATATGAGTGGGATCATCATCCTGCTGAATCACATCGAAACGTACTATGCCCGGTTCCTGCACACTGTTACGCGCATTCTCTAAGGAAGCAACTTTGAACGCCTCTACATATTCAGGTTTAACATGGCAATTGACCAGAACGACTAGCATCAGCTTTCTCCCCGTGTTTCGATTTGAATGGAATGAGTGTATGCGGGGACAAAGCACCTGTCAAACAGAGGGTCAGGCGTTCAGGATAAAATATCATGACTATCGTACCAGATCGAAATCGGTCTGAGTAGAACAGCAAATTTTTGTTATAATGGATGTTATGGATTGTAAACTGGCTTGGACTAAGGGTGTAGGTCATGACCACATCGACTAAACGGATTGTCGCCTATCATATCGCGCGGCTGCAAGACAAGAGCGTCGAAGTGCGCTTAAAGGCCATCAGCGAACTCTCGCACATGGCGGATCAGGAAGCCCTGGACGCCCTGCGCGCCGTGTTTGAAAACGACAGCGATGGAAGTGTTCGTAAAGCGGCACAGGAAGCGGGTCGTGCTGTTTTCGTCAAAATCAAGGAACAAGGTGACAGCAAATAACATACCCGACAGCAGCCATGTCGAGGTTTTATTCCTGACCGGTCAGCCTGGAGCGGGCAAAACCGCCGTCGCCAAAGAACTCGGCGAGATCCTTCGGCAGAGCCGCGAACCACACGCCATCATTGATATTGACGAATTATGTCGAGGCGTACTACCCACCAAAACGCCTCATTTTAATCGCACATTGGCCGTCGCCAACCTGACAGCGATATGGGCGAATTTTTATGCCGCTGGCGTTCGCCGTGTGATTCTGGCCCGAATCGTAGAATCGCAGGAAGACATCGAAACTTTCATCGGCGCAATCCCTAACGCTCACCCCACCATTTGTCTATTACAGGCGCCGGAAAGCACTGTTCAGCAGCGCATCACCGAGCGTGAACCCGGCTCTGCTCGTGATTTCCTGCTGACGGTGACCAACAGCATCGCAAAGCAGATTGCCAACCTTGAGCTTCCTGGAATCCGCGTCGATAACAATCAACGACCTCTCAATGAAGTCGCCCGCGAAATTCTGGAACGGGTTGGCTGGCCCTGTCCGCCAATCTGAGTAACCCTAACCCGTCCCAAATTGAAGGGCATATCAACGATATGCCCCTACGGAAGACAGTTTTTATATCGGCGTGATGTTATTTATCACCACACAGAGCCGCCAAACGTTCCGCAATTTGCGCGGCACTGGTCTGCAAATCGGCCAGTTTCGCGCGCTCACGTTCAACCACTTCCGGCTTGGCACGGCTGACAAACTGTTCGTTCGACAGTGTATTTTGCGACTTGACCATCTGGTCGGTCAGTTTCGTTTGTTCTTTCGTCAGCCGCTCACATTCAGCCGCCACATCAACCAAACCAGCCAACGGCAGATAAGCCGTCACATCGCTGACCACCACCGAAGCTGAATCATCGGGTGCAGCGGTCTTAGCGGCGAGAATGCTTACTTCCGAGACATTACACAAGCGCGCAAACAGATAGCTGTATTTTTCGATGTTGCTCTGCTGGCTGCCAGCTTTCATCACGGCAGTGATGCGCTTGGCTGGGTCAACATTGTATTCGGTGCGGACGTTACGGATACCGCGCACCAAATCCATGAGCACATTCATGTCGGATTCGGCCTTGTCGTCCAGATAAGACTTATCGGACACCGGCCATTTAGCGATGATGAGCGCTTCGCCCTGGTGCGGAATATACTGCCAGATTTCCTCGGTCACGAAGGGCATATAGGGATGCAGCAAGCGCAAAGCCGTATCCAGAACATGCACTAACACCCGACGAGTATTTTCTTTGGTCTTGGCATCGCCCTCATAGAGCGGATACTTGCTGATTTCGATATACCAATCGGCAAATTCGCCCCACAGGAAGTCATAAATCTGGCGGCCAGCCTCGCCGTACTGGTAAATATCGAACAAATACTGGACACTGGCGACCAGTCGATTCAGGCGGCTCACAATCCAGCGCGAGGGCAAATCAAGTTCTTTGGCGGGCGGGATACCAAGTGGGACATCGCCATCCAGATTGCCCAGGACAAAGTTGGTCATCTGCCAGATTTTATTGACGAATTTCCAGTTGGATTCGACACGGTCTTCATCCAGATTAATATCGCTTCCGGCTGTACCGCTGGTCATGAGTGTAAACCGCAGCGGGTCGGCGCCATACTTGTCCATGATTTCAAGCGGGTCAACGACATTGCCATAGGTTTTGCTCATTTTGCGCCCAAACTTATCGCGCACCAGCCCATGCAAGTACACTGTGCGAAACGGCACATCATCGGTGAACCACAAACCCATCATAATCATCCGTGCCACCCAGAAGAACAGGATGTCGTAACCGGTTTCCATCGTCGATGTCGGGTAAAAACGCTTGAAGTCGGGCGTTTGCTCCGGCCAACCGAGCGTGCTGAACGGCCACAATCCACTGCTAAACCAAGTATCGAGCACATCTAGTTCAGGCGTCCAGCCATCACCTTTGGGGGCCTCCTTGCCCACATAAATTTCGCCTTTTGGCCCATACCATGCCGGGATACGATGCCCCCACCACAACTGGCGGCTGATGCACCAATCTTCGATGTTTTCCAGCCAGTTGAAGTAAATTTTCTCGAAGCGCTCCGGCACGATTTTGATGCGTCCATCCCGCACGGCGGCGATGGCTTTCTCGGCCAGGGGTTGAATCTTCAGGAACCATTGGGTGCTAATCATCGGCTCAACCACTTCACCACCGCGTTGGCTGCGCGGCACAACCATCGTATGATCCTCGGCCTTGATGGTCAGGCCGAGGGCGGTCATGTCCGCCCACAATTTTTCGCGGCAGGCAAAACGATCCAGCCCTTCATACGGCCCTGCTTCGGCGTTCATGGTGGCATTTTTGTTGAGGACATTGATGAACTTCAGGTTATGACGCTGGCCGATTTCGTAGTCGTTGAAGTCGTGCGCCGGGGTGATTTTGAGTGCTCCTGTGCCGAATTCGCGATCTACGTAGGTGTCAGCAATCACTGGAATCGCGCGTCCCAACACGGGCACATAAGCGGTTTTGCCGATCAGGTGTTTATAGCGGTCATCATCGGGATGCACGCACACGGCGGTATCGCCCATGATGGTCTCTGGGCGGGTGGTCGCCACCGGGATAAATTCGCCACCTTCAACCGGATACTTGAAGAAATACAGCTTGCCCTGTTCTTCTTCGCGCTCCACTTCCAGGTCGGAGACGGCGGTTTGCAGGCCCGGACTCCAGTTCACGAGGCGCGGGCCGCGATAAATTAAGCCTTGTTCGTAGAGCTTAACGAACACCACAATCACTGCGTCTGATAGTCCGTCATCAAGGGTGAAGCGTTCGCGATCCCAATCGCAGCTAGCGCCCATGCGCCGAAGCTGGTCTGTGATTTGCCCGCCGTATTTCTCTTTCCAGGCCCAGGTACGCGCCAGAAATTCTTCGCGGCCAACTGCCTCGCGGCTCGTACCTTCGTCATGAAGCATCTTTTCAATCTGAAGCTGGGTGGCGATCCCGGCGTGATCTGTCCCTGGAACCCACAAGGCAGCTTTTCCGCGCATCCGTTCATAACGAATCATCAGGTCTTCCAGAGACGAAAACAAAGCATGACCGGTATGTAAAGCGCCCGTCACATTAGGCGGTGGGATGCTAATCACAAAGGGTTCAGCATCCTGCGGTGCAACTTCCGGCTTGAACCACTTATTTTTCTCCCACCACGCATAGATGCGGCTTTCGGCCTCAGCGAAATCGAAATTCTTCGGCATTGATTTGGTTGGTGACATTTCTAATCCTCCTCTATCTCCCTAATGGCCTGCGGGCGACCAACACCCGTTCCCAGCGATCCGGCTGGTCGGTGACATCTTCAAAACCGACTTC
>JBDTNB010000022.1:0-64810 GCA_039933955.1 Chloroflexota bacterium
AGATGATCCCAAAATAATTTTCGCTGCCCAGATAATTGAGCCAGGGAAGAGGGGTATCTGGCCGCGTGATGACATACTCGCGGGCCGCATCGTCAAAGTGTCCGTAGCGCATTATTGTCCTTCTGTTCGACTTGTCGTAGATCAATTGGACTTTATTATAGACATGCGCGGCAAATTAGGCATGTGACAGGTCACACTTCTGATCTGCGAGAAGCTAGTGGCGGATTGTCGCCACATGAGACCCCATCAGTGAATGAAAAGGCGCGGGATCATATGATCCCGCGCCTTTTGTACGCTCACTTTTGCTGGACGTTATTTGACCGCCAGACGCTCGATCAAAGCTTGCAAATCCTTAGCGGCCTGATCAACCGTGCTCTGTCCGTATGCTACCTGCTGACCGATCAGCAGCAGTTCGTTCACAAATTCCTGGTCGTTCGGGAGATTGGGCCTTGCGGAACCGTTCGATCAGCTATCGCGTCGTAAATCCTGTAAATCGCTGCATCCGTCGCGGTGGCCTGTTCGGCGATTGCCTGACGCACCACTGGCGAAGAAGGCACACCCCGATTGGTTTGGAGTATCGCACCCGCCTCTGGGCTGGTCACGAAGAAGTTGATGAACAGCGCTGCCGCTTCCTTGTTTTTGCTGTCCTTGTTGATAGCCAGGTATTGGCTCATCTGGATAGCATAGGCGGGTTTGCCGCCCGCGGGGAGTGTCGTCATACCCAGCTCATCGGTCATGGCTGCCTGATAGCCTGCCACCGTGTTGCTCCAAACCAAATCGACTGCCGCCTTGCCCGCCACGAAGGCTGAGCTGTCCGGGCCTTGTTCGGTGTAGGTGTAGGTGGTGTCGGCGTCGGGGACTAACCCGTCAGTGCGCATATCCGCCCATATCTGAAGCCATTTCGTGGCGGAGTCAACCGTCGCATAAGATTTGCCGCCATCCTCCAAAGTCCAAATGGGCGTACCCTCTTGCGTGTAGAAATAGCTGAGGTAGTTTGCCTGATTAGTGCTGTTGTCCACGAAGGGCGCGACTCCGTCGGGGAGTTTCGCCTTAAGTTCCTTGCCGTAGGCCGTAAGCTCGTCCCAGGTCATGTTGTCCTTCGGGAGATCGACCCCCGCCGCTTCAATCATCGTCTTGTTGTAGGCGAGGACGAGTGTGTTTGTGCCGAGGCTGATGGCATACAGACTGCCGTCGGTGTCGGTTGCGGGGATCAAAGCCGTCTGGTCAAACTGCTCTGGCGTGTCGATTGCGAGTTGTTTGCCGAGATAGTCATTGAGCGGTTCAAGGTACTGCTTGTAATCGGGCCAGTTGCCGCCGAACTGGATAATGTCAGGGGCGTTGTTGGCTGCTAGCTGGATGTCGAGAATCTGAAAGTGGTCGCTCGCGCCGCCATTGGGTTCGCCCTTGATGGTGATATCGGGATAGGCCGCCTGGAAGAGATCGATTACCTTTTGGGTTCTTTGGGCACGGTCATCATTGCCCCACCAACCCATGCGAAGCTCAGCAGGGCCGCCGGTATAAGCCGGGAGGGCGGTGGCTTCGGCTTGTGCCGCGATTGGCTGGATAGAGGCCGCGAGCAGCATCACGAGCAGTGCCATAAGCGTCAATATATGATTTTTTTCATCTTTGAATTCTCCTGCTTTTGTAATAGTTTATAGTTTTAGAGAACAAACCCGAAATACGTCGTCAGCCATCATGTCATATTCATTTTCTCCTGTAGTGGTGTTAACCCTTTATGCCCGTGGTTGAGATACCCTAAAACCAGTGTCCAGAGCGCATAGTCGGGGTTGGTTATCCAACTGGGGAGGTTGGTAAAACCGATGGCTGCCAGTACACCGTTTACCAGACCCTCTTTCTCGAACAGCTTTCGCCACAGCACCGCGATTGCTACGGAGCCACCGAGGAGTGTGGGGATATAGTAGATGACACGGTAGAACGAGACCCCTCGCAGTTTTTGCTTCAAGAGCATCGCCACCGCCAGCGCGAAGACCAGCTTCAAGGGCACGGACATGAATACATAGGTGAATGTCACGGACAGCGATTTCACGTAGTACGGGTCTACGCGCGTAACCTCACCGCTAGTGCCGATGAACTCTGACTCCCCGAACAGCGACCCGAACATTTTCTGATAATTATCAAGGCCGATCCACTGTGTTGAATCGGGTTTGGTGAAATCATAATTCGTGAAACTAAGTCCCAGAGAATAAATCAACGGGTACAGCGTAAGTACCAGGAAACCCACAAGCCACGGCGCGAGGAACAAGTAGGCGACGGCATTGCGCCTTAGAAATGGGATGAGACCGGACGTGTTGCGCATAAATAAACTGCCTTTACTCTCGTTTTGCAGGCATTCAATAGCCGTCAATGGGCCGCGCCCTGGCTGTCACTGGTAATAAAAATAAGAAATCCCGACGTGAAATATTCTTTTCCATTTGATCCCACTGATTCAGTAACCCTAGTAAATATTTTGCACACGGCTCATGACTTTAAGTGGTGCTTCTATCCTTTCTTCGATTGACGGACAGGGCCTGTCGATTCACGAACGATAAGCTGTGCCTGAGTCATCATCACCTGCTGGGGCAGGTCTGGCTCTGCAAAGCGCTTGAGAATCAGCCGAACCGCATCGCGCCCACTGTCTTCTGCTTTTCCCGAAACGGTGGTGAGACGCGGCGAGAGATAACTGGAAAACGGAATATCATCGAAACCAGCAACGGACAGGTCACCCGGAATAGTTAACCCCAGGTCACTGGCGGCGCGCATCGCGGCAATTGCCAGCATGTCGTTAATAACCAGCAGCGCGGTTGGACGATCCTCTGCATTCAGCAAGGTATAGGCAGCCTGATAGGCATCTTCCAAACTTTCACTGCAATGCATCTCGTAGGATTGCAATCCAGCTTCTTCCAGCACTTGGCGATAGATGAGCAGGCGGTCAAAGCCCTGAACTTCCCTGGAAATGCCGTAGACGAAGCCAATGCGCCGATGCCCCAGTTCCAGCAGATGCGCCATGAGCGCGCGTGTACCGTTAGAATAGGTGTGGACGACATGATCGAACGCGGCTTTGGCCGACGTAATTTCGACCACCGGACGCCCAGCCTTCCACAGATAATCGGTCAGCCGGGGCAGCAGATACTTGGCGGCGGCCATGAGGATGAAACCATCCACTGGCTGGCGCGTCAATTCGCGGATGGTGTTGGCTTCTTGCTGCATATCCAGGGGATGATGAGTCAGGTGAAGGCTGTAACCGGCTTCCTGTAAACCGTCGGAAATACCAGAGAGGATTTGCCAGAAAAATGGGTTTTGGATGGCTGGAATGATGACGCCGACAATATTGGTGCTGCCGCTGCGCAGGGATTGTGCGCGCGCATCTCACCGTCACCCACCTGCACCCACTCATGGCAGAACACGATCCAGGGCTGGTCATGGGCATCCACGAACAAAGTTCCGTCCAGACATTCCCAATCGCGGGGCGTAACTGGCCCTTTGGAGATGGGCTAGAAGGGGCCTTGTGGACTATCCGCGCGCAGGATTTGCGTGCCCCGGCAGACACCCTCGGCCTTGAAGCTGGCGAACATATAATAACGTCCGCGATAAAAATGGACTTCAGACGCCCAGAAATTTCGGTCAGCCCAGAAGTTCGCGGGAGGCCGAAACGCCGGGAAAGGCCCTTCCCAGTTTTGCAAATCGCGACTGATATAATAATCAATACCCGCTGCCGAGTTTGTCCAACTTTCCGGGCCAGTCGTGCCATAAAGATAATACTGCTGCTCAGATATGACCGGCAGCACGAATGGGTCACGGATATGGAGATCGCTGGTTTTCAATATGAGTCGCTCCGGGATGATGGCAATGGATGGCTGGTTTTTTCAGGGCATTCGGTTTATCTGGATTTGCCCTTTTTCATTCAATCTGACGTGACTATAACAGATTGCCTGCCAAATTTTCCACAGCGGCTGCCCATCCATACCTGGAGGTTTTGGTTCCATTGCAATTAGGGCAAATAGGATATTATCGTTTATATTCTGGCGAACCAGCGCACAGGCAGCATCCGTCATTGGAGGATGAATGAACCTATCGTTGTCTCGTGTTGAGTTGTATCTGCCAGGTAAAACCCAGAATAACCTGCTAAATTGATTACACTGTACCCGCGAGGTCAATCGTGAACATAACGCATCTCAAGACAAACCATATCATCAACCCGCTGGGATTTGCTATCGACAAGCCCACCTTTTCCTGGATGGTTGATGATACTCGCGATATGGTGCAAACTGCCGCTCAAATTGTCGTCAGTCAGGACAGCGACTTCAAGCAAGTTACCTTCGACAGTGGCAAAGTTGATGGGAATGAAATCGATAGTCTGGCCTACTACCCGCCGCTTTCTCTCCAACCGCGCACCCGTTATTTCTGGAAGGTACGAGTGTGGGGCGAAACCGAAAACGCCGAAAGCGAGGCCGCCTGGTTCGAGACCGCAAAGATGGACGAAAACTGGGGGGCGCAGTGGATTACCCCGGACTTAGAGGACAACCGCGTCCATCCGATTTTGTATCAGCATTTCGATCTTCCGGCAGGAGTGATTGCCGCGCGGGCTTATATCTGCGGGTTGGGATTGTATCACTTTGAGCTGAATGGGAAGAAGGTCGGCGACGAATATTTCACGCCTTACTGCAACGCCTATGACCAGTGGATTCAGTATCAAACGTTTGACATCAGCGATGAGCTTACAGTTGGATCGAATCTGGTATCGGTGATGCTGGGCAACGGTTGGTATAAAGGCCGTTATGGGGCGAATGGCGGGGCTGTAGACTTTTATGGAGATCGGTTTGCGCTGATCTGCGAGATGCATTTCACGCTGGAAAATGGCGAGGTGTTGATCGTCGTCACCGATCCCTCGTGGAGCGCCCAGCCTTCCCCGGTGATCGACAGCAGCATCTTCGACGGCGAGACCTACGATGCCCGCATCAGCAAAGTCGTGCCAGCCCCCGGAAAAACCGCCGCTGTGAAACCGATTGAAATCGACATGACCCGCTTGGAGGCCAGAAGGTCACTTCCGGTTGGTATCAACGAGGAAATCAAACCGCTGGCGCTGATCCACACGCCCGCAGGCGAGACCGTGCTGGACATGGGGCAGAATATGACCGGATGGCTGCGTTTCCGGACGAGCGCTCCAGCCGACACCCATATCCATTTCCAGTTTGGAGAGGTGCTGCAAGGCGGCAATTTCTTCCGCGATAACCTGCGCACAGCCAAAGCCGAATATATTTACATCGCCGATGGGACGGACGTCGTAGTAGAGCCGTATTTCACCTTTTACGGCTTCCGATATGTCAAAATTTCCGGATGGGTTGGCGCGATCAACCTGGACGATTTCACCGGCTGTGTGATTTATTCGCGGATGGATATGCTGGGCGAGATTGAAACATCCAACGAAAAAGTGAACCAGCTTTTCAGGAATGCGCTGTGGGGGCAGAAGGGTAATTTTCTCGACATCCCAACCGACTGTCCGCAGCGCGACGAACGGCTGGGATGGACAGGCGACACTCAAATCTTCGCTGGTACGGCCTGCTTCAACATGGATTCGGTGGCCTTCTTTTCCAAGTACGCTTACGACCTGGGAAAAGAGCAGTCCAAGACCGGCGGAATGGTTCCGCACATCGTGCCCATGTCTAACCTGAGTCACGGTGGCTCCAGCGCCTGGGGTGATGTCGCGACCATCCTACCCTGGACTGTCTATGAGTTTTCCGGCGACATCGCTATCCTGGAACAGCAGTTTGAGAGTATGCGCGCCTGGGTGGATTATATTAAAGGTGTCGATGAAACATCCGGCGGCAGGCGCTTGTGGACGGAAGGCGCACATTTTGGCGATTGGCTGGCACTGGATGGCGACGACCCGGCTTCGCGTAAGGGCGGTACGCCTGACGGCTTCATCGCTTCGGCTTTTTATTGTTATTCGGCGCGGTTGGTGGCAGACGCCGCTGAGGTGCTCGGCAAGTCCGAGGAAGTGGACAGTTATCGGCGCTTGTCCGCAGAGGTTAAAGCCGCGATTCAAGCGGAATATTTTACGGCAACAGGACGCTTGGCGATCCCAACCCAAACGGGATACGTGTTGGCATTGTTCATGGAGCTTGCGCCCGATGCCCAGCAGGAACGGCTGAAAAATGATCTCATTGCCCGACTCAACCAGGATAAGCAGCATTTGCGAACCGGCTTTGTCGGCACACCCTATCTCTGCCGGGTACTATCGAATATTGGCGCGAACGATCTGGCTTATAAGCTTCTGCTTAATGAGGATTACCCATCGTGGCTGTATGCCGTCAACCTGGGCGCGACGACCATCTGGGAGCGCTGGAACTCTATCAATCCTGATGGCTCAATCAGTTCAACAGGTATGAACTCGCTCAACCACTATGCCTACGGCTCCATCGTCGAATGGATGTACCGCGATATGTGCGGGCTGAATCCATCCACAGGCTCGGATGGAGTGACCGGTTTCCGCCATGCCCGGATCGCGCCTAAACCGGACAAATCGCTGCAATGGGCGAGAGCACGTTACCGCTCGGCGGCGGGCTTGTACGAGAGCGGTTGGCATATCGATGACGCCGGACAGCTCACTATCGAAATTCAAATTCCGTTTAACGCCTCGGCCAGGGTTGTGCTCCCCAACGTGCATATGGGTGAAATCTCGATCAACGACCAGCCGCTGCACGGTGGCGAGCAAATCGGCGATAACCTGGAACTGACTCTCGGCGCAGGCTGTTACAAATTTGAGTATCAGTTTCGCAAAAAGGGTGCTGAAGTCTAATCGATTGTCGAAGCGGATGTGGCCTGTCCATTTTGTATTATTTTGGGAGATGAATCAATTCACGTTTGCATGGCTGATTTGCGGGACGCGCGTAGTGAATAACATGTCGATGGAATTGGGTTCATGTTGCTGTTGCCATAATGCTGTCACGCGGGTTGTATACAATAGGTGTATTGAATCTGGAGATGAGGTAGATCATGCACCAAATACAAGGCACTTTAACCCCCACCGCGCCCTTTGACTTCAATAAATCGCTAGAATTTCTCGGTCATTTTCGTCCGGCAATGGGTGAGCAGCGCACCGAAGCGGGCATTTTGACCAAAGCCATTTCAATCAATGGAACGATTGTGGTTTTTCGTGTGCAGTCAATGGGCACACTGGACGCGCCTGAACTCGCTTATATCCTCTATGCTGAACAAGCCCTGGACGAACACTTGCATCAGGCGGTACGAGAACGCATTACTTTTTTTCTCAGCCTCGACGATGACTTGCGCCCGTTTTATGCCATTGGCGAGGCAGACCCCGCTTTCGAACCGGTTATTCAGGAGTTATATGGCTACCATCAGGTGAAGTTTCTGACCCCATTTGAAAACGCCTGCTGGGCAATTTTGTCGCAGCGCAATTTGATGAATGTCTCGCGCAAGATGAAAGAAAACCTGACCGCACGTTTTGGCGGCGCGCTCGGAGTCGAGGGTGTTGTCTACCACGCCTTCCCGGAAGCCGTCCAACTCGCGCAGATAGACTCGGACGAAATTAACGCGGTGGTTGGCAATCTGTGGAAGTCGCAAGGCATCAGTACCGTCGCCAGGGCATTCGATGGCGTGGATGAACATTGGCTGCGTACTGCGCCCTATGAAGAGGCTGAAAAATGGTTGTTGTCGATCAAGGGGATTGGCGCATGGTCGGCCAGTTTTATTCTGCTGCGCGGCCTGGGTCGCATGGAGCGCACACCTGTCGGCGAAAAATGGTCGATTCAGGCCGCTCGCCGCTGGTACGGGAATGACACCCTCGAACAAAAGGATGTTGAACGTTTGGCGCGGGCTTATGGTAATTATGCAGGCTATTGGGCGCATTATCTGCGTGCCGCATCGTAATCATACACTTTTGAAATGAAAACCAATCTCCCCTATGTTTTTCTTTTGCTCCCCTCTCTACGAAATAGGCAGGGGCTGGGGAGGGGAGCACCTTAACATTTCGGTAGATTTTGCGTCCGCGCCGGTAGATTCGTGTTATAGTGGTCAAAATAGGCTAAGGGTCAAAAAGAGATGTCGAACCGGAAAATTATCGTCGCAGGAATTGTGATTGGGTTAGCGGTCAGTGCCTCGCCTATTCTCGCGCAGGATCAAAGCGCGCAGCCCAGTGCCGACCAGAGCCAGGGTCAAATGGTTTCGATCTTTGTCGGCGGAGATGTACTCACGCGCGCGGGACAATCCTATAACGCGGGTGATTATCAACAGGCCGTGCAGGATTATAGCCTGTTCATCTTGCTCAATCCGACCTTCGGTGAAGCCTATCACCTGCGCGGGCTGGCTTACGCCCGCTTGAATGATCTCGATTTAGCGCTGGCAGATATGAATCAATCACTCGATTTTCCGCAGGCGTCTGACCAGCTCACCGGAACCATTTACAGTGATCGCGCCCTGATATACCTGCAACAGAATGACGCGGAAGCTGCGCTCAAGGATTTAGAAGCCAGTATTACCGCCGCGCCCGATTTGCCTGACCCTTATTCACGGCGCGCACGGCTGTATTTATTGAGTGGGCAGTATCAGGACGCCGTGAAGGATTACGACAAGCTGATCGAACTCACGCCCGATTATTCCCCAGCCTATGCAGGACGCGCTTTCGCTAATACGCGCCTCGGCAACGCTGACCAAGCGGTTGCTGATTACGATCACCTGATCGAGTTGGATCCGAGTAACTCCGGGGCTTACGCCGAACGCGCGATTTTGAAGGTCGGACAGCAAAAATATGACGCGGCGCTGGTAGATATGAACGCTGCGATCAAGTTACAGCCCGATGATCCTTCGTTATATTTCCAGCGCGGAATCGTGAACGTGGCCTTGAATGACCAAACCGCCGCCGCCGCTGATTACCTTGACTGGATTCGTAAGCAGGAAATCCGCAGTGTGGATGGTGATCTGCTCCTACCGGGCGAATCGCAGGTGCTGCCGATGCAGCAGGGCTTGAGTTATGGGCTGCCGTTTGAGGCAAAATTGGGTCAGAAAGTGACCCTCACCGCCACTGGGCGCGAAAATTCTAAGACCGATCCGTTGATTGTCCTGCTCGACCCGGATAGCAAACCCATCGTTGCTGATGATGACAGCGGCGGAAGTTATAATTCGGCAATCAGGGATTACGTGATTCCGGCGGATGGAACTTATACACTGGTTGTCAGTTACGCAGGCGGCAGCCCGGACGGTGCAGTGCGTGTGCTGCTCCAGGTGCAGTAACAACCTGTGTTAGCGCCTGGGTAGAGATACATCTCAAATTCCAATAAGTAGAGGGATTCAAGACTTTAAATAATGATTTGAAGCCTTACTCGACAAAATTCGCTTTATCCAATGGCGAAATCTTACCATTTCCAGTTACAACAAACGTATTTTGTGACCCATAAAGACCTCTTTTAGCACCTTCGTTAGTTGTGTCTTGTACTTTGGCCGCGGCGCTTCAAGGCTTGTTCGGTATCAGTTTTTCTCCCTTGCAGATTACTACAAAAGCAAGTGTTTTTACGCCAATGTCTCTGAAACGATTTGCTTTAGCGGTTTTTTTCCTCAGACAATCTGACAGCACAACCGGATTTACCACGTCCCCAATTACAGGCAGTTTTCAAGGAGAATTCTGCAAAAATGATCTGTTTCTTACACAACCATGATTAGCTGTGCATAGAGAAATCAGGGAGTAATGCTCATGCCAGACTTTCCAGTACAAATTCAGGTTGATTCCATCATGCTCGAAGGGGATTTAACCATTCCCCTGAACAGCCAATCCATCGTTTTATTCGCACCGGGGAGTGGGAGCAACCGTTACAGCACACGCAATCAATTGGTCGCCCAAGCCCTGTCCCGCTCGAACATCTCGACGCTGCTGGTCGATTTGCTCACGCCCTCTGAAGCGGCGATTGACCAACAAACACGGCAGATCGGATTTGATATTCCGCTGTTGACGCGCCGCTTAACAGTGGTGATTGATTGGTTGGGCAATAATCCCAGCACGAGCGGTCTGTATACCGGTTTATATGGGGTGGGCACTGGAGCAGCAGCCGCTTTAGTCGCCGCCGCAGCGCGTCCGGCACGCATTCACGCGATTGTTTCCCGCGGTGGGAGAGTGGATTTAGCCGGTCAGGCCTTGACCCAAGTCCAAGCGCCCACATTATTGATTGTCGGCGGTTATGATGAGGCGTCTATGGTACGCTTAAATCAGGATAGTTATGCGGCGCTGCGTTCACATAAGGCTATGGAAGTGGTCTCCGGCGCAACCCATCTGTTTGAAGAGCCGGGGGCGATGGAACGGGTATCGATTCTGACGCGGGATTGGTTTGCCCAATATTTGACCGGCATAACGGAACCCTCTCCCTGGAATCCGGTGACGTAAATTTCCGGGCGACAGCAAGCGCGGCGGCGATTTACCATAAATTACCGCCGCGAATCAGCCTCGTAGGTTACATTTCAATCAGGAATTTTTTTTGTCCATCGCCGTGCTGATTTTCAGAATTGTATCAGCGGAGGCTGAAGGCGTCTCACTGCGCACCTCTTCAAAATCCATCCATGTATAAGTCTCGTCGCCGATGGTGATGCTGCCATTGGCGGCAGGCTGACCCACAAGTGCGGCATCCACCTGTTTATTCATGTTCGGGTCATTGAAGCTGAAAATTAATGTGTCCGTGCCGGGGCCGCCATCCAGCAGCAAAATGTGATCCGCGCCGCCGTTCGCGCCATCAATCAGGATCACGGTATCGTCGCCATCTTCGCCGTGAATGGCATTCTCGACAGTCCCGGCGTTGACAATCGTGTCATTACCGCCCACACCCAGAGACTCGTCGCCCATGATGTTGACATTTACCTGACCGTAATTGTAAATCGTGTCGTCACCGCCGTTACCGGATACCCAATCCCCGGCGATGCTGGCCTTGACTGTCCCATAATTGGTCATGGTATCATCGCCACCATCGTCCATGCCGCGCAAATCGTGGGTCGCGCTGCCGTCGCCATCCATTTCGGTGGTGATGACATTCGCTGCCTGCACCATCACATCATCACCCAGATCGCCGTCAAACTGGTCGTCATCATTGCCTGCTGTAGGCGGTTTCACACTGCATGTCAGCTTATCACTACCGGTTGTACCATCGGCGCAGCCCTCAGCGGCAGCGATGGGCGCAGTCGGCATAAGTATAAACAGGAGCAGCAGCGCACATAAAAATGTTTTCATTGTTTTCTCCCTCATGCGAAACAAATTTTCTTTATTACAAATAATACCGAATAATGACATTGCAATGCCCTATCAGCAAGCGAAATGTGCCGAATTTTTCATGAAATTCAGATTTGTAAGGGGAAACTTTTCCTGTAGACTGTAGAGGGACAATCCTGGCGCTGGTTCAGATTGGGTGGAAGTGGGCTTGTCAGCGACAAGCCCCTACGCAAAATCACTCGTATTGAACATACGCCACGACATTTATCGGTGGACAAGGAACGGTCATGACTGAACATTACGATGTAATTATTGTGGGCGGGCGTCCGGCGGGCGCGACCTTAGCAGCGCGCTTGGGCAAACAGGGTTTACGGGTGCTGCTGCTGGAACGGGCGACTTTCCCCAGCCAGCCCGCCGCCTCGTCGCCGATTATTTATGCGCCGACGATGCAGCTTTTAGACGAAATAGGCGCGGACGAAGGGTTTTATGCTCAGGATACACCGCGCATCCGGCGGGTGGTCGCGGCGGGCAAAACCTATACTGGCACGATCCGCCTCCCCGAAGCGCACGGACGCGATTATGCCTATGCGATTGACCGGGCGCGCTTCGATGCGGCGCTGTGGACAAACGCGCTGCGCTTCCCGACAGTTGAGGGGCGGCAACATTTCGGCGTGACCCATCTGGTGTGGGATGGGACACGAGTCGTGGGGGTGAAGGGGAACCCCTCCCCCCAGCCCCCTCCCCGTGTACAGAGAGGGGGAGAAGAGAAGAAAAAGTCTGTTGAGGAGATTTTCACGGCGGATGTGGTGGTGGGCGCAGATGGACGTTACAGCACTGTCGCGCAGAAAGTGGCTGCGAAGGTTTTCGATGAGCATACCAGCCAGCCAACCTCGCTGTATTATGCCTACTGGAAGGGCGCACGGCCTTATGACGATTTTGGCGCGACAGCGGTAGCCTATGAGGGCGGCTTGGGTTACGGCTTTCTGGTGATGGACAGTGCAGACGGTAGGACGCTGATTGGCATTGAAGGACGCGCTGATTTGTTGAATCCGCCGCCCAAAGGAGTCGAAGCCTTTTACCTGGATTTTATTCGGCGTAATCCCGATATTGCGGAGCGTATCGAAAATGCGGAAATGATAACCGATGTGGCTGGAATCCGGCGCGTAGGCAATTTATATCGCAGCCCAGGCGGCGCGGGCTGGGCGCTGGTCGGCGATGCTTATCACCAGCATGATCCGTTGGACGGGCAGGGAATCTACAACGCGGTTTTCACGGCGAAAGTGCTGGCCTGGGCGATCCGTTACTGGAAATCCGGCGAAAAATCGTGGGCGGAAGCGATGGCGTGGTACGACGAAACCGCCCGCAGCAAAACCTATGGCCGTTATCGAGCCGCGCTCGACAGCGTACAGCAGAGCATTTACAACCCGGAAATTCCCGGCTGGGCATTGGGTGGTTTGCGCTGGGTGATCGAAGACCCGACGATGCAGGATTTATTCGGCAAATTGCTGACGCGCCAACTTCCGCCGGAGGTGATAAATCTGCTGACGCCACCCGCGCTGGTCGGAGCCATTCTGCGCGGGCCGCTGCGGGATTTGCGGAAGCGGTTGGCGGGATTTTAGGAGGGTTAACGAGGATGGATTATGTTTCGGATACAAAATAAGTTTATGCGCATAGCTGCGGTTGTATTCTGTATCGCAGTCGTATTGTTTATGGTCTTCTATGTCCTACAACCATTCTCCGATCCTTAGCGAGAATGGACGAGGCGTGCCTCGTCCCTACAAAATACATCGCCTATTTTCGAGTTATTCAGCGAAGAGGGTGCTGACGACCAGCGAAAAACCGGGCAGGACATCGCCACCATCGAGGATTTCGTCGCCGGTCAGAATGATGGGCGGCTGACCGCTTTTATAAACTTCGACACGCTGCTTGTCGGGGTTAATCACCCAGGTGAGCGTTCCGACGGATAGATAATGAGCCACTTTGATTCGCGTTTGCTCTTTAATTCGAGAAGATAACTCAACCGCGAGATCGGGCGCGTGGGGATTATATGCGTCAGTTGGGGTCGTAGATTGGCGCGATTTTGAGATGAAAGCGGCATCAGGAATATAACGTTCGCCGTTGACCATGTAGCCGCCATCTGCGCCGGTCACACGTCCTAAACCGTTCTGCCGAACATGGACTGTCATAAAGCCGCCGACCAATGCACCAATCGTAGACGAACGTGGACTGGATACCATTTTTTCGATAATCTCCCCGGCGATGAGTTCGAAATTGTGGCTGCGATTTTCAGGCTTGCGAATGAACCGATCAAAGTCGGCGGGCGTCACCCGCTGCATATCCAGTACCATAAAGATAGTCCTTGTTAAACTGCTCACATTATAAAGCAATTAGCCGTTAGCTGTTAGCGATTATTGAAGACAAAATACAATGAGAACCTATCCCACACTGGAGGATCTATGCCCTTAGCACCCCAATCGCCCCTCTGGTATGACCGTCTTACCACGCTGCAAAAGGGATATTACTATCCCTGGCGCTCCATGCTCCCGGTATGGCACGGAGAAGATGTTTTCCGCAATCTGGTGGCACTGCATCTGCAAGCAAATCTGGACGTGCTGGAAGTCGCCTGCGCGCAGGGCGAACTCGCCCTTGAAATGGCGGCTACAGCGCGCTCGGTAGTGGCTTATGACCGCATGGCAGATTATATCCGTCTGGCTCAGGAAGCGGCGCAGGAGCGCGGTATCCACAATGTCAGTTTCCTGCTGCACGACTCGTCCACCCAGGCCAATGGCGGTCAAGCGCTTATCCCTGCCCCAGATGGATCGTTTGATCTGCTGGTTTGCAGTAAAGGCCCCTTCCACTGGATCGAGGATTCGCGCCGGGTGGCCCGCCCCGGAGCCACCTTGCTGATGCTCGTGCCGGATACTGCCCCGCTGACACCCTGGCATGGTCTCTTGCCTGAGGCGCTGCGCTGGCAGGCATTTGACGACCCCAACTGGGCGTACCCCGCCATCGAGGAGCGGCTGGGTGCCGTTCAGCTAAACCTGCACAGTTGGTGGAGCTTTGACGTGCCTGAAATCTTCGCGACACCAGAGGATTTCTACATCTGGCGTGCCTGGGGTACTACCCCGGATGAAGTCCCCACTTACATCGACGCTGCCTCCGACCTGGAACGCATCTTCGAGAAATATGCCGGTTCTCAAGGACTGGAAATTCGCCGCCGCCGCTACATTTGGAAAGCCATCGTTGCTAACGGTTAACGGCACGAATCAAAAATCCCAGGGTAGGCGGCGGAAACTGGACGACATCGTCGCATACACTGGGATTTTTGGTGGTGCAGAAATTACCAGATCGTGAAATCCGGGATGGTCAATTTCTGGTCGATGTAAATGAAATTGACGTTGGGGGCTTCGTTCACATCCTTAACTGATGATGTCATGAAACGCGCAATCCGGGGATTTGCAGCGGCAGATTTATAACTTTGCTTGAATCAGACTTTCCAATTTTTTAAGATAAGCCGCCGTCTCCGGTGAGCCTTCCAACGGCGCCCAGGGAGCGAATTTTTTGTGCGTTTCGGCCTGATACGGCCCCTGTATGATTTCGAGAACCGCGCAAGGTGTGATCGCAACAAAGTTATGATAGGTTCGCGCTGGAATATCGACCCCGCGCACTGGCCCATTGGCATCCATGATGAAAATGTCCTGCACATCGCCCGTATCGCTGAAATGCAGCAGCGCGGCTTTTCCAGCCAGCATGGCGATGAGTTCCACCTTGTCCGGGTTTTCATGCTTGTGCGGCGTCACATACGTGCCCGGATGCAAGGCGTTAATCATGCGCTGCACGGGTTCATCGTAAGCATGGAAATTGTAGGGGGCGCGTTTGCGCGGCGATTGTCTAGCTTGCTCGATGAGACCCTGAATCAAATCGTCAGTGATGGTGCGCATGGTCAGCCTTTTCATCGGGTTGATAAATTGGGTAGGGACGCAGTGCCGCTGCGTCCCTACGAAATAACATGTTTTACCCCGGTGGCAGCGTTCCGGCTGACAGGGTTGCCAGCGGAGTTGTTCCAGCCGTAGGCGCTGCCGTCGCGCCGGTTACCGGCGGCGGCGGCAGGGTTGGGGCACTGCTGTTGTTGTCGCCTTCGGTGGAGGCCGAAGCCGGTGTCGTATTCACGGTTGTGCCGCTGGTATTGGCCGCGCCTGTCCCGCCGGACGTATCTGTCGTGCCATCCTGCGCGCAGCGGAAGCCTAACCACAAAGCTTGATTCTGCGGCTCGGAACTTTGGCGGTGAACTGAGCGCGAGAAAAACGGTGGCGTATCCCAGGAACCACCGCGCACAACTTTTTCTGTGCCTGCCGGCGGCCCCTGCGGATTCAGGACGGCCTGACCCGTTTGGGCAAGCTGGGTGTAGTACGAAGGCGAGTACCAATCGCTCACCCATTCCGCCACATTACCCGCCATATCCAGTACCCCGAAATCACTTGCGCCAGATGGATAGCTTCCGACTTTCACCGCGCCCGCCAGCGAGGGATCGGCTGGTTTGGGGCGGCTGGTCTTGGCATAATCAGTCGCGAAAGTATTTCCCCAGGGATATAGTTTATCTTGCGGCCCGCGCGCGGCACGCTCCCATTCGGCTTCGGTTGGGAGGCGGCGGCCAATCGCTTCACAGTAGGATTTCGCACCATACCACGTCACCGCCGTAACCGGGAAATCGGAAATGACATCCAGTACGCGGTAATTGGCGCTGTCGAAGATGACATTGCTGTTCGGGTCTTCGGCGCGGGTGGCGATGCACAACTTGCCTTCGCAGCCAGTGCGGTGGCTGTTCGGCCCCATCGAATTCAGGAATGCCAGATATTGCGCGTAGGTGACTTCGGTCACTTCCATCGAGAAGGGATTGATGGTCACTTGATGCATCGGCGCGGAGTCTTCGCCCCAGGCGACTTCACAATTGGCTTGGTAGGTATTCACACATTCGTTTACAGCGGTTGCGACTTCGCTCGCCGATGTGCCCATGTCGAATGTGCCGCCGTCTACATTCCGCACCGGCGAAATGATCCCTTCCAGCAGGCGCGGTACAGCGGCTTGTGCGCCGCCCGTTCCGCCGTTGGATGCGGCTTGGTTGAGTGCTGCCGTTGGCGCGGGTGTTGTCGGCGTCGGGCTGGATTCCACCTGGATTGTGTTGGGATCGGTGGTAGGTGTCGCCGATGGCGCGACTAGCGCCACTTCTCCCGTCGTCGCCGTTGGGACGATGATGACTTCCGTCGGTTCGGGCGTCGGTGTCATCGGCGGCAGGGTAGCCGTGATAATCAGTGCTGTAGGTGTTGGACGGCTGGCCGTCAGGATGCCGCTGGGGTCAAGCCCCAGAATAATCAGCGCGAGTCCGATGACCGCCGCGCAGCCAAAGCCGCCGACGAAGCCGATGACGACCCACTGCCATGCGCCGCCTGCGCCCCGGCGACCACCATTGCCGCCGCGTAAAGTTCCATAATTATTGCGTGCCATAAAAGTCACTTCTCCTCATTGTCGGGATGCCCAACGGCGTAACATGATAGCTTATCCGCCTGAGATTACCAACGGCTGATTTTACATCGTTGACCAATCGTCGGCTAACGGCTTCTCATGCAGCATTCAGGAAAAGGGCGTCTAATAGTAAGTTGTAAGCGCACTGGAATAGCTTGTAACTTGACATGTAAGCCTTCAATTGTTACGCTTATTCTTATATCATGTGAGGAATTTTCTGTGGTCGGTATACAGGCTACCCAGAACGCTGTGCAGCAATCCGTAGATGGTTTGAGACTGGTGAATTTGCGCACGGATCTGGGGCAGTTGGCCGATTTAATTGAACTCGCTTTTGCCAGTACGATGGACAGCAATGGGCGTGCCGCTGTTCGTGAAATGCGGACACTCAGTCGCGGCCTGAATTTCCTGCCCGGTTTGAATGATCTCGCGCAGGGCATGGGGTTGGGCTATGTCTGGATCGCCGATGGTCGTCTGGTTGGGAACGTCTCCACGTATCCCGCAAATGGCGAAGGTAACCTCAAAAATGCCTGGGTGATCGTCAATGTCGCCGTGCATCCGGATTATCAACGCCGGGGAATCGCCCAACAGTTAATGCAATCCACCATGAATCTGATCCGTTCGCGCGGCGGGAAAACAGCGATCTTGCAGGTAGACGCCGATAACGCGACTGCGCGGCGCTTGTATGCCCGCATGGGCTTCATCGAGGAACGCGGTTGGACAACCTGGCGGCGTAACGGGCTTTCAGTCCGTCCCCAACCTCTCAATAATGACCCCGCAATTTACATCTCACATCCGCGTGCCAACGAATGGCAGTCGGAGATGGCGCTAGCGGCCAAAATTCGTCCCGCGCTGATGGGCGGCCTGGGTTGGCTGCACCCACTGCACGAGAGTCAATTTCATAGAGCGTTGTGGCGGCGGGTGGTCGATTGGTTCAGCCTCAAAAGTGATGAACATCTCATCATCCGTTCCCAGGATGAACAGCAGGTGTTGGCGGCGTTATGGATCGAAAATTCGTTTGGCAGCGCAAGCACTCATCTGACGCTGCTGGTAGACCCGGATTACGAAGGCGTCTATGACGAAGCCCTGCTCAACACCGCAATACGCCGCTTCGGTGGTGGCCCCCTCAGTATCGAGCATCCTTCAGACCGCACCCTGACGACAGCACTTCTGCGCCGTTATCAATTTAACGTCCGCCGCGATGTGATCCACATGCGCTGGGACATCGAGTAGCCCATTTCCCAAAGCTTCTGCTGCCCACCCTTTAATTTCAGATAGTCGAAAGGAACATCACCTCTTTTTTGAGGCGTACATGGAAATTTTCATAATTGTCATCATCACTTTCCTCAACGGTATCCTCTCCATGACGGAAACGGCCTTCGTTTCTGCCCGCAAAGCCCGCTTACAACAAATGGCCGATGACGGCGACGAAAACGCCCGTATCACCCTGGCAATGACTGCTGATCCTAACCGCCTGTTATCGGCTATCCAGATCGGAATCACGCTTATCGGGGTGCTGGCGGGCGCGTTCGGTGGCATCACCATCGCCGAAGGGCTGGCGGCGCATATCGAAAAAATCCCCGCCTTGGCGTTCTACAGCGAAGCCATTGGTCTGACCATCGTTGTCATTTTTACGACTTATTTGTCATTGGTGGTTGGCGAACTCGTCCCCAAAAGTCTGGCACTGCGCGATCCTGAACGGGTTGCGGCGGCTTTTGTCCCGCGTTTACGTTTCTTTGCGACTCTGACCGGGCCGTTAATCCGGTTACTGAGCCTATCGACAGCATTGGTGCTGCGTTTGCTGGGTATCAAACCGTCGGATGAACCACCGATCAGCGCTCAGGAAATCCAGGTTTTGATTCGGCAGGGCGTGCAGGCCGGGGTTTTTGACGAGAGCGAACACGAAATGGTTTCCGGCGTACTCGGTCTCAGCAACCAACGGGTGAGTGCCCTGATGACTCCCCGTACCGAAATCACCTGGATTGATCTGGACGATGCGCCCGAAATCAGTTTGCACAAAATTGTTGCCAGTCCACATTCGCGGTTTCCGGTAGGGAAGGGATCGCTGGACAATATCCAGGGGATTATCCGCGCCAAAGAGTTGCTGGATCGCAGCCTCAACGGTCAGCCCGTCGATTTATCGGCCTGCGTCAAAGAGACCTTGTTCGTTCCAGAAACCGCAACCGCCGCGCACGCGCTGGAATTGTTGAAACAATCGGGCAGGCATATTGCGCTGGTGTTTGGCGAATACGGCGGTGTCGAAGGGCTGATTACACTCAACAATCTGGTCGAGGAAATCATCGGCGACATCGGCACGCCCACCGCCGTGCAGCGCGCCGATGGATCATGGCTGCTGGACGGCCTGCTGACCATCGAAGCGGTCAAGGAGGTCATTGTCGTCAAAGTGCTCCCAGGCGAAGGCGACGGTCATTACCAGACCTTAGGCGGCTTTATCATGGCACACTTGGGGCATGTCCCCAATGCTGCTGATTATTTTGATTGGAATGGTTGGCGTTTCGAGGTTATGGATATGGACGGGCGGCGTGTGGATAAAGTCCTGGTTTCGCAGCAATCAGGTGATTCGTAAGCGAATTCTTCGACAATCTTCACCCGATGCCATCGACAATCGCTGTTCCTGTGGGATGTACTATGCTCCATTCGGTGGCAACCAGGCGGCGACCTGTTACCCCTTCGGATGCATCCGAAGCCAGAAACACAGCCGGAGCCTTCATGATTTCTGGCTGGAGCAAACCGGCGCGCGTGTCTTCGGAAGTCTCGGAAGGGAGCATACCCGTGTTGGTTGCACCCCCCGGCAGCAGAATATTCACGCGAATATGCGACTCGCCGAGGTCTTGTGCCCATATGGCAGAAGCCGCTTCCAATGCTGCCTTCGAGGGGCCATAGGGAGAGAAACCGCGCCGCTTCATCGTCGCATAGCTCGCGCTGATATTGAGAATACTGCCCCCGCGCTGCTGATTTATCAGGTGGGTAACGACAGCGCGAGTCATGTAGAACGGCCCGTTGACATTGGTTTCAATAATCATGCGCCATGTTGAAGGGTCTACTTCCCAAAAGCGGGAAGGCTCAGTCATAAAAGCTGAATGGACATATTTCATCCCGCGACCTGCATTATTCACCAGAATATCAATCTGCCCAAAGTGTTGGATGGTCTGATCGACGACCTGTTGGCAGGCTTGTGGATCAGTCACATCGGCGAGCATCGGCAGCAGGTGTTCAGCCCAACCTTGCTGCGCGAGAGAATCAAGTTCAGTTTGTTCCCGTGCAGCCGTCACCGTCACAAATGCGCCTTCCTGGAGATAGGCTTCGGCAATGGCGCGCCCGATCCCGCTCCCAGCCCCGGTGATGATCGCAATTTTGCCGTCTAACATTCCCATGTTGGTTTTCTTTCTCTTTTTTGCTGTTCAGATACGGGATAGTATCCCTCAAAAAGTGGCATTGAAACGGAGTATGAAGGCGTTGTATTTTTTAGTACAGGAGATTATTCAGATAGAGGTATGTTTTGTAGGGGTTTGTCACCGACAAACCCCTACGATCATTGTGCTAGCGTCCTAGAATCCGGTCAATTTCGGCGACCTGATCGGCGGTCAAAGGGCCAAAACGCATCGCCCCGGCATTGTCCTCGGCCTGGGCGACAGTTTTGAAACCAGGGATCGGGATGGTCTTTTCGCTGCGACCCCACAACCAGGCGATTGCGCCCTGCGCCAATGTCCGCCCGCCGCTGGTGAGGATTTCCTTTACGGCATCGACTTTATTCATCCACTCCGGGTTGGGTTTGCCATCCTTGAAATATTTCATCCATTCCGGGGCGGCTGTCCCGCGCACATCATCCAGCGGCAGGCTGCTGTTAACCGTATATTTCCCGGTCAGCAAACCCATCGCTAGCGGCCCACGATTGATCGACGCCAGATCAAATTCTTCGCAAATTTTCGTGATTTTCGGCGAGTCGTCAATCACGTTCATTTCCACCTGAATTGCCGTGCAGTTCGGCCCATCGGCGAAATAACGCGCGGCCTCGGCGAAATCAGTGCTCCAGCCATAAGTGCGGATTTTACCCTCGGCGACTAAGGCTTCGAGCGTATCACGCACCGGCTGCGCCCGGTCAACTGGAAATTCGTTGTTGTGAAATTGCAGCAGATCAATGGTGTCGCGTTTCAAGCGCCGCAGCGAACGTTCGCAGGATTGACGGATGCCCTCTGGCGTATAGATTTCGACAGTCCCATCAAGCATGTATTCGTCGGAGCCGTAACCGAATTTCGTGGCGATAACGACCTCTGTGGTATGGCTGCCCAGCGCTTCTGCCAGGATTTCTTCGCTGTGGCCTCCGCCATAGACGTTGGCGGTATCGAAAAAATTGATGCCCAAATCCAGTCCCCGGTGAATCGCGCGGACGGTTTCGGCATCTTCGACACCGTGCCATCCGCTGGCTGGCTCATTCGGATCGTTGCCACCCGCCGCCCAGCAGCCCATCCCGACGGCGCTCACCTGGATTCCTGAACGGCCTAACGGTCTGTAAAATGTGGTCGTTGTGGTCATGAATTTTTCTCCTCGTTGAAATATGCTCACAAAATAAATTGTCGGGTTGAATATTGGGCACGATATGTCGTGCCCCTAGTGTATCGTCAATCAAATGGCGGATACCTTGTTTATGCCCCCTCTCCATCGCATGGAGAGGGGGTTGGGGGTGAGGTTGATTTACCGCCCTAGTAAACCGTCAATTTCGGCGACCTGATCGGCGGTCAAGGGGCCGAAATGCATCGCCCCGGCGTTGTCCTCGACCTGCGCGACGGTTTTAAAACCGGGGATCGGGATGGTCTGTTCGCTGCGCCCCCAAATCCAGGCCAGCGCCCCCTGTGCTAAGGAGCGTCCGCCGCTGGTGAGAATGTCGCGAATCGCGTCCAGGTGTTCCAGCGTAGGGATCAAAAAGGTTTCTTTCGACCAGTCATCGTTACGGACATCGTTGTGCGCGAACTCGGTATTTTTGGAATATTTGCCGGTCAGTGCGCCGCGTGCCAACGGGCTGCGGTTCACGCTGGCGAGGTTGAGTTCCTTGCACAGTGCCAGCATGTCCGGTGCATCTTTGACGACATTCAAATCATGCTGGATGGCGGCGCAGTGTTCGCCTTGTGCGAAAGACCGCGCGCCTTCAACTGAGTCCGTACTCCAGCCGTAACAGCGGATTTTCCCGGCGCTAACCAATTTTTCTAAAACCTCAAGCATCTCGCCGACCTGCTCAACCGGATAATCCCAGACATGAAGTTGATACAGGTCAATCACATCGGTGTTCAGGCGGCGCAAACTGGCCTCGCATTCGGCTTGCACATGACTCGCGTGATCGCCATCATAGTGTGTGGCATGTTTGGTGGCTTCATTGACGTTGAAGCCGAATTTGGTGGCGATGACGGCCTGATCGCGCTTACCTGCCAGCGCTTGCCCCAGCAAACTTTCGCTGTGGCCTGTGCCATAATTCGCCGCAGTATCAAAAAAGTTGACGCCCATATCCAGTGCCCGCTGAATCGCGCGGATCGACTCGCTGTCGTCCACCATGCCCCATCCGGCCTGGATGTCCAGGAATTGCCACAAGCCGCCAATCGCCCAGCAGCCCAGACCGAGCGCGCTCACTTCGATATTTGATTTGCCCAGCTTGCGATACAGGGCAGTCGTGGTACTCATATGTGCCTCCTAACTGTGAACAAAACGTATCTTAAATCTCTCAACATCAAGACGGCTCGAATGAACCTTGAGTCAGATAACTTCAAATTGACTGAATGATGAAATTGACGTGGAACTGTTATAAAAGTGAGCCGGGAACGTGTATTTGTAGGGGCAAAGCACCGCTTCGCCCGCTTTATGAGCGCCTAGTTATCAACTGTGGTAAGGCTGCCGGATGCAGTTTCGAGGCTTTGCTCGGCGATGATTTCCTCGTAGACCTCAACCTTATAATCGAGGAGACTCATATGTTCGCGCAGTTCGTCCATGCGTGTCTCGACCTGACAGCGCAGCGCCTTCAACATCTCGACTCGTTCCGGCAGCGTCGAATCGCCGAGCCGTTGCAGCGCCGAATACTGCTGCATCTGCTGAATTGTCATGCCGGTGGCGCGCAGCTTGTTCAAAAAGTCGATCCAGCCGATGTCATCATCACAGTAACGGCGGTGCTTGTTCTCCGCGCGATTAATCGGGTGGATCAAGCCGATGCGCTCATAGTAACGCAGCGTATACTCGCTTAACCCGGTTGACTGGGCGACCTGCTGAATGGTGAGTGTGTATTCGTTATTCATAGCAGTAGAGTCTACAACTTAGAGCGCACTCTAAGTCAAGACCCCAAAATAACTAATTTTGAAGTTCATCCGATTTTCCTGTTCCATCCTGTTTATCAGGTTGTTTTCTCTTACTTCGTCGTGCGCTGTGCTGTTCCAGGCTTTCGGCGGCGATGATGTCCACGCCGTAAGTTTTGGATGTGTCGATGCGCTGCGTCACATAAATGCCGCGATGACCAGATGCCAGATAGGCCACGAAACAAGCAATCACCACATACAATATCGATCCGCCGCCAAACAATTCCACGCCCATCAAGGCGCAGGCCAGCGGCGTATTACTGGCTCCGGCAAAAACGGCTACGAATCCCAACGACGCCATAAAAATTGGATCGACACCCAGCGCGATTCCCAGTGTATAACCCAATGTTGACCCCATGACAAACAACGGTGTCACTTCACCGCCCAAAAAGCCCGTCCCCAACGTGACTGCGGTAAAGATGACTTTGAGCAAAAAGGCGAATGTGACGACGCCGGTTCCATCCAGGCTGCTGCGGATCAAGGGCAGGCTCAGGCCGAGATAATCCTGGGTATTGAGCAGCAGCGTCAGGCCGATGATGACCAACCCGCCGACGAAAGGATACAGCGGGGGATAATGTAAAAAGCGTTTGCAGGCGCGTTTGATGAGGTGCGTGAGTTCGATGAACAGCAAACTGGTCAGGCCGAAGCCGATTCCGGCGATGACTATTTTGATGAGCAAAATTGGGTCGATTTCGACATTCGCCAGTGCCGGATACTGGCTGTGGCGGACACCCCAGGTGCGCGTGACCAGATCACCGACGACTGACGCCACCAGACACGGGATCACACCCTCATAGCGGATGCGTCCGACACTTTGCACTTCCAGCCCGAACACGAATCCAGCAATCGGCGTTCCAAAAACCGAGCCGAATCCGCCGCTGATACCGGCCATAATCATCAGACGGCGATCTGTCTCGTTTAGGCGGAGAATCTGCCGCAGATTATCCGCAAGGCTGCTGCCCATCTGAATTGCCGTCCCTTCGCGTCCGGCAGAGCCACCAAAGAGATGCGTCAAAATCGTGCCGAACAGCACCAGAGGCGTCATGCGGAAAGGGATTTCGTGGTTAGCAGCCTGCGCTACTTCCAGATTCACTTCCTCAATCACGAGGTTGTTGCCACGCGCCGCTGTTCCAGCAAAACGGTGATAAATCCAGCCAATCACCAGCCCGATTATTGGCAGGAAAAATAACAGTTCCGGGTGAGCGATGCGGAAATTGGTGGCGGCGTTGAGCAAGGTCAAAAATAGCGCCGAAGCAGTCCCCGCCAGGATTCCAACGGCACTCCCCAGCACAATCCATTTTGCCAGCATCCGCAAGAAAGCCACGTGGTCGCTCAGGTGAATGTGAAAAACCTGGTTCAGCACAGCATCAACCTTGCGCCAATTGGAAAGCATCGGAACCGCTCCTTTGGAGTGCGGTAGGCGGCAAATAAAAAGAGCTTCTACCTGACATGTGCCGGGTAGAAGCTATCAACCTCAACGGTGTTACACGAGCCTCATCGTGGGGTGTGTAATGTGCAGCGCACACCCAAAAATGATTATAGCCCGTCCACTTCGGCTGTCAATAGGGTGCGCTGTTGGGGCAGAATTTGCATTATACTGTTGAGAACAAAGGCCAGGGACAGGTGTCCAATTCCGCACGCTTGAAGAAGAAAGGGTCTGGAATGCCGAACAAAATGGAACGCTTCACGCAGCGGGCGCGCCGCGTCCTCAGCCTCACGCAAGAGGAAGCTGAAGCCTTAAACCATAATTACATCGGCCCGGAGCACTTTCTCGTGGCGTTGATACGTGAAGAAGGTGGCGTGGCGGGACGTGTGCTCCATGATTTGGGCTTAGAACAACGCCGCGTCGAAGAATGGGTCGAGCAATTGTCGCAGGCTAAACAACGGACGACCAAGGAGACGCCTGATTTATCGGATGGTACAAAACGGGTGCTTGAATTGGGCGTGAGCGCGGCGCGGAAATTAGGTCATCAGTATATCGGTACGGAACATTTGCTGCTGGGTCTGCTGCTGCAATCTGATGAAGTCGCAATGGAGATCCTCAAGCGCTGCGGTGTCAGGCCAGATGAAGTCCGGGAGGGTGTATCTAAAGTATTCGAAGAATCGCCTGTGCAACCGGCCAATCCACCTGAGCCAGAAGTCGCGCCAAAATCAAAAATGCCTGTGCCGTCTCTCGAACCAGCCCGTCGCATGGGATTTCCCTCCCAATCACAGGTCATGAAAACTTGGTCGTTTCAAATTTTGCAGTCCGCCATCGCCCGCATTCTGGATATGGTGGAGGCCAATAGATTAACCTCGGCACAAGCTGCCGAACTCCTGGCGGGATTGCAGCCTTATCTCGTGCCATCGACCAGTGAAGCGGCGCTGCTCGTCGCCCAATCGCTGGGTGCGACCCTGCCCAAAGAAAAAATATTGCATGTGATCGTCCGCGACAGTGCATCCGGCACGATCAAATTAGAGGTCAATCTGCCCCTGGTGGAAACGCTGGAAAACCTGGATGGTTAGTGGGCGCGGCGGCCAGCGATTATGTTGGCTGGTTGTGGACAACCGATATGGATGACAAAAACCGCATCGAAGTTCGTATCGAGGCGGAAGCAACTGAAGATTCACCATCAACGCACGAGGACGATGATGCCCAATAATAAACTGGATCGTTTTACTCAAAAGGCGCGGCGCGTTCTCAGCCTCGCTCAAGCTGAAGCCGAGCAAATGCTTCATAGCCAGATTGGCACGGAACATTTGCTTTTGGGATTGATGCGCGAAGAGGGCGGTGTGGGAGGGCGCGTCTTGCGCGATCTGGGCTTATCGCAGCGTCATGTTGTGCAATTAATCGACGAAATGCAGCATACCGCTCGGACAACCGATGATACAGCCCTGGATTTATCACCCCGCTTGAAGCACGTAATTGAATTAGCTATTGATGAAGCCCGCCGTATGGGGCATCACTATATTGGAACCGAGCATTTGTTGTTGGCACTGGTTCGTGAAAGAGGCAACATGGGTGTCGAGATATTGACGCGCTGCAACATTATGCCTGAAGCAGTACGCCGCCAGACGCGTAAAGTTTTGCAAGAAGGGCCAGGGCAACCAGACCCGCAGCCCGCCGAAACGACTCCAACACAACCCGCTCGTATCAGCGCGGCGATAAATTCAACCTTGCACTTGAGCGTGACTGATACCCTAACGGGAACGGTCAATTTTGAATTCTCATTACCCATAGCACAGGTGGAAAACCTATTGGATACCATCTATGACTTGATCGACAAGGGTGAGCCGAGCACACTTGTGCTTGATGACCCCGACCATGCTCAAAAAATCGAAATTATTTTGAAAAATGATGCAGAAAAATCATCCCCAGGTGCTAGCGATGGTGGATAATCGCATGGAGCGCTTCACCGTCCGTTCCCGTAGGGTAATGTCACTATCCCAGGAGGAAGCCGAAAACCTGCATCACGATGCCATCGGCACGGAACATATGTTGCTGGGTTTACTGCGCGAAGAGGGCGGCATTGCCGCGCGGGTGTTGGCTGAGGTCGGTGTGCGCTATCCACAAACCCGTTTGCTGGTCAAAGATGTCGTCAAATCGACAACCCATGCCAAGTTGGAATTGACTCCCAACACCAAAAAATTACTGGAATTGGCGGTGGCTGAAGCGCGGCGGCATCAGCAAAATTTTATCGGTACAGAGCACTTGCTCATGGCAGTGACGCGCCTGCCGCACAGCAAAGCCTACACGATTCTGAAACATTTGAACGTGGATGTCGAGGATGTGTACCGGCGGGCGCTTGATTTTTCCATGAATGATCCGGTCATGACTACTCCAACAACACCATTTACGGCGCTGGCGGCCATCGGTTTTTTCAGCCTTGCCGAGCAGGAAGCGGCGCAGCTTCGGAGTCCATCGGTTGAGCCGGAACATTTGCTGCTGGCGCTGCTCGCCGATGAGGATAGTGCGGCTTCAAAGTTGATGCACGAGTTAAACCTGAGCCTGGATCGCCTGCGCGGGATGGTGCAAAAAATCAAGCGCGACCTCCCGGCGCGTCAGGTTGCCGGATCGACCTCAACCGTGATTTGGTCACATGATGCGCTGCAATTTTTGCGCATGTATACCGGTTATTTTCCCGAACCTCTATTGATTGTGTTGGTACGCGATTGGTGGGTGCTCAGTGACTTGTGGCGGCAGGCACTCCTGGAACCGAAGCAGGTTCAGGCCGCTTTGGATCGTGCCCAGATTGGGATCGTGATGCGCTATCCGCGCCATATGTCAGCCGGGGAATATGTGCAGGTCAATCTCAATTTATTGTTTCCACCGCTGCTCCGCCGTAAAATCAAATCCATGTGGAGCAGCATTCAAAACAAGGTTTCCGGTAAAAAAATATGACCGAAACGATTCTCCTGGTAGACGATGAACAGCATATTATTGACCTCGCGCAGATGTGTCCTGGTGAATGATATAATTCGGACAATGACATGGAGGGAATATGGCAACTATTCAAATACCCTTGATCTACGACGAACTGCTGGATTTTCTGCTTGAACGCGCCACACCGGAAGAAATTCTCGCTTTCAAAGCGTCGGAGAAAGCTGAAGAGCGGGCGGAATATCTGTTAGACGGCAACAATGCAGGTACATTGTCGCCAGAAGAGCGCATCGAACTTCAACAAATGACCTATTTTGACCGCAAAATTTCCGTCCTCAAAGCGCAAGCTGCCGTCGCGCTGAAGCGCTCATGAGTAGAATACCAGGAGCGGTTCGCCAACAAGTCCGTGAGCGGGCGAATGGGCGCTGTGAATATTGCGGTAAACCAGACGCCTATGGTTCGCAAAGTCATCAAGTCGATCATATTGTGTCTCAAAAACATCACGGGTCAGATGATCTCGATAACTTAGCCTGGGCTTGTTTTCAGTGCAACAGTTGTAAAGGCACAGACATTGCAGCTCGTGATCGAGAAACCAACAGTCTATATTCGCTCTTTAATCCACGCACCCAGAAATGGGACGACCATTTTAGGTTGGATGGCGCAATTATTATTGGGCTAACCCCGATTGGTCGTGTGACCATAGATATTTTGCAGATGAATGATCCCGATCAAATACGCACACGCCGTTTGCTCATTGAAAATGATTTGTGGGGGCTGTAGGACTGGAGTTCCTTGTGACCGAAACGATTCTCCTGGTAGACGACGAACAGCATATTATTGACCTCGCGCAGATGTATCTGGAGCAAGAAGGCTTTCAGGTATCGAGCGCGACGGATGGGGCAGTCGCCCTCAAGCGCATTTTGAGCGAGAAGCCCGGATTGGTGGTGCTGGATTTGATGCTCCCCGGTTTAGACGGATGGGAAGTCTGCCGTCGGGTGCGGGCGCAGTCCGATGTGCCGATTATCATGCTCACGGCGCGCGGGGACGACATCGACAAAATTGTTGGCCTGGAATTGGGCGCGGACGATTACCTGACCAAGCCTTTCAATCCGCGCGAACTGACCGCCCGTGTCAAAGCCATTTTACGGCGGACGGTTCCGCGCCCTGCCGAGCAGCCTGTCGAATCCGATACCGCGATTACCATTGCCAACCTTAGCATTTATCCTGAGCGCCGTGTAGTGACGATTGATGACCGCCAAATTGATCTACGCATGAAGGAATTCGATTTACTGCTGGCATTGGCCGAAAATCCCGGCATTGTGTTCAGCCGTGAAAAACTGCTGGATGTCGTCTGGGGTTTCGATTTTGCCGGGGAAACGCGCACCGTCGATGTGCATGTCGCCCATTTGCGCCACAAACTCGAAGGGATGCAGGCCGACATCGAAACGGTATGGGGCGTAGGCTATAAATTGGAGTAATGCTGTATGAGTGATGAGTAAAAACAACCGATAAAAGGCAACAACAATGAGTAATCCGAATGATTTATGGACACAGTGCCGTTTTCCCGACATTGCCGAACCCTATTTGGGCGCGTTGAAAGCCGCCGTGCGCCACATTCTGGATACCTATGAAGTGCTCGGCATCATAGCCGCCGGAAGTATTATTCGCGGTGAAGGCCATCCCAGCAGCGATTGGGATATTTGTGTCGTTCATGCCAAGCCACAGCGCCAGATGATTCAGACGTTTTTTGAGGGCGTTCCGACACAAATTTTTCTCAATCCGCCGGACAAGATTCGGCAGTATTTTGTGAGCGAAGCGGCTGAAGGTAGTTGCATCACGGCGCATATGTTCGTGACGGGTTTTGTTGTCCTGGATCGCGATCCGTTTATTGAAGAAGCCCGTCAGGAAGCGCACCGGGTAATTGCGGCAGGCCCGCAGGTCAAGGCTGAGGCATTGCCCATGCAGGCTTATCACATTGCCAGTGAATTTGAGAACGCGATGGATATTATTGAGGCCGATCCGCCAGCAGGACTGATGCTTTTAAGCCATACCATGATGCGGATGCTGCAATATTATTTTGTGCGGCATCAAATATTTATCCCGCGCACCAAAGATTTGCTCAAACGCGCGCGCGAACACAATCCTGAACTCGGACGGCTGGTGGATGATTTTTATCGGGTCAATGATTTGGCTCAGAAAATTGAACTGGCTGGTCAAATCGCTGACACAACTATCCAGGCACGCGGCTTTTTCGAATCCCAGACGCCGCTTGAGACGGTTTCGATGGAATAAACCGTGTTTATCATCATTAGCCTAAAAGCATGTCGGCGGCGACGGCGGACAGGTCTGCCGTCGCTGCTTTTCCCCTCAAAATTGGCGGCAGTGACCGGAATATGGCTCTGCCAATGCCACAAAAGTTAGGCGGCGTGGGCGGCGAGACTACAGGCGCAATGGCGAATTTTCGCTCATTTCGCCCAATCTTGAGGGGAATGGCTGCGAAAAGCGACGAAAACGAATGACGAATTTTTCATCGTTGGCGACAGTGGCAGGAATATATTTCTGCTGCCGCCATACTCGCCAAAAAAGACAGTACAGAGTAAAAACAAGAGACATAAACAGGTTTGTAACGGCAGCAATCAGGCCGATTTCTGGAAGACGGACAGGGCATTCGCTTCGTTCCAGTCCCTACGAAAACACGATTTGGATGGTCGATAAAACCAGTATGCCACAGGTTGCAGGTAAAATGTGAAACATTTGTTCTAATATCTGTTTCGATTTTGAGGGAAGCATGGTTGGAAAATGGTTTGAAGCGGCGGGTTTTTTAGCGTGTCAGAGACGGCTGGAAACTGTGAAAGATCAATAGTTAAAAGATAAAAGTGAAAAGTTAAAAGTAAAATACAAATACCGAACGGTTATGTATGGAATGGAGCTGCATCTTGGGCGCTCTCTCAGTTTTATTTGAAGTCCCAGCCGTAATTGAGCAAGGATTAGCCACAGGCAATTTACAGCGTATCGGCGGTGTGATTGTAGATAGCGCATCTCGGCAGGTGGTTGCGTGGCTGCGTGATGGATCGTCTATCGGCAGTGTGACCGATGCAGTAGGCAGTTCCCCAACACCGCTCGGCATCATAATGACTGCTGCAAAAATGGGCGCGACTCTCTGGGATGGTAAGACAACGCGCAAAGCAATTCAGGGTGTCAGTCAACAGGTCGCTGGATTAAGCGGACAAATGCAGCAGGTTACTACGCTTGCCTCGTTTACCGCCACCGGCCAGGTACTCAATCTAGCGTTATCAGCAGCAACCTTTCATGCCACAATGGAACGGCTGGAACGACTGACCCAGGAAGTTGCCCAATTGGGTGAAGTTGTCCGCGCGGAGTTTGCTCGTGACCGCGACATCCAATTTCGAACGGCATTAGAGGCTGCACGCGATGCCCTGGAAAGTGAAAGTTCTCATCAACGAGAAAATGCTAATCATGTTGCTCAATTCCGTTTACTTGAAGCCATGCAGCAATTTTTGACTGATTTTGAGACGGCATTGGAAGGCGAGATAACGGAACAAAATTTGTTAATCGCCCAGCACGCTTTAACTCGTGCTCTGTATGCAGAAGCCAGCCGAATACGATGCTATGCTGCCGTAGGTGAGGCGAAATTAGCAAAACAGAAGTTAAAAGAAAGCCTGGTCATCTTCCACGAGAAATCGCGGCAGTTGGTCACACACTGGTTAGGCAAATATCCATCTATCTTTTTCCATCCAGAAGTGCCATCACTGGATTTAGAGCGCTTTTTTCAGTTACAACGATGGCTGCATGATGATGATTTATTCTCCACTGCCGATGATGCCAAAATACTATTTCAAATCCTCAATGATATGCGGGGTGATTTTTGGAACCAGCGCGTAATTGAGGACGAATACGCGGATACCTTTACGCGAATTGCCCGCAGACCGGCACAGACCTTCAAAGATCGAATCGCGAAACAAATCAATCATCTTAGCTATGCTGAAATCATCGTCGAGAATTATCAACGTCTGCTAGGGTTTGATCTTGAACTCCGTTCAGTCCGATTATCATTTGATGAATGGAATCGGTTTGTTCCTGAACAGGAATTGGCTGAACACGGTATTGGCATCATTATTGACTCCGATTTATTGGACGATGCACAACATCGCCTGACGCAATAACCGCCATGCGATTACGTGCGCGCCTCATCCTCTCGTATCTGATCGTCCTGGCCGTGACGCTGATTGTCATCGGCGCGGCTTTGATTTTGTTTTTGCTGGCGCAGCCCGCCCGCCCGAACATGACCTATGAACGGCTGGCATCCCTCGCGCGGGATTTAATCGCTGAAAGCGCCGGAGCAAACGGACGCATCACCCTAGCTGAACTGGCAAAACTTCAGGACGAATTGACAACCTTTGCTACCGAAAACGATGTGCGGACGTTGATCGTCAATGTAGCGAACCGCACCGTATCCTATGACAGCGCGGGCGTTTATAAGCGCGGCGATACCCTCAATATTCGCCCTGACGAAACCTATACACTGCCCAATTATCTGCGGCGTGGCGTCTTGGTCAGCAACGAACCGATCCTCGGTAGTTTTCAAGATGCCGAAAACACGCAGTGGTTATTTGTGGGGCTGGCCTTCACCCGCAACGGACAGGAACGTAATGCTGTTGTGGTGGCGGATGTGCTGCCGCCGCGCAGCCTGCCTGTCGTTTTGGAGGAATTTCAGAGCAACTTGCTGCAACCGATGCTTCAGGCCGGGTTGGTTGGTTTTTTCATCGCGCTGCTGCTGGCGGTGATTATCAGCCGCACCCTCGCGTATCCACTCCAAGCGTTGACCGAAGCTGCCGGAAAAGTCGCCGAAGGTAATTATGCATGGCGTGTGAAAGCCAGCGGCACGCCCGAAGTCCGCGCGGTGGCGGATGCGTTCAACCTGATGAGCGCCCAGGTTCATGACGCCCAGCAAGCCCAGCAGGATTTCATGGCGAATGTTTCGCATGATTTGAAAACACCACTGACTTCGATTCAGGGTTACTCGCAGGCGATTATGGACGGCGCGGCTAAAGACCCGGCGGGCGCGGCGCAAATTATCAATGAGGAAGCCGCGCGCTTAAACCGCATGGTCAATCAATTGACCGATCTGGCGCGTTTGCAATCCGGTCAATTTTCGATGAACAGCGTTTCGCTGGATATGAGCAAATTGGCGGGCGCGATTGGCGAACGCTTGGCGATTGTCGCCCAGAAAAAGAATATCACTCTGCATATTCAAACCAGCGCCACGCCTGACATTATGGGTGATGGAGACCGTCTCGCGCAGGTACTCACTAATTTGCTGGGTAATGCCATCAACTACACCCCCTCTGGCGGCGAAGTCTGGCTGCGGACGGGCGTGAATAATGGCGGGGTCGAACTCACGATTCAGGATACGGGCGTCGGTATCGCACCGGATGATTTGCCGCGTATTTTCGAGCGCTTTTATCAGGCCGATAAAACGCGCGGCCCCAAACGTGGTACTGGGTTGGGCTTGGCGATCACCCAGGAAATTGTGCAGGCGCACGGCGGGCGTATCACCGTCAGCAGCGCGGGTAAAGGCAAAGGCTCAACCTTCGCTGTCTGGCTGCCGTCGCCGCATGTGGTCGGAGCGAGTCGATCAAAATGAGCAATTTTCAAAATTGGTCTGTCGAAGTTGTCGATTCCGGTGATTCTCGTTCGTCGTATGTATAGAAAAGCGAAATCAATCGCTGAACATGAACGCAAAACATACTGAGGGAGCAAATATCATGCAATACATCCTGTTGATCTACGGAGTCGAACCCACCAGCCAGATTACCGCCGAATCGCTGGCCGCCGAGATGGATGAATACAATGCTTATACCGAAGCAATCCGGAAAAGTGGAGCATTCGTTGGGGCTGAGGCGCTGCATCCGGTGAACACGGCGACCACCGTCCGCGTCCAGAATGGCAAAACGGTCACAACAGACGGCCCCTTTGCTGAAACCAAAGAGCAGTTGGGCGGTTACTATGTTGTCAATGTCAATAACCTGGACGAAGCAATTGCCTGGGCGGCCAAATGCCCCGGTGCGAAAAGCGGCACGATGGAAGTCCGTCCCATCGTCGATTTTTCGCAGATGTAGCCGTCATGCCCCAAGCGCATCACATTGTTGAGCGCGTGTTTCGGGAAGAATCAGGGCGGGTACTAGCCGCCCTGATCTCCCATTTGCGCGATCTGGAACTGGCGCAGGACGCGCTGCAAGACGCCCTCATCGCTGCCCTGGAACACTGGCCGCAAGACGGCCTGCCACAAAATCCCGGTGCATGGCTGACGACCACTGCCAAACATAAAGCGATTGACCGTTTGCGCCGGGACATCAACTTTGCGAAGAAAACCGAAATCATCGGCGCGCTGGCCGACTGGGAAGCGTCGCCGGAGGATATTGCAATGGACTCCGAGACCATTCCCGACGAACGGCTCAAATTGATGTTTACCTGCTGCCATCCAGCGCTGTCGCAGGATGCCCAGGTCGCGCTCACGCTCAATACATTGGGCGGTTTATCCACCCCGGAGGTTGCCCACGCCTTTCTGGTCTCGGAAGTGACGATGGCACAGCGGCTTGTGCGCGCCAAACGCAAAATCCGCGACGCCGGAATCCCGTATCAGATTCCGCCTGCCGATTTGCTGCCGGAACGCCGCGATGCGCTGCTGTCGGTGATTTACCTGATTTTCAACGAGGGTTACGGTGCGACTCAAGGCGAGTCGCTCATCCGCCAGGAATTATGCGCCGAGGCGATTCGGCTGGGGCGGGTGCTGGTTGAACTGCTGCCCGATCCGGAGGCACTTGGTCTGCTGGCCTTGATGCTCCTGCACGATTCGCGGCGCTCGGCGCGGGTGGATGACGATGGTGAATTGGTGCTGCTGGAAGATCAGGATCGTTCGCTGTGGGATCAAACTGAAATCGCCGAAGGACTGGCGTTATTGGATCAAGCGCTGCACCAGCGTCAACCCGGTCAATATCAGATACAGGCCGCCATCACCGCGCTCCATGCCCGTGCCGCCCGCGCCGAAGATACCGATTGGCCGCAAATCGCCGCGCTGTATGGCGAACTCGCGCGCACATTGCCAACCCCGGTGATCGCGCTCAATTGGGCGGTGGCGATTGCCATGTCGGAAGGTTATGCACGCGGTTTGCAAATTATGGATACGTTGGATGAGGAGGGCAAATTAGACGGTTATTATCTGTTCCATGCGGCGCGCGGCGATTTGCTGCTCCGCACCGGTTGGCTGGATGAATCCCACGCCGCCTACACCCGCGCCCTGGAACTGTGCCAGAACACCGTCGAACAGTCCTTTTTGCGTCGCCGCCTCAAAGAGATTGAGGAGAAAATGAATTGAGATTTCGCTTGAAACCACAAAAATCTGTCCTTCGTAGGGACGAGGCACGCCTCGTCCGCCACTCCAAATCACGCTAAATCATATTTATCGGTTTAGATGTAAATCGCGATTTCTATCGGCAGCGGTTGCAGATACTTTTCCATCAATGGACACACCTGGGCTTCCCAATCCAATCCACCGAGTCCGCTTCCCAACATCGGGAACGCAATCGACTCGATTCCGGCTTCCTGATAAATTGAAACGAACTTTTGTAGGCCGGTCTCGATGATTTCCAGCGTCGACTTTTCACCCCAATGCCGTTTAGTGGGAAAGTTCAAAATCCATTTGTCATCAGCCTTATACAGCCACAAATCCCCGACCTGAAACTGCCCATTTTTGCATCGTGTCCGATACGCCTCGAACATCGCCGGATAGTGCTTTTTGAAGGCCAGCGCGAGACCTTTGCCCATGACTCCCGCCGTATTGACCGGATTTGCCAGCACTTTCGCGCTGCTCTGAAATATATCGCCGTGAACGTAGACAATCATTTTGATTTTCCTGGAATAAAAAAGGGCATGGCGCAGTGCCATACCCTTCTTATTTTAATTCACTGTCGCCTTAGGACTACGGGGTTGATTCCGCAGTTGCTTCACCTGTCGGCGTGGGCGTCGAGGTCGCGGTAGGTGGCACTTTCGTGGCTGTCGGCGGGACAGTCGTGGCCGTCGCTGGAATCTTCGTGGCGGTAGGCGGAACGGTTGTGGCTGTCGCCGGGATTTTTGTCGCGGTGGGCGGAACCGTTGCCTCAACCGTCGTTTCAGCCGTGACGGTTTCCGTCGGGATTTCCAGCGTCACTTCAACCGCATTATCCGTCGCTGTCGCGGTGGGGGCGAGGGTTTCAGTGGCGGTGGGCAGTTCCGAGGTCGCGGTTGGCGGAGCCAGTGTCGGGGTTGGCGTGGGTGTCGGCAGTGGCACATTGATGCTGCCCAGCGATTGGAATGTACTCAGAATTTTCGCCAGTGTAGCGTAGGGTTCAGCCAGTCCATCGCCATTCAGGTCGATGTCCGGCGCAGTAATGCGCAGGTTGGCGATATGCAGCGCGTCGGCGGTGTTCAACAGCAGCGCCAGACCACTTTGCGGATTGCCGTCCGCGTCGGTGAAGCTGTAGGCCACCGAGAAACCCGTTTGTTCGCCGCGTGTCACTGGCTTGACGCTCACAACCGTCGCTCCGGCGCGGCTGGCTTCGACCCAGGCGCGGGCAGCCGCTTCGTCAGCAATTTGCGTTCCGGCTTGGGCTTCAACGCGCAGCACGGCATTATCGCCGCTGAAGCTGGTGGGGCGTCCTGGGCCGCCGTCGTCCAGTGTCCAGGTCGATGGGTAGCGGATGACGAAATTGCTGGTCGGGTCAAAATAGGCTTTCCAATCGGCAGGTGTGCCTTCGAACTGCGCTTTATAACCATGCAGCGTGGGGACGAGGCTGTCCACCATGAATTTCAGCGTATCAATAGCGTTCTCTGGCATGACGACGCGCACGCTGTAAACCCAGGTTCCGTCCGCCCAGGCGATTTGCCGCGCCAGGAAGGTTTGCAGGCGGTTGTTCTTCAACTCGAAGTCCAGCGCCAGTTGATTGTTATCGCGTTTACGGCCTGTTTCGCGATAATTCAGACCGGTTAGGGAGTCGCGGCGATAATTGCTCCAGCTATCATTGAGCGTCGCCGAGGTGTACAACGCATCCAATTTATCCAGCGAGTCAATCGGTTCGTTCGCGATTTGCAGCGAAACCTGGATGACACTCAGGACATTCGCATTATTCATCGTGATTTCCGCGCCATTCGGGTTACTCACAGGCGAGGCGGGTGTCCAGCCGGTGGGCTGTGCCACGCTGAATAAACCACTCGGATGCAGATAATCCTGATCAAATTTTACGGTGCTGAAATCAGTAATCGGGGGTGGAAAAGTTGGCAGTGGCGCTTCAGTTGGTACATCGGTGGTCTGTACCGCACTGTTGCCGTTCGTAAACAAGGAAAGGATCGAGCTGCCCGCGATGGCGACTATCATCAAAACCGAGATGATAATCAGCGAACGCTTGCTTCCGTCATTCGACATAATCTATTAACTCCGGCAGAGAAAGGGTTGCAAAACGGCGTTATCATACCCTAAAAGACCAGAGATGTTAAGTGCGGTAGTTCACGGCTGATGTCAGCATTTCGAGAATGGAAATATGTTCAGACTGTTTTTGAAAGCGGGTTTGTGGGGTTATGGCGTTTTCGTGATCCTATCGCTGCTATCGCGGTTGGTGGGCGGTAGTGTGTTTCACGGAGGTGTGTTGGCCTTTGCATCACCTGTTGATGTCACTGCTGCTGATCTCAATTGGAACATTGTCATCTATGATATAGCGACTCATATGCTGATTCGTCCCTTCCAGTACGAGCGGCGGACACCCAGAACGCTGGACTGGTCGCCCGATGGTATGTCGGTTGCAGGTGTAATCGGCGGCAACAGTGCTAACCAAAACAATATTGTGAAAGTCACCGGACACGGGGCTGACCTGCTGCTGCCTGATAAACCTGCCAGCGTGGGTTGGTTAAGCTGGTCGCCGGATGGAAAGCAGTTTAGTTTCATGATGGGTGTTCCGGGACACAAATGGGGTATTTATCTGATGGATACCAGCGGCGAGAACATACATCGCCCGACAAAAAATCGCGAAGGCGATTTATATCCTGCGTGGTCGCCGGATGGCAGCGAGATAGCCTTTAGCAGTGAACTCGATAATCAACTGTATATCATGAACGCCGACGGAAGTGGTGAACATCAATTGGCGGTCACGGGCAACCATGACCAATCTCCATCCTGGTCACCAGATGGCAGCAAGATTGCGTTTATTACTCACATCGATACCTCCGAAAAGCATGGTTCCTATATTGCGCTGATGAATGCCGACGGCAGCCAAATTTCACTGCTCGCGCCGGATGGCCCCCCTATTCAGGGATTTCCGTCATGGTCGCCGGACGGTCACTATCTGGCATTTGTAGCATCCGAAAATAATCGGGATGCGATTTATGTTGTTGATATGCAGCAGGGTGGCCTGCCGCGCAAACTGGCCGATAACGTGTACTACATTTATCACGAACGCTGGGATATGTGGTCGCCGGACGAACGCGAAATCGCATTTTCGCAAGCGCCGCCACCCGTTTCCGGCGTGTCAGCGTTTTACCCGGTAGATGGTTTATACTTAGTGGACGTTGCCTCTGGCAGTATCCGCAAAATTGCCGATATAGCGGCTGCTTTCCCCATATGGCAACCATAAGGTTAGGCTAAATCGATTATGGAAATCCTCGACACCCAGATCAATCCCCACGACGAATTTTTTCAGGCGAACGTCATCCACAACCGTGCTCTGGCGGCGGAACTGCGCGAACGGTTAGCGCTCGTCCGGCAAGGTGGCGGCGAACAGTATCAACAGCGCCAGCGGGAGCAAGGGAAGTTGTTCGTGCGAGATCGGATCGACAAGCTGCTCGACCCCGGCTCACCATTTCTGGAAATCGCGCCACTTGCGGCCTGGGATTTATATGACGGTGAAGCACCCGCCGCCGGAATCGTGACGGGAATCGGGCGCATCAGCGGCCTGGAATGCCTGATTGTCGCCAATGACGCGACGGTAAAAGGCGGCACATATTATCCGCTCACGGTGAAAAAGCATCTGCGCGCCCAGCAGATTGCGCTCGAAAATAATTTGCCCTGTGTTTATCTGGTGGACAGCGGCGGCGCATTTTTGCCCATGCAGGATGAGGTGTTCCCGGATGCTGATGATTTCGGACGCATCTTTTACAATCAAGCGGTGATGAGCGCAGCGGGCATCCCTCAAATCGCCTGCGTGATGGGAAGCTGCACAGCGGGCGGCGCGTATGTGCCGGCGATGTCCGAAGAAACCGTGATTGTCAAAGGGACAGGCACGATTTTCCTGGCTGGCCCGCCATTGGTGAAAGCCGCGACGGGCGAAGAAGTCACCGCCGAGGAATTGGGCGGTGCATATGTGCATACCCATATCTCTGGCGTGGCTGACCATTTCGCCGAAGACGACGACCATGCGCTTGAAATTGTGCGCGGGATTGTCGAAACCTTGAATCGAAAAAAGCGCCTTGATCTGGACATCGCCGCGCCGGAAGAAGCGCTCTACGACCCCGCCGAAATTTACGGCATCATCCCGGCGAATTCCCGCGAAAGTTTTGACTGCCGCGAAATCATCGCCCGTCTGGTGGATGGCAGTAAATTTCGCGAGTTCAAAGCCAACTATGGCACGACCCTCGTCACCGGATTTGCGCGCATTGAAGGCTATCCGATAGGTATTGTTGCCAACAATGGCGTGTTGTTTGGTGAGAGCGCGCTCAAAGGGGCGCATTTTGTCGAACTTTGCACCGCCCGCAATATCCCGCTGCTGTTTCTGCAAAATATCACCGGTTTTATGGTCGGCAAAGAATACGAACGGCGCGGAATCGCGAAGGATGGCGCGAAGATGGTTCATGCGGTTGCCAACGCCAAAGTTCCTAAGCTGACGGTCATTATTGGCGGCAGTTTTGGTGCGGGTAATTATGGCATGTGTGGGCGGGCCTATTCGCCGCGCTTTTTGTGGATGTGGCCGAACAGCCGCATCAGTGTGATGGGCGGGGAACAGGCTGCCAATGTACTGTTGACCGTCAAGCGTGATCAGTTGGCACGCCAGGGTAAGCCCGATTTGACCGAAGCCGAGCAGACCGACTTTAAACAGCCGATTTTAGACACCTATGAGCGCGAGGGCAGCCCGTATTATTCCAGCGCGCGCCTGTGGGATGATGGCATCCTTGATCCGGCTGAAACCCGCCGCGTGCTGGGATTGGCTTTGAGCGCCTGTTTGAATCAAGCGACAGAAGCAACTCATTTTGGTGTATTCAGGATGTAGTTGAGGTTGATGAGCAAATGCACAGACCTTTTTCAGTATTTACTCATGATTCGGCGTTACGTTCTCTCCGGTAGGCGCTGCCCATCACTGTGAAAGTTAAAAGTCGGCCTATCTTTCGTTCTGGCACACGGACTAAAGGCTACAGGTTATGTCCAAATCCCAATCGCAAATGACTCTCGCGCTGCTGTTTGGCGCATTGGCGCTGCTCACATTTTTCGGTGTTACGTTTGCAACTGGCATGATTGACTTCCTGTACCGCGATGCGCCAGGATTGACGACTTTTCGGAGCATCGCCCAGGATGCAGCCCTGCTCGGCGCTGTCGGGTTTTTTGCCGCCGGATTCATTGTTGCCGTTCGCGCCGCGTTGCAACCCGGTAAATGGTTCCAAAAAGTTGTCTATGTGCTGCCCTTGTACCTGCTGCTGTTCACGTTAGCAGGTGTCGTTTCCGGCTTGATTGGGGTCGGCACAGTCGGCAACATGGTCAATTTACAGGGTGTCGGTGGAGTCACGTTTGCAACCGCCTGGGTTGCGATAGGCGCGGTTTTGACCACGATTGCGCTGGTGATTGCGGCGGCGCGCGTCCATCTGGATGGGTCAGCATTGCGGTCAGCTACGCTAGCAACCGGTGCGGCCAGCGCTGTGAGTGTGATAGCGGTAATAGTGCTGCTGTTGAGTGTCGCGATTGTTTCGACCAATAAGCCCGCGTCTTTTGGGCCTCCCGGCGGCGGACAGCGTCCCGGAGGGCAGGGTGCGCAAAATGGTGGCGGACAAGGTGGACAAAATGGCGCAGCCCAACCGCCCAGTGGTCAAGGCGCGCAGAATGGCGGACAAGGCGCACAAAATGGCACTGGCAAATCGTCTGCTGAAAATGGAGTCGCGACCACGCCGGAAGTGTCATCAGCGCCACCCCCGGCGGTAACGGCTGAAGTCGGCGCGGCGAACCCGCAGTCGGGCGCGCCAGAGTCAACCAGAGAACCTGGCGGATTTCAGGGCGGACGCCCTGGTGAAGGACAAGGTGGATTTCCGGGCGGTGATCGCGGTGGCCCTGCTGGTGGGCCAGGAGGATCAACCAATACGGTCAGTTTGTATACCATTGGCGCGGTGCTGATGACCATTTTCGTGATCATCGAGGTTGGAAGCGCAGTGGTTGCATTGCGCTCGCTCGGCGGGGCAGGTTCAGCCGCGATTCCTGCCTCCAATTTGGGGTCGCCATTGGGATCGGTAGTTCTGACGTTTGTCGGGATCACCATCGTTGGCTTTGCGGTGATTCAACTTGTGCCGGTCTCGCGCGATAATCCACCTGTACAAAGCACCGTCAAATGGGACTCGCCGCAAACCCAGGCCCTGGTCGAACGCGCCTGCATGAACTGCCACAGTAACGAGACGACATGGCCCTGGTATGCCTCGATTGCACCTTCATCCTGGCTCACGAGCATTCACGTACATGCGGCGCGTCAACAATTGAACCTGTCAGAACTTAATAATGGGCAAGGATTCCGCCGTTCACGGGTCTTTGAGGAAATGGTGCAGCAGATTCAAGCTGGCAATATGCCGCCCAAAGATTATCAGATTCTGCACCCCGAAGCCCGCCTGAGCGACGCCGAAAAACAGCAGCTTATCCAGGGACTACAGAATACCCAGTCTGTGCCGCAGTAATTTGCTTCTGAAGCTATTCAGCACTGTGACTCATACAAAGGCAGTTCACCCTTAACCGGCCACGTCTGAAATTGTAGGGGAGGGTCTCAGACCCTCCTTTTTACCTACTCATCCAAACCGTAATTTCATGACACCTCAACGGTTATGTCTCTCGCCCCCATCTATAATTGAGAGCAATGATCCATATCAACTCGTGAGCCGATGATCGACGAGCCGCTGCAACAACCGCAGACCCCGCCCAGAAAGCCACGCCAACTGCCCATTTCATTGCTGGCAGTGGTGCTGTTTTTGGGCGCGTTGATTCTGGTCATCATGCAGGCATTGCGGCGCTGCGGCGATGCTGTGGGCGGACAGCTTCAATGGGGTGATCTGCGCCCGCTGGCACTCCCTGGGGGATTGTTCTTCATCGGGTTGGTACTGCTGGGTTTCCGCGCGATTTTGATCTCGCGCCGCACCCAATCTGAAATCAAAAACCGCCATTATGGTTTATTGAGTCTCGGCCTGCTGCCCATTTTTTTCTCGATCATTTTCACCTGCTCACAATTCGCGCTGCTGGCCTACCCACCTTGTTCGCTGGAAATTGCCATCAACCCGATGGCGACGGCAGATTATGGCGCATGGCCGTACACGGTGTTTCAGAAAGTTGATCCGCGTATGGGAACGGAAGTCGCCCTGGACTCGTTCTACACGCCGTTCATCCCTGTCACCGTCAATCCCGTCGTCGCCAATTTCGATGGGCCAAAAGACCCGACACAGATTGCGATTTTGACCGCTGCTGCCGCGACCTTTGCCGTCCCGACGGCAGGCGGCGATAACGGAAACAATGGTAACAACACGCTTGCGCCCGCCGATGCCACGCAAGCGGCGGTTGATGCTGCAACCATGACCTCGATCTCGGATGCGACCCAAACGGCTGCCGCAACCCTGACCATCACCACCACCCCTACGCCAGATTTGAGTGCTACCCCAACCGTGACCGGCACATTGAGCGAGACACCGCCTGCCACGATCACGGGTACACTGACCGCTACGGTCACTGGCACGCTGAGCGCAACACCGGCAGTGTCGGCGACTCCTAGCGTGACGGGCACATTGTCTGAAACACCGCCCGCCATGAGTACCGGTACATTGACCGCTACCATCACGGGAACTGTGAGTGCAACGCCTGGATCGGCCTCGACTGCGACAGCTTTGGTGGCAACACAAACCGTTGGTGCTGCGCTCACCTCGACGGCGGCTGGAACCATGACCGCGCTGGTCACAACCGCAACAGCGACTCCATCTCCAACACAAGTTCCGACCTTGACGCCGGTAATTATTCCAACGTTGACACCCTTCCCGACGGCCTATGTGCCGCCGACGATCCCATATGTGCCGATTCCGACGGCGATGCCCACTTTTACACCCCGGCCAACCCGCACGCCGGTCTACACCAAAACGCCCACGCTGACACCCAGCCTCACGTTTACGCCCATCACGTACACGCCGACAATCACCGACACACCTACCGATACGCTGACGCCAACTGACACCGATACACCCACCAACACGCCGACGCCAACCGCGAACAGCACGCCCTTTGGTTTGGGCAGCATCTATCGTGAATATTGGTTGGGGCTTTCCAGCAGCACGGCAGTTGCTGCGCTGACCAGCTCGCCCAATTACCCCAACAGCCCCAACGGCTGCGACCTGCGCCCGAATTTTGATGCGCCGCAGAACTGGGCAGATAATTACGGCACACGGATGCGCGGCTATATTTACCCGCCAACTTCGGGCGCATACACTTTTTGGATTGCCAGCGACGATAATGGTGAGTTGTGGTTGAGCACCGACATGAATCCGGCCAATCGCGCACTGATTGCAACCGTGCCGGGGTATTCCAACCCTAATGAGTGGACGAAATATCCTGCCCAGCAGTCCGCGCCGATAACCCTGGCAGCGGGGCAGGGCTATTATATTGACGCGCTCCAGAAGGAAGGCGGCGGCCTGGATAATTTGTCTGTTGCATGGCAGGGGCCAAGCATTCCACAGGCCGTGATTCCTGGCGCATATTTAGCGCCTTATGCTACAACCTGTACCTTTATCCCAACTGCGACCTCTACACCCACACCGACAAGAACGCCGACTTTCACGCCGTCGCCGACCAATACCCCGACACCAACGCCGACTCCGACCAGCACCAATACGCCTGTGCCGAGCGCGAATCTGTTCATGGCGATGTCGGTTTCCAACCCGAACCCCAATGTTGGCGACACTATCCAATACAACATCACTTATGGCAATCTCGGCCCGGATACCGCCACCAGCGTGCAATTGGTTTCGCCGCTGCCCACCGAGGTATCGTATGTATCCAGTACCGGCGGAACCTATGATTCGTCCACTGGAATCTGGACATTGGGCAATCTGATTAACGGTCAGAATGGCAACCTGTCGATCACGGTGGTGGTATCGCCCGCTGGCAGCGGCATGACCATCCCCAATGCGGCATCGATTTCATCTGGCGTGGGCGACCCGGATGGCAGCAATAATAATGCGAACACATCCATAAGTGTCCCTTAGCCGCCATTCCGCTTGCGACAAAATCAGCATATAATATTGATATTCGTGATTTTCCGCAGCCCTAAAGGTGTGATGTGGCCCATTTCGTGCTCATTATCGAAGACGACGAAGCTATGGGGCGGGTGATGCAAATCACCCTGGAGCGTGCAGGCATTCAAACAGCCTATGCACCCAATGGCTTTGCCGCGCTCAATATGCTTGAAGAACGCAAGCCAGATGCGGTGCTGCTGGATATCGCCATGCCGGGTATGAACGGTTGGGAATCGCTGCAAGCTATGAATGAGCAGCACCCTGACAAACAATTCCCGGTGATTATCCTCTCGGCTTTTGACGACCAGACCAATAAAACCATTGGTCAACTGCAAAGCCGGGTTTTCCGCTATATCGTCAAACCGTTTGATCCTTCGTTTCTACTCAAAACGGTGTATGAGGCATTAGGTGTTACGGATTAGCCTGTCGTTCGCCTAATTCCCATTGTGCCTATCCCATAAATCGTGATTGCGCATTGTAGAGACACAGCGTGCTGTGTCTGCAATATGCCTTCGCATTCATCACGAACTTTGTTCACCTCTAACTTCAGAGACAAGGTTTGCACCTGCGCGGGCTGCGGCTATGAATTTTTTATAAAGAAAGCTTACATTTTACGGTTTAATGGGCGTTATCGAGCTATAATTTTCGAAATGCATGGATGTTGGAAGGTGATGCCCCATGACAGAATCTTATTTTGCCCTCATTGCCGAAGATACCCCGGATATCGCCGCATTGATGCAAATGACCTTGACTCATCTGGGGGTGGACAGCTATCACGCCCTCAATGGCATCCTGGCGCTCGAATTTTTGTCGGAGCAGGTTCCGGACATTCTCCTGCTGGATATTGGGATGCCGGGGATGAACGGTTGGGAAGTCTTGGAGCACGTCAAAGAGCGCTACCCGGACACCCATTTCCCGGTCATTGTGCTCACTGCTTTTGATGACCCGGCCAACAAACTCATCGGCAAACTGCAAGGACGTGTTTTCCGTTACATCACCAAACCCTTTGATATGGATGTTTTCGCGGAAACTGTGTGTGAGGCGCTGCACATCATCCACTGACCTCGCCGCTCCTCATTTCATCGTCCCCACGCCATCCTTCAAGATATTTCTACGCCGTGCCCAACCACAGGTTGACGCCCAATACATGTTACCGTGATTGCTAGTCAGAGATTTTGCCTTTATTGACCCCCTTAGCCCTCCCCGAATTCAGGGAGGGAACAAAACGCCGTGCGATTTTTAGCCCGTCTCCCTTGAATTCGGGGGAGAGGGGGTAACAATAAGCAACTAGCAATCAAGGTGTGTTGTGTGTGTCTTGAAAATTCTCGCGCTATAATCAGGGCATATGTTCTATGATATAGGCAGTCAAGCTGATGTCGAATACCGAAGATCATGAAGCCCGTTACGAGGAAATTCTGCGCCGCATCGAGTCGCGCCGCCAGACCAGCGCCAAAACGCCGCAGCAGATGAAGCTGGCGGGCATTTTAGATGGTCTGAACGCGATGGGCTTCCTGGAAGACATGCGCAAAAAACGCCTGCATACGATCAGCATTTATGGGCCGAAAGCCATACGCGGTCATCTCCCCGACGGCGACTCAACCCGTGACTGGGCGGCGGCGCTGATCTGGTACAAACCGCGTGGTTATCATCACTATCGCACGCTGAATATTTTGGGCATCTGGGCGCTGGACGCTGGGGACGAGGCGCATTTATTGGTCGCCACCAAGACCCTGGAATTTGACTCGCCGGTTTTTAATCCTGAATCATATCATCGTGAGATCAAGCGCGGCTTTGATTTGTATTATCGTGGGGATGGCGCACCGCCCACCGACAATCATCTGTCGAATACGGTTTATACGTCGGATAAGCGCTTAGCCCTGCGCGAGGCGATTCAATCGACCCTCGCGCAGTGGGCTAAAGGATTGTAGTTAATCGCCTTCATCCAAAAAGTGTTCGAACATCTCGTCGCCTTCTTCATCTTCGCCACTATGACGGCGGCGTTTGCGCTTGCGCCGGGATTCGACATCCAATGCGCTGCTATCATCAAGCGTGGGCTGCGCAGGGGGGAATGGGCTGTTGGTAGGGGTCGTCGTGGGCGATGAACCCAACGGTTGATTTTTGTACTTGGCAACTGCCGAGTCAAAATCCAGCGATTGTGCCTGCGCGCGTAAATTAGTGCCCGGTGATCGCCGTCTGCGGCTGTTGATGAGCGCTTCGTCTTCGTCCGGATCGTTTGCGCCCGATATGGAATTGATGACTCCGGGAATCCCACCGCCACCTAAGAGTCCTCCAATGCTGCGTCCGGTGAAGCGGAATACCAGGAAACCGACGATCACAATCAGACCAATACAGATAACCGAAAAACCGCAGATGGCAATGACTGCTAATGCGGGGTCTTGCATATGACGTGTACTCCTATCGGCTGGAACTAGCGGAGCGTGCCATCATCCCGCTGGGGAGGTTTGGGCGGCGGGAATCCCTGGACTTGTGGAGGGGGTGGCTGCATAGTCGGGGCATTCGGGTATATTGTGCCGGGTGGTGGCACGGCCTGCGCCTGCCCATCCTGACGGTGTTTGGCAACCGCCGCATCAAAGTCGATAGCCTGCGCCTGCGCCCGCAGTTCCTGAGCATTATGATGCTGAACCACAGACAAGGGGATATTGCCTTCTTCATCCTTCGGTTCGCTAATCATCTTCATTGCCATCATGCCCAGGCCGAAGATGCTGCCTTTCATCAACCGGACGAGTATGAATCCTGCAAACAAAATCATGATTCCGACCCCTAGCGCAAGCAGGCATAAGGTCGTCACTTCTGGCGAAATACCGGTCATGTCGCCGCTCCCAATATCGCTTACTTAACCTACTATACCCCTCCCACACCCTATTTATGCGTGTAGGGACAGGGCTTGCCCTGTCCGAGGGAGAGGATATTTTTATTGATCTAAGTTTACACCAGAAGCGGGGCGATTGCTCGATGGATGTCCAGCAAATGCCGTTCCAACGCGGCTTCGATATGTTCTTCGGCGGCGAGGGTATCATAGTCGATCACGATACCTGACCAGCCTTCTTTTTGCCAGCGCGCACCCGCCGGTAAATGAATTTCGAAAAATCCGGGAGGCAGTGGATGTGCGAAGGCATAGATGTAAGGCCGCTCAAAACCGGGGCTGCCAGGGGAGAAGCCAAAGTTCATGTGCGGGTCTTTTTCTTCATTGAACCCGCGCGCGAACCACAGGAAGGATTGGTCGAAGCCATGCGGCCACACCACGATCCGGCTCATCTGCCCGAACAACCGCGCCTTGAAACGCGCCAATGCGGTATAGATACTGTAGGATGCTTCAAGATATTCTTCAGCCATGCCCGGATGAACGCGCAGGCTGTCCGTCCCGCTGATTTTGCTGCGATCCGGGTTGGCGGGATGACCCGCTTTTGCCATCGCTTCCAATACGGCGTCAGTGAGTGTCGTTTGGGTGTGCGCCGGGATCGGGATGCTGCTGACGGTTCCTTCCGGGCAGGTATAAACCACCGCTGCGTTGCGATAATCCAACAGCAGCTCACCACCTATCGACGGCGCGAGTTTTCCGCTGGTCAAGCCCTCCGGTACGACTTCCAGCGCGTAGTGTAAATAATTCGGCAGCGGCGCGGCGTCCAATTTGCGGATCGCACCGATGACCTGTGCCGCTTGATGCAGCCCGATGCGGGTGTGTCCCCAATCCGATAATGCTGGTAATGGCATTTGATTTTTCCTCAATAATAAATTTCGCTGCTGATATTGTCTGTTATGCGCCCGCGAACATTACGTTTATAGTTCGATATGGATTTTGGAGAATCTAGCTGAGACTGTAACCCATTTTCGGCAAGAGATGTATTAGAGGAATTGCTGTCGGGTACGGCGCGATGTTTGTGTGATTTTCTGAATGACATTCCGCCGTGACAGTATTCGGATTGCGCGCTATGATCGCCTCGTTCCTATCCATTGTTCAGCCGGAAAGGATTGACCGATGCCGCAGACGCCCCATATCGAAAAGCATTTCACCGCCAGCGATACCATCCGCGACATTATTATTGGTATGTCCGACGGTCTGACGGTTCCTTTTGCGTTGGCAGCAGGGCTTTCGGGAACGGCCAACGCGACGACGGCGGTGGTTGTCACAGCAGGGTTGGCGGAAATTGTCGCCGGGTCAATCTCGATGGGGTTGGGTGGTTATCTGGCTGCCCACAGTGACATCGACCACTACGACAACGAACGCCGCCGCGAACAAGCCGAAACTGTCACCATGCCCGATGCTGAAATGCTGGAAATGAAGCAAATCTTCGTCGAATACGGCCTGACTGCCGAGCAGAGTGAACCGCTGGTGAAAGCTTTGGCCGCCAGACCGGACGCCTGGATTGACTTCATGATGCGCTTCGAGTTGGGTCTGGAAAAGCCCGATCCCAAACGCGCCCGCACCAGCGCGCTCACCATTGCCTTGTCGTATGCGGCAGGTGGCTTCATCCCACTTTCGCCCTACATTTTGTTCTCGAATATCCCCACCGCGCAGATCGCTTCGATCATCGCGACTCTGGTGGCGCTGGTGATTTTCGGCTACGTCAAAGGCCGCCTGACCGGGATTCATCCCCTGCGCGGCGCACTGCAAACCGCCCTCGTCGGTGGCCTCGCCGCCGCTGCCGCCTTCGTCATCGCGAGGCTTATTTCGTAGAGACATGACAGGATATTGTTCGTCATACGCCCAGGTTATTGAACACATCGCGCCAAAAAGTCGGCGATTTTTCGCCGGGAACCAGCTTCTCGCGAACTAATTCTGCGGCTTTCTTCAAACGCTCTTTATCCTGGATAAGCTGTAATATCCGGTTACTGTTGAGTTCGCGGCGAGTACGATGCTGTCGATAAAGATCTCGACTGTAAGATGCACATGTTAAATACCATGCCGCTTTGATTGGATTTGATGTGTTATCGCTTAGGCTTTGCACAAAATCCTCGGCAATATCGTCATCTGTGCCATATTTCAGCAGTTCAACAATCATTATCCAAACAGCACCGAAATTTTTTGCGTAATCACTGTATCCAAGTCGCTTTACTTTATTGATGCTTGGAGCGCGCCTATGAACGACCACAAATTGGTTTGTCCAGTAATCAAAAGCTTCATGGATGCATTCGCGTGCGGCATCGAGAATCTTATCCTTTGCAAGTCGCTCGGCGTTTTTCGAAATAAATTCGACAATAGGGTTAATCAGTGTCGGAGCATATTCGTCGTCCGTGATTAAATAGCGGAAAGCACCGGGCAAGAAATAAACGCTCTCCTCATAAGTTCCTGCTGGCAGAGTAGGGCCAAGTATTTGGAGAAAGTGATACCCTTTGAGTTTGTCATCCGGGATAGCGAGAATCTCCTCTAGCATGTCTGGGGTAAAATCGTGATATGGGTCAGATAATTTTTTCGGACGTGGGTATTTGATCCGGAAAGTTGCAATGCTCATACAGACCTCTTGCCATCAGTGCCTCGACATATTATAAGCAAATCTTGTCGATTCCTGCCCACAAGAACCCTATCACCTTTGTACACACTGTCCAAAATTTGCTGACAAGTTGGTGATGTCTGCCCTACGCCCCCGCGTCCGCTTCCCACTATACTATTGCGAAATGTGTGGACAGTAGGGGTTTGTTGCGAACCCCCAACAATGTAGAAATTAATTGGTGATAGCATGGTTCAAACCCCAACACGGAATTACATCTCCCAAAGCGTACAGAATTTACGCCCCTCCGGCATCCGCCGCTATTTCGACATCGCCGCCACGATGGAAGATGTGGTGACGCTCGGCATCGGCGAACCGGATTTCGTCACGCCCCGTCACATTATCGACAAAGGCATCGAATCGCTCAATCTCGGTGACACGGCTTACACATCGAATTCCGGCACGATTGAACTGCGCCGCGCCATTTCAGCCTATATCGAGCGCTTGTACGGGGTGCATTACAACCCCGACGACCAGATTATCGTGACCGTTGGCGTGAGCGAGGCGATGTGGTTGGCACTCAAGGCCATTCTTGATCCCGGTGATGAAGTGCTGATTCCTGAACCCTGTTTTGTTGCCAACGCCGCTGCTGTCGAAATGGCGGGTGGTGTAGCCGTCCCGGTAGACACCTTCGTCCAGGATCAATTTCAGGTCACAGGCGCGATGCTCGAAGCCGCCATCACGCCGCGCACCAAAGCTATCCTGTTTAACTATCCCAACAACCCAACCGGCGCGGTTCTGACCCGCGAACGGATGCAGGAAATCGCCGACATTGCCGAAAAATACGACCTCGTGGTGCTGTCCGACGAAATTTACGAACGTCTCGTCTACGGTGTCGAGCATACTAATTTTGCCTCGCTGCCGGGGATGTATGACCGCACCATCCTTATGAGTGGCATGAGCAAATCCTTCGCCATGACCGGTTGGCGCATCGGTTATGTCAGCGCGTCGCCGGAAATCATGGATGCGATCCGCAAACTGCACCAGTATTTGATTATGTCAGCCTCAACTATTGGTCAGGTCGCTGCCCTCGAAGCCCTTTCACATGGCGAAGATGATGTGCGCGTGATGAACACCGAATATAACGCCCGTCGCCGCCTGATTGTCGATGGCTTCAACAGCCTCGGCATGACCTGCTTTGAACCACGCGGCGCGTTCTATGCCTTCCCCAGCATCGCTGCCAGTGGCATGACTGACGAAGAATTTTGCGAACGGCTGTTGTATGAAGAAAAAGTCGCCGTCGTGCCGGGGAGCGCTTTTGGTCGCAGCGGGGCAGGGCATATCCGCGCCTGTTATGCCACCAGCCGCGACAGCATCGAAATCGCCCTCGAACGTATGGGACGTTTCATGCGGCGGCATGGATAATGAACGACACATTTGAGGGAGCAACCGCTCCCTTTTTTATTCCAGAAAACCCTCAACTTCTCGCGTCGAGGCCGTAAACCAATTGGCGTCCCGGTCAATTGGTCTTGAGGCCGTGCCGCGTCCACAGGGTATAATTCCGCCTGAAAATATTTCTATAGGAGCACTTTTGAGATGAAAAGTATTCATGTTGTTGGCACTGACCTCGACGTGTCCGAAATATCCCTGGGTTGTATGCGTATCTCCGGGATGACCAACCCGGAAATCGCCAACTTGATCCATACCGCGCTGGACGCAGGCGTGACCTTTTTTGACCATGCGGATGTCTATGGCGGGGGACAATCCGAAGCAAAATTTGCCGAAGCGCTGGACATGAACCCCACCTTGCGCGCAACCATGCACATCCAGACCAAATGTGGCATCCGCAAAGGGTCTTTCGACTTTTCCAAAGAGCATATTTTGGAAGCTGTGGATGGCAGCCTGAAACGTCTGCGAACCGATTACCTGGATGTGCTGCTGCTGCATCGCCCGGACGCCCTGGTGGAACCGGAAGAAGTCGCCGAAGCCTTCACGCTTCTGGAAAATACGGGCAAGGTTAAATATTTCGGCGTCAGCAATCAAAATCCGATGCAGATTGAGTTGTTGACCAAATTTGTCAAACAGAAAATCGCCTTCAACCAGCTTCAGTTGAGCATCACCAACACCGGTATGATTAACGCCGGGATCAACGTGAACATGGAAATTAATCATTCCATTGACCGCGACGGCAGCATTTTGGATTACTGCCGCCTGAATGACATCACGATTCAACCCTGGTCGCCGTTCCAATTTGGCTTTTTTGAGGGGGTTTTCCTGGACAACGATAAATTCCCGGAACTCAACCAAACCATCGACAAAATTGCCGCCGCCAAAGGGGTCGCCAATACCGCGATTGCGATTGCATGGCTGCTGCGTCATCCGGCCAAGATGCAGCCGATTGTCGGCACGACTAACGCGGATCGGTTGAAGGATATTTGCAAGGCTTCGGACATTACCCTCACCCGCGAGGAATGGTACGAAATTTATCTGGCGGCGGGCAACAAGCTCCCCTGATTTGATAGACTTTTTGGGGGATTATCCTGACCGGGATAATCCCCTGTTTGTGATTGTCCAGCATGGTCAGCGGTGGAATCGCGTTTGTAATTTTTGGAATCCATTGTCCGGCAGATGAGCAGGATTGCGTAACTTTCTCCGAAAAATTGAAACCATCTTCATCATTTTCATTGTTATCCCCGTAACAATTCCGGCATATAATAGTTGGGAGCCTCATGTTCCACTTACAGTAGGGTTTGTTCGGATATGCCTGTCATCCTCGTGGCGGTTGCAGATCAGGAAATTTTGACTACGCTGCGCCAGCGCCTCATGGACGATGGATTAACGCTGGTCGAAGCCCATAACGCCCCGACCTGTCTCCTGCTGGCGAAAGAGGTCAACCCCGATTGTATTTTGCTCGATGACCGTCTCCAACCCCCCGAAGGCGATAGTTTGGTCGCAGCACTTCACACTGAACATCCGCTTACGCCCATCTTTACGATCATCGTCGATGAAAGTAACGCCATTGACGCGGCCTTTGCCGACGGCACAACCGACATTATTGTGCGTCCTATTCGCTGGGGACTGCTATCACTGCGAATGCGCCGCCTGCTCGAACAGGCCGAACTCCATCAACTGCGCCAGCGCGATGAATGGTATCGCTCCATTTTTGAGCAAACTTCCGAAGGCGTATTTCGCAGTACCGCTGCGGGACAATTCGTATTCGTCAACCAGGGATTGGTACGGCTGTTGGGTTATGAGAGTATTGACGAAGTCCTGGCGCTCAATATCCCGGATGAGTTGTATATGCGCCGGGAAGAGCGTGAAGATCTGCGTAGACACTCTGACCTCGCGGGCGACACACAGAGCTATGAGATCGAACTCAAATCTAAGTCAGGTAATCCCATACCCGTAAATGTCAGCAGCCGCGCAATCCGTGACGCCGACGGGAATATCCTGGTATATGAAGGGATTATCATTGACCTCACCGACAAGAAGCAGGCCGAGAAGGCGTTGAACCAATACGGGGATGTCATTCGCGCCAAGAGCGAATCGCTGCAAACCCTCAATACGATTGCCGATGTCGTCTACGAATCCCTTGATCTACGCACGGTGATTGAAAATGCACTGGATGCTGTGCTGGGCTATTTCCATGTGAGCGCGGCGACTTTACAGCTCGTGGATGAGTCCGGTGAATTTTTGAAGCGCTTTTCCGCGCGTGAATTATCCAGTGTTGCTTATCAGTTGACTGCCATGACACCCCTGCGCGGCACATTAAGTGGAGAGGCCGTCGCTACCCGCCAGTTGATTATCAGTGACCATCTCTCGCGGGAATTGCGGCTGCATCCCCAACTGCGTGATGACCTAATCGCCCATGAAGTCACTCACCTGGTTGTCATCCCGTTGTTATCTCAGGGTAATGTGATTGGAACGGTCTCCTTGCCGCTCCACAATGATCGCATCCTGACCGAACAGGAGCGTGAAACATTGGCGGCTGCCGGGAAGTCTATTGGCCTCGCAATTGCTAATGCCCAGTATGTTGAACGCATCGAAGCTGAAGTTCAGGAACGGATGCGCATCGAATTTTCGGAACATCAGCAGCGCATTCTTGCCGAAGCGCTGCGCGATACAGCGGCAGCGCTGAATGGCGACTTAAATCAGGATCGTATTCTCGATCAGATTTTGATCCAGATGGAACGGGTCATCCCCTCAAATACCTCGAATGTGATGCTGGTCGAGAATGACTTTGCTCGCATTGTCCGTGCGCGGGGGTACGAAGCATTGGGCATTAGCGATGGCTCGTTAACCGACGTGCGCTATCCGGTAGCCACAACTGTCAATCTGCATTGGTTGGTTGAAACCGGACGCGCGCTGGCGATCCCCGATGTCACCACTTTTCGCGGCTGGGTGACGGATGACATCACCTGGTGGATCGGCTCACACGTCAGCGCTCCAATTAAAATTGAGGGTGAAGTGATTGGTTTTCTTAACGTTGACAGCGCCGAACCGTATGCCTTTGAACCCAACCACGCCCACGCGCTTGAAACTTTTGCGTCCCAGGTTGCCATCGCGATCCGTAATGCCCGCTTGTATGATGAGGCGCGGCGCTATGCCAGCCAGCTTGAAGATGTTGTCAAAGAGCGAACCGCCGAGGTCGAAAATCAGCGTGCGCAATTGCAGGCTATCCTGGACGGCACAGGTGATGGCTTGACCGGTGTCATCTTCACCGAACCGCTCACTTTAGAGAATGTGGACACGGTTCCCGAACGCTACCGCTATATTAATCAGGCATTACTGGAGATGGTCGGGTATACCCCGGAGGAATGGCATCCCAATTTGCTGCGGATGCAGCAGCAAACGCCTGAGGAATATCAGACATTTTTGCATGAGTGGTGGCATACCCTGGTCACAACGGGCAGGTGGAAAGGGGAGCAGATTATCCGCCGCAAAGACGGCACAGAATTTCCATCGAGCACGGTCAGCACGCTTGTCCGCGCCGCTGATGGCAATGCGATTGGCGCAGTGACGATTTTCCGCGATATCAGCCAGGAAAAAGTGTTAGAGGCGCAAAAAGAGCGGTTTATCAGCAATGCCGCCCACGAACTGCGCACGCCCATCACCAACCTCAAAACCCGCTTGTATCTGGCGCGCAAACAACCGGAACGCATGGACGTGCATCTGCAAATTTTGGAGCAGGTGACCGACCACATGAAAAATCTGGCTGAATACCTGCTTGACCTGTCGCGTATCGAGCGCGGTGTGGTTCAACTGCACCGCGAACGCCTGGATTTAGAACAATTTATTGCTGATATGGTCGTTATTCAGCAGCCTGAGGCCGAGAAAAAGAATCTCACCCTTACACTCGATGTGCCACTGGAATCCCTGGTGGTTTTGGCAGACCCCGGACGCATCAATCAGGTTGTCAGCAACTTGATCGTCAACGCGATCAATTACACCCCGGCAGGCGGTGCGGTGCGGGTGAAGCTCACACGCGGCGTCGGAGATGAATCGGATTTTGCGGTCATTCAGGTATCGGATACGGGCATCGGTATCGCGGCGGAACACCTACCCCATATTTTCCAGCCCTTCTATCAGGCCAATCAGACCACAACGGGTGTCGGTCTCGGCTTAAGTATCTCCAAAGAAATTATCGAAATGCACGGCGGTCATCTGCGCGTCGAAAGCGAGGTCGATAAAGGCACTTGCTTCAGCGTCGCACTCCGCCTCCAGGAAATCGAGCAGCCGGTTTAGGTCTTTAGTCAAACGATAAGTACAGGCGATTATTAGTATTGGCTTTCAATACTCAAGTTGAGTGCTTTACCAAAAAGGTTCAGCAACAATCTGCCATGTATTCAACCGGATAAGCGATTTTTTCTCATTCGATAGACTATATTTGTCTTTTGACGAAAGGCTAGCGACTGGCAGTTATCGACTAACTAGGACTTCCGGGGGTTTGCTCCGCCCGTCAGGATGTAATAATATTTAATGTGTCTCGTTTAATGATGCGATAGAAGAAGTAAAGATGGTTGAATACACCCCCCATCCCGACTCAAAACAAAGCGAAAAAGCCTACAAAACCCTGGAGCGCATCCTGCTGCAACGCCGAGAGCAGCGTGCGTACCTCGACCAGCAGACCAGCGATTTTGCCGATGCCTTGTTCAGCGCGCTGCATCAGGCCGTTTATGAATGTCAGGAACGCGGCCTGACTGAACTGGGTGAGCCGCGCTACCTGGAACATCCGGCGGGCGGTGGGCGGCGCGCGTTGCAAATCCCAATAGAAGACTGGAACGTGATTTTTGTTCCACTGGTGGGCACGGCGTGGCCGAGTATACGCGACGAGGCACAGATTCCTGGCGCGGCTTTCAAAGAATTGTGCGGGCGCATCGCGGTCTTTATCGGCAGTGAATCAGAAGCCACATCCTTCTTTGATTTCCTGATTTTCACCAATGGCTCGTGGTTTGCCTGGGGATTTGGCTGGCCGAAACAGGCCGCCACCATCGAAGATACCGATTTTCAGGCACTATCCTTTGAATTGTTATCCAGCTTCGTCAAGGATATTCATATGACCTGGCGTCCGCGCAGCGAAACGGAGCTGGGCACGGCGATGGATGCCCGCAGGCGCGTCTTCCGCTTCGGCCTCCCCGGTGACGAATAACCGATTTCAATTTTCAATCTATTTGGAGAATTGCTTTTGCTCCCCCTCGCCATGTGTGGAGAGGGGGCTGGGGGGTGAGGTTGTGCTTACCCCCCGATGTGATACATCTCGACTTTTGGGTCGCGCGGGGTCGTCAATGCTGACCGTTCCTCGGAATAGCGGTCAATGCGTGCGCCCCATGTATTCCGGATGATCTGTTCCAGTTCATCGTCGGATGCGCCCGCGCGCAGCGGCCCGCGTAAATCTGTCCCCTGCGTCGCGAACAGACAGGTATAAATCGAGCCTTCCGGCGACAATCGCATCCGCGAACAGGCTCCGCAAAACGGCATCGTCACCGAGGCGATCAGCCCGATTTCACCAGCGCCATCTGTATAACGGTAGCGCAGCGCAACCTCGCTTTTATAACCGCGTCCAATCGGTTCCAGCGGCATCACCGCATGAATTTTTTCGACAATTTCTTTGGCCGGGACGACTTCATCCAGTTTCCAGCCGTTCATATTGCCCACGTCCATGTATTCGATGAAGCGCAGGATATAACCTTTGTCTTTTGCCCAGCGTGCGAGATCGACAATTGTATGGTCGTTCACGCCGCGCTGCACCACCGCATTGATTTTGATGGGCGCTAATCCGGCTTTTTCGGCGGCCTCGATGCCCTCCAGCACCTTTTGAACGCTCGAACGCCCGCCGTTCAAACGCTGGAATACGGTTTCATCCAGCGAGTCCAGGCTGACGGTGATCCGTTCCAGACCGGCGTTTTTCAAGGCCTGGGCTTTTTGCGGCAGCAGATAGCCGTTGGTGGTCATCGTCAGATCGTCCACGCCATCAATGTCCGCCAGCATTCCGACCAGCGATTCGATTTGTTCCCGCACCAGCGGTTCGCCGCCCGTCAGCCGCACTTTCACCGCGCCCAGCCGCACAATGATGCGCGTTAGCCGTGTCATTTCCTCGAACGACAAAATTTCCTTTTTGGGCAAAAACTGATAGCGTTCGTGGAAAATTTCGGCAGGCATACAGTAAGTGCAGCGGAAGTTGCAGCGGTCAGTGACCGAGATGCGCAGGTCGCGTAACGGTCTGTGGAAAGTATCCTGAATAGGGGCATTGCTCATGTGCTGCGAACCTCAAATTTGGTTTTGCAAATCGGCAGTCGGATGTCGATTCACCATTTCTGTATAGTCCTTTGACGCTCCTATTGTATTACATCTTCCTGAAAATCGGTTGAGACCCATTTGCATCCGCGCCAGTTATTTTAATGTTGAGACGAGATACGCCTCTCCGCTATCGAATTCATCTCCGACTAAAGACTGATTGCAAATTTAATTAGGTTAGACTAAAATAATTTGTATATTTATTTAAATACGGAGTTCGTCATGACCGTTTTCTCACTTTAACACGTTCTTATCGCCAGCGCGCTGTTGTGCCTGGTGGTGGGCATCCTCGTCCTCAGTTCACTGTATATCAATCCACGTTTGTGGCTGCAAGATTATCCGCCGGAAATACGCGCTAAAGTCCCGCCCTGGACACCGCGCGAAAAACAAATGCAGAAATTTGTTGCAATCCCATTGCTGCTGCTGATGCTGGGCACGCCCGCCTACGCAACCTATTTGCTGCGCATGGCGAACGGTGGCTCGATTTCGTTCTTCAGTGCTTACCTCAATGTTTTTGCGATCTTGCAGTTCGCCAATCTGTTCGACGCGCTTATTCTTAATCTGCTCGTGCTGACCTTAATGTACCCAACCTTTGCCACGATTCCCGGCACGGAAGGCATGGAATATCTCAACCGCAACTGGTCAATGCACCTGAAAAACTTTCTCAAAGGCATTGTCATCTGCGCGACCCTGAGTCTCCTGTTGGCGTTGGTCGCGATGATCTAATCTGCCTGAACTTTGCGACCTGATTCTTGATTTGTTCCCCCACTCTACGAAGTGTGGAGGGGGTTAGGGGGTGGGGATAATGCCTGGGCGGGTCGCCCGATTTTATGCGACACCCCACAGCCGAATTTCGCCGTCGCCGCCTGCGGTTGCTAGCAAAAGACTATCGGGCGAAAAGCTAACACTGTTTACGGCGGAACCCGTGCTCGGCAGTGTGCCCAATGCCTGCCCATGCACCGCATCCCACAGGTGGGTGGTTCCATCTTTGCAGGCCGAGGCCAGCAGTTTTCCATCGGGCGAGAAGGCCAGCGCCGTTACAGCTTCGGGATGCCCCGACAGGACGGTCATTTCGCTTAAGTTCCAGATGTCCCAGACGCGCACTGTCCGGTCATTGGAGGCCGATGCTACCCATTTCCCATCGGGCGAAAAGGCGACGGCATTGACCCAGCCATTGTGACCCATCAATCCGCTAGGACGCTGGTCTTGCAGTTGGCGCAGGTCATTCCAGCTCACATCCCACAAGCGCACCACGCCATCGCGGGAACCGGTTGCCATGAGCGTCGTGTCTGGAGAAAATGCGACGCTGTAAACATGGCTGATGTGCGAAAACTTGATGCTTGCGCCCATGCGACCCGTTTGCCGCAAATTGCTGATGTCGCGGGTACGAACATTATGGTCGTGTGAAGCCGAAGCCAGCAATCGTCCGTCGGGCGAAAAAGCCACACTGTAGACGGCCTCGGTATGGTCGGACAGGCACAGCAGTTCATAGGGTTCGCTGGCGATCTCCCACAGCCGCACGCACTGATCGTTGCCACAGGAGGCCAGCAGGGTATCGTCAGGTGAGAAGGCGATTCCCCAGATGGAGGAGTCATGTCCTGCTAACGTGACCAGCGGCTCTGGCACAGCGCTGCGCATATCCCACAACATAATCGTATGGTCGTTGGAAGCGGATGCCAGTAACCGTCCGTCATGCGAAAAGATGATGCTGCGAATCCAACTCCGATGACCCTGTGCAGCAGCAATTTGTCCCAGCGATCCCGCAGTAAAGGGTGAAATTTTCATTCGATCTGTGTTAGGGAGGACGGCGCTAACCACGTTTGACATCCTATGAAAGCTATTTTGACGGAGAGGGGTTAGAGATTTTCAAAATCGTATCCTGAGTATCGCTCGCCACCGAGCGTCGGTCAATCGCTGCGCACGAGTCTTAAATAAACCCTAACACCCGATTAATTTTCCCCTTTTCGCCGCGATTCGTTATAATGATTTCTTTAAGCAGTTATGAAATGGTTTGGGGGTCATCATGGATCGCTCCGTCAGATCGTTGATTAGCATCATTTTGGTTGTTGCAGCCGTGTTTGTCGCAATGGATCGCGTTGCACAGAGCGCCCCGCTCGGTGATTGGTGGCTGGCGGTGGCGCTGATCCTGGTGGCGCTCCTGCTGTATGTCTGGGACTGGAACGCGGCGCGGGCGGATACAGCCGACGATGAACCCCTGGTCGAACCGGGTCAGTCGTCGTTGGATGGCTTTCGTCAGGTTGCTGCTTCCGTTACTGCGCGCACAGCGTCTATTGCACCGGCAGCCGACGCTCCTTCTCAGGCTGAACTTGACCATCAGGAAATCGTGCAAGCTTACTCGGAAATCCGCGATACGGATGTGCGCTCCGACGGTATGGCGAGTGCCTCGACCACCGATACCCAGGAAGCCCGCTCGGTCAAAGACATGGTAGAAAATATCATGGATGTCGGCGCAATGGGAACCTTTGAAGAAGTCGATGAAATTGCCGGGGGGCCGGTTGACTCGCGCTCCCAGGATCATCCCCGGACTTCACCGCCAAAGGCCAAGCCGCTGGTGACAACGCCTGCACCTGCAAAGGCTGAGGCCTCAGTCCCGACACCACCGCCTGCGCCCAAACCCGTTCAAGCACCTGCAAAAGATTCCTCGGCGGATGGATCGGAAGCCGTCACAGGTACACAGGCACGCTCGGATGAGATGGCAAGCGCAGCCACGATGGACTCAGCGGAAGCGAAAGAAGCCGAAACGGGTATCGTCGAAAATATTATGGATACCGGGGCGAGCGGCAAACCCGAAGAAGTGGATGAAATTGCGGGTGGGCCAGCGCCTTCGCACTCCGAAGACCAACTTCCGACACCGCCGCCCGCACCGAAGAAAGCGAAGGCAAAATCGGCTGCTCCTAAAGCTAAGGCTGAGACCACCAAGCCGGACGACTTAACGGTGATTGAAGGCATCGGCCCTAAGATGGCCTCCGCACTGGTGGCGGGTGGGCTGGAGTCCTTCGCTAAATTATCGCAGGCGACTGAAGTGCAAATTAATGCCGCCATCGAAGCTGCTGGGATGCGCTTTGCGCCCAGCGTGCCGACTTGGGCGGAGCAGGCCGCGCTGGCTGCCAAAGGTGATTGGGATGCGCTCAAAGCGTTTCAGGATACGCTCAAAGGCGGACGTAAAAAATAATCTGGTTAAAGAGCCGCCCTGAAAACAAACGAACGAGATGTATCTCGTCCTTACAAAATTCGGGATTTGTTGGGACGCAGACACGCTGCGTCCCTTTTCGTTCCTACGTATAAACTAGCTGCTGGGGGTCGATTCGGGGGTTACTTCCGGTGTGGCGTCACTGTTTGCTGATCCACCCATCATACCACCCATGCTGCCCATCATGCCTTTACTCATTTGCGCCAGAAAGGCGGGCGGAATGATCGTCGCGTCTTCCGGCGCGGTGATTTCTGGCGCGTTGTTGAAGTCGGCGAGGCTGACCGTCGCGCTCACGTTGACGGTAGCGCTCGTCATATCGGTTGACTCGCTATCGCTCGATGTGTTAGCTGCCATGTCATGCGGCAGTTTTGAGCCATCCAGGGCGATACTCAGCGATACATTCTGAATATAGCCGGTTTCAATCTCAATCATTTCGGTGGCCGTGAACTGAATGGCGTCGCCCGCTTTGGCGATTTCGTCCAAACCCGCCTGCAATTCTTCATCAGTTACGGTTTTGCCCTGTTTTTCGGTCTGCTTGCGGATCATGTCGGCGAAGGCCGGGTCGGCGGCCAATTTCGCGAAATCCAGGGTTGCGGTGAAGGTCGCCACGCCATCTTTATCCGCGCCGCGTTCGATTTTTACCGCGCTCATAAAGGCTGCCGGATCGCCCATCATCGCGCTGGTGTTCGAGTTCATCATTCCCCCGCTCATCTGGCTCATCATGCCTGGGTTGGATTTCATCATCTGGGTGATAAACTGGATCACATCAATCCCAATCCACCCTTTCAGATTTTTTGGCATTTTGCTGCCCATATCCATGCTGTCCAGCAGGGGTTTGAGTGTATCGGTGTTGATGTAACCGATGCCATCCACCAGACGCAGTTCCAGGTTGATGGTGTCGGGTAATTTGACTTTCGTGTCGCTGGGCATATGTTCCAGCAGCACAGGCGGTATGTTGATCGCCACCGTCACATCGCCTTTAAAATTCTTGATCGCGTCGCCCATCGCGCTGAACATGGCTGCTGGATCGGTCATGCCAGACATGGTATGCATGTCCATCAGATTGGCGGGCAGTCCGGCGAATGATCCCTTGCCTTCGATGCTCAGGGTTTGCGGCTCAGCCGTCTTGGCATCGCTAAAGGCGACTTTGAGGCCGAAGTTGAAGCTGGCCGACGACAGACTTTTCATCGCATCGGCTGATTTTTGCAACAGCGCACAGTCATCCTGCGCCAGATCGCCGCAGAATACGGGGGCGGCGGTGGCTTCTGCCGTTGCTTCGGCAGTCGCGTCCTGCGCGAATACGGCGACGCTGCTGAGACAGAGGATCAGCACTGCGCTAATCCGAGTAATCCACTTAAACATGTTGATTTCCTTTCACTCTTACGATGATGAACCTGATTCACTGTAAACCGACGACATAAGATTAACGTACGAGGTGAAGGCCGATTCGAGCAGGCTGACCGCAAAATCATTGGCGTGGAATACCTGCCCCATGACATGGAAGCCGCTGCTCAAGGGCGCGGTTGCCAGCACATAACCCGACGGATGCTGCTCCGGCGGCGCGGTGGGCAGGCTGGTGACGGTTTGGGTCACAGGCACGCTCTGGGGACTTTGCACGAATATCTGACTGTAGACATTTTGCGTCAGACTCCGCAGCGACGGCACGGTCAGCACGGCGAAGGCCACGATCACCAGCGCGGCGGCAAAGGTTGCCATCGTGTAGACCAATCGGCCTCTACGGTCTTTTCCGTAGTTCGATCCTCGATTCACGGATTGGGGTCGGTTCCTGAACGATGAGTGGGCGGCGGCTTTTAGTTGGGCTTCCAGCGCGTCGGCGAAAACCACGTCGGCAGTCGTTTGATCGCGCAGGGTCAACAGGCGTTGCATGAAGGCCGAATCTTCGACAGGCAGTTGGCCGGACAGATCGTCCGCCCGGTTGTCGATGCGTGCGCCGAGTTCATCGGCAAATTGTTGTTCATTCATGATTCCACCTCGACTGTAGTGACCAACTGCTGCCGTAAATCGCGCATTGCCCGGTGTACGAGGGTGTTTATCGCGTCTTCGCGTTTGCCCATCAACTCGCCGGTTTCGGCGGCACTGAGTCCGCCAAACACCCGCAAGGCCAGCGCTTCGGCTCGTTCGGCGCTAATGCGGCTGAGACAGTGCGCGACCTGCTCCATGTGCATATGGGTTTCGACCAGCACTTCCGGCGACAGGCTGTCACCGGGGAAGTCTTCGATTTCGTCCAGCGCGATTTCGATGCGGCTGGCGCGAAAGTAATCGTTGGCTTTGCGCCGCGCGATCCCGAACAACCAGGCCGCGAACACACCCTGACCCTGATAGCGCGCGATGCCTTCCCAGGCAGCCATGAAGGTTTGCGAGGTCAGGTCTTGGGCTTCCTGCACCAACCCCACCCGACTCAACAGATAGCGATAGACGCGATCCAGGTAGCGCCGGTATAACACTGAAAATGCTTCGGAGTCATTTTTTGCGCGCCGCGCCAGGGTTTCGTCGTCTATGGGAGCATCCAGCTTATCGACCATTCGCCATCCATCACATGCGCTTGCTCACCGTTCTATAGTATGTCGTGGTGAGTTCATATTTTCTGACACCCAGTTTTAGTCTTTAGTCGATAGTCATTCGTCTTTAGTCCAATACGTTGTTGTCGGGGTTGTGGTTGTGGTTGTGGGTACCGGGAACAGTCATGGGTAAAGCGCGCAAAATAAGAACCGGTTGGCGAATTTTCGCCATTGTTGCCATTGTGTGAGGGAATGGCTGCGCACAGCGACGAAAACGACGACGACGAATGGCTGCATATGTCGCCGTTGTCGTTGTCGCCGTTGGCAGTGATTTGGCTCTGCTGCCGCCATAGTTGCTATACAAGAAAGTTACGAGTAATGGGTGATGAGTGATGAGTAAAAGATAGTTTTGCGCTGCCGAATCTGTTTTGGCGGTGGCGGCATTGGCAGTGGCGGGATGTCTGCCACTGCCAAACAACCCTGCGATAAGATGCGTAAGTTCAATCAGTATGCCATAGATGGGGCACGAAAGGTGAAACATTTGTTTGAACATTCGGTTCGAGTTTTCAAACGGTGAGGATGACCATCATTTAACGCAGATAACCCTCAGACCAGTCGGATCATCCATTGGATTACATACTGCTGCATGATACCGATCAGCACTGCGGCACTGTTCGGCGAGACTATCAAAATGACCTCCTCGAAGTATTTTAGCTGCCCATAGAGAATCATCGGTTTGAAATAGAGGATCCAAATCGCCGACTTTGTTTTGAATGGCAAAACGATAATTGTCTAAACACCACTCTGCTACATTTCCATATAAATCATGAAAACCCCAAGGATTAGCGAGTTTTAATCCCACAGGATGTAGACCTGAATACAAGTCCATATACCAAGCGTGGTTCTTAAGGTCTACAGGATCGTTACCAAAATACCATGTCGTGGTTGTTCCAGCGCGGCAGGCATATTCCCATTGAGCCTCAGTCGGTAGGTTGAAACTTTCGCCCTCCTTCAAAATTTCCTGATTCTGTAATGCGGTTGTTAACTTCCCACAAAACAGTTTAGCCGAATCCCAACTCATTCCAGCAACCGGTAGATCGCCAGGGTTAGAAGGGTAAATTGGGCTGAAGTCCATGAAGGGTCGCCACTGATCGCATGTCACTGGGGTACGGCTAATCCAAAAGCCCTTACTTAGTCGAACTAACTGTTTTGGTATTTCACCTCGCTCCCAAAATATGTCCTGTTCTGAACTACCCATCATAAATTCCCCAGGAGGACACCATATCATGTTCAGAGATATGCCTTCGCTGATAGAAAGTGTAATTTCGCCACCTGCTTCTCGATTTTCATCAAACAGCGCATATGGAGAATTCATCGATTCACCTCAAATTAAGTTGATGGTTTCGTAAATTTGGCTTGAACTATGGTTACTCTGATGATAAGCATAACTTGTTCGTTGATCGGTTTCATAGGCAAATCTTTATCTGGCCTGGGACACGACATGTCGTGTCCCTACAAAGATGCCTCCGGTCTAAATGATGGTTGAGTAATATTATTCGTGATTCATTGCGGACAAGATTTTCAGACTCTGGCAATGCCCGTCAAGGCTTCGCTCAAGCGCCATAAGCGATGGCGGGCATCGGCATCATAGGCCTGGGCATTCGCACGCGCCTCGCGCATCTCATCAAAATATTTGCCGGTCACGCCGTCCAGTGCAGGATCAGCCGCGAGATGCATGACCGATTTCACGCCATCTTCAAGTGTGCTCATCGTCCGCCCAAAATATTCATGTACCATTTTGGTGGGCATCAGCGAAGCGGGGTGCAGACAGTTGACCGTGATGCCGTCGTCT
>JBDTNB010000023.1:0-64134 GCA_039933955.1 Chloroflexota bacterium
CATAGTTTGAACCGGACGACGCAGCAGCATTATACGGCACAGGGCCAGTCGCCGACAGCCGCCCCCAGAAATAGGCCGGATTGCTGAACTGCTGTCCGATGAGTTCCGAGCCGACGACATTGCCATCGGCATCTTTTATCAGGCTGCCGTTGGCCTGATGCGGAAACACGATTTGCGAAACGGCGGTCATCAACAGCGGATAAAGCACGCCTGTGATGAGGGTCAAGACGATGATCGCGACGATTGCAGGCCGGATCACCTGGCTCCATTGGGTTTGCGTTTTCATGTTGGTTCCTTTTTATTCTATCATCCTCCGCTCTTTATTCCCCCTCTCTACGAAGTGGGGAGGGGGTTAGGGGGTGGGGATGCGATTAAATCACGTCAGATGTAAGGCGACGAGAATCAGGTCGATGATCTTGATGCCGATGAAGGGCACGATCAGGCCACCCAACCCATAAATCAGCAGGTTGTTGCGGAGCAAGGTGGACGCCCCTACCGGACGGTACTTCACGCCGCGCAGTGCCAGCGGGATCAAAAAGATAATGATGACCGCGTTGAAAATCACGGCGGACAAAATCGCGCTGTTGGGTGTCGCCAAGCCCATGATGTTCAGGGCATTCAACTGCGGATAAGTCGTCGCGAAGGCTGCCGGGATGATCGCAAAATATTTACTCACATCGTTGGCGATGCTGAAAGTCGTCAGTGCGCCGCGCGTCATCAACAACTGTTTGCCGATCTCAACGATCTCGATCAATTTGGTCGGGTTCGAGTCCAAATCGACCATGTTCCCCGCTTCTTTCGCGGCCTGCGTGCCGGTATTCATGGCTACGGCTACATCGGCCTGCGCCAACGCCGGGGCATCATTTGTGCCGTCCCCAGTCATCGCCACCAAACGCCCGCCCGCCTGACTTTCACGGATGAGTTTGAGTTTGGCTTCCGGCGTGGCTTGCGCCAGAAAATCATCGACCCCGGCTTCGGCTGCAATCGCCGCCGCAGTCAGCGGATTATCGCCGGTAATCATGATGGTTTTTATGCCCATGCGCCGCAGTTCGTTAAAGCGTTCTTTGATACCACCCTTCACGATGTCTTTGAGTTGAATCACGCCCATCACTTTGCCGCCATCCGCCACGACCAACGGGGTCGCACCCTGACGCGCAATATCATCTACGATTTTTTGCACAGCAGCGGGGAACTGCCCACCCTGGGTCTCGACATAATTTTTCACCGCATCGGCAGCGCCTTTGCGAATCTCGCGGCCATTCATATCGACGCCGCTCATCCGGGTTTGAGCGGTAAAGGGCACAAAGGTCGCGCCTAAGGCTTTCACATCACGTTCGCGCAGGTTGAATTTATCCTTCGCCAGCACGACAATGCTGCGGCCTTCGGGCGTTTCGTCGGCCAGCGATGAGATTTGCGCCGCGTCCGCCAAAGCTTCTTCGGTGACACCCTGCGCCGGGATAAAAGCCGTTGCCTGCCGATTGCCGAGTGTGATCGTGCCGGTCTTGTCCAGCAGCAGCACATCTACGTCGCCAGCAGCTTCTACCGCGCGCCCCGATACGGCGATCACGTTGGCTTGGATCATGCGATCCATTCCAGCGATACCAATCGACGAGAGCAAACCGCCAATCGTCGTCGGGATCAAACACACCAGCAGCGCCGCCAAAACCGTTACCGTGATTGGTGCGCCCTGACCGGTTGCGGTGACGGCGTAAATTGAGTAGGGCAGCAGCGTGGCTGTCGCCAGCAGAAAGATGATCGTCAGTGCCGACAGCAAAATCGTCAGGGCGATTTCGTTTGGGGTTTTCTGGCGTTTCGCGCCCTCGACCATGCTAATCATACGATCCAAAAACGCTTCGCCCGGATTGGCCGTGATGCGCACGACTAGCCAGTCGGACAGCACCCGCGTGCCGCCCGTGACGGCACTGCGATCCCCGCCGCTTTCACGGATGACCGGGGCGCTTTCGCCAGTGATGGCGCTCTCGTCCACCGAGGCCACGCCTTCGATAACTTCGCCGTCGCCGGGGACGGAGTCGCCCGCCTCGACCAGGACAACATCATCTTTGCGCAGTGTGGACGCCGATACTTCGCTGAATTTCGCGCCATACTGCGGGCTGCTCATTTTTTTGGCAGATACATCGCGCCTGGCTTTGCGCAGTGCGTCGGCCTGGGCTTTACCGCGCCCTTCGGCCATTGCTTCGGCAAAGTTGGCGAAAATGACCGTGAACCACAGCCACAATGTCACGGCGAAGATGAATCCTGCCGGGGCTTCACCTGTGCCGGTGAACGCCTGGATGAACAGAACAGTCGTGAGCGCCGCGCCCACCTCGACGATGAACATCACCGGGTTGCGCAGTTGATTGCGTGGATTCAATTTGGTCAGTGAGTCCACCACTGCCCGCCGCACAATCGGCGGGTCAAACAGCGGGCGGGCTTTCGCACGAGTTTCGAGTGTCATGATAGTATTCTTTCCTTATCTGTATCCATGATCGGCGGCTAACCGCCACCGATCATCTTGAAATGTTCGACAATGGGGCCGAGTGCCAGCGCCGGGAAGAATGACAGCGCGCCGACGATGATGACCACGCCGATGAGCATTACCACAAACAGCGGTGTATGCGAGGGCAGTGTTCCCGCACCTGCCGGAACCGCTTTCTTGCGCGCCAGCGACCCGGCAATCGCCAATGTCGGGATAGCCAGCCAATAGCGGGCGAAGAACATGGCGATGCCTAACGCCGTATTGTAGAACGGTGTATTCGCACCCAGGCCAGCAAAGGCGCTGCCATTGTTATTGCCAGCCGACGAAAAAGCATACAAGACCTCGCTAAAGCCATGTACGGGCGGCTGCGTGTTCCAGATCGTCGCAAGGCCGCCTTCGCTGACGACGGCGATGGCCGTGCCAATCAGGACGACAGCCGGTGGAATCAGGATCACCAGCGAGGCCATTTTCATCTCATAGGATTCGATCTTCTTACCGATATACTCCGGCGTCCGTCCAACCATCAACCCGGCCACGAAGACCGCGATGATGGCGAAAACCAACATGCCATACAAGCCCGAACCAACACCGCCGTAAATCACCTCGCCCAACTGGATCAACCACATTGGCACCAGACCGCCCAGCGGCGTATAAGAGTCGTGCATCGAGTTCACCGAGCCATTAGAAGCGGCAGTGGTGGCGGCTGCCCAGTTAGTTGATGCAGCAATGCCGAAGCGGACTTCTTTACCCTCCATATTGCCGCCCGCTTGCAAATCGCTGGCCGTCTGGTCAACCCCCAGTTTTGTCAATTCTGGGTTGCCAGCCTGTTCGGCGAGGTAAACCCCGCCCAGCAGCACCACGAAAATAAGCGTCATAGCGGCCAGCACCGCCCATCCCTGGCGCATATCGCCCACCATCTTGCCGAAGGTGAAACACAATCCCGCCGAGATGATGAGAATAGATAGCATTTCAACGAAGTTCGACAGCGGCGTCGAATTTTCATAAGGATGCGACGAGTTGACGTTGAAGAAACCACCGCCGTTCGTCCCCAACTGCTTGATCGCAATTTGCGAAGCCGCCGGGCCAACCGCAATTGTCTGCGTGGTGACGGCATTGCCATCGGCATCGGTCATGGCTGTTTTGTCCAGGACGTTGGCCGTTTGGTAGGTATCAAAGGTCTGCACCGTGCCTTGCGAAACCAGCACCAGAGTCAGAATGATCGACATGGGCAGCAGGATATACAACGTGCTGCGCGTCAGATCAACCCAGAAGTTGCCGATGGTTAGCGCCGAGCGCCGCGCCAATCCACGAATCAGTGCCACCAGCACCGCCATCCCGGATGCCGCCGACACAAAGTTCTGCACGGTCAGACCGAGCATCTGCGTCAGGTAGGTCATGGTGGTTTCGCCGCCGTAGCCCTGCCAGTTGGTGTTGGTGGCAAAGCTGGTTGCGGTGTTGAAGGCCGAATCAGCCGTCATAGGCGTGGTCAGGAACGGTGTCCCCTGGTTCAGCGGCAGCGATGTCTGGAAGCGCTGCAACAAGTAGACGATGAGCAGCCCGATGATATTGAACACCATAAAAGCGAAGGCATAGGTTTTCCAGTTCATCTCGGTGTCTTCAGTCGTCCCGAACAAGCGGTAAATGAAGCGCTCGACAGGGCCAAAGATACGGTTGAGCACCGTTTTGCCTTCATAGACATTCGCCATGAAGATGCCGAGCGGCCTGGCAAGGACGATCAGCACCACCATATAGATGATGAGTTGCAAAATAGCATTCACAGTCATGAGAACAACTCCGGTTTCAGCAGGGCGACTACTAAATAGATCAGCAGTCCCAGCGTAATCAGTCCAACAATCACATACAGCACATTCATGGCGATAACCCCCTTACACGCGCTCAATAAGCGCGATCAATCCCCAGCACAGGACGAACAATAACAAAACGAGACCCAAATAGATGATGTCCATAGCTCGAACCTCCGGTATATCGATGCGTGTTGTATTGTGCTTCAGGGAGCGGTCAAATGGGTGTAAGTAAGGGCACTGTACCCGTCAAAAATCCGTAAAGATGGCGCTCACATCCCCTCCCCCTAACCCCCTCCCCGCTGCGCATTGAGGGGGAACAAATCAAGGAGATGGGCGTCAGCTAATGACTTACGCATCGGCGAAGCGGTAGCCAATGCCCGGTTCGTTGTAGATGTAACGCGGCTTATGGGTATTGGCCGGATCGTCTTTCAACTTTTTACGGATGGTGTTGATATACACCCGGACGTTATGCTCCGGATTGGGGCTGTCCATATGACCCCAGACCGATTCCAGGAGGGTGCGGAAGGTGAGTACACGTCCCGCGTGGCTGGCGAGCAGCCGCAGCAAATCATATTCTTTGGGCGTCAGATGGACAGCTTCCCCGCCTAAGGTGACGCGCCGGTTCACCAGATCAATGACTAATTCGTGGATGCGGATTTCGCCGCCGGGGGACTGTGCCGCTTCCATCGCGCCGCGCCGCAAAACCGCGCGGATACGGGCTTCGAGTTCGTCCATGTCGAACGGCTTGGTGATGTAATCATCCGCGCCAGCGTTGAGCGCCGCCAACCGGATCGGTTTCTCGTCGCGCACGGTGAGCATGATGATGGGAATTTTGTTCCATTCGCGTAACTGGCGGCAGACTTCCAGGCCGTTCGGCTCCGATTGCAGGCTGACATCCAGGAGGATCATGTGGGGATTGTGACGGGCGGCGCTGGATAAGGCGTCTGTGCCATTGCTGACCGCCGTCACCTCATAGCCGTAGCTGGAAAGCCCACGCTCCAATAATTTGCGAATGGCAGGTTCATCATCCGCGACTAGCACTTTTATTTTTGTCATGAGAAATACCTGATCGTTATGTATTGCGTGTATGAACAACCCGCAGTGTAGGGCCAATAAGCGTTAAAACGAGATCAGGGTGTTGGTGAAAGGCATCAAAAAAGCGTAAAGGCCGGACAAACCAGGGTTTCTAAGCCACGCTGCAAATTTTTATCCTAAACTCAAGGGTTAGGGCATGTGGACAAGGGAAGGCGCCGGAACATCCGGCGTCTTCCCTAAAGCGTGTTTAAGCACCTTGTTCGGCGTGTTCATCCTCGTCGTGGTGATGGTCGGCGACATGTTCAAACGTCACTTTGAATCCAGGAGGCAGCGGCAGGCTGTCCAGATCAACCTGCTTGATGCTAAGGGCAACGTCGTCGGCATCCATCAAGGCATCGCGCAGGAAACGGTCTGTGGACATGTGCAGCATACTGAACGGGAAGTGCGTCCGCAAAGCACCAATGTAAATCTCGAAATGGACATTAGGATAACGGGAGCGCATATCACGCAGGATGCCCGCCACGCTGTGATAAAGATCGCGATAAGGGTCTTCGATGACCTGGGTAATCCCTTCCGGCCAGCCGTTGAGATCGGTAATTTCTTTCGAGCGTTTGATGAACGTCTGCGCGCGTTTGGTATCAACATCCACATGAATGATTCTCATGGGTAGGCCGCGTTTCAGCATCGCTGAGACCACCGTCACCGACAACTTCGACCATGTATCGCAGAAATAGATTGCCATTTCTTTATGCACGCCGGAGTTCAACACAATAGGCTGGTCTTCAAAGACCGGAGTCTCTTCCAGGTGAAGGCGAGCGGCGGTTTCTTTGTAATGGCGGTGAATCTGGAAGAACACCCAGACCAGGAAAGGAATGAGCAGCACGATAAACCATGCGCCGCTGGTGAACTTGGTGATGATGAACACAATCATCACGATAAAGGTCACGAAAGCTCCGATACTCGACACAACCAGTTTCACCGACCAGCGGGGATCGTAGGCAATCTTGGTCTCCAGACCATAGGTGAATTCACCGGGCTTGAGCTGGCCTGCACGCCAGAAGCGACGCGCCATACCCGTCTGACTGATGGTGAACCCCAGGAACACGCCGATGGCATATAACGGGATCAGATTGGTGACAATCGCGCCGGTAATCACTACCAGGATAATTGCGCCGAAGGACAGCGTGAGCACACCCCAGGTGAACACCAACCGGCGTCCACGATAAGTCAATTGGCGTGGCAGGAAACCATCACCGCTGTGCAGCGCGGCCAACTGCGGGAAATCGGCGAAGGGGGTATTGGCCGCCATGAACAACACGGCGAATGCGCCTGCGATAGTCAGGATATAGCCGACGGAACCCAAGCCCGCATTTCCATAGATGGTACGGGCAAGCTGGCTGATGACCGTTTCTCCGAGGGAGGGCACAGCGTGAATGGCATTCGCCAGCACGGTAATCCCCAGGAAGAAGGAAATCAGGATGACCGCCATCACAACCAATGTATTGGCGGCGTTTCTTGCGCGGGGCTGGCGAAAGATTTGCGTATCGTTCGAGATCGCTTCGATCCCGGTGAGCGCCGTACAACCCGACGAGAAACCCCGCAGCAGCAGCAGGAGTGTAACCGGTTCCAGCACATTATGCTGAATGGCCTCGACGCCTGTGACCACGCCTAACGTACCGGTGAGCATCTTGATGAAGCCGATAATGAGCGTTCCACCCATCATTATCAGAAAGAAATAGGTTGGTATCGAGAACAAGCGCGCACTTTCCTTGACGCCGCGTAAGTTGATGAGCGTCATGAAAGCGATAATCGCGACAGTCACTTCCACACGGAAAGGTTCAATCGCCGGAACGACACTGATGACATTGGCGACACCCGCGCTGATGCTGACGGCCACGGTCAAAATGTAGTCGGTGAGCAGCGCTGCGCCCGTCACCTGGGCCATTTCTTCGCCCAGATTTTCTTTAGCGACCCGATAACCACCGCCACCCGCCGGATTCGAAAAAATCGTCTGACGGTAGGAAATGGTGACAATGCCGATTAAAAGCGCGATGGCAATGGCAATCGGAATTGAAACGGCATTCCCCTTGAAACCTAGAAATACAAAGCTGCCGATGGCCGCCGTATTCAGGATGATGAGAATTTCTTCGGTTGCGTAGGCGACTGAGGAAAGTGCATCACTTGCCAGCACAGCCAGAGCAATGAAATTGGGTGCTGTTTGATGGGCAATGTCGGCACTTTGAAGCCGCTTGCCTAGCACGGTATCTGCAAAACGATCTCGGACATCACGTATAGCCATATTCTGATTCTGCTCCCTGACGTATGCGACATATTTGATTCTAAATCAGGAAATCAGTGCCGAAATCAAGGCCATATCAGGGTTTCTGCGACGTGCATCAAGAATGTGTAAATTTTTACAATCGTGGCATCAAATAACGTCATTGAGAGGCTCTAATAGGGGTGTTTGCATTGTTAGGAGGAATAAACAGAAAAGCGGATGAGATACATCTCAGCCGCTTTGAAACGATTGCCAGATTAGTTCACAAACCATCAGGATCGTGTCAGGAATGATTATTTTGAAGCGGTAAATGAGGATATTTGGGCTGCGGTTTGTTGGGTGCAACAGCTCGGACGGTGATGGTCGGCATCCATTCGATAAAGCCGACGGGCTGATCCAGCGTAAAGAGTTGGCAGTGTTTCGATACCAGACGCCGTCCCAAATTCCAGACCTGGAACTTGCGCCAGTAATGGATACGGCTGGCTGCAACATGGGCGAACAGGATAACGGCTTCCAATTGTTCAACCGCATCAACTACCGCGTCCATTGCCGACAAACACTGCATCGAATGGACATCCAGGGCGATGCCATAATCTTCTGCCGTAGCAGTGTATTCGTTCAGGCGCCCATATTCACGTTTGTCAGGTGGTTTATTCCCGAATGACGTGCCGAGGTAGCTGGGGTGCTGCACCTGGACGAGCCGCAGTAACGCCACCTGAGCACCACTGCCACGCGCCAGCGCGCAAGCCAGATGCATGGCCTCCATCGTCCACTTTTCTTCCGCCATCTGAACCAGAACCGTGACCATAAATGTGCCTGCCTGATCTTTTTAGAACTCGAATCCACCCCTACTCAACCGGTTTGTATACGACATAAAATAAGACGCCGATTGGCTCGGCGTCTTCGATTACTCGCCCTCATGTGTTATGGTGGGCGTGTTCCTCTTCTTCTTCCAGATGATGGTCGGCCACATGTTCAAACGTCACTTTGAATCCGGAAGGCAGCGGCAGGCTGTCCAGATCAATTTGTTTGATGCTAAGCGCCACATCGTCGGCTTCCATCAAGGCATCACGCAGGAAACGATCTGTGGACATGTGCAGCAGATTGAACGGGAAACGAGTCCGCAATGCGCCGATGTAAATCTCGAAATACACGTCCGGATAATTCGAGCGCAGGTCGCGCAGAATGCTGGCGACGCTGTTATAAAGATCACGATAGGGGTCTTCGATGGCCTGGGTAATCCCTTCCGGCCAGCCGTTGAGGTCAGCGATTTCCTTCGAGCGTTTCTCAAATGTCTCAGCGCGTTTAGGATCGACACCGACATGGATGATTTTCACGGGCAGGCCGCGCTTCAGGATAGCGGACACCACCGTGACCGACAATTTCGACCACGAATCGCAGAAATAGATTGCCAATTCGGTATGAATGGCGGGGTCAAAAACCACCGGCTTATGATCGAACGTCGGTGTATCGTCCAATTTCAATCGGGCAGCCGTTTCCTTATAGTGGCGGTGAATCTGGAAGAAGACCCACACCAGGAACGGGATGAGCAGCACGATAAACCATGCGCCGCTGGTAAATTTGGTGATGATGAACACGATCATTACGATAAACGTGACCGTCGCGCCGATCCCCGACACGATGAGTTTGAGCATCCAATGGGGATCATAGATGATTTTAGTTTCGAGACCATAGGTGAATTCACCCGGCTTGAGATGACCCGAACGCCAGAAGCGCCGCGCCATACCGGTCTGGCTGATAGTGAAGCCCAGGAATACGCCGATAGCATACAAGGGGATCAAATTGGTGACGACGGCTCCGGTTATCAAGACCAGGACAATCGCGCCGAAAGACAGTGTGAGCACACCCCAGGTGAACACCAACCGCCGCCCACGATACGTCAATTGGCGCGGCAGGAAACCATCAGCACTTGCCAGCGCGGCCAACTGCGGGAAATCGGCAAAGGGTGTGTTAGCCGCCATGAACAGCACAGCAAATGCGCCGATAATGGTTGCAATGTAGGCGACACCACCGATACCCTGATCGCCATAGATGGTGCGCGCAAGCTGGCTGATGACCGTTTCTCCGAGGGACGGCACGGCGTGAATGGCATTCGCCAGGATGGTGATACTCAGGAAGAAACTAATCAGGATAATCGCCATGACGACCAGCGTTTGTGCCGCGTTCTTCGCGCGCGGTTGGCGGAATATCTGCGTATCATTCGAGATGGCCTCGATCCCGGTGAGCGCCGTGCAACCCGACGAGAAACCTCGCAGCAGCAGCAGCAGTGTAACCGGCTCCAGGACATTGTGCTGGATGGCTTCGACACCGGTGACCACACCCAGCGTACCCGTGAGCATCTTGATGAAGCCGATAATGAGGGTTCCGCCCATCATGACGAGGAAGAAATAGGTGGGTATTGAGAACAAACGCGCGCTTTCTTTGACGCCGCGCAAATTAATGAGCGTCATGAAAGCGATAATCGCGATGGTCACTTCAACCCGGTAAGGTTCAATTGCTGGAATGATACTGATGAAGTTGGCGACACCAGCACTGATACTGACCGCGACGGTCAAAATGTAATCGGTGAGGAGCGCTGCTCCCGTGATCTGCGCCATTTCTTCGCCCAGATTTTCTTTGGCGACGCGATAGCCACCACCGCCCGCCGGATTCGAGAAAATCGTCTGGCGGTAAGAGATGGTGACGATACCGATCAAAAGCGCGATGGCAATCGCAATCGGTATGGAAACGGCATTACCTTTGAAACCTAGAAATACAAAGCTGCCGATGGCCGCTGTATTCAGGATGATAAGAATTTCTTCAGTTGCATAGGCGACTGAGGAAAGCGCGTCACTTGCCAGCACAGCCAGGGCAATAAAATTCGGTGCGGTCTGATGGGCAATGTCTTCGTTTTGAAGCCGCTTACCCAGCACTGTATCTGCAAAACGATCTCGGACATCACGTATAGCCATATTCTGATTCTGCTCCCTGACAATTGCGACAATTTGATTCTAAAGCAGGAAATCAGAGACGGAGTCAAGATCGTATCAGGGTTTCCGTGACGGGCGTAAAGAATGTGTAAAGTTTTTCACGAATAGCAGGATATAAGGCGAAAACAAGCCAACTCGGTATCAAAAAAGTATCAAAGCTGTCTTTATGGCGCGGCTGGATTGTGTATGGCAGTTGGAATATATCGGCGTCAAGTCATGACAACGGTTTCTGGGTGGGCGCGCCCGGTTTACGTGGATATGCTCCGGGTGTGGGATTAACTTTTTCGATCACGACCAGATAATGCTCGTCAGCCACGCCCGGTAACTGCACCGGCTCGATCCCGGCCAAGCGCCCACCGAGCAAGTGTAAGGCGCGTTTGGCGGTGGCGGTTTCGGAGGCGGCGCTCTCACCTTTCATGGCAATGCAGCGCCCGCCAACTTTCGCCAGCGGGATCAAATATTCGGCCAGCACCGGCATCCGTGCAACCGAACGCGCCACTACCACATCATAAGTCGCACGCTGACCGCGCATCTGTCCGGCTTCTTCAGCGCGGGCGTGGAGCGTCTCGACATTGGTCAAACCCAACAGCTTAATGATGTGGTCGAGAAAAGTCAGCTTTTTGCCGGTGGCTTCCAGCAGCGTCACATGAATGTCGGGGAAAGCGATTTTGAGCGGCAGGCCAGGGAAACCCGCGCCCGTGCCGACATCAATCAGGCGCATCCCGGCATAGGGTTTGGCAACTTTCACCAGCGACAGCGAATCCAGAAAATGGCGCAGGCGCACGGCTTCCGGCTCGACAATAGCCGTCAGGTTGATATTTTCGTTCCAGACGGCGAGTTCGCGGGCATACACATCGAATTGTTCGGTCTGTTCCGCCGTGAGCGTGACACCGAACAGCGACGCGGCTTGCTCGATCCAGGGATGAGTTGTGGGTTGGTTATCGTCCATGTTTGCTTCCTGCGACTGCCCTCACCCTAAATCCCTCTCCCTCAGGGCAAGGGACTTCAAGGCGGCTATGCTGTGACTCCTCTTCTAGCCGAGCGTTAAGTTCCAAAACGCGACAATACCTCATAAATGCGATCCGTACCCCAGGCGACAGACTCGACAGGGACGCGCTCGTCAGCGGCATGGATGGTGCTGTTGAAGTTAAAATCCTCTGGAAGCTGCATCGGCAAAAATCCATAGGTCTGGATGCCCAGGCGGGCGAAAAAGCGTGCATCGGTCACGGCGGTGAGCAAAAACGGAATCGGGATGCCCGTAGGATCGGCCTTCGTGATAATGTCCGCCAACGTATCGAACAAACCCATATCCGGTTCGCCGGGGCCGGGATCATAAAAGAAGCGTTCGAGTTCAACGTCCTCACCGATAATCGCCCCCAATTCAGCCATAAAATCTTCCAGGTCGAAACCGGGCAGCAGGCGAGCATCCATATCCAGGGTGACGGATGCCGGGATCACGTTGGTGGCCTGTCCGGTGCGGATGACCGTCGGGCTGACGGTGTTGTGCAGCAGCGGGTTGAGCGTGAGGGCCTGATCGCCCATCGCCTCCATAATCGTATTGGTCTGCGCCGGATCAAGCAGGCCGAGCATGAATTGATTGAGCGGGGCATCGAGGTGGGCGGCGATGGCCTCGATCATATTGCGGGCAGCCGTTGTCACATGCACAGGTAAGCGGTTTTCATCGAGCGCGGTGAGCATCTTACCCAATTTTGCCATCGCGCCGCCGCGAATAGGCGCGGAAGCATGTCCGGCGGGGCCGCGCAGGGTCGCCCGCAGCCATACTCCCTGCTTTTCCGACACCTGAATCAAGTAGAATTTTTTGCCGCCCAGATAATAAGTGAAGCCGCCGAATTCACCCAGGGCATAACGCACACCCGCGAACAATTCAGGATGTTCATTGACCAGGAAACGTGCACCGGCATCGCCGCCGCGTTCTTCATCGCTGACGATGCACAGGATCAGGTCGCCGGGAAGCGCTAATTTTTCAGCATGGGCGCGCAGGAAGGCCGAGACCAGCATAGCGACCCCACCTTTCATATCGAGCGCGCCACGTCCCCAGATGAAACCGTCATGAATTTGTGCCTCAAACGGGGGGTGCGTCCAGGTCTGACCGTCCACCGGGACAACATCGACATGCCCATACAGCAAAAGCGGTGGTGCGCTGCCAGTTCCCTTGAGGCGGGCGATCAGGTTGGGGCGACCCGCTTCTTTTTCCAGCAGCGTGGTTTCGATGCCCGCGTCGTGCAGCAGACCGTCGATGTAGGCGATGCAGGCCGCTTCGCCACCGGGTGGATTGGCCGTGTTGAAGCGGATCAGGTTTTGCAGGAGTTCGGCGGGCGACGGTAGGTTTGCGCTCATATTTTGAATCCAGCGTTAAAAGTAAAGACAGCGATTTTTGAACTAACAAGCGAGATTAAGGATAGCGAACAATAGGCGGGCGGGCGAGTATTTGGCAAAAAGATAGTACAGAGTACAAAGTTCAGAGTGCAAAGTGAAAGACAAAAGACAGATGCGGCGGGTTTTGTGTCATGTTCTGCCACAGTCTGCCATTGAATTGGCAAGTTTTCTCTCGTCCTGGCAGTAGTGGCGGCGGTGGCAGTGGCAGATTATATGCCAGTGACGTTAAGACGGAGTATTACGATAGATTACGGTTGGCGGCGGCGGCGGCGGCGGCGCGGTTGTCGAAGACCGGTCTTTGACAACCACAACCGATTGCTGCCATTTGATAAAAAAGATGAGCATGGCGACTTTTTCGTCAATTTCGCCCAACGCTAAGGGGAAAATCGGCGAAAAGCGACGACGACGAATGGCGACTTTCGTCGCTTTTCGCCATTTTGGACGGTTCGATGTGTATGATAATAGAGATAGTCCAGATCATATCATAGAACAAATATTCTTATTCGTCAATTGGATTCTAGTTAGGAACGGGTTCGAAATGAGGGTGAAAATGGAACATACCGCCGAATACTATTATGAGCAGTCCGAAGAAAAATGGAAAAAGCATGATGCGGTAGGTAGTTTCGCCGCTTTAGGGGAAGCGATTCGGCTTGATCCGACCAATACCTATTATCTTTGGGAGCGTGGGCTGCGACACAGTTTCAGGGAAGAGCGTGAGTTATCAGAAAAGGATTTTACCCGCATTATTGAATTAAGTTCCGACCTAGATGAAATTGCAAAAGCGCGTTGGCACAGAGCCGTGTGCTATGAACTTTTGGCATGGCCTGACGATTTATTTCGGGATTTAACCTGGATCATCGAAAACGACAAAGGCGACGAGGACACTTACATTTGGAGGGGGAATTGTCACCTCCGAGCCAAACGTTATGGGGAAGCCATAGCCGATTTTTCAACGGCTTTGGAGCTTTCGCCACAAGCTGGAATGGCATTATGGAGACGCGCACAAATCAACTTTCATCTAGGAGGTTACGAGGAAGCGCTCCAGGACTTGACCCGATTAGTTGCTATTGCTGACAAAGACAACCCTCTCGACTCTAACACAATCTACACCACACGCAGTGTGTGTTTTTATCGGCTAAACCGATATGTTGATGCGCTTGATGATTTTAACCGGGTGCGGGAAATTGTCGGTGAGCCAACGATCAGCGATCTGTCCAGCGAGAAGGCATTCTTTGAGGGTTATTATTTCAATTTCCAACAAATGAGAGGGCCATAAAAAGGGCGAAGTGACGCTTCGCCCCTACAAGTATGTTTGAGCACTGAATGACGACGCAGGCTGCGGGTATTTTCAATAATCGTTAGGCGAAAGTTGAGCCGATTATTGAAGCACAAATAGAAGTTATCAAGGCGGACAAGGCAAGCATTGTCCCTACGAGGCGAAATTTGTTAGCGGCAGTTATTCCTCGACGTATTCGCGGCGGGCGCGGTCTACGATTTCGAGAAGGCGGTCTGTCGTGTAGGGCTGCTCAAGGATTTCGTGCCAGAGGGCGGCGAAAGCGATGCCCACACCATAATCATACTGCGGGCCGGGGGGTTCACTCGCCATGACGACCATGTTGAGGCCGGTCACGTCCAGGCCTTCGTTATCGACGGTGAGAGTCACGCCTGCGGGATAACGTGCCCAACGCGGCAGCGGACGCTGTAAAACGGTGCGGCGGACGCGGGCGCTTTGCAGGCTGAAGGTCGCGCGGGCATCCATATCGGGGAAAGCGACGGTAAAGGTGTCATTGCCACTCTGGGCGGCGGCAATCCAGGTATCCCGTCCCGGCGCGCGCACCAGCCACAGTAACTCCTGTTCGGGAAAAATCTCCTGGAAAGCGGCCAGCAAACGTACCGGCGGATCGGGCGGGGCAAATTCGCTGTCCACCATTGAAGTCCTTCATCGTGCGCGGGATAAATCCACAAAATATTCTGTTATGCATTGTAGCACAGGGCGAAAAATCCAGGTTGAACCGCCAAGAGTAGAAAAGCGAACCACCGAGACACCGAGAATTAAACAGAAAAATTGAAATTGATGTCAGATAGTCTCTATTTTCAAATGGCTTCTAAGATTATTAAGGCAGCGAGTCGTAACGGGTTGTGCCATTGATGATGAGGGGGAAGTCTGCACCGAAGGCCAGCGCGGGCGTCGTCGCACCTCTGTCCACAATGCGCTCAAACCGAGAGTATCACATCCGCATTCGGGGTGAATTCCGCATGGGACTTCCGGCGGATAGGTGGATCATACGCAAGCCTTAAATTTTTACGCACTTTCAGTACGTGTACAAACATTTACGCTCCTCATACTATCTAAAACGAACTCTGTGTACGTTTTAAGCCAAGTGAGGATATGTGAATCACCAGGAAGCACGCCGTAGGTGGTCTCTTCGATTACGCAACATCCGTAAGCAAAAGAACATAACGCAAGAACAATTAGCAGAACTTATTGGGAAATCAACTGAACACATCAGCTTTTTAGAACGAGGCGAACGATCACCATCATTTGAAGTCATTGTAGATATTGCGAATGCGCTAGATGTTCCTGTATCCAATTTGATGAATATGGAAGAACCAACCTCGGATTCTGATCTTATCGAAACGCTGGGTGTAGCCCCCATTGCAGTTGTTGTTGATCCAATCAATAACGATTCTGATGTGAGGTACAAGCAACAATCTGATTTGGAACGGCTTGAATCGGCTATTGAAGGCATACGTGAAATGCAGCGCCTCGCAGACGAATACGGTATCCAGGATATTCTTCAAGATAACGGCGGTAAAGTTTTACAGGTGCTTATCCTTTTAGGTTTGCGTATATCGCCTGGACGAGAAGGAAATGATGCTGTTGATAATGAGGGAAATGAGTATGAACTCAAAACCATCAATCGTGCACTCAATAAAAATGCCGGTGTCACGACTCATCATCATTTAAATCGAGATATTATTGAGAAATACAGAAGTGTGAAAGCCTGGTATGTCGCCATGTATGAAAGTATTGAGCTTGTCGAAATTTATCGCGTTGAACCCTCAGTCCTGGAGCCATTATTTCAAGAGTGGGAAAAGCGTGTGCTGACTGAAGGGCCACTCAATAATCCAAAGATTTCGATCAACAAATATGTTAAAAAAGGGGATCTTGTTTATCCTAAAAATGCGCCCAAACAAGGCAAATTAAGTGTCTAATTCCGTTTCCAATTTGAATCCCAGATCAAGCTGGACAGAATTTTGTAGATGAATAGTTTCATCCAAATGGACCAAATTGTTGAATAAACTTTCGGCGGTTATGGTAGCTTCAGTGGTGCTTAAGAAGCGGAACGCGGATGCTGCTAAATAGGTAAGGTCTTGCTCGAAGGCAATCCAACGCCGTTTTGCGAGTTGTGCAGCAGCGCCCGTTGTATTTGAGCCAGCGAAAATATCCAGCACCAGATCATCAGGATCGGTTAGAAAGTCGATGAAAAAAGCAGGCAGTTTTTGAGGAAACCGAGCAGGATGAACCGGAGCATGGACTGCTTTACAAAGCTGAATATATCGCGAATTACTTTCTGTATTTGCAATCTGCAACAGATTAGAAGGTATTGCGCCACCATTATCCTTTGCAAATGCTGACCCAATATCATGCCCTGATGGGCGGGTTTTGGGCTTGTAGTATTTTTCGGGATTTTCATGAAGTTTGCGCATACGGTCTGAATAGGGAACCAATACGCGGGTAACATCCGCTTTAGGATTATCATTTTTTGATAACCACCAGATAGTGTTAACGGCATCTTTTGCGCGGATTTTACGCTTATTTACCCACTCTATTGGTGAAGGTAATTTTGCGGGGTTGTACCAAAAAAATTCCTCAGCGAGTTGAAAATTGAGTTCATCGCATAACCGGATCAAAAGCCGATAGTTATAAAGTGAGCGTATCGGTTTCTTACTCTGATAAGCCCCACCCAAATCTATTACAAAACTCCCATCCGGCGTCAGAACCCTATAAACTTTCTCACAAAACGCAAGGAGCCAGTCAATGTAGGTTGCTTGATCTTTGTTGCCGTAGCTTTTTTCGCGTTGTAAAGCAAACGGAGGAGAGGTAATCACTAAATTGATGGAGTTTGATGGAATTTTATCGAGCAAACTGAGCGAGTCGCCTACATAAGCTTCACCAAGTTCCGTAGTATATAAAGCCTTCCCCAAATCCATACTCTAACCTCAAATCTGTACTCTGAGTACGTATTATAGTTGAAGTTTTAGTGTATGGCAATCACTTAGAGCGAATCGTAGCGGGTTGTGCCGTTGATAGTCAGGGGGAAGTCTGCACCGAAGGCCAGCGCGGGCGTGGTTGCACCTTTGACCGCACTGTCCAGGATGCGTTCGACCACCAGCGGCGCGATGAGCACCGTGAATTGATAACCTTCGAGGGTTTCCAGCCATGCCTGACGGCTTTCACCTTTGGCATTACGCACTTGCGCATAAATGAACGAGCGTCCGGCTTCACGCACCGATTCGCTTGGCCCCGGCAAAAAGCGCTCGACCAATTTACTCGCTCCGCCGCGCACGAATCCGACTTTGAGCAGGCCGCGTAACGCCCCACCGAAAACCCGCGTCGCGCGAATCATCGGACGCGGAAAGGTGAGATAGGTGGTGATGTTGGGGATGCCCGTCGTATGCGAGCCAACTTCCAGATCGCCCCAGGGTACAGGCATCGCCCAGCGCTCGGCACTTTTGAAACGAAATTGGCGCGCGCCCGTGCCAAACGGAATCGACGTTAATTTTCCGTCGCGGCGGACGAGGTTGCCCAGCGCGGGCAGAAATCCCAGAATCGATTTGGCGGTTCCGGCACTGATGTTCATGCCAGTGCTAGCCGCGCCGAGTGCATCCAGAGCGACATCCAGATGAGTCGCGTCCGGGAGTTGATCCGCCACATATTTCAGCAGGCAGTCGCTCGGAATCACATCGAAGCCGACGCCGGGGATGATGGCGATGCCTTTGGCACGGGCGGCCTCGCTGTAACGGAAAGCACTCTGAAAAACCGCGATCTCACCAGTGATGTCCAGGTAATGCGCGCCAGACGCGAGACAGGCTTTCAGCATCGGGTCGCTGGTGTGGACGAACGGCCCCGCCGAATGATAAACCACTTTGACGCGGCTGACGGCTTTCGCCAGCGCATCAGCGTCATCGAGGGCGACGGCGACATATTCCAAATTCAAGCGTTCGGCGAGGGGTTTGAGTTTGGCCTCAGAGCGCCCTGCCAGCAGCGGTTTATGCCCGCGTTTGACGGCCTCTTCCGCGACCAACTGCCCGGTATAGCCTGTCGCCCCATACAACATCCAATCCGCCATATCTCATACCCCCTCACCCCTACCCCTCTCCCACAAGGGGCGAGGGACACGAAAATTACTACGATCAATCTTCGCGCAAAATAAAACGCCGCCGGTATGTCCCCTGCGGCGCGAATCGCATTCCCTGAATTATCATTGTAACGCGGGCTGTATTCCCATGCCAGCTTCAATCCGAAGCCTATGAAGCGGTTTTATAATGAACCAACATTTACTGGAAAGGGGCGAGAAAATGACTGCTGATAGACCGTATATTGTCCTCATTACCGGGATTATGGCCGCCGGAAAATCGACAATTGCACAGGCGCTCGCCGAACGTTTTCCGAAAAGTGTTCACCTGCGCGGCGATGTGTTCCGGCGCATGATCGTAAATGGGCGAGCGGATATGGGCGCGGATTTCACCGACGAAGACTGGGCACAGTTACGGCTGCGTTATCAACTGGCGGCGAACGCGGCAGAAACGTATGTTGAGGCGGGATTCACGGTAGTGTATCAGGATGTCATCATCGGCGCGGTGCTCCAGGAAGTCGTTGATCGGCTGAAAGCGAAACAAAAATTATTTGTGGTGGTTCTGTGCCCGTTACCTCATGTGGTCGCAGCACGCGAGGCCGGACGCGGCAAAGTCGGTTACGGATCATGGACGCCCGCCGATTTGGATGCAGCCCTACGCACTGATACACCGCGATTGGGCCTGTGGCTGGATAACTCGGCGCTCTCGATAGCCGAAACAGTGGATACAATTCTGGGACGGTTGGATGAGGCGGCGGTGTAATTCAGGGCATGTCGGTAACATGCCCCTACAGGCACACCCATCATGGCTTGGGATGGGTGGCGAAAAAGTCCCAGATGACCTGACTCGCGTCAATGTCGGTGCTGGTGAGTCCTAAATCAAACGGGGCTTCAACCGGATGTCCCGGCCAGGTATGCCCGCCCAAAAACACGCCGTACAACCGGACATCGGCGTGCAGGGCGCAGTCGCCCCGACTTGCCAGCAGGATGCGTGTGCCGTCATCAGGATGGGTGTCATCCTGCATAGCGAACGGGTTGGTCGATAGACAGGCGTTATGGTCGCCCCAATAATCGAGCGTTTTTGAGGCCGAAAGATAACCGCCCTGATAACCGATCCAGGGGATAATCGGGTCGTCTGTACCCTGGAAAACCAGCAGCGGTATGGGCGGCGTCCCTTTGCAATTATTGCTCAGGTATTCAGGGAAGGTTGAGGCTACCGAGGCCACCGCCGCAAATTGATCGGGCAGATCGCAGCCCAGGCGATACGAAAACATGCCCCCGGCTGAATAACCTGTCGCGTAAATGCGCTTCACATCAATACTCAGCGCGGCCTCGATGGTTTGCAGCATCACGGTCACAAAACCCACATCGTCCACCGGGCCAATCGCCGGATCAGGCGGGCGACCATCATTCCAGATGCGGTTGATGCCATCAGGATACACGGCAATAAAGCCTTCAGTTTCAGCCATTGTGTTGAAATCTGAGATTCCAGCCATGTTCACACCCGTGCTGCCTGCGCCATGAAACACAAACAACAGCGGCATCGGTTTTTCAGCGGTATACGATTTGGGGACATAAATGTGATAAGAGCGCTCGAAGCCGCCAATCGTCCCGCTGATGGTATAGCCGCCGGGGCCGGGGATGACTACCGGTTCCGACGTTGATTCGGGGGTAGCTTCCGGCGTCACGTCGGGAGTCGCTTCAGCCGTTGCCTCCAGGGTTGCCTCGGCAGTGGCTTCAGGCGTTTTGTCCTGAGCATAGGAGACTCCCGCGAGGAGCAGCAGACTCAAACACAGGAGCACGCGGATTAGGAGTTTCATATCAAGCCTACCTTTTGGATCATTCATAAGAAAAGCCGATTGAGGATTAGCTGTTTTCTAAAATCGGGTCAACTGCAAGAGCACACTTACGATACTCACTATAGGTTGGCGATGGCGCAGCAGCTATACAGGTCATAAATGCCGACGCATTAGACCTCAATTGATTCAGTACAGTATCAAAATCCGCCTCACTTTTTATATATCTTGCTAGGGCTTGGTTCAACCATTGGACTAAGAAAACGCCCGCCGAATTATCACTGTCATCCGTTGTGAGTGGAAAGACCATTGTCCTGGGGTCACGCAGGCTGGAGGCAAAATATTGATAGAAGTCATTGGCTTCTAGCGATTGGCTAGCCAGGAACGCTGGATTAGTGAGTTGCGATGCGCGGGCAGGCATCCCGGTGAATAACTCTGGATGTAATGCCAACGTGCTGATCCAGCGATAGCAAGCCTCCGGGTTCTGGGCAGCGGCGCTGATAAAAGCCGCACCGACATCATAGGCCGCAGGGATGTAGTCACCCTGCGGAAAGGTCGTCAATTGGTAAGCCGTGCGCTGGTTCTGGACGTATAACCCTAAAGTATCGTCATATAAAGGCACATCGAGTTCGCCACCAAAAGTCAGATCGTAATCGACAACACCCTGTTTAATGAGGTCAAATACACTACGCAAGGCTTCAATATTCTCGGCGGAATCCAGATTTATAGTAAGCGGATTGGTGCGAAAATCAAACGGAAGCCCGTCATAAGCTGCGATTAACATCAAAAGCTGTGTACTGGTTCTGCCGCTGCTAAGTGTCAGCACTGGTCGGTTGTCGGCTCCGGTGTCGAGGGTTTCCAATGCTGCATTGAAGGCCATGATTGACCAACCTGGTTCAGGCGGTGGTAGATTTTGTCTTGAAAAGGTTTCGGCGTCGTACCACACGATCTGCGGGTGAAGGGTCAAGGGGACGCCCCAAATTTTCCCGTCGCGCGTGAGCTGCGCGAGGCTGCCGGGAAGGGCGTCCTGCCGAGAAAAATTGGGGTCGGCGTCGAGGAGCGGGTCTACGCTGAGAATGGTCTGCGAATCGAGAAATGGGAGTTGATTGTTTGCAGCATAGAAACAATCGAATCTGGTAGGATATTCGCTCGGCGCGAGCGATTGGTTGGACAGTGAAACGCTGCCAACCTGGGCATCCTGAGCAGCGAACTCGTCCGCAACCGCTTGCCATTGGCTGAGGGGTGGATTTGCTGGTGTTAACAGGTTGAAGCGCAGTTCGATTTTGTTCGGCGCAAGTATAGGAGTAGGTGGCGGTTCATTCACGACAGCAGCCTGTTCGCCGGTACGGGCATCCGCCGTTTTTAAGTTATTGAGGACTTCAAGTTGCATATTTTGCAGCGCGGTCTGAGCATCGATATTTTGATCGACCATCTGAAAATAGGCTTTCCTTACGTAGCCCATAAAACGCATGTCGGTGGCGGTCAATGCATTGGCATTTAGCGCGCGCTGAATCCATTGCTCCGACTCATTTCCTGGCAGGCTGTATTCTGAGCGCGTGACATCGTATGCTGCCCGCTTCGCAACCACTTCGGTAGGAAGGCGCATCATAATATCTATCGACGAGGTTATATATTTGGTTAATTCATAAGCAAGTTCTGGAAAGTCCGTAGCGCTGCTGACAGCATATCCTTCAACATAAAATCCGGCTGAATCACCGGCTAGCAAAGCGCCCTGATACGGCGTGATCCCTTCGCGGTTGGGCGTGTAGGAAAGCTCATATGTATCCAGGGGGATTTTCAGCGCTACGCCGTTGCCAAAATCAGGCGGGTCGAACTGAAACTGTCCTGCTCGCTGAAGTTGCACCCAGGTATTGAGCATCTCGACGAGTTGGGGATCGACCAGTTGAGGTGCGCTGGGATACACCGTATCGTCGGCGACGTTTTTCCCCAATAAGCTGCGGAAGAACAGGCTTACATCTGCTGCATAAAATCCTGACAACTTTACTGCGCCACTGGTATCGCGCGTTACGAGTTTGCTGGTCGCATTTGCAAAGTCATTCACTGTCCAATGTGCATCGGGGTAAGAAAGTCCGGCGGCGTCTAAAGCACCCGGAATATAATGCAAAAGACGCACGCTGGCCGAGGCGGGGAGTGCCCAGACTTTATTATCCCATGCAAATGCCTTCCAGAGTGCTGGATAGTAATCCTCACTATGTAAGTCCTGGTCTGCATTCACCAGAGGCGCTAAATCCAGGAAATAGCCAGCATGGGTTGCCTCTGGCGTTAATATCTGGGGATTGATGTATAGCACATCAGCGATTTTTGTGTACTGCCCCAAACTATCCAGGTACTTGTCAATCTCATATTCGGGTGTCAGAAAGTCAGGATCAGACCCCAAGTTGACGGCGACCACATCTACCCCAGGATGTGACGCTTCAAAGTCTGCAAACAACCGGTCATCGATATAATTGAATTGCTGTTCTGGAAAACCTACTGTCAGTACCAGGCTCGCAGCTTGGGCTTGAGCACTATTTTTCGTACCAAGAACCAGGGTTGTTAACAGAAGAAAAAATATATTTTTAGGGTTCACATATTTATCCTGGATAGGGAACGAGACAACCTTTTACCTCGCAGAGCTGCATGACGTTCAAATTTGGTATGGTTTGAGCGAGCAATAGTTCGCACGGACTATTAGCAAATGGTTGTGAATTTTGGGGGACAGGATTATCGAAAACAATAACGAAAAACCCCATTGTGAAGAACGATAGTGTAGCGTGGAGGCCGCTAAATCGCCAACTTTTGGGGCTATACGCGGCGATCATTTGTGCGATGCTAGAGCGAGGTTTGCAAACCCACGCTCGTGTCCTCTTGATGTGATGGAGAGCGGAGAAAACAAGGTCAGGCGGGACGACGCCATCCACTTTTGCCTGCGCTGACTCACACAACTCGACCTACTGAATGAAGGAGCAACAGCATGTCTACCATCACCATCCCGGCGCTGGCTTACTACCGCGCGCAGACCGAAATCACCGATCCGGGCGAATACGCTGTACGTTTTGACAACCTCCCCAGCGACCTGCCCGGTTTGCATCAGATCGTCCAGAATGTGTATATCCATGTTTGGAAAATTCGGAAGTATCATCCGCATCTGCTCGAAGGCCGAACGCACGAAATCGAATCGCGGCGGGTGAGCAAATCGCTGGCCTTGACGCTGGCGCATGATGACCGCCCACTTACGCTTGAACGCCCGCTGGAAAAGAAGCTGATCGTGGACTGCCGCCATTTCGCCACACTGTTGTGCTCGATGCTGCGTTATCACGGGATACCGGCGCGGGTGCGCTGCGGCTTCGCCACCTACCTGGAAAAATCGCATTATCAGGATCACTGGGTGACGGAATATTGGGATGCGGGCGCGGGGCGCTGGCTGCTGGAAGACCCGGATTTGAAGATGCATGATGTCGCCCGCAACCAGTTCATCACGGCGGGGGATGCATGGCAGCAGGTTCGCTCCGGCAAGACCAGCGATCTACAATTCGGCTTCAGCCCGGATATGCGCGGCGCGTGGGCGCTGCGCTATGACGTGCCGCGTGATCTGGCTTGTTTGAACGGCTTTGAAGGGTTGTCGTCCGACGAATGGGGCGACCTGATGGGCAAGCCTGAACCCACCCTCACGACAAAAGATCGCAACTTGTTCGACGAGGCGGCGGCCTGGACGCTAGTTGACAACAGCCAGTTCTCCGCCATGCGGAACTTTTATGAAAACACACCCTCGTTCCGTGTGCCACGCAATATCAAGACCTATAACTATGTCATCGACCAGAATAAGCCTGTTGATTTGGATGCGGGTGGGTAGGTGACGGTTTCCGTAGGGGCACGACAGCCGTGCCCTTCATCCCGAATAGCGGCCCTGTTGGTATTGAATTCTCAGGCCGTCGATGATGACCTGAATTCCGGCCTCAAATTCGTCGCCCATCAGGTGTATCTGCCCAGACTCGAAAGCCGCCGTGAGATAGGGCAATCCGGCGATGCGCTGGCGCATTTGTTCGGGATCATCGTCATCATCCGGCGAGGCTTGTTTTTCAAAAGCGAAGCCCAGGGTGTAGGTCACGACGGTGAAAATACCGATCATCGCCAGTGGATAGCTGAAACCGGCTTCGACCAGAATCCCCAGCGATAAATCCAGCGAGGGTATGGAGCGGCTGGAAATTTCGGCACTTGCCATCAGACTCGCGCCATCGCGATAATTGAGCAGGGTTTGGCGTAAAGTACGCGCTAGCACCGTCAGCCAATCGACCCAATCGACGCCATCAGCGGGCGTGGGAACCGTCGTGTTGGTGTAGGCCGATAAAATCATCGCTTCGGCCATCTCGTTGAGCAGTTCTTGTTTATTTTTGAAGTGCCAGTACAGCGCCGGAGCCTGGACGTGGAGTTCATCGGCTAAGCGCCGCAGCGAGAGGGCATCCAGGCCGATCTGGTTCATCAGGTCGAGCGCGGTTTGCACGATGACTTCCCGGCCCAGATGCCCACGCCCGCCGGGGGTACTGCCAGCCGCTTTTTTGGATGCCATCGTGCGATTGTCCTTTTCGGTTTTAATCGGGGATGCCGAGCGCCTCCCGAACAACATGGGCGACTTTGAAATCGGTATCATCGCCGCCGCGCCAGGTCATCTGGTTCTTCAGGAGCGCGAAGCTGAAATTATACTCTGGATCGCCAAAACCGATTAAGCCGCCTGAACCGGTATGCCCAAACACACTTGACCGCGTGCCGAAAGCATCATCGCCCGCGCCGCCCAGCCAATAACCCATCGCTTTGCGAATTCGTGCGCCCAAAAAGACCTGATCGCGGTCATCGGTTTGCAACGTCGAGGCGATTTTCATGCGTTCCGGCGAGAGCAGGCGAACGCCATCCACGCCCTCGCCAACCAACGATGCATAATGCCGTGCCAGAGATCGGGCAGTTGTCACCATGTTTCCAGACGGGATGACTGCGCTCCACAAGCCGCGATTATTCCATTTTGCCCCCGGCTCGATGGCGCTTGGAATGATGCGCTTAACGAGGAAAATAGGCGGGAGATACAGCAACGGCAAACGGCTGCCGCCGATCATGGCGATACGGGATTCAGCATTTTGCGGTACGCCAAAATACAAATCCGAAATGCCCAAGGGCGCACAAATTTCTTCCTGCACCATCTGCGCGAACGAACGGCCATCCACCCGCTGGGCAACTTCGGCCAGGATATACCCCATCGTCAGGCCATGATAGCCGGTTTTCGTGCCCGGTTTCCACAGCGGTTTTAAATTTTCGATCTCGTGGATGACCCAATCCCAATCTTCCAGCCGTTCCATCGTGATGCGTTTGGGCGTCTGCGGAATCCCGGCCTGATGTGCCATCACATGCCGGATCGTGATGCCCGCTTTGCCATTGACGCCAAACCCCGGCCAATAATGATCGACAGAGGTGTCATAATTGAGTTTGCCCTGCTCAGCCAGCAGATGGATAAGCGTGCTCGTCACCCCTTTGCTGCACGAAAAAGAGACGAACAGCGTATCTTCGCGGACTGGGATATTTTTTTGCGGGTCAGCCATCCCTGCCCAGGCATCAATAACAAGTTTGCCATCCAGATAGGCAGCGACCTGCAATCCAGTTTCTTGTTTGGTTTGGATCAGTTCATCCAGGAACGCCTGGACGCGCGTCTGAGCATCAGTTTGTATACGATTTTGTGGAAGTACGGCGATTATCATGTTGATCTCCTTAACGTTGTTAAGTTACGAATCACAGTCTAATTTAACGTTGTTAAATTGTCAATCATTTAGAGCAATTATCCCCTCCCCTAGCCCCCTCCCCACTTCGTAGAGAGGGGGAATTAAGCGGGGGCATTGGTCATTTTGGCGACCAGATATTTGTAGGGGCATGTCGCTGACATGCCTGATTTATCGCGCCATATCAGCGGGCAGCGGTTCGAGGTCGGGTTCAACCCAGGCATGGCGGGCAGAATCGCTCATCAGAAGGTCGCGGCTGAAATGGCGCGCGATGACCTGGGTATCGAGCAAATGAGGATACGCCGCCGTGAACGCCTCAAAATCGTGGATGCTGGGATTGAGGCTGATCGCGTGCAGCACCAGCAGCGCCCAGAAGCGGGTGATGGTCTCGTGATATTTGCGGGTCGCGCCCTGCGCCCGCGCAAAATGCTGGATGCCCGCGCGGATATTTCCAAAACCCGGTTCCCAACCATCGCGGCGCAGCGTCAGCCATGCCATGCGGATATGGGCGCGGTGCGGGAATTCGTGCAGCGTGCCGGACTCAAATGCCCGCAAAAATTCCTGGTCGTTCATGATTCACCTCCAGTGAAATACAAAATAAAAAACCTACCCCGGAATTGGGACAGGTTTCGCGAAGTCGACAGACAATAGAAAAGCGCACGCCCAAAAATGGGGACGTGCGCTGTGCTGAAAATCACTATAAAAGATTTTAGGGCGGATGACAAGCAGGAATTTTCTGTCGTGGGAAAAAGCAGTATTACGCCTGTTCCGTCGCCGCGACGCCCATGCATGTCAAATATACTTGACATCAGGTATGATCCGTGATACTTTATGTATAGTAAACTTTACATTTAGTCAAAGTAAGCGGACAAAAGGGGGAAAGATGTCCTATCAGGAACGGCGCGCAATCGCCTCGCTCATCAGCAACGTCGTGATTACAGTGTTGTATTCGGCCTATATGTTGCAACGCTACCCGCAAGGGGATACTTATTCGGTAGAAGTCTTCCACTTCTGGGGAACTTTCTTCGTGATCCTGATCCCGGTTTCGATTGTCGCCAAAATTATCATCGCCATCATCTTCAGCATCCTCAACGCCGTCGCCACGCGGGAAGTAGAACCCGTGATTACCGATGAGCGCGATAGATTATTTGAATTGAAAGCCCTGCGCAATTCGCTGTATGTGTTCGCGATAGGTTTCATCGTGGCGATGGCTTCCCTGGTCGGCGATATGCCGCCCGCCGTGATGTTCATCATCCTGATTGGCGCAGGGGTTGTGTCCGAGATCGTTGGGGATATGTCGCAGTTCTATTTCTACCGGCGAGGTTCGTAAGATGGGCAAAATTGTCATCAAAAATAACCTTCGGAGGCTGCGTTTTGACCACGATGAAATGACGCAGCAGCAATTGGCGGAGAAAGTCGGCGTGACCCGCCAAACCATTGTCGCCATCGAAAAAGGCAATTACTCGCCATCGCTGGAGCTGGCCTTTCGCATCGCGCTGGTTTTCAATGCGCCATTGGAAGCGATCTTTTTCATCGAAACGAATCCTGGCTGAGAAGCCTGCTCAGATTATACAAGAGGGGAAACGTATGAAAGCAGTTGTCTACACACACTATGGCCCGCCAGAGGTGCTTCAACTTAAGGAAATCGAAAAACCGACTCCCAGGAACAATGAAGTGTTGGTCAAAGTCATGGCGACCACCGTCACCATCGGCGACACGATTATGCGCAGTCTCAACATTCCGGGGCCGCGCTGGCAGCGGTTCCCCGCCCGCCTCTATCTGGGCATATGGAAACCGAAACGCCCCATCCTGGGGATGGAGATTGCTGGCGAAATTGAGTCTCTGGGCGAGGATGTGACCCGATTTAAGAAAGGTGACACGGTTTTTGCATCGACCTTTGCGCAGAATTTTGGTGGATATGCTGAATACAAATGTCTGCCCGAAGACGGAATGCTGGCAATCAAACCGGCCAATCTCACTTATGAGGAAGCCGCCGCCGTTCCGGGTGCAGGCATGACTGCGCTGCGCTGTCTTCAAAAAGGCAATATCCGAAACGGACAACAGGTGCTCATCTATGGTGCTTCCGGGGCAGTCGGCACCTATGCCGTCCAGATTGCCCGACAGTTGGGGGCAGCCGTAACCGGCGTGTGCAGCACCGCGAATCTGGAAATGGTGAAAGCGCTGGGAGCCGACAAGGTTATTGATTACACGGCAGAGGATTTTACGCAGCGCGCTGAGACCTATGACCTTATTTTTGATGCGGTGGGTAAGCTTTCAGCCTCACAGGGTAAAAAGGCGCTCAAAAAGACCGGCATTTATCTGAACGTCTTGACCGCATCTGGCAACGGCGAAAAACTTGAAGAACTCATCGCCATCAAAGAACTGATTGAGGCCGGGAAAATTAAACCGGTCATTGATCGCTGCTATCCCCTGGATCAAATCGTCGAGGCGCATCGCTATGTCGATAAAGGCCACAAAAAGGGAAACGTCGTCATCACGGTTGCCTGATGCCGCACCCTACTCTACCTACTCGTTTACGCAAATCTGGAGAAAATCATGAAAGCAGTTGTATTTACCGAATACGGATCGCCGGACGTTCTCAAACTGAAAGAAGTCGCGCAACCGACTCCCAAAGACAATGAAATCCTGATCCGAATCCATGCGACGCCCGTCAATATCGGCGATCTGTGGGCGCGCAATTTCAGCGCCATTTCGCCCAGCACATTTTCGATGCCCGCGCCCTTGTGGCTCCCCGCACGGCTGGCGATGGGTTTCAGCAAGCCCAAACGCCAAGTCCTGGGGAGCGAATTTGCCGGTGACATTGAAGCCGTAGGTCAGGCGGTCACACGCTTTAAAGTCGGCGACCCGGTTTTTGGTTATCGCGCGATGAACTTTGGCGCGAATGCCGAATATCTGTGTATGCCTGAAAATGGCTTAGTGGCGCTCAAACCCGCCAATATCACCTATGAGGAAGCTGCCGCCATCCCTTATGGCGCGTTAACTGCTTTGAACCTCCTTCGAAAAGTCGGCATTCAACCCGGACAAAAAGTGCTTATCAACGGCGCTTCCGGCGGGATCGGGTCGGCGGCGGTGCAGCTTGCCAAATATTATGGAGCGGAAGTGACCGGCGTTTGCGCGACGCCAAGAGTAGCGCTGGTCAAATCGCTGGGCGCAGATTATGTCATCGACTACACCCAGGAAGATTTTACCCAGAGCGGCGAGACCTATGACCTGATTTTTGACATCCAGGGCAAGCGTTCCTTTGCAGAATGTAAACGCGCCCTCAAGCCGGACGGACACCTGCTGTACGCCAGCTTCAAAATGAAGCAGGTATTCCAGATGTTGTGGACAGCGCAGTTCGGCGGTCAAAAAGTGATCTGCGCCTTGTCGGGCGAGACGAAAGAAGACCTGCTTTTCGTCAAAGAATTGGTCGAATCGGGAAAGATTAAAACCATCGTTGACCGCTGCTATCCATTGGAGCAGGCCGCCGACGCCCACCGCTATATCGAAGCGGGACATAAACAGGGCAGCGTCATCCTCACGGTAGGGGCTTATTAGAGATTCCCATCCCGCAGGAGTTCATCCAGTTCATTGGCGTCCAGGCTGTGACGGTTGTGGAGCAGACCGCGCCCAGCCGCAGCGCGCCACGCCGCATGATGATCGTCAAAGTTGTACACATTGCGCAGCAGCGAGAGCGCATCCGGGCCACCGATTTCCGCCGCGAGGTCGAGGATCGCCACGCCCAACGCCTCGCTGACGCCGCTGTAAAATTCGCCAACCAGCGGATCGACAATTGCCTCGTCCAGCACCAACAATGCAGCGCGGGCAGCATCACACTGCGACTCGTCGGCACTGGTCAGGTCTTTCATATGTTGGCGAAATTGATCGGGCGACATATCATTCATTGCTGCTGCCTTTCCCTTCCAAACGGACATCCACCATGAACCCACAGATGCACATTTACGCCAGCAATGCCGACCTGCCCGCCGCAATCCGTTATCAGGTTCACAGCTTCATGCGCATCGAGTGGTATGACATGGATGATTATGACATGGATTCGGGCGTGGAAAATGATGAACTGCATCCAAGCTATGTCGCGCTGACCAATGGCAATACCCTGCTCTCATTCGCGACAGTGGTTCGAAAAATGCTCGAATTGAACGGGGAAAAATATATCTGTTACGGCCTCGCCAACGTGATGACCTTTCCCCATTTTCGCAAACGGGGTTTTGCCGGGCAGGTCGTGGAAGCCGCGACGAAAATTATCCGCGAGTCTGACGCCGACATCGCCCTGTTATGGACAGAGCAGCAGAATATAGGCTTTTATGGGCGCAGTGGATGGGAAACCCTGCCCGGATTGGTCACGCTGGTGGGCGATCCGCAAAATCCGAAGGTGTACGCGGATGAACCGGCGCTGATGCAGTTTTTATCGGACAAAGGGCAAGCTGCGCGGCCTGATTTTGAGCATGGGCGTGTCTATGTGGGCGCGTGGACGTGGTGAATAAAAATTCGGCGAGGTTTATGTAGGGGCACGACATGTCGTGCCCTGATTTCTCTGAGTTCCCCCTCTCCGCGTGTGGAGAGGGGGTTAGGTCTTACGTTAATCCCCAGGAACCGCTTCACTGACGGCTGACGTTTTGTGTTCGGCAATAGCGTCGAGCATTTCATCGACGCGGCTGAACTTCAGGCGGGGCGCGTTACGGGCAGCGCCGCGTTCCTGTTCGAGCCGATCCAGCACCAGCCAATCAGGATAGGTCACGTAGCGGACATGCTGTTTATCCAGCAGCCCCGCAATCGTACTCGGCTCCGGTTCAGCCGGATCGAGCAGCTTGCCCGCGTGCAGGTCTTCGAGCAGCATCTCAACGGTTTCCACCGAGTCGGGTTTATTCGTGCCGATGATACCGCTGGGGCCGCGCTTGATCCATCCGACGACATAATTGCCGACCACCTGCTGACCCTCTTTGGCGCTGGTCAGCACGCGACCTTTGTCGTTGGGGATGACAGCGCGTTTTTCATCGAAAGGTACGCCGGGGAGCGGCACGCCCTGATAACCCACCGAGCGGAACACCAGCCCGACTGGGATGGTTTCAAACTCGCCGGTTGCGCGCGGCTTCAAGTTGCCTTTATCGTCCGGCACAAGTTCGTTTTTGACGATTTTGATTGACTCCACTTTATCCGTGCCGTCAATTTCAGTTGGCGACACCAGGAAGCGCATGATGATCTTGCGCGGCTTGCCGGTATCCCCGCGCTCGGCGTATGTGCGCAGGACTTCAACATTTTTCGCGGCGACTTTATCCTCGCCGGAGTCGATGAATTTCTGGCTGTACTCGTCAAGCTGGACTTCTTGCGGCGCAACGATCACATCCGCATCGTCCAGTTCGCCCAACTCTTTGATTTCGGGGTTGGTGAAGGCCGACTGTGCGGGGCCACGCCGACCCAACACGTAGATGTTCTTGACCTTGCTTTGACGTAAGGCTTCCAGCGCATAATCGGCGAGGTCGGTTTCGGACAATTCATCGGGTGTGCTGGCGAGGATGCGGATCACATCCATTGCCACGTTGCCCAGGCCGATGACGGCGACATTTTCCGTGTTCAGGTCAAATTCGTAATCGCAGTAGTCAGGATGGGCATTGTACCAGGCGACAAATTCGGTAGCTGGATGGCTGCCGGGTAAATCTTCGCCGGGGATGTCCATGCGCCTGTCGGTCTGCGCGCCGACAGCATAGATGATCGCGTGATAATGGTCGGCCAGATCAGCATAGACCACATCCGTACCATATTCGACATGCCCATAAAAATGGAAATTCGGACTCTGGGCGATGCGGTCATAAACCTTCGTCACGGACTTGATTTTGGGATGGTCAGGGGCGACTCCGCCGCGCACCAGACCGAAGGGCGTGGGCAGGCGGTCAAACATATCAATCTCGACGGCCAGTTCAGGTTGTTTCAGGAGATGGTCGGCGGCATAAAAGCCAGAGGGGCCAGAACCGATGATCGCTACCCGCAGGGGATTGCCTCTGCTCCCGGTGGGCAGTTTGTTCAGTGGCAACGTCGTCATATTCGATTTTCAATTCCTCACTCTGTGCGGCAATTCACAAATAATTATACCACGCCAGGGGTCACTTGGGGTTAATGAATTCTGAAGAACCTGTCAAATATCCGTTGGTGCAAACTATCTAAACAAAACTTATAAGTAACGAATAAAGAGGGATGCGTAAAAGCAAGTGCAGCGTTCAGAGTGCATGACGAAAGGCAGGAATAAGCTGCATAAGTATGACATCTTTTCTGTAGAGGTGCAGTGCTGCTGGCATCCCATACTTTACAATCCCTATCAGCTTCGCCATCCAAACCCTTTTCTAACCGCCCTTCCCTCAAAATCGAAACAAATATTCGAACAAATGTTTCACCTTTTGCCCTAAACCTGTGGCATACTGATGATATGGGCTTATGGACTGCTTTTGCATTTACTCTGAACTCTCTTTACAGCAAGTATGGCGGCAGCAGAACCTAATCACTGTCACTGCCGCCACAAAGCACGTTTCATCAGCGCTTCGTAGCGACAAGTCAAGCCTTGTCCGTCTGGAAAACTCTGCCCTGCTTTTGCGGTAGTCTCGCCGCCGCCGCCGCCAACTTTAATATTGCCCGTAATCTTTCGTCTTTGCTTTTCGCTCAGAACTCAGGGCTTTGTACTCAGCACTTTCTTTTGTCTTGAGCTAATGACTAAAGACTAACAACTATAGACTACCCTCTCAACGGCAGCACCAAATCTTTGCGAAAGGGCGTCAGCGAGATCAATTCGCCGTCATCGCCGATGATAAACGAGTCTTCGACGCGCACACCCAGGCCGCGATCCGGGTAGTACAATCCCGGCTCGATGGTGATGAAATTGCCCTTCTGGAAAATATCTTCTTTGGCGAGGTGGCTGATTGAGGGACGTTCGTGGATATTCAGGCCGACGCCGTGCCCCAGGCTGTGGACATAACCTTCGGATGTGCCCGGTTTGCTGCGGTTAGTGGGATGTCCGTTGGCCTCATAATAATCGAGCACGGCATCCTGCATGGTGTGCGTCGGCTGGCCGGGTTCGGCATAGGTATCGACAGCCGTCTGGAAGGCCGTCATCACCTGATTATAAATATCCTGCACCGCTTCAGTAGCGTAACCGATTGACCAGGTACGGGTGCAATCGTGGAAATAACCACCGCCTAACTGCCGGGGGAATAAATCGAATACAATCGGCTGGCCGAGTTTGAGCGCCTGCCCGGCCTGACCCCGGCTGTGCGGGAAACCGGCGTCGCGTCCCTGCGCGAAAATCATGTCGGTGTCTTCCAGTTCGCGATCCATGAGTTCGCGGCGGACAAAACGCTTCACATCACCAATCGTGAGCGGCGCGCCATCGTCCTTGACCACCGTATCGCCCTCGGCACGATGACTGCCGATATAATCCCAGGCCGCCTGCAACACCTGACAGGTTTTGTCGGCCACGTCGCGCATAATATCCAGTTCAGCCGCGTCTTTGGTGACGAAAGCTTCATCAAACAGCGTCAGGCCGGTTTCGCCGACAATCGGATTATCGGGGAAGGCCGCGCCTAACTCACGGGCGCGCTCAATCCAGATGTTCAAATCGCCGACGCCGTAGACGCCGATTTTGCCGGGGGGGATTTCGAATTTTTCCAGCAGTCTTCCCCAGAAAAGTGTATTGGTTTTGGTCGGGTCACCTTCGGTCTGCTGATAAATTTCCGCCCAGCCAAGATCATCGCGGTTGACGACGGTCACACCGCTTTTTCCGGCCTCTTCGATTTCCATGCCGCCGACGATCAACACCGGCTCTGCGCCCAGCTTTTTGATGACCATGCCGTTGTGGATGTCTACGCCGTTGCACAGGTAGGCACGCGGCGTATTCTGATGTTCGCCGCCCGTCACGACGATGGCAACCAATTCGCGGGCGGTCATCAAGCGGTCAAGATCGGATTTCATAGCGCCATTTCTCCCTGGATAAAATAATGAATTCGTACCTGTAGGATAATTGCTACGCCGTCATTGATAACCATCGAATTACCCTACGCAAATATGGCTTATGTAGGGACGAGACATGTCTCGTCCGTGTCATTCAATACAAACATCATCCTTGCCGGAGAAAAGATAACGCAAAGCGGCGAGTCCACCAAGACCGGTGGGGAACCGTCCAGCGGACAGCGGTGTAATCAGAGTAAATTGCGCAAAAAGGAGGTCTGCATGATGACCCGATTACGTTGGATGTTCATCCTGTCGGGGCTGGCGGCGGTGCTGCTGTCGGCCAACCTCGCGCTGGCGAAAGGTCCCTGGGGCAAAGTAGTAATCAGCGGTCATGGATTACCGGGTGTGGTCGAGATTACTGATCCCCAGGTTTTGGAAGGATTTTCGCTGCCTAATTTTCAGGATTTAAGCCTGGGCGCGATCCCGACGCCGGAAGTGGTCGGAGGCGGCTACGAAATGCTGCGCGGCTGGGACAACGATCAGGGCGTGTTTACTCCGTTTGATCGGGTGCATTACTATGCTGATCCGTCGGGCGGCCCCGGTTATTTATATTATGACGGGCTGGTCAACGGCGGCTCAGAATTTGACCACAACTGGTATCGCGTAACACCGGAGGGTGAAAGCGCGATTCAGCAATTTTTCGCGGCTCATGACATCAAGACCATCAACGCCGATCAAGTCCCGGCGCGGGTGCTCATCGGGCATACCGATGCCGTGACGCTGCTGAAATGGTCGCCAGACGGGAAAATACTGGCCTCCAGCGCGGGCAACTGGGATTCGAAGGATTTCTATGTGCGCCTGTGGTCAGCCGACGGCGCCCATTATGAGACACTAATCGGTCATACCGCCCCGGTGCAGAGCATGGCCTGGTCGCCCGATGGCAAAACCCTGGCAACCGGTTCCGCCGATCAAACCATCAACCTGTGGGACAGCGCCGGAAAGTGGCTGAACACCATCGCAGTCAACGAAGGGTCGATTTTCGGGCTGGATTGGTCGCCCGATGGCAAACTACTGGCGTCGGCATCCTCAGCCGCCACCTATCAAAATATCATTCAGATTTGGGGCGCAGACGGCACACTTTTGCAGTCTCTACCAACCGATTACAGCGGCGGAAAATTTTTGAACGTGGCATGGTCACCAGACGGTCAATATCTGGTCGGCGGGGCAGTTGATTACAAAGAATGGCGTGCCGATGGGACGCTGGTGTTCTCTCACGAGGGCTGCGAACACTGCACGCCTGCCTGGGGGTTGGCGTGGTCGCGGGACAGCCAGAGGTGGGCGATTGGCAACGAGAGCGGGATTATCTGGGTTTACAACGTGGATGGCACACAGGTCGCCCAACTCCAAAACGCAGGTAACGTGGATGTCCTGGCATGGTCGCCCAACAGAAAATTATTGGCGGGTGGGAATGCAATCTGGACATGGGACGGCACAACTTTTAAGCAGTCGGGCGGGATGGAGGCAGGCTGGGGCGTCTGGAGTCTGAGCTGGTCGCCGGATGGCACGCAGATTGCAACGGCGGCAACCGCTCAGAATACGGTTCATGTATGGGACGCAACCGGTAAAACCATCCGCATTTTGAAGGGGCATCCCGGCAATGTGGAACAAGTCGCATGGTCGCCCGATGGATTGCAGTTGGCCTCCGGCGCGGATGACGACACCATCCGGCTGTGGGATATGAGCGGTAAACCCCTACCCGTCGTGTACGGCCCCTGGGAGAGTATTTTTAAGCGATTACAGTGAGATTCGCTGTATACCGTGTTTCGATATAATCATCAACGGGTGCTAAGAAATGATAAGGGCGTTCGTGTGAACGCCCGTGTTGATGAAGATGAAATGGAATTGGGAGCACCTACTTTGGCTGCTCCCGTCATGTTATTTATTGTTTGCCGGGATCGGCCCAGTGAGACCAAAGTTGCTGCCCACCAGTGCGAGGTCGCTGATGTTGATGTGACCGTCGGCGTTGAGGTCAGAATTATCCGGCGCGGGCGGCGCATCATTGCCGAAGTTCGCGCCAACAGCCGCCGCATCCGCAACATCAACCGTTTGGTTGCCATCGGTGTCCCCGGCGCGGAGCTGTCCCGTACCCAGGTCAATCGAGAGACCATCGGCGTCAACGGTGACGTTATAGGACAGTCCCAGATGATCGGCTGCGCTGGCGAGTACGACATAGCTTCCCATTGGCACACCGACAAAGCGGTAAGTTCCGTCGGCATTGGTCGTCAATTCCACGACGGCTGCACCGTTGAGCAAAATCTGAACCTTAATTCCGGCGTTGTCCGCACGGTTTTGATAAGCCACGACACCGCTGATAGTGCTCAAAGTATTGGGAATCGGTGTCGAAGTCGGCGGTTCCAGCGTCGCAGTGGCCGTCGGTTCGGGCGTATTGGTCGGCGGAACCGGCGTGAAAGTGGCCGTCGGCGGAACCGGTGTGTAGGTTGGCGTCAGTTGCTGCGGCGCAATCAGGCCATTAAACGTGCCGTTCACAATTTGAACCGGCAGAACATTACCATTATCATCGACTGCCAGCACGGTACAGCTAATGTCGGATGTACCCGTGCCAATCACATTGTAATTCAGCGAGAAAGCCACCGCGTTACCGCTGATCGTCGGGTTAGGACTCAGGCGGCTGGCAGCCACCAACCAATGCCCATTCGCCTGATAACCGGTATCGACGAAGAAGCTGGTAGCGGCGTTGAAACCATCGCCATCAGCACGGCTGACACCCTGAAGGATGGCCGGATTGACGGCGCAGTCGGTCTGCAACCCGTACACATTCACAACGTTTGTCAGATTCAGGCTTACGGACATGGTCTGGCCGGGATTAGCGGCGTCTGGCTGGACTTTCACCGTTAGGGCCGCACCGCTCGGCGGGATTGGCGAGGCCGTCGGCGGCACGGATGTGAGCGTCGGCGGGATGGTTGTAAACGTGGCCGTCGGCGGAACCGTCGTCAGTGTCGCGGTAGGCACAACCGGAGTCGCCGTTTTTGTCCCTGTTACCGGAACAGGCGTAGCCGAGGGTGGAACCGGGGTATTGGTCTTGGTCGGCGGCACGGGTGTTGGTGTCAGTGTCTTGGTCGCCGTTGGTGGGACGGGTGTCGGTGTCAGGGTTTTTGTGGCTGTCGGCGGCACGGGTGTATTCGTCTTCGTGGCTGTCGGTGGAACCGGGGTATTCGTCTTGGTTGGCGGAACCGGTGTATTGGTGGGCGAAACCGATGTGCCACCCAGACGTCCATAATACATCGTAGTGGTGCTGTAATTGCCGCCTGCCGCCGCGAAAAACAGGAATTCAATCGTGTCGGAACGGTTCCATCCCACGACTGACCACTTCACAGACGGACTGGAATCAAGTGTATCCGACCCTGAAGGTGAGGCGAACAAGACTGGCGCAGCCCAACTGCCGTCGGCATTCTTTTTCATCGTATAGATGTTCTTGCTCAGACCGGCGCTCTCTGCGCCGTGCCCGATAATATAGATTTCGTTGGCGCTGTTGATCGCCAACGCGGGATCATGGCTGTAGAGGACAGTCGCTTTGTCTACCCAGGCGGCAGTACCCGTCTTTGAAACATAATGCACATGCCCGTAAGCCCCCGTGCCATCGTAATTCTCAATGTAGGTCAGGTGGCGTGTGCCATCAGCACCGATGATGAGGCTCGGCCCCTGGTCGATGTTGACGCCGAAGTTGCGGCTCGTCCAGGGCGCAGCCGCGTTGACCACTTCTTCACCGCCCCAGGTCGTGCCAGTACGGGTTTTTGCCACAATTCGAGGCGGGCTGGTGGCTTCAGAAACCCAGGCTATCGTCATTGATCCGTCTGATGGCGAAATCGCGATGGCAGGATGGTTCGCTTTGCCTGCCGAGTCAATTTGGGTCGGCGCATCGACCTGCGTCAGCACATTGCTGCTGGCGCTGTAGGTATAAGAACGATAGGTGATATGGTCGCTGGCCGACCAATAAGCCAGATTCAGGCGGCCATTTTTGTCGTAGATGCCCGACAGGCCAGATGACCCAATATAATCACCCGTCACTTTCGGCATTCCGGTTGCAATGGTGATCGGGGCTTTAAAGGTATTGGAACTGGTGTCGAAGGGGAAATCGAATATCGTGCCACCGCGCGTATTGGTCAGCACATGGACAATGCTGCCGCCGTCGTATACCGCATCGACTGAGGTCGGTTCGCCGCCAGCAACAGTGACTTCTGCCTTACCGGTGAACGCGCCAGCAGCGGGCAATCCGGCATTCGGTGTCCAGTAAGCGGCGATCTGATACGAATACTGCCCCTTCCCCACAAACACATAGGTTTTGTCGGCGGCGGTACGAATGAGTTGATGCGGGATCACATCTGTGAAACCTGCGCCAATCGTGAAGCTGCTGGTCGCAGTCGCGCTTTGGGCTGCTGCGCTCCAGGGTGAAATGATGGCCGCAAGCGCGACCAGGACAAGGATGAATCCGATTTGAGGGCTGTGTCCCCGTTTTTGGTATAGGCGTTTTAGCATTTGATTTCCTTCTCTGCTCCGAAGTCGCCGTGTCATTTACGAAGTTCATAATCCTCATTACCTTAGCAGGTATAAAATTCGAAGCAATAGGAAAGAAGGCACTGATTACAGGAAGCTAACCGTTCAAGCGCGGCGCTCATGTTGGGGAAACCTATCCTAAGCTCCATAAAAAACTGCCCATTTCAATTATTGGCAAATGAATCCGTAGGGACGCAGCGGCGCTGCGTCCCTACAAAATCTCTCTGAATTTAAAATGACTAGACGATCTTTTTAGGACATGGGATGAATTACGAGGTTGGCGCAGGAGCCGGTTTCCAGAAGGCGAAGAGTACCATCGCCGTGAGGGAAAGCACTGCCCCGATGAGGAAGGGCGCGGCAGGGCCGAAGCCTGTCCATGAGCCTACCCCCTGCCACAAAATCCCGGCGATCAGGCTGGCGGGCAGCGCAACGATGCCGATGGCCGCATTGTAGATGCCATAGGCTGTGCCGCGCTTTTCGGATGAAATCAGGTCGGCAACCAGAGCTTTCGACGCACCCTCAAATACGCCATAGTAAATGCCGTAGAGGGCGTACAGCACCCATACTTCCCAGGCCGAAGAGACCAGCGCGAAACCCAGATAGATCAGGCCGTAAACACCCCAGCCAATCAGGATTAAGCGCCGCCGTCCGATGCGATCTGACAGCGCCCCGGCTGGCCCTGCAATGACGGCATAAACGAAGTTGAAGGTAATCAACATGCCGAGCACGCCGAGTACGTTCAGGCCGCGTTCCTGCGCCCGCAGCACCAGAAAAGCATCAGATGAATTGCCGAGTGTGAAGATCACCACGATGACCAGAAAGCGGCGGAAGCTGCTGGGCATCCCGCGCAGGCTGAGATTTGGCGCTTCCCGCACCCCTGTTACCGGCACTTCCCGTGCGCCGAAGGCCAGGACGATGACCGCCAGAAACGCCGGAATGATGCTGACGAGCACGACAATCTGAAACGTATTGCGCGACAGATCAACCGCTTGCGATTGAGCGGAAGCAACAACCAGCAGCGCAATAATCAGGCCGATCATCGCGCCTGCGGTGTCCCCGGCGCGGTGTAACCCGAACGCCAACCCACGATGGCGGGCGTCGATGCTGTCGGCAATGAGCGCATCACGCGGGGCGGTACGCACGCCCTTCCCGACCCGATCTGCAAAACGCACCAGCAGCACTCCCGGCCAGGTAGTCGCAAAATACAAAAAGGGTTTTGAAAAAGACGACAATGTATAACCCAAAACCGTCAGCCATTTGCGGCGGCCCAATTTATCCGACAGCCATCCGGAGAACACCTTGAGGATGCTAGCGGTGCTTTCGGCGATGCCCTCGATCAGGCCGATGACACTGGTCTGGACACCCAGCACATTCGCCAGAAACAGAGGCACGAGATTTAAAACCATTTCGCTGGAAATATCGGTGAGGAAGCTGGTGATGGTGACGATCCAGACATTGCGCGGGAGACCGCGAATTCCGGCTTTTTCGGTTGGTTCCGTAGGAGTCATAAAGGGATGTGCTCTTTTCGGTAAGGTTCGGGCGGCGCTTCTCAACTCGCGTCATCGGAATTTCGGGACATTTTACATCGAAAAACGCTGACAAACGACTACTTGAATTCAACCGGTTCAATTTACGATTTAATGATGGTTAATTCGGTTTCTATAGGCACAGGTTAGCAGATTAAAGTGTGTTAATAAGCAGGTTGCCATTTGCGATATGTGTGAGTTAAACCAAGCAGTAGATTCGTGCACGCTGATAGGATAAATTGAAGCCATGTGATAGACTTCACAAGTTCGTCGTCATGCGCCATCCGGCGTGATTGAAAGAAAGTAATCATGATTGCGTCACTGGTAATCGCCTTCCGTGAGGGCTTGGAAGCCGCTCTCATCGTCGGCATTGTTTTGAGTTATCTGTCAAAAACCGGGCAAGCACGCCATGCCCGTTATGCATGGGCGGGCGTGGGCGCAGCCGTACTGGTCAGCGTCGCCCTGGCGTTGGTAATCCAGGCTATCGGTGCGGAGTTAGAAGGGCCAGCCGAACCCATTTTTGAAGGCACGATGATGCTGCTGGCGGTGGGCATCCTGACGTGGATGATTTTCTGGATGCGTTACCAATCACGGACACTGAAGAAGTCCCTGGAGCATGAGATTCAGGCGACCATCGGCGCGGGTCATGCGCGCGGATTGTTCGCGGTTGCCTTTTTTGCCGTCGCCCGCGAGGGGTTAGAAACCGCCTTGTTTTTGTCGGCAGCGGCCTTCGCAACCAATGGCACGGCGACGATTATCGGCACTATCCTGGGCTTAGGAGCCGCTGTACTGGTGGGTTATCTGATTTTCGCGTCCACCATCCGCCTGAACCTTCGGACATTTTTCAACGTCACGGGCGTGCTGCTGCTGTTATTCGCAGCCGGGTTGTTTGCGAATGCCATCCACGAATTCCAGGAAGTGGGTTTACTGTTCACACTGCAAGAACACGTCTGGAACCTCAGCCCGATTCTGAGCGACGAATCAGCGCTAGGGCAGGTATTGAAAGCCATGATTGGTTACAACGCGAGTCCTTCGTTAGAGCAAGCAGTTGGCTATGTGGCTTACTGGGTATTTGTGCTGGTGGGTTTACGCTGGGTCGTGGATCGCCGGATCGCCCGTTTAGAGGCGGTTGCGGCGTAAATTACGCACAGCAGTTTTATCGAGGGTTTGCCGCTGGCAAGCCCTTTTTTATTTTGAGGTGGTGCTTATTCCGCGCGTTCGTTGCGGATTTCACGCGAGCGCAGGAAGACCTCGATCACGATGAAAACCAATCCCAGGAAAAAAGCCACCGGCAGATTGAGGACACGCGGCATTTGTAACCAGGCGCACATCACACCAAACAGGCCAATCCAGATGCTCTGGCGCACGAGCACCCCACCGGGCGGCAAATCGGCGTCGATGGGTGTGAAACGCACGTTGAGATAACGCACGAATGGCAGCACTGTCCCGCTGATTGCCAATTCGAGCAGCAGGAAAAACGTCCAGCGCTGGCCGACGCGGGGCAGAGTCGTCGTCACCAGTTCATAGAGTCCCAGCCAGCCCACCGCCATCATCACCACACCCGCCACCAGCACACCGACATGATCCGGCGGAATCTTGTCCGGTGAGATGATTTGGGACGTGCCTTCGTCTAATTCGTCGTCCATTGGTATATCTGTCATGGTGACAATTATATCCGATTCGAGGGCGGGTTTGAAAGTCGGACGAAAGCAAGGGATGAGGGATGAGTAAAGGACAAGAGAACATTAAAAGCGTAACACAGAGATTCAGAGCGACAGAGTTAGAGAGACATGAAGCAAAAATCTGCCGCATCAAGCGCGCAAATTAATTCAGGGCATGTGCGGATTCGGGTTTTGTGGATATGCTTTAAAAATGAACCCAACAGACAACCCTCAGATCAACACCGTGCTTGATATTTTGCTGGCGCAGATGCAGGCCATTCTCGGCGACAAGCTGGTTGGATTGTACCTATATGGGTCGCTGGTGACGGGCGATTTTGACGATACGGTCAGCGATATTGACCTATTGGCAGCGCTTGCCGATGCCCTGGACGAGGATGAATTTTCCGCGCTGGACGCCATGCATGAGAAGCTGGCGCTGGATTATCCCGAACGCAAAGACCGGCTCGAAATTGCTTATCTGTCGCTGCACGCGCTCCAAACCTTCAAAACGCAGTCCAGTCCGCTTGGCATCATCAGCCCCGGCACACCATTTCAAATCATACAGGCTGGTAAAGAATGGCTGATGAACTGGTATATGGTGCTGACCATCGGTGTCACACTGTTTGGCCCGAAGCCAGATACCATTATTGATCCCATTTCGCAGACTGAATTTGTCGAGGCGATTAAACAGCATGTTCTGGCATGGCGCACTTATATCCAGAATATAGACAGCCGTCCGGGTCAAGCCTATGCCATTCTGACGATGTGTCGGGGTTTATATACCACCCGCAACGGCGAACAGGTTTCCAAAGTGCGTGCGGCACAATGGGCGAAAAATCAACTGCCAGAATGGGCTGGCCTGATCGACAACGCATTGCAATGGCGGCTGGCATGGCGCGACTCGAATGCTGATCCGGCGCTAACGCTCGACAATACGCGGGGATTCGTGAACATGGTGATTGATTTGGTCGAGAAAAGTGGGTAAAGGACGCAGCGCCGCTGCATCCCTACACAGACACCTCCCAAGAAAAAAGTTCTGATATTTTATGCGAATTGGGATACCCCTGTAGCACATTAAGCGGATGTTAAGCCGTTTTAAGCGCTAAACAAGGCTTGAGGAATTTGGTTATATTGCCATTTGCCTACCCCGGACAGTGGGATACAATTCGACTCGTGGCAGATTACGAGAGGCATTATTATGGCTGCGAATACACAGGCGCAACTCCGCCAGGGTCGGCGCAAACGCCTCATTCAGGAAAACCTCACGGCCTATGCCTTTTTGTTTCCGGCGGGACTGATTATCTTTACCTTCGGCCTGTTCCCGGTGATGTTCGCCTTTTTCGTCAGCCTGCACCAATGGCGGCGTTTCCCCGATCAATACATCGGCCTGGGTAATTACACCGAAGCGCTGGGCAGCGCGGCGTATGTCGCTTTCTTCTGGGTCGGGTTGGCGGCACTGGGAGCAGGGTTGTTTTTATTGTGGCGGCTGGCACAGACCGCTTTCGCCCAAAAACAATTCAACCGCCTGCTGTATCTGATACCCGGAGTCGTCAATGCGGGCGCGGTGCTGGTGTTCGTGCGCTGGTTCGCGCTGCTGCTGCCCGTAGTGCTGAATATTCCGCAGCGGATACGCGGTCAAGCACAGGTCGAGGGCATTTTCATCCGCGAACTGGTCGCCAGCTTTCAAGTGCCGGAAGTCGTTGACGCGGCAAATATGATGCTGGTCGTGCTGATCGCGGCGATTATCATCAGTATCATCGCCGTGCGCGTTTTACGGTCAGAAGAAAACAGCGCGCTTTTATTGCGGGCGACAGGCGTATTTTTCGGTCTCGGTGTTGGCTATCTGCTGCTGCAAATGACAGGCGACACCATCAGCAGCGCAGTCGAGGCAGCGCGGGCAGCGGGTACAGAGCTGCCGTTATGGTCACAAATTGTCCTCATCAGCGCGGGAGCCGGATTGCTGGGCGCGGCCTATTGGTTATGGACGCGCGGCGTAAAATCGTTTGATGACCGGCGCTTTTTGCTGCTGGTACTGGCCGGGATTACGTTAGCCGTCGGCGGTTATATCCTGATCGGCGAACTACCACGCTTATTATCGAGTGCGGACAGCGACATGCTGGGCAGCTTCGCGATTACGGTGTTGTACGCGATATTGGCTGTGCCCTTTCAACTGGCGATTGGCCTGGGGCTGGCCTATCTGTTGTTCCAGAATTTGAAGGGCAAAACCTTCTTCCGCATGATCTTTTTTCTGCCGTATATCATGCCGTTCATTGCGACATCGGTGGTGTTCACGCTGTTGTTCTCGCACCGGCAGGACTCGATTGTCAACCATGTGATCGGCGCGGTGGGGATCGCGCCGCAAAAATGGCTGCTGGAACCGACCCCTATCGGCAAGTTGATTTTTGGCGCGGGGCTGCCAGATTTTTTGAACGGGCCGAGTCTGGCGCTGCTGGTCATTATTATCTACACCATCTGGACGTATGCCGGTTATGACGCAGTGGTGTTCCTGGCCGGATTAGGGAATATTTCGCCAGAATTATACGAGGCGGCGCGGATCGATGGCGCGAACGGCTGGCAAATTTTCCGGCGCATCACCCTCCCCTTGCTGTCGCCGACCACATTTTTCCTGTCGTTGATCGCCGTGATCGGCACATTTCAAGCGTTCACGCAGTTGTGGATGATGCGTAATCCGGCGTCCAACCGGACGACGGATACGTTGAGCATTTATATTTTCCGGCAGATCACCGATGCCAGCCCGAATTACGGCTATGGTTCGGCGCTGGCGTTCGTGTTATTCGGCGTGATCCTGGTGCTGACGATTATCCAGAACCGCGCGGCGCAGCGGAGGGTATTCTATGGCTGACATCACACGTCCCTTCGAGGGCGCACAATCACTGCCGGGGCGGATACAGCAAAAACCGTTCAACTGGAACCGCGCCCTGACCTATACAGTGTTACTTCTGGGAACTGTTCTGGCTGTCGGGCCATTCCTGTGGATGCTGAGTTCGTCGTTGATGACGGCTTCAGAAATCGCGGGCGGGAAACTGATCCCCGGCGAACTGTTATTCAGCAATTATCCGACAGCCTGGGCGCAGGCCAATCTGGCGCAGTTTATGTGGAATAGCATCCGTATCACGGTCATCACGGTCAGCGGGGAACTGTTGTTTTGCACGCTGGCGGCTTATGCCTTCGCGCGGATGAATTTTTACGGCAAAAATATGCTGTTCGGCCTGATGCTGGTGACCATGATGATTCCGGCGATTGCCACGCTGATCCCCAATTATCTGACGGTGGTATGGATCAGCCGCTTGAGCCAGAGCGTCTGCGGCGAGGCCTGTAAATGGCTGGATAGCTGGCCGTCGCTGACGATCCCGTTTATGGCCTCGGCTTTCAGCATCTTTTTGCTGCGACAGTTTTTCATCCAGATTCCGGTTGAATTGTGGGACGCAGCCCGCATTGACGGCGCGGGACACCTGCGCTTTTTGCGCTCAGTGATTTTGCCGCTGTCGCGTGCGCCGATTATGACCGTCGCCATGTTCGGGTTCATCGCGTCGTGGAATTCGCTGATGTGGCCGCTGCTGGTGGTGCAAAGTGATACCTGGAGGCCGATTGCCTTCGGGTTGCAAAAATTTGTTTCGACGGAAGTCCAGGGCGATTTTCAGTTGCAGATGGCAGCATCGGTCATCATGATTGCGCCGATTATGGTTTTATATTTCTTCACCCAGCGACAGTTCACGGCGGGCATCGCCTCGACGGGGTTAAAAGGCTGATCGAAGGAGATCAGAAAACATGACACAGCCCTCCGGTAGAAGCACACAGGTTTCACAGGTTATCAAAGCACCACGCGAGGCCGTCTATAAGGCATTCCTTGACCCAAACGCGGTGGAGTCGTGGCTTGCACCCGACACCATGAAAGGTCAGGTGAAGACATTCGAGCCGCGCGAGGGCGGTAAATTCAAAATGTCGCTGACCTACCTGAATCAGCAAGATAGACCGAGCGGCAAATCATCTGACGACACCGATACTTTCGAGGGAACCTTCGTCGAATTGATCCCTAACGAGAAGATTGTTTGGGTTACGGAGTTCGAATCCGATCAACCTGACATGGCAGGCGCGATGAAAATCATCTGGACATTAGTGGATGCAGATGACGGAACTGAAGTCACGGTACTTTTTGAGGACATCCCGAAGGGCGTCAGCCTCGCAGACAACGAACTCGGCTCGCAGCAATCGCTGCACAAACTGACTCAATTTGTCGAGGACAACCTCACCCCCTAACCCCCTCTCTATAAATAGAGAAGGGGAACAAAGACAAATAGCGATTTAGATTTGTACCCTCCATCGTCAAATGACGGTGTTTATGTTACGGACTGCGGCGGGAGGGAGCGAACGCCACAGATCGAAAAATAGCGGAATAGAACAAGGAGAGAATCACAATGCGTAAATGGATTTTATTGGTCGTCGTGTTGGCTCTGGCGCTGGGCGCTATGGGTGTGTCAGCACAAGATGATTTATCGGCTGTCGATCCCAGCGGACAGACAATCAAATACTGGAATCAGTACGGCAAGGGCGCTCAGTTCGACACGATGAACGCCTTCGTCGCCGACTTCAATACCAACAATGAGTGGAAAATCACTGTCGAGAGTACATCACCGGGCAGCTACCCGGACATCCGCACTGCCGTCAGCAACGGCATTGTTTCCGGCGAACTCCCCAATCTGGCGGCAGGCTATAACAATGATGCCTTGAGTTGGGGGCTGGATGACTCGGTGGTCGATCTTGAACCCTATTTCAATGATACGAAGTGGGGCTTTACGGATGATGAGAAGGCCGATCTGAATCTCGATGCCCTGAATATTTTTGTGACGGCAGACGGCAAACGCCTGGGCTGGGTCAACCAGCTTTCGGCAGAAGTGGAAGTCGTCAATCTGGGACTGCTGAAGGCACTGGGTTTTGACGCAGCGCCCAAGACACTGGATGAATTCAAAGCTGTGGCCTGCGCAGCCGCCAAGAGCGATCAAAAGGGCGCGGGAGACGCGGCGGTACAGGGCTTCCCGGTTATGGCGGATGCGTCACAGTTCGAGTCGTTCGTAGCGGGCATTGGCGGGGGCATCTGGAAGGATGATAAGTGGGACTTCACCAATGCGGAGTCGGTGCAGGTTTTACAATTCCTGCAAGACCTGTATAAAGAGGGCTGCGCCTACATCCCGTCAGCGGCCTTCGGCAACACAGCAGACTTTGCGCTGGGTACGAACCCGATGGCGCTGACCAGTTCGGCTGGTATCCCCTTCATCACGGGCGACATCAACGATCCTGCGAAGGGCAATAAACTGGTTACGGATTGGGCCGTGACGACAACCCCATCTGCTAAAGAAGGCGATAAGCCCGTGCTGCAATTGTTCTCTCCTGGCGTTATTATGCTCCAGGGCACACCAGAGCAAAATCTGGCGACCTGGCTGTTCATTAAATATCTTGCCAAACCGGAGAATCAGGCGAAATGGACACAGGCCACCTCCTACTTCCCAATCAGCAAAGCGGCAGCCGCGCAGTTGGGCGAGATGAATCCCTATTTCAGCACGGTCAATGACGGCCTCGCGAACGGCGATTACGATCTTTATGTTTCGCCGCAGGTGTTATCCTATGGTGCAATACGCGACATCCTGGCGACAGGCATCGCTGACGTAACCGCTAACGACATGGACGTGGCGACAGTGGCGCAGCGCATGACTGACGATGCCAACAAGGCACTTGTAGACGGCTAAAAAGCCTCTGGTTGTTCAGCAAAACAGGCGTGCCACATGGCACGCCTGTTTTCGTTAGCGAACGAGAATAGTTAACCTGCCCGGATTGGCGTTGTAAACCATTTACGGGCGAGTATTGATTTCGTCCCATATGCACCAAGATAAGGAAATTGAGAGCGAAAAATCGCCTTATTCACCCCGCCCCCTAACCCCTTACAAGGGTAGGTTTTTAATTTCTCACAAAATCGACCAACAAAACGTTCTAAAATGGCCTGCTCTGGCCTTTTTAGCCCCTTCAGTGGGCTTGTCTGACAGTCTAGCCGGGGTGCTTCAGCCCCCGGCGTAACAACCGCACCAACCCATTTCTGAAAAACCTACCCTTGTAAGCGCCCTAACCCCCTCCCCGAATTCAAGGAGGGGGAATTAAGAGCGTGTTTTGCTCCTCCCCCCAATACCGCTTCGCGGGGCTGACGCACGGGGAGACTGGGAGGGGGTCAAAACTAACACAAATCTCTTAACTTGGTATGCATGGGGCGAGTATAGATTTCGTCCCTACGTATACAAAATATCGGGTTCTATTCAGACTTAACATTCGCTTAAACTTAAACGTTTAGGGCATGTTATCTTGAAAACATGCCCTAAACACTTTGAAGTTATGCAAATGAGGGTCTAGGAGGCTTCAATCAGCTTGAACAAATCCTGGCTTTCACGCGAGGGGTTGATATTGAGGGTTGTCCACAGGGTATCAGCGAGTTGGCGATACTGCGCGCGGGCATCTTCTTTACGCCCCAGCCGCAGATACACGTTCATGATTTCGCGGTGTATATCTTCACGTTCTGGTGTTTCTTTGAGCGAGCGAATGAAAAATCCCAGTGCATCGATATCATTGCCACGCCGTTTATTGAGCCGCCCCAGGCCGATAAGAGCCTGTGCGTTCAATTGGCGTAAATGATCGCGGCGCGAGTCCATCCAATCCATGCTGGTGTCTTGCAGGAAAGGCGCTCTATACAGGTCAACTGCCTGTGTCAGCAAACGTTCTTCTTCAGCATCATCGGTTGTCAACATCGAGCGTTCGATGGCGGCCTGGAAATCGCCGACATCATAATGACGAATCACTTTTTCGCTGGGGACATAGAATCCGGCTGAATACTGTGTCAGCTCGTAATTCTTGCCATTTTCAACTTTCATACTAATGCGCTCACTGATCTTCCGCTTGGTGACATGGAAGACATTGGTGGCTTCTTTGATTGAAAGATCCGGCCAGAAAGTCGAAAAAATCTCGTCACGGGTGACCAGATTGTGATCCATAAAGTAAAAGAAAAGATTGCGAGGGAGTGCGCCATCCCAGTTTGTGATGGGTTGACCGTTCACAAGCGCGTAGCCGCGCCCTAGCGAATACACTTCCAACTGCGGGCGTGGATGCTCCTCCACTGTGAACATCATATCGTCTTTGCGATATTCTGTACCCAGGACAACCGCATCCCCATTGGCGACAAAATCATACCAGGGTTGGTAGGTCAGCAGCCGGGACGAAAACGCGATTTTAACATGCGGAGGCAGCGCACCAATCAAGGCGCGGATAAATTTATTGAAGGCCGCGTCAAATGGGACGCGATCCAGTTCATCAATATAAAGGACAGTTTCATCCTTTGAATATGCACCTAAATCCGCAGCGAGTGCTTCACCCAGTTTTCCGGGGCCAGCGTTCGATCCTAAGCCATCGCGCAAAGATGCCCCAAAACCATTGAGCATATGGTAGAATTCGTCCGCCATACCTGTCAACCAGGCGGTCAAACTATCCTGACCATCTTCAATACGATAGTACAACAGACCGTTATTATCGTTTGCCACAAAATGGGTGAGAAACAGGGTGCGGTAATTTGTCCAGGGGTAGAGTAGAATTACTTTCTTGCCTTCGGAGCGTTGGCGAAATGTCTCCAATGAGACCTTTGTTGCAATTTCATGGATCATAGTTTTGTATGACTTTCCGCTCCTCATAGCTTTTTCACACTAATAAATACACACACGTACTTATTAAGGTGTCACTACGCATGTATTAACAGCGCAGAATTATAATTTTTCTTGATGTAGACGTTAACATAAAAATATTACAAAGTCAAACTTTCTATTGTAAAGAATTTATATAAAATCCGAAGCCCTGAGGTATCCGAATGATTATAGCACTAAAACGTGTTAACCGCATCGTGGAACCGATCCTCATTTTTATCTTGATTGGAGCCTTCTGGTACGCGAGTCCTACGCGAGACCACTGGTTGTGGCTGCTAGTGCTGATACCGGTCTCATGGGGAACCCGCTGGCTGCTATACAGGAGGGTGTGGACTCGCACACCATGGGATGTGTTTCTGGTCTTGTTTGTAATATTGTCAATCATAAATATGTATGCTGCGCCCTATCGGCGCGCACCGGACATCCCTTACTCCTTTTTTGTCCTGATGGCAAGACCCTTGTTAGGCATCGCGATTTTCAGTTATTTTGTTGAACAAGCGCGCGAACAAAAGACGATGGTAGCGCTGCTGATTGGTACTTTGGTGTTAGGGGGTGTGGTGGCTGTGCTGGGTTTGGGCGCATCGCAGTGGACGAGTAAAAGCCTGGTGCTGCGTTTTATGACAGATGCCCTACCCCGTGTTGCCGATTTACTCGGCCCATTTGACGCAAAAGGCGGTTTCAATGTCAATGAAATTGCGGGGGCGCTCGCGTGGTTGTGTCCGCTGGTGGCGGGTATCATCGGCTATCGCTGGAAGGGTTACAACCGCTTCTGGCGCGGCCTAACAGCAATGGTGTTCGCACTATTGTTCCTGGCCTTATTTTTAGGACAAAGCCGATTTGCGCTGGCAGGGGCTATGTTTACGTTGGCGGTGCTGGCTGGGCTGTTAATCCCATCGCGGCGTGGGCGCTGGGCAGCATGGGGGGTGCTGGTGGCAGTCGCTGTGCTGGAAATTCTGATTGTACGTGATGTATTTGCACCACCCGGACAACAAGTATTGGCCGAGCGCGATGAAGCCAGCATGAGCATCCGCTTTGACATCTGGGGAAGCGCGCTGCACATCATACGCGATTATCCCCTGACTGGTGTAGGACTCAATATGTTCCGTGATGGCCGGGTGCGGGCGTTGTATCCTGTACCAACATTTCCTACTCCCGTCCTGCCACATGCCCATAATGAATGGCTGCAAGTCGGGACAGATATGGGCATTCCGGGGTTGATTGTCTACATCGGTTTACAACTTGTAACAGTGTATGCGTTGGTCAAAGGCTACCGCCAGGGTGACTCCTCGGCGAAGGCGATTTTTGCAGCAGTAGGCGCAGGGCTATTCGCCCATGCATTCTTCGGATTAGGTGACGCCATCCCCTTGTGGGATCGCTTCGGATTTGTGTTGTGGTGGCTGGTTGCGTTAGGCGGGGCGCAGTATGTTCTGACCATGAGAAAAATTCAATTGTAAGCAATCGGTTTGTATGTTATAGTTAAAGTGTTGAGAACGTCGATGTGAACTAAGGGTAAGTTAAGGTTCAATTCATTATAATCATACAGCTATGATTTGTTAATCGTTATGCCTACTGTAGCCCCCGCCGCCAATCCGCAACCTCAAGAACAACCACCTCCACTAAATACCATCTCCAACATATTAATTGGGATCATACCAACGATAGCAGCTTTGATCCTAATCATGATGTCGCCAGAGATAAATACACGACTCCAGGTGGCGGCAGTCTGGTTCTTATGCACGGTCTTGTTCGGCCTGTCAGACTTGCTGGCAGAACGAATCGATACAGGTGATTGGGCAGGCTACCTGAACCTGATCGTCATGGTGGCGTGGTTGTGTACCAACTTGCCCCTGGCAATCGGCGTGGTTATCGCCGGGGTCGCGCTGTCGAGTGCTGTACGCCTGCGGATGAGCACGGCGCTCAAACTGCCAGCCCTATCATCGAACGAAATACTGCGCCATGCATTATCGCGGATTGTGATTACCGGGGTGTCGGTGACACTGGCGGCGGGTATTTACCGCCTGCTGGACGGCACACTCCCGCTGAATGTGATTTTGCAGGAAAACGCCATCGCCTTGACCGCCGCGCTGGGCGTGGGCTTTGTCGTCACCCAACTGCTGGGCGTGAGTCTGGCGCGGTTTGTGAACCACGTCAACGCCAAACCTATCTGGTCATCCAGCAAACGCAATAACTGGTTTTCGGAACTCTCCCTGTTTCCATTGATCGTGACGATGCCATTGATCCTGTTCAATTCCGGGCTGGGGGCGTTCACAGTCATCATGTCGATTGTGGGGGCGCACGCTGTCCGCTATCGTCAGATTGGGATGGCGGTTCAAGACAGCAAAGAGATGTACCAGCAAAGCAGTGAACTGGTGCAAAAATTATCGCTGGTCAACCGATCTGTGCAGAACGCGATGTTCAATGTAGACCAGCAAGAAGCCGTAAAAACCGCCTGTCAGACGGCCATCGCCATCACGCAGGCAGACAAAGTTGCTATTTTTCTCATCAACCGCGAACAGGAAGACCTCTATCTAGCCGAGCATGTTGGCCTGAACGATGCCCATCGTGAGGCGCTGCGGGACATGCCCTACTATCCAGAATTATTCGCCACCGATGCGCGCGTCGTTTCGGACACCGAACGTGCCCAAGACCCGCCCGGTCTGCGCGAATTCGCGCGGCAGGGTGGCTTTCGTGCCTTTGTGGAAATGCCGCTGCGTTCCGGCAATGTGATGCTGGGCTACCTGGATGTGTATCACCGGGGGCCGCATGTCTACACTAAAACTGAACTCGATCTGTTGGAAATCCTGGCAAACCAACTAACCGCCGCGCTGGACAATGCCCAACTCCTGCGGGCGTTGGAAGTCCACGCCTTCGAGATGACGCACCTCGTACATCTGTCGCGCATTTCAATTTCCAGCCTGGATTTAGCCAAGCTCGCCGCTGATATTTCCGACGTTCTGCGGCAGATGACAGCGATGGATTGGGTGATGATTACGCTGCTGGATAACGACAAAATGCAAGTTCTCGGTTCATTGGGCGGCACAGAAGAAATGGCCGAAACCCCGGCTGTACTTATGCCACAACTACCCGAAGTCCGCATCCTGTCGGCTTTGGAAACACCCAAGCAGCTTTTCTTCCAGGCGAGCGATCCGTATATCTCGGAACAATTACGCAGCTTCTTATCGCTGCATCGGTTGCAATCGCTGCTGCTCGCGCCGATGGTTGCCCATGAGCAAATGTTCGGTGTGATTTTCCTGGGGACACATAATCCGCACACGTTGAGCGAACGCGAAGAACAACTGCTGGAAACGGCAGCTAACCAGATCGCAACCCAGATTTACAATGTGCGTGTTTACAAAGACACACATGACGCATTGAACGAACAGCTCCAGCAGCTCGCCTTGATCGAAGATATTGTCCAGCAAATTTCCGGGTCACACGATTTCAACCAGATTATCAGCGATGTGTTTGAAGCGGCAGCCAAATCCACGCAGGCGGATATGGTGGCGCTGGCGCTGCTGACCGAAGCCGATGACTTCTGGGTGATCGAGCAGCACTATGAAAAAGGCGAAGCCAAACGCTACTATTCGGTGCAATATAAAAATGAGGGCGTGATTGGCAAGGTCGCGGAAACCGGGGAAATCAACCTCGTCCGCGATAATCAGGAAATTGATTATTATTTCAAGCCACAAGCTGGGAATTATTTGTCGTCACTAGCTGTGCCGTTGGCGAATGATGGTCAGACCATCGGCGTCCTCAATGTGGAAAGCGAAAAGACCGGGAAGTTCACACGCGGACAGGCTGATTTCCTGAAAAATCTAGGCGGTCACGCGATCATCAGCATCGAAAATGCTCGTTTGCTGGAAGAACTTCAGTATCAGATTTCAACACTAACCAGTCTGCGCGAACTCTCGCTGACACTATCGAGCGCAGTGGACACGGATGCCGTCGCCAATGCGGTGCTTAAGACCGCACTCAGCATTTCGCACGGGCAATATGCCGCCCTGTTTGACTATGACTCGCTCAACGGGCAGCTTATCCCATTGATTGGAACTGAACGCAATCATTCGAGCACCACGATGGCTGAATCCAATGTGATGACTAAAATCGCGCATATGGCAGCGACCAGCGGCGAAATCCAACCCTACGACCAAATCCGCCACGCCTTCCCCGATTTACCTGAAAATATCGATTACATGAGTTTGATCGCCGTGCCGATCATTCGCGGCAATATTGTGAACGAAGTCGTGTGCATCGCATACACGGAACAGCAAGCCTTCGAAAGCCGCGATTTGAACACCCTGAGCCTGCTGGCGATCCAGGCGGCGGGACACCTGGAAAACTCGATGCTGCACGAGCGCATCCGCGACAACAACAACCGGATGCGGGCGATCCTGGACTCGACACGCGACGGCATCATTTTGCTGGATCACGGCGGGCATCTGATTGAGGTGAATCCGTCGGCACAGCGGCTGATCGGCCTACCGCTGACCGAGCACATCGGCGAGTTGTTCGTCAACACACTGCTGAGTTATACGGAAAGCGACGAAGAATCGCAGGCAGGTTATTCCCGCGAAGAACTGACCAAACTGCTGCGCATCCAGCGGTTGGAGCCGGAAGGAATCACGCGGCGGCAGTTTTCGCGCATCAACCAATCGAACCAGGCCATCCATATCGAAGAAATTGGTTCACCGGTCATCGACGATGATAACCATACGGTTGGACGTTTGCTGGTCTTGCGCGACATCACCGAAGAAAAGCAGCTTGAAATCCTGCGCGATGAAATTACCAGCATGGCGGTGCATGACCTACGCAGTCCGTTGGCCTCGATCATTAACGCGCTCAAAATCGCCCAGGATAACCTGGCTACACCGGAACAACTGCCGATTGCCAAACAGACTATGCAAATGTCGGTAGCAAGCGCCGATAAGCTCATGAATCTGGTGGATAGTTTGATGGACATCCGCAAAGGCCGCGATATGCGCCTGGATCGTTCGCCGACATCCATGGAAGAAATCATCGAGTTGGCGCGGCTGACGCTGCTGGCCTCGATTGAAAAAGCACACATCAATGTCCAGATTGACATCCCGCAGGGGACGCCGCTGGTCAATGTTGACGCGGATAAAATGCGGCGGGTGCTGATTAACCTGCTGGATAACGCGCTGCGCTACACACCGATGGGCAAAGATATTCGTATCACCGTGATCCCGGATACACTGCGGCACAAGGTGTTGGTACGGGTATCCGACAGCGGCGTGGGCATCCCGGAACATGCGCGCGCGCGGATTTTCGAGCAATACTGGCAGGTGAAAGAAAACCAACCGTTACGCGGGAGCAAAGGCACGGGCATCGGTCTGGCGTTCTGCCAGCGGGTGCTCGAAGCGCACGGCGAACGCATCTGGGTCGAAGCCGAAGGCCCGCTGCCGGGTGCTTCGTTCGCGTTTACGCTGCCGGTGGCGTGACACGCTCGTTATCCCCTCCCCCAGCCCCTCCCCGCTTCGCAGAGAGGGGAGCAAGACCAAAATACCTGAGCGATGTTAAAATCCATTTTGTATAGTGTTCTACGCTATTTAAGGATTAGCTGAATATGCTCCCATCCTTTACCCTACGCCCTGCCCAACTGGCTGACATCGAAGAGATTGCGCGGGTGCAGGTCGAAACCTGGCGCACGACCTACAAGGGAATCATGCCGGACGAGCTGCTGGCGAACCTGACGGTTGAATCACGTTTAGAAATCTGGCGCGGGCCGCTTTCCAATCCCGACAGCCCCAGCATTATTTATGTGGCCGAAGCTGACGGGCAGATTATCGGATTCGCGGCAGGTGGGCCGGAGCGCAGCGGTCATGCGCTGTATAAAGTGGAAATTTATGCGATTTATCTGCTGCAAGCCTATCAAGGACGCGGCATTGGGCGGGCGCTGATGCAGGCAGTGGTCGGGCGGCTGATTGACAAAGGCTTCACGGCGATGCTGATTTGGGTGGCGGCCAAAAACCCGGCGACCCATTTTTACGCGGCGCTGGGCGGGCAGCCCTTTGCCTCCAAAACGGAGTCGTTCGGCGGCGGCGAGGTTGAAGAAATCGCCTATGGCTATGACGACATCAGCAAAATTTTAGCTGACAGTAAGTGAGTGTAATCCCCTGTATCAAGCCGTTCTGCCTTTCTGGTACCGCCGTTTGAAAACTCATACCGAAAATTCGAACAAATGTTTCGCATCTTGTCTCGATTCTGTGGCATACTGAGGATATGACACCAACAACGTAAGCCCATAGTGCCGAACCTGCCGACGTTCATGCATCGGAATTGGCGGAATCAGCGGAATGTGCGGCAAATTCGGAATCAACCCCGGTCAGATGATAAAATAGAGAATGATGTTCAATTCTCACTTTCAACTGTTCATCATATAGGTCGCATAGGCGAAACGGCGACAAATTCGTCATTCGCTTTCGTCGTTTTCGTCGCCATTTCCGCTTTGAGCCATCGACCATCGTTTTTTTAATCGTCATTCGTTACACATAACTATTCTGGACAACCGCGACGACGACAACCACGACAATCGCCTTAACTGAGATTTTTAATGATGGAAATGAATTCATTTTTGCGTAGGATATTGGCCGATCATTATGCGCTGAAGGATATTGAACTCAGGGCGACTAGCGGCGGGTCGGAGGCGGATCGGAGCGTGGTCATGATTCGGGGGGGTGAGAAAAAATACATTTTCCGCGTTTATCCGCCGGAGAACACGCGCAGTAATCCAACGGCGCTAGCACAGGTGTTGAGTTTGCTGGCGGAGGTCGATTTTCCGGCGGAACGGATTATCTCGGCGACGAACGGGGATGCGCTCGCTGAAGTCGATGGTTGGCGCACCGTGCTGACCACGTTTATCGAGGGCACACCCACCGATCAACTGGACTCAGAATTTTACGGGCTGGGGGCGATATTGGGGCGGCTGCACGCGCTGTTCACGCCAGAGGAACTCTTAGCACGCCATGTCCCAACTGCCGAGCGCAGCCTGGACGCAGAAATGGCGATGGCACGGCGGGATTTGCTGGCTGTGCCACGCCCCGATCAACCGGAATTGGGGGCTTTTTACGATGAGCTATTGGCAGCAATTGACGCGATTGACCGCTGCCACGACCTGCCCTACACGCTGATTCACAACGATTTTCAACCGGGGAATGTTTTATTGAAAGCGGATGGATTGTTGAGCGTGATTGATTGGGATGGATCGGGTCGCAGTCCTGGGATTGTTGACCTGGGCTACCTCATCGGACACCTTCATCCCGAAGGATCGCTGAGACCGGAGGCGGCGCGCATCCACGCCCTGCTCGATGGTTATTTGCAGCACAAGACGCTTTCGCAGACGGAGATTGAGCGGCTTTCGGATATGATCCGTTTCCGTCCGATCACTTATCTCACCTCGGATTTTGGGAATTATATCGCGCACATGGACGATCCCGATCCGTCGTATATGCACTGCCTCGCCATTTATCACACGGTTGACGAGGCGGCGGCGATTGCGCGGGAATACATCTTAAGCGCCAAGCCGCCAAGATAAGATAAATTTTGAACCATCGCGCATTTGCATTCTCATGTGATTCGATCCAGATAGCGGCGTGCATTCTTCAAGCCTGTCCAGGCCGGTAAAGTCACATTTTCCCATTGGCAGCCATTGACGCGGTTGAACAAATCACTGCGGCGGATGCTCAAAAAATAGATGGGCTGCGCCCAGGATGTGTCGCGGTAATCGAAAAGCCCAATTTCGAGCAACGTGCCTTCATATTCATAAAAGAGGGAATAGCTATTCGACATCGGCAAGGACGTTGATCCGACGCAGGTGGGTACACCCAACAGGTTCACCATATCCCCTAGCGAGGGCATGGCTGCGCCGGGGTTCTTCATGGTACTGAAAAAAGCAGGTATGAGGATTTCAGTTACTGTTCCTTCATTGACACCGAATTGTACCGGCATCCCCTGTCCGCGTTGGGCGGGTTGGGTGAGCGGCACAATCGTGAACCATTGGTAATTGGGGACGGCGCTCGACAGCGGGCTGTTGGTCGATTTGAAGGTGTCCATGACAAAGCGGTTGACGGATTCGGCCTGGGTCGTGCCAGGGGTGATGCCAATCCAACACGGCATGGCGCAGTCGGTCAGGTGGAGTTGGCGAATCAAGGCGGGCGGTGGCTGCGTCCTGCCGATCAACATAAACGCCATCATGCACAGCGTGAAGCAGCCGGAAAGCGTGATTATCAGGCGGAGGGATGGACACATCCGGCGAGTATAGCGCGGAATCAGGTTGGCGGCGCAAGCGAGTCGAGTGCATATTTTTCTAAGGTGGTATTACAATAGATAATAAATCAAAGATTTTGTTTAAAACTGCGAAAGGCTTAAGCGCGTCGCCTTGCGCGCAAATATTATGAAATGGAACAGCGTTTTTTTAATAATCATTATTTCGGCAATTGGTCTGACACCGATCCAAACCCGCGCACAAGCAGATCACACAAACCTTGTGGGCTATATCGCATCGGACGCCGCCATCAATGTCCGCAACCATCCAAATGGTGCGGTCATTTCCAGCCTGCAACCCAATCAAAGTGTCACGGTACTGGATAAAAGTGCGGATGGCGCATGGGTCTCGGTTGACCTGGGGGATGGCAAAAGCGGCTGGGTATCGGCCTCATTTTTACGGGTGATGGAATCCGCGATTCCGGCTGATCTGGTTCCCATCACGCCGGATAATGCCGATCAACTCGAAAATATCACCCAACTGGCTTCAATACTTTCAACCCGGTTCGAAATCAGCCCGGATGGACGGCTGCTGGCATCGATTTCCTGGGAGGGTGGTGTCAAAATCTATGATATTCGAACCAAGATTTTTGTCACGGAATTGACGAAGCACACCGATGCCCTGAGCGACGTTGCCTTCAGCCCGGATGGGAGCGAACTCGCATCCGCCAGTTGGGATGGATCGGTCAAAATCTGGAATACGCAAACCTGGGGTCAGCGGACAGCGTTTCTGGGCCATACTGACGCCGTCAACGCTGTCGCCTTCAGCCCGGACGGTAAGCTGGTTGCGAGTGTCGGAAGCGATGGCTTGCTCAACATCTGGGATGCAGCGACAGGCGAGCGCACGCAGCAAATCGATGTTCACAGTCAGTGGATGAAAGAGCTTACTTTTAGCCCAGACGGAACTCGGATCGCAGCGGCAGGCGATTGGCGGAATAGCAGCTTGCGTCTGTGGGATGTCGCTACAGGCGAAAGCATATGGCTGAAATACAGCGGCGGCAATTTACATTTTGCCTTTACTCCCGATGGGGGCACTATCGTAGTGGCAAGCGGTAATACGCCGTCGATCACCGGGGTCAACGCCGAAACTTCACAGCAAACTTACGCAATCTCCGGTTCAAGTGGCGATTCGGCGTCTATTGCCCTTAATCCGGCGGGCACGGTGGTGGCCGTCGGCACATGGAAGGGGATATTTATGGTGGCGGGTGTAGAAGATAAAAAGGTATTGTTCCGCGACGATTCACTGAAAGACAGCCTTGATGCCAGCGTGGTCTTGAAGTTTAGCCCGGACGGGCGCTTTCTCGTCACATCAGACAGCGACCACCGGATCAACATATGGGGTGTTCATGGGAGCGCTGAATCTTCAGGCGGATGAGTAAGGTCGCTTATTGCAACGGAGGAAGCGAGTCGAGTACACGCCGCGCCAGTTTCCCATAGATGCCGTTGGGATCAAGTTCGATGGCTTTTTGGAAGTGCTCGACGGCGGCTTCACGGTTGTTTTGGGCTAGCCGCACATATCCGGCTTGACGGTGAATTTCCGCCGAGGCAGGAGCAGGCAATTTGTTAGAACTTTTCAAAGCAGCGGTCAGGGCTACGTCAGCGCGGTTGTCCTGTCCGGTTAAGGCCAGCGCGTGAGCATTATTCGCCTGATATATAGCCCGCATGGCTCCGGCTTCCGGGGCTGTGAAATCCAATGCAATTTCAGTGAGTTGAAGCGCACGTTCAGAGTCATCATGCCGTTCTAAATACCAGAGTGCAAGCTGGTCATACACATCGCTGTCGCTGGGCAAAATTTGTATGGCGGCTTCGAGCAATGGTAGGGCTTTTTCATATTGTGCGACCATTGTCAGGCCAAAACCCAGCTTTTTCAACCGGAAACCCGCCCTGAGCAAATTAATCACGTCTGCCCGCATCAACACAGCATACGAGAGACGCTCGGCTTCCTCAATCCGTCCGACATTGATGAGCAGCGAAATCCTAATGTCGGTTAGCACTGGATGATTGGGGAGATAATGGGCGACTTTCTCAATACGCGGCAAGCCGCCTTTAAATGTCCAAATCAGAAAACGGCGATATAAAATTACATAAAGATATACGAGTATCACCACGCCAAAACGCAGTCGATTCGACTCCAGGAGAAAAAGTGCCAGGATGATGACGGTGTAAATCAGTATGGGGACTGGTCTGAAAAACGTTAAATAGAGGTTTTTCACGCGCGGTACAAACGCGGGAACAAAGTTATTCAAACGCCCGATATAACGTGTGTAGCGCCGATAGAAAATAACCAACCTTGCACTGCCAGCAATCAGCGCAGTAATCGCCAGAAGCACGAGCAGTACCAGAAAAGCTAACCACGAAGCGGGTTTGGTAATCGAAAATAAAGAACGGAAGAAAATCCCAAACCCGAATGCGATTCCCAAAAAGACAGTCGAATACTGATGGATTCTTTGTGCCTTATCGTAGCGGATTTTTGCTGCTTTGCCCTGTTGTTTCAGCGCGGCCAAGTCGAGCGAGTCGTGCAATTGGGGAGGTGATGCATCCATGCGGCGGGTTTCTCCTCATGATTTGTCGTTCCGATACAAGCAGACAGTTGTGGTCAATATGTAGCGGACAAGGCAAGCCTTAAAGCCCTATTTTCCGGCTAGTGCTTACGATGTAACTGTGATTCGGTTTTATCCTGGCAGCATTTTGGGGAAGTCGCCGGTATCATTTTTGTCGATTTTTAGTACGGGCAAGGTGAAGGCGAAGATGCTGCCGCCCGCCGGATTGTCCTCGATCCAGATTTTGCCGCCGTGCGCTTCGGTGACGAGGCGACAGAACGTCAGCCCCAGGCCGATGCCACGCCGTGCGCCGCGCCGCCCTTTGACCTGGACGAAGCGTTCAAATAAGCGGTTTTTGTAATCGTCGGGGACACCAGGGCCGGTATCCACAACCTCAATGCGCGAGAAGCCTTCGGGCGCGCCATTCTTGCCGGGGGCAAAGGCGCGGATGATGACCGAGCCATTGGCCGGACAAAATTTCAACGAGTTATCGACCAGATTTTGGATGATGCGTTCTACTTTATCGCCGTCGATATTGAGGAGCGGCAGGTTGTCGTCAATCTGCGAGACCACCGTGACTTCAAGTTCGTGCGCCAGCGGACTCAATTCGATGCACACGCTGTCGGCGAGGGTCGCCAGTTCGGTTGGCTCAGTTTCGAGGTTCAACTGCCCGCTCTCCATCTTGGAGATGTCCAGCAGCGAATCGACGCGGCTCAACAATTTGCGGATAGCGCGCTGGCTGGTGTCGGTGGTGGTTTGCACCAGTGGGTAGAACGTGCTGTCAGTGGGCACATAGTCGCGCAGCAGGCGCAGGCCGGTGGTCACGGCGGTAAGCGGGCTGCGTAAATCGTGGACGATCATGTTGGAGAGGTCGTCGCGCATCTGGTTAAGTTCGCGCTCCTCGGTCTCGTCATAGAAAACAAACAGCATCCCAATCGGTTCACGCTGCTCCACCCCTACCGGGATGACCTCGCGCTTAATATAAATGAGGCCGTGTTCGCCCTCCACCGTGTAGGATGCGGGTTCAACCCCCACCCATGCCCCCGGTGTACGCAGTTCCTTGAGCAGCTTACGGACTTTCTGGTCACTTTGAAAACCCATACGTTCGGCGAGATCAAGTTCAGGGCTTTCCAGGAGGGCATCAACATCCTGGTTGAGCAGACTATTGGACACCAAGCCGATCAAATCCACGCGAGGATTCGCCAGCGCGATCTGCCCATTCTTATCCACCAGCACAATCGCTTCGGTCATGGCGTTAAGCAGGACTTGCAGCCGATCACGCGCCTCCGCAATACGCTCGAACAAGCGGGTGTTATCGATGGCGATGATGGTCTGGCTGGCAAGTTGGGTTACAAAAGTTGCGTCTTCTTCAGTGAATACGCCCGGATTGTCGCTTTCCAGAGTAATCGCGCCCAGGATGCGCCCACTGCGCAAAATCGGAACCGTCAACTGCGCGCGGGTAGTCTTGAGGAGCGGCGGCGCGTTGTTCTCGGTACGCACGTCATCCAGACGCATGGCCTGCCCGGTTTCCAGCACCGTCCCGGTGAGCGACCCTTTGACGGCCAGTGGACTGACGGTCATGGGTGGGTATCCGGCCTGAGACGCGATGGTGATCTGGCCTTCATCCTGCAAGACGATAAAGCCATTGGAGACCCGTGTAAGTTCCAGCGCGCGCGCCAGCACCAGATTACAAATCGAGGGCAGGTTCATGGTCGCCGTCAACTGCCGCCCCAAGGTCGCCAGGGCATACATCTGTTCCGCGCGGCGTTCGAGGGCTTTGTCGGTGGTGGTGTATAACTGCGCATTTTTGATAGCCTGCGCGGCCTGATTGGTGAAAGCCTTTAAAATTTCGGTCAGGTCTTCACTGAAAATCTGCGGTTGGTCATAGTAAAAAACAATAGTTCCGAGGGGCACATCACCCACCAGCAGCGGCATCTCCGCCCAGGCTGATTTGCCCTCGCCGCCCATAATCGGGCGATAGCTCAGGGTACGTTCGTCCTTCAGGACATCGCTGACGAAAATGGCCGGTTGGCGCGGGTCTTTCAACAATGGAGTCGGCGGATCGGAGGTGAAATGAGTGCTGAACCCGGCGCTGCGCACCAACGCCAAAGTCTGTTGGGCTTCATCCCAGAACAGATAAATGGCGGCGGCGGTTGCATCTGAGACCACCGATGCCGATGACAATACTGCGTCCAGCACAGCATCGGCGGACAATGTGCCGGTCAGCAAGGCGATCACCCGGTTCAGAGTGATAAGTTGGTTGGCACGCGCGGTTTGCTGCTCATACAGTTGGGCATTTTCGATGGCGACGCTGGCATTGGCCGCCAGGATGTTCAACAAGCGTAAATCATCCGGGCCAAAATGCTGCTGCGGATCGTCGGAGGAGACCACAATCGCGCCCAGCAATTTCCCTCCAGCCAGCAGCGGCACACCTAACCAGGATTGTATTTTCTCACCCGGCGATTCCAGACCAATTTGCTCCGCCGTCTGGGCGACATCATGGCTGACCAACAGCGCCGCCTGGGTTTGCAGCAGGTGATTGAGCAGGGTTTTCTCGCCGATTCCATCCTTGTAGGCGGTGATTGGCTGGGCATCGCGGATGGCGAGTGGGAATTGTATTTTGCCGGAAGGCCGCTCGTACAGGGCGACGACAAATTGATTGACATGAAGCAAATCGGTGACTTGTTTGTAAACCGCTTGGAGGAGCGGGCTGAGTTTCAGGCCAGATTGTAACGCCTGACCGACGGCGGCCAATGAGCGCAGTTCGTCAAGCTGTTTACGCAACTGATATTGGGCGCGGCTTAGACCATGTGTGCCCAACGTCACCAGAATCGCCCCGGCGGTGAACACCACCAGCGAATTGGGCGTGAGGACGATCACAATAGCAGCGAGAATCCCAAATGGGAACGGCAGCAGCAGCAGTGCCGCCAGCAGCAGCCAGTTATCACGCAAAAGGCGCTGCACCGAACGGCCATCGCTGTAGGTTTCGAGCATGAAAATCAGGAAGTAAATGAGCGAGTAGACGGCGATGAAAATCGTCAGTTCGAGTTCATCATGAATCGGGACATGCAGCGGCAGTTCGCCATCGAGCAAATAGAAAGCCTGGGTGGCGACGAGAAAGCTCAGGGTTACGCGGGCGCTGATGGCAATGATACTGCTGGCGGTGCGGGTCGTGAGGCGGCGGCGCAAGCCGGTATCCTGTGTGCGCAGTACCAGCAGAATGCCACCGACTGCCCCACCCAGGAAAATCGCCCAGAGCATCAGGGAGAAGGCTTCATAGCGCAGCGACAAAGCCGCCACTATGCCGACAGTATGCGCGGGACTGAGTTCGCCTTCGGAGAGCAGGACACCAAAATAGAGCATGAAGGCGGTCAGTACGGCGTAGACTAAAGCACGCCCACCGTACAGGTTCACAATCGCCCCGCTGGGCAAATTTAAAATAAGCGTGACGACCATCACAATCGCCAACAGCCAGATGATGAGCAGACTGAGAGAAGCGCGGTTCTTCATAATGCGTTCAAGCGTTGAAAGTTAGAATACGAATATCGAGAATAAAACCCTGCATATCCCTGGGATACCCTTTCAGTTTACACCTTTTTGAAGAGGCGGATACGCAAGGCATCGTTAGGAATCGCAAACAGAATGCTAGCCGTTCTTCAGCCGCCAGAAAACAGCACTTTTGTAAGGGATGGGGGGGTTGAAGGTTTGTCGGCGCGTCAATTTTTCGGCAGCCCCACACTAATTGGTGGGCGATGGTTATCAAAATGATTCTCGTCTTGCGCCACCAGACGCTAAAGCATCCGGCTGCCGAAAAGCCAAGCGCACTAAAGGCGCTACATGGCGACTGTATCAGTTCCAAATAGATCTTACCGTGATTGCTAGTCGCCCATTGTTAGCCCCTCTCCCCACGCCTTCGGCAGCCTCTCCCCCGAATTCAAGGGAGAGGGGCTAAAAATCG
>JBDTNB010000024.1:0-63830 GCA_039933955.1 Chloroflexota bacterium
GCTTTTGCTACCCTTCGTCAATTACAGCCTATTCATTTGCCTGCGTAAGGTGAGTAAGGTAATTATATTTTTGTCTTTTGACTAAAGGCTAGAAGCTAGTGGCTATCGACTTAATGCTATAATATTTCCTTTGGCGTTCCAACGAGTACATTCTAACGATGCCTCCTCTTATCCTCAGCGGCAGCAACGGCAGCACGATCAAATCCAATAACATCCGGGCGATATTGATGACGCTGCTGCGTTACGAAGGGGTCGCGCGCGTCCGTTTGGCACAGATGACCGGTGTATCGCCGACCACCATCACCAACCTCATTAATGAACTGCTGGAACAAGGAGTCATCGCTGAGGAAAATAATGGACAGCTAGATGGACGCCGGAGCGTAGGCCGCCCGCAAACCGCATTGCGACTGGTTCCCGATGCGCGGTTTGTGGTCGCCATCCATATTGATGTGGATGCGGTGTATATCAGTGTGAATAATCTTTTCGGGCAGCCCGTCGCGCGGCGTTCATTCCCATTAACCGGGGATAGCCTGTCAGAAAATGTGCTGCCGCAGATCACGACAATGGCGCGTGACATGATGGCCGAAAGCGGCGTCTCAACCCGTTATATCATCGGCGCAGGCGTTGGTGCATCCGGCTTAGTCGATCCGTATACCGGTGTCAATGTGATCGCGCCGAACCTGGGCTGGCATAATGTGCCGCTGAGGGATGAATTATCGGATCATCTGGGGCTGCCGGTTGCCGTCGATAATAATGTGCGGGCGATGGCGTTGGGCGAGATGTTATTCGGCGCGGGGCGCGCTCCCGGCGAAGGGCATACACTGGCTTTTGTCTATTCGCGGGTGGGCGTAGGGGCAGGGTTTGTAGTCGGCGGGCAGCTTTACAGGGGCAGCGGCGCGGGCGCGGGCGAAATCGGTCATACGACGATGATCCCCGATGGCGGCGAGTTGTGCGGCTGCGGCAACACCGGCTGTCTGGAAACCCTGGTTTCTGAACCGGCTATCGTCCGTGCGGCTCAAAAACTCGCTGACCAATACCCTGGCGGCATCCTGGCGGAATCGTTGGCAAACGGCGAGGGCAAACTCATCGAGCGGGTGTTCAATGCCGCGCGTGCCGGAGATGAAATGACCCGTAAACTTCTGGACGAGCGGGCGCATTATATGGGTATCGCGCTGGCGAATCTGGTGAACGTGCTCAACCCGGAATTGATCGTCATGGGCGGGATTTTCGCACAGGGGCAGGATGTGCTGCTGCCCGCTGTCGAGACTACCATGCGGGCGCGGGCTTTCGCCGGATTGGGCGAGCGCGTGGTGCTGCAAACAGCACGTCCGGGAGCAGGCAGCATAGGCGCGGCAGCCCTGGCTCTGAATATGTTCTTTTACCAGCAGGAAATCCCGAATTAGCGGCCTATCGTTAGCGTACCCATCTTGACAGGCAAGCGGCTTGTGGCTAAACTTCAAAAAGAACATAAATTCTATCCAGAGAGGAAGTGCCTCTATGAACGCGAATACGGCTTTACTGGTCATTGATATGCAAACAGGTTTATTTGATGAAGGAGCTTATCAGGCTGACGACTTGGTGAAAAATGTGAGCAGTCTGACGGATCGGGCGCGCAAAGCCCATGTCCCGGTGATTTATGTCCAGCACAACGCTGATGATCCCAGAGATTCCTTGTTTCCGACCAGCCCCGGTCATGAGATTGCCCCGGCAGTCGCGCCCAAAGCAGGGGAATTGGTTGTGCAAAAAACGACCCCGGATTCGTTCCATGATACGACGCTGCGCCAGGAGTTAGAGGCCAGAGGCATTCAAAAACTGGTCATTGCCGGGATGCAGACGGATTATTGTGTCAATGCGACCTCGCGCAGTGCAGTTAAACTGGGTTATGATGTGACGCTGGTGAGCGACGCCCATACTACCGGAGACAGTCCGACCACGCAGCAAGTCATCGACGATCACAACCGCGACCTGGAAAAAGAAGGCGCTCATTTGGTCACGACGGATAAAGTGAAATTTGATTAGGTGTAAGGATGCCGGATGCTGACGCAGCCCTCGTTTCCGCTGGAAGTTCAGGCGGTCTTAGGCGAAATCTACGCCGTGACGATGCCTAAACAGGGCGCGACCTCGCATGTGTGGATGGTCGAATGTGAGGCGGGAATGCGGGTGGTGAAGCACGCCAGCCGCGTTCCTTACGTCATGTGGCTTATGAACGAGGGCGCTGTACTGGGACGCTTATCTTCTGCAAACTTTCTTCAACACTATACAGCACGATTCCCATTCCCAAAATTATTTTTGGACGGCTGCGTGGCAGATGTTGAGCGGCCTTTTCCCTATCTGGTCATGAGCCGTCTGCCCGGAGAACCCCTGGCGACTGTGATGTCCCGCGAAAGTGATCGCAAACGGCGGCTGCGCTGGATGTCTTTATTGGGGGCAATGCTGCGGGATATACATCGATTCCCTACGAGCCTGTGGCGGCGTAAATCCTGGCTGGACGAACAATTAAAAACGGCTGCCAGTTATGTTGACGCGGGATTTGAATTGGATGCTGACGATCCAGCGCGATTGCTGGAACACATTCGCACACAACGGCCTGCTGACGTTCCGCAAACCTTCATTCACGGTGATTTCATGTGGGATAATGTGCTGGTGCAGGATGACCGGATTACAGGTATTGTTGATTGGGGCGGCGGGGCGTATGGCGATCCCCGTTATGATCTGGCGCTGGCGATTCTGCCACAGGAAGACGGCGAACTCTCGTCGGCTGAAGTCGAGGCTTTTTACGCAGGGTATGGCTGTGACCCGCTGACCGAAACAGAATATCGTTATTTCACGAATCTCTACGAGTTTTTCTAAGTGGCAAACACGTTTACCTTGCAGACTCCGCCCGGATTTTGTTTCTGGCCGACGGCGACCAGTCATGGCTGGTGTGATTTAAAACCCTTCAGCAGCCATGATGACACGCGCAGTCTGGAACGGATTCACCAACTCAGCGACGGCAGTGCCGTGCGGCTGACAATGGCGGCAGACACCGACGAAAATATTCAGGTCACAGTTGACGGATTAGCCGACAAATTATCGCCTGCCCAGATTGATGAACTCAGGCATGGGCTGACGAATGTCTTCAACCTGGATCGCGATTTGCGCGAATTTTATGCGCTGGTGCGGCAGTATCCGCGTTATCAATGGATTGAACACAAAGCCGCAGGTCGTATGCTGGCTGCGCCAACCGTGTGGGAAGACCTTTCTAAAACACTGCTGACCACGAATACCACCTGGAATATGACCAAGCAAATGACCGTACGGCTGAACAGCCTCGGTGAACCCTATTCCGCTGGCGGGAACGCTTTTCCAACGCCGGAACGCATCGCCGCATTGAATCCTGACGAACTCAATGCCCATGTCCGCGCAGGTTATCGCGGTGCTTATTTGCACGAGTTGGCGACGCGCATCGCGAATGGCGAAATTGACGCCGAATCCTGGCGCGATCCAGCGCTGACTTCCGCCGAGTTGTATAAGCGGGTGAAATCGCTCAAGGGTTTTGGCGATTATGCGGCGGGCAGCATTCTCAAACTACTCGGTCATTTTGACCGGCTGGCAACCGACACCGAATGCCGCGCGGTCTATATCGAAATCAACAATGGCGTCCCGGCGCAGCATGATGCCGAAATCGCCGCTTATTACGAACCCTTCGGTGCGTGGCGCGGGCTAATCCAGTGGATGGATGTGATGCGTGAATCGCTAAACAGTTCGGCATAAACAGATACCCTGAAGTGACAGGGACAAAGTACAAAACCTTGCCCCTGTGATCTTTCTCAGAAACAAATACGCTCCTAGAAACCGACCATGCCTCCGCAAACTTGCCAGTCATCGCCACTCACGCGCTGGACACGATAGGCATTGTCACCATAACGGCTGAGTATGGGGCCGACAGCCGATTTCATGGGGCTGATAATTTCGGTTCCGTCTTCAAAGATGAGATGGGCATTACCCATCAAACGAACAAAGGCTACATCGTCTTTGGTGGAGATTATGTCGTAATACAAACCGCTGCTATCCAACGTGAATTTAGTTGTCGTAGGCGTCGGTTGGGCTGGAAGATTGGGCGTTTTTGCATCGCCTGCTAACGCATCGGTCATCGCGTCAAATGTACCCAGGAACAACATCATCGTCGCCGCGTCTGCCGGACAAATGGACAAATTTATCAGCGTTTCATCGTCGCTATAAACGGCGTTCACCAAGTTGGCGACGGCTTGCGTCTGACCGCTTAAAACACGCGCGGGGGTTGGATAATCTACCGTCTGCAAAATATTCAAGACCGTTGGGAACAATTTGTCATGGTCATCGGCTTTGCCAATTTCAACATTAGCCAATACCACGCTTTCATCGTTAGAGCGGAACGCATACCAGCTTTTCGTATCGCTGGATTTATACAGCAATGCTTCGCGGCCATCCGGCAGCGTGGTTTCCTCCGCGCTGATTTTTGCTGGATCGGCAGGTGATAAGTATGTCCCTAAAACGGTATCCAGTGACATTATCCGGCTGTCGAGGATACGTGTATTTTCCATTATCTGAACTGGATCGACAATCGAAATTCCAAGTTGGTTGGCATTGCCAGCAGATACGCCCGCTGCTGTATTGAAAATCGTTAGGTTATAAGCCTGCTCATTATTTTTTTGCTCGTCAGAAGGATCAGCCTTTGGTGCGAGCACCCAGCCTTGCGGCACAAGCAGCTTGAGACGGCTGATGCCGGTATCCAGTTTCTCCGTCGCAGCGCCCAAACCTGTACCTTCTACAATTTGAGGTGCTGCCAACGGGTAAAGACCCACATTATCAATCTCAAAAGTGGCGGTTGGGCCGATGCCCGTATCGTTCTTTGGCATCGTGCCTACATCAATATTCCAACCACCGTCAATTTCCTGGAATAGCTTTTCAAACTCAGCATAACCGCTGATTAATGAGTAATCCCATACATCGGTTCCGATTAATTGGTCATCGGCATAAATATTGACCGCCATTCCTACGCCGCTTACCTGGATGTTAAAGGCCAGATGATGCCACTCGCCATCCCATATATTCGTGGTCTGAAAGTAAGGTATGTTGCCTGGCGCGGTAATACCGACATCACCGGCTCCGGCCCAAGTCCAGTAACCTTGATCGGTCAAAAGGATGCCGACAAATTCATTCGCGCCACCATTTTGCGTTTTCATACGCTTCTTATTGAAATCCAGCTCCAGGTGATGTACGCCATCGGGCTTATCGGTCTTTGCCAACCGAAAATCAAATTCCATCTGAAAGGGTTTTTTCAGATAGCCTTTTGGGCCACTGGTATTGACATACTGATAGAAATCACCACCGATGACGTTGGCGCGTAGCACGCCATCCGCAATCTGGGTTGTGCCACCGTAAATGCCATCTTTATTTAGAATCCAACCCTGTTTTGTGGATGAGAAATCGTCGGCAAAGATGGGGTTCGCGGTATCTGCTGCTAAGACATCCACATTACCCGCCGCTGTATAGCCCGCATCAGTGCTGCTGCTGGCTAAGGATGTTATGACCAGATTATCAAATGTGACCTGCGCGTCTGAGGATGTTGATAAACCAAACCCAATCGTGCCACCAATCACGCCGCGCAGATCAGCTTTTCCGTAATCCTGTCCATCAATCTGGATAGAAAAGCCAGCTTTTGTTACCCGCATGGTGAGGGTATGGGGTTGGTCATCAAAAAGTGCGATGCCTGCGGCATTCTCACCATAATCGTTTTCAAAAGCGCCCGATACACTATCCCCAAAATTCCAATCTGCGTCCCCCAATAGCCAGAATTTGAATGCATCGTAATTGTTTTGTACATCTAATGCCACGACTATATTAGCATGATTGGGATTTTCGGATTGCGCTTGAAAATCAACTGTGAGTTCATAATCGTTTGTGAGTTTAAGCGCATTTCCCCAATTGATCTCACCAGCGCCCGAAATAATGCGGGTCGTTTGAGCGTTGCGCATTTTTATAGCCAGTTTGCCATTCTCGATCTGTGAACTATACGATTGATCTGAGGCCGTCTCTATCCACCATGATCCTTTGTTGTCATCAAAGCTGTCTTGATAAAGAATATTGCTATCCGATTGGGCTAAAACTCGTGTGACTGACAATAAAAATGCCAGCAAAAGTAAAACTTTGCGCATAGATAGAATGAAAACCTCGATGTAGAGTTTGTGAACGATAGTGTTCAGTGTATAAAAGAAATTGTATTTATCCTCTTTAAGAAATGCATAATTCAGAGAATTTTCATAATTTTTTCAAAACAAAAATATTTCTACGTTACAATATAATATATTAGTTATATATCTTATTTTAAGATAATCTGTCCTGATGGTCGAAATTCGCTATAATCACCCTCAGATACGCTATGCTCATGTGCAGTCTGGAACGAGTATTATGCTGAAAAAAACTTTGAGCGTGCTCTTGTTTTTATGCTTGGGTATCACGGGTCGCTATAGCATTGCCCAGGACGCTGCCGCACAATCGCTGCCGACGCTGGCGGATTTGAAAGACACATGGAATGCAATCATCCCCGGCGGCGACACGCTGTGTTCTAAAGGCACACCGTTCAGCTTTTTCGTCCACCCCGGCAAATCGGATAAGCTGCTGATTTATTTTGATGGTGGCGGCATGTGCTGGGATGAAAAAAGCTGCGCGACTCAGCCCAGTTTTACCGATGCTATCTCCGTCACTGCCGATAAAATCAGCAACGGCTACGGCGGCATTTTCGACCTCAATAATCCGGAAAATCCTTTCGCCGACGACAGCATGGTGTTCGTCCCCTACTGCACGGCTGATATGCATATGGGCAACAGCATACAAACCTATGGCACAGGCGATAAAGCGGTTGAGATTCATCACAACGGATTCGTGAACGATCAGGCCGCTTTGAACTGGACATATGCCAATTTCGAGTCGCCGGAGCGGGTATTCATCACCGGGGTTAGCGCGGGGTCGCCGGGAGCAATTTTCCAGACGCCGTTCATCATGGAACATTATAAAGATGTGCCGATCAGCGAATTGGGCGACAGCGGCGGCGGATGGTACGCGCCCAAAGGTGAGATGGCCGACAAATTCACGCAGTGGGGGACGATTTCACTGCTGCCGGATTGGGTGAAAGGTTTTGGAGGTCTGACGGCGGAAACACTGTCATTTGAAAAGTTGTATACCGCTGTCGCTGCCCAGTATCCCAATAATCTTTTTGCCGAGTACAACACGGCTCACGATCAGGTACAAAATACCTTTGTCGGCTCGATGATTTCGCCCGCTTACTTCTATAATCAGACTCTTCCAGCAAGCCTCGCAGAAATCAGCGCGGAAGCGCCCAATTTCGGCTTTTTTACGGCGGGCGGCAATAAACACGGCATTATTGGCGGCGATGAATTTTATGGCTATGCGATTGGTGAACTGCGCTTCCGCGATTGGGTGAATGACCTCGCCAGCGGGATATTACCAGACAGCATAGTCTGTAAAGTGTGTTATGAGGCGGAAACGGTTGCATCCGGGGGATAAACAAAACTGTCCGTTGATTGCCCGCCCAGACACTAATTTTTTATGATACCGATTGCCGCAATTTCACGTATTGGAAAACAAAATGACAAATGAAACAGAATTACGCGCCAAACTAATTCAACAGTTATCAAGCCATGATCCAAAAGTAGTTATGTCTGGTGTAAGTGATTTGGAGAAAAACGGTTGGCTTTACGATGGAAGCTTAAAAGGTACTTCGTTTGCAGGCGGCAATTTCTATGAGTTAATATTATCCGAATGCAATTTGCCCGATGTTGATTTTAGCAGGGGGTGTTTACATGGAGTGGATTTTACAAAAGCTAATTTACAAGGTGCGAAATTTTTATCTGCTGATTTGACCCGTGTCATGATGGATGAAAGCAATCTGCAAAGTGCCATTTTTGATGATGCTGACTTGAGTGGAGGACTCATTACGAATAATTTGGAGGGAGCATCTTTTGAGCGAGCTAATCTTAGATACGCTGGAATCGGTAGTAAATTACGCAATGCGTCTTTTAGATATGCGAACCTACAAGACGCACATTTAACTTCTGATGACGCGAGAGGCTGTAATTTCAGTGAAGCAAATTTACAGAATACGAAACTTAGAGATGTTATCTTTGATGCAAATACCATACTTCCCAATGGAATTCCCTGGACACCGGAGATAGATTTAATGATTTTTACAGATTCATCTCATCCAAATTTTTGGCGTTCTCAGGATACTGCTTCTCCTGCACATCCAAACGCAAAGGAAAAAGAATAATTTAGGATTCCTATTATTGGCGACCTGCTTTTACGAGATTGGGCGACTGCTCTCGCAAACGGTCTTCTATAAAGCGGAGACAGTTGCGTCGGGCGGATAAAACCCTACCCATTCCCGCAGGACTGGTTATAATCGGCATCATGAAAATACATCGCGAAGGTTATCCAACGCTCGCTTTCACGGCGGGTGTTTTATTTGTCCTGAATCTGCTGGTCTTTCAGCGGCTCCCCGACCCCGCGCGGCGTGGATTGGCGCTGACCTCGGCACTGATTTTCGGCTTGTTCGTCCAATTTTTCCGCAGCCCGAATAGGACAATTCCCGACTGCCCGAAGTGCATCATCGCCCCGGCAGACGGAACGATTGTGGCTGTCGAGCGCGTGTTTGAAAAAGAATATTTCAAAGACGAGCGCTTGAAAATCTCGATCTATATGTCAGCGCTGAATGTTCACCTTAACCGTGTGCCAGTGACCGGGCAAGTCGTCTACCGCCAGTACCATCCGGGCAAATACCTGGTGGCGTTCCATCCCAAAGCCTCGGAACTCAATGAGCGTAATACGCTGGTATTTGAAACTGCGGACAAGCGCGCGGTGCTCGTGAGGCAGATCGCCGGAATCATGGCACGGCGCATCACGTCTTATCCACAGGTCGGGGACAGCGTAAAAACTGGTGATGAACTCGGTTTTATCAAGCTCGGTTCGCGCTGCGATGTGTTCCTGCCCGTCGATTCTCAGGTGCGCGTCGCCTTACAACAAAAAGTCAAAGGCGGCATAACCATCCTGGCAGAATGGCCGTCCACATGAAAACCATCGTCGTCGCGAGTACCAATCCAGTCAAAATCCAGGCGGCGCTGGACGGTTTTCGAGCGCTATTTCCAGGCGAGGACTTTTCGGCGCAGGGAATTTCTGTGCCGTCGGGCGTGAGCGATCAACCCATGTCCGATGAGGAAACGCTCACTGGGGCGCTCAATCGGGCGCGCGCTGCCCGCGAGAAAATGCCGGATGCTGATTTTTGGGCAGGCATCGAGGGCGGCTGCGAAGAAAAATTTGGCGAATTATGGGCCTATGCCTGGGTAGTGGTGGTAGGCGATGAACGGGTGGGCAAGAGCCGGACGGGCGCATTTACGCTGCCGCACGAAATTGCTGCACTGGTGCGACAGGGTGTCGAATTAGGGGAGGCCGATGACCGGGTATTCGGGCGCTCGAATTCCAAGCAGTCTAATGGCGCAGTGGGCATCCTCACGGCGGATGTGATTGACCGCACCCGTTATTACGCGCACGCAGTTGTGCTGGCGCTCGTGCCTTTCAAAAATCCAACTCTCACGTTTTGAAGAATTTCAGGAGCGATATAGCAGGGTAAAAGCCTGAATGCCGAAATACACCGCGCCCGCCAACGCCGCCGCTCCTGTCACCAACCACAAGACTCCGCCAACCAAAAAACGTCCGCCATCGCTGATCGCCCTGCGCCGCTCGACATTGTAACGAAAATCAGGATGGCTGGTTTGAATCTGAATCATCGCCCAACCGCTGCGGATGAAGGGCAGACCTTTGCGGACGGCTTGCATCGCGATGGCGAGCGCTCCCGTCGCGAAAATGGCATTGAGGGAAGCAAGTAACATGGCTAACCCTGTTCATCGGAATGGTGAAATTCCGCTGTAATTTCGATGAGGCCGACAATGTTGGCATTAAAAGCGTCTAAATCTTCCGCTGGTATCCAATATTCCTGATGGGTCGCGCCCCCGACGGTTTTGACCGGATACGACTCCAGAAATGCTTTCTGAACGCGAAACCGAGTCACATAACCGCTGTATCCCGAAGCAGCATCTTTGGTGTTCCAATCGCGGGCAATTTGTAGCGCATATGCCTCAGTAAGCACCGGGTAAAAAATTGGTTGGGTGGATAATCGCGGCGGAAAGGCGCGAAAATCACTCGCACGAATCAGGTCGAGTTCTTTTTGTCCTACAGGCCGGAATAGGGTGATGGTCTCAGCTTGCATGGGTGATGCTGCTATCCGAGCAAAGTGTCTACGGGCACATCGACACCTAAAACCAGCGAGGTAAAGGTTTGCTTTGCGCTGAACAATCCAACGCGCACAAACTGTTCATTTTCCAGGCGATACACTTCGATAAAAGCTGCTTCCGGGTCAACCAACCAGTATTCGCGCACACCATGTTTTTGATAGGTCTCGAATTTGATGCCGCGATCCCGATAGGCGGTAGTCGGCGACAAGATTTCGACAATCAAATCGGGTGCGCCGTGCCAATAACGACCATCCGGCGCTAAGATACAGTGATCGTTATCCGGGGCGATCCAGAAAATATCTGGTTCAAAATCGTAGCCATCCTCGAAATGGACGCCTGTTGGTGCAATACGAATTACTCCGTTTTTTGCCACACTATGCAGAAATGCGAATACATCTTGCAATACTTTTTGATGTAAATCAAGCGGTATAGGTGTGAGGAAAACCTCTCCATCAATGAGTTCCTCAATTCGGTTAGTTTCGGGTAACTGCCAGTATTCGGCAGATGTCATCCGAGTTTGAACGAAATCGACCATGTTCACACCTCGTTGTCACTTGTGTACGCCGAATTATACTGCTTTTTCATTTCAACTCATTGGTGTCCAGAATGATGGTTACGGGGCCGTCGTTGTGGATTTCGACGAGCATCATCGCGCCGAAAACACCTTTTTCGACGCGCGTGATGCCTTCGCGGCGCAGGCAGTCGGCATAATGTTCCGCCAGCGGCGCGGCGATTTCGGGTCGGGCGGCATCGGTGAAGCTGGGGCGGCGGCCTTTGCGCACGTCAGCATACAGCGTGAACTGCGAAATCACCAGCACACCCGCGCCGATGTCGAGTGCAGACAAATTCATTTTGCCGTTGCTGTCCTCGAAGACGCGCAGGTTGGCGGTCTTTTTCGCCAGCAGTTCGGCTTCCGCCTGGGTGTCGCCATGTGTGACGCCGACCAACGCGACAAATCCGGTTTCCACGCTGCCTGTCACCTGATTTTCGACGGTCACATTGCCCCGCCGCACCCGCTGCAAAATCACCCGCATTTGATATGCCCTCTGGCTTTTCCGTACCACTTGATGGTATGCGCCTGCCCAATGAACGTCAAGCTGTAGCCGCCTTAAAAATCCTGATAACACTTGAAGGGTAAGCATCCTTAAACTAGTCATAATGCAAAAAATCGTCTATAATATTCATAACATTCAAAAAGTTTTGAATTTAATGAACGCAACAAGGAATGTCATTTATGGATGGCACAAGCGCAAGGCACGATGTAGCGATCATCGGCGGGGGAATAGCGGGTATGGCGACAGCCGCACGCCTACAGGCCAAAGGTCTCAGCACTATCGTGTTTGAAGCACATGGTCAACCGGGCGGCTGCGCGGGATTCTTCCGACGCAAAGGCTTTTCGTTTGATGTGGGCGCAACCACGCTGGTTGATTTCGAGGCGGGCGGCGTGGGCGGCGAACTGCTGGACAGCATCGGCATGGCTCCCGTTGAAGGCGAAGCCCTGCCCGGATATGTCGCGTGGCTGCCAGACCGACAGGTGACACTCCATCGCGATCATCATTTGTGGGCAGCGGAACGCCTGAAAATGCTGGGCGATTCGGTGGATCACCGCGCTTTTTGGAACTTGATAGACCGTCTGACCGAAACCTTCTGGGCAGCCAGCCGCACCGGGATCAAACTGCCGATGCAATCGCTGGACGATGTAGTTCAAAATGTACGTGCCGTGCGCCTTGAAAATCTACCCCTTGCGCGTTATCTCCCCTGGACGATGGGTGATACGCTGCGGTTTTTCAATCTGCGTGATGAAAAACCGCTGGTGGGGCTGCTGTCGATGTTGATTGAAGACACTGTTCACGGCACGGTTGATGATGCGCCGCTCATCAATGCGGCGTTGGGCATCACCATCCGGGGAGCGGGGCTGACTCGGCATCACGGCGGGATGCGCGGTTTCTGGCAGAAATTTGTTTCGCATTATCGGGCGCTGGGCGGCGAACTGCGGGTCGGCTGCCGGGTAGCGGCTATCGAAGGGCAGCGCGGCGCGTTCACTATCAAAACACGGCGCGGCGATTTCCAGGCAGCACAGGTGGTTTGTACACTGCCCGCCGGACTGACTGCCCACATCGCGCCGGAAAAAGTTGGTAGAGCATTGCGGCGCTATCTAAAACGCGATAAAGACTCGCTGGGCGGTGCGATGGTCGTATTTTTGGGTGTGCCGGAAGCCGAAGTCGATGGACAGACTTTCAGCCATCATCAACTTTTGCAGGATTACGATTCGCCGCTGGGGAACGGCAATAATATGTTCATCTCGGTTTCCGCGCTGGACGATAGGGAGAGCGCCCCGGCGGGCGGGCGGGCGGTGATGATTTCAACCCACTGTGATCTGGACGAATGGGAAAATTTATCGCCCGACGAATATGAGTCGCGCAAACAAGCCCTCGGCGACCATCTGCTGACGTATGCGCGCCGCGTGTATCCGCACCTGGGCGAAAATCCACTGGCCTATGAAGTGGCGACACCCTTGACTTACGCGCGTTTCACATCACGTCCGCGCGGCGCTGTCGGTGGTGTGCGTCAAACGCTGCAAAATTCCAACCAGAACGCCATCCCGCATGACATCGGCCTACCGGGATTCTGGCTGGCGGGCGACAGCACTTTTCCCGGTCTGGGAACGGTAGCCTGTGTGCTGGGCAGTCGAATCGCAGCCGATGGTGTTGAGCGCGAATATCGACGACTCAAGCAGCCACCTGTCTGTCCGATCCGCAGTGCAAAATACATTCGCATTATTCCGTTGAAAGGAGAAACACCCTGAACTCGCCTGATATTTCACTGCCGACGCTGCCTGAATTGGGAGCTGATTTGCTGGTGACGACACCGATTCAACGTTGGGTCGCTCTGGTGCGGCCTTTCGTTGGGGTAGGCTTTTTTATCCTGGCGGCGCATTTCGGTCTATGGGTGCTGACGCCGATTCTGGTGTTTCTGATTTTCGTGGCTGTCGTCACCGTAACCCATGACGTGGTGCATGGCACGCTTGGCCTGACCAAACGGCAAACCGAATGGGCGTTGTTCCTGATGGGCGCGGTGCTGATGGAAAGCGGTCACGCCTACCGCACAACCCATCGCCAGCATCACACCACATTTCCCGGTGATGATGATCCTGAAGGCTATCCGGCAAAAATGAATATGATGGGCGCGCTGCTCTACGGCCCGATTTTTCTGGCGCGGTTGTGGTTATGGTCACTCCGGCGCAACCGGGGACGGGTGAATCAACGGGCGTGGCTGCTGGTCGAGGGTGTATTGCCGATAATCGTTGTGATACTCGGAATCCTGGTGTGGAATCAGACGCCTTATTTGTTGATCTACGCTGCGCTGGCGATTATCGGCAGTTGGGTTTATCCGCTGCTGACGGTGTACTTCCCGCACAAGGATTTTGGCGATACACCGCTGACGCAGACTCATACCCTGCGTGGACATATCATCCCGGCGATATTTTTAGAGCTGACCTATCACCTGGAACATCATCTGTATCCGCAAGTGCCGAGCCATCATCTGGCCGAACTCGCCCGCCGCCTCGATCCCTTTTTTGAGCAAGCGGGCGTGCAGGTCTGGCATGTGATTTGAGGGGTTGTTACCGACAAACCCCTACACATTCCTCAGGCGACGCTGCTCTCCGTCGGCGGTTCGTAGTGCATATCGTCGATTTTACGCATGGTTTCCAGGTGATCGCGCCAATGATAGAGGAAGAATTCTTGCAAGCCTTGTTCGACGGTCAGGGATTTTTGCAGTGCCGGATCAAAGACCGTTTTGCTGAATTTACTGACGGGCACGCGCAAAATGAAGCTCTCAATACCCTGTTCTTTTTTCTGCAACCCGTGTAAGGTGGTTTCGACCACCCGCCGCCGATAAATTTGCGCCATGCCGTCATTAAAGGCATCGAGCAGTGACAGCGGAATGGGCAGCGGAATACCCACGATGGCTACTTCAATCAACCACATATTCAGATTGTCCATCAATTGCAGATGACCGAGCATTGCCCCCAGTGACCAGCCATGATAGCGCGGCTCATAATATTTTTCTTTGGGTACGAGGGCAGCAATTTTGAACACTTCCTGCCGCACCTGTTTGATGTCTTCGATCAGCGCCAGACGCTCGGCCTCGCCGTCCAGGAAACGATAGTCGCGATGCACACCTTCATTGGACATGATTCATGCTCCTATACACCCGCCCCTTGTTCTGACGAATTTTGGGCGCAGGATTGCCTCTACACCCAGCTTCTTATTATAGGCACACATGGATGAGGTAGCCATGAGTTCGTTCCGGGCTGAAGGTGGATTCGCCGCGCAGGGCATCGGTCAACAGCGATTGGGCATTTTGCAGAGTCGTTATGGGCGCGTACAATTGAGAAGTCGCCAGTTTCCAGTATTCAGTTACCAGCTTTTACCGACAATGGAAAACTGACGGCTTTTAATCACTTACTGGTGACTGGTAACTCGTAACTATAGGACTTTCATGGCCGACAGCCTTTTTGATAATCGCTACCGTTACGACTACATTTATCCGCGCGGGCGATCCGGCGAAACACTGCGCGCCGTCGATACGCAGGAAAATGACCGCGCGGTAGTCATTAAACGTCCTGCGCCCAACGACGCGCCGCCGATCCGTGCCGGACAGGAAGTCAGCATCCTCAACGAACGCAAGGCGCTGACTCGTCTGGCCGGACACCCGGTATTGACGGCTTTGCTGGGCGGCGGGCAATTTCTTGCAGGGGGAACGGCGCACCAATACATCGTCATGGAACGTGGTCAGGGCGCGATTCTCGCTGACACCGTGCGCGAATTGGCGGGGCATGAAGAACGCCTGCCCGAACTTGAAATGCTGGTTATCGCCGATAATTTGCTCGATCTGCTGGCGACGGCTCACTCCCACGACATTGTTTACAACGACGTGGATGCCAAGCATCTGTTCTGGGATCGCGATAATTATCGCTTGAAGGTCATCGACTGGGGCAACGCGGTCTTTCTGGAAGGCGACGAAATCACGCCGCAGGGCATCAGCCGCCAGAGCGATATTTTCCAGGTGGGCGAACTACTGTATTTCATCGTCACCGGCGGGGCGCGCATTGATGTGCCGCGCGACGCGGGCGAAGATTTTCTGCTGGATTTTGGCCGTGATTCAGAACGGGTATCGCCGCGCTTGCAGGCGATTATCAGCAAGGCCGCCCATCCCAACAGCCGTCTGCGCTACAAAACCATCGCCGATTTGCGGCGGGCATTAGTCGAATATCGTGAACCCATCGAGCGCGAACGCAATGCGATTTTGGGTCGGGTGAGCGAGCGCCTGCGCCACAACCGCAGCAAGGAAGAATTACAGGGACTGCTGGATGCCCTCACACCCGCACTGGCGATGGATCCGGGTTTTCCGCAGGGCCGCAGCGCTAATCAGGAAATCCAGGCGCGGCAGCGTGACCTGGATGTCGGCGCAGACCTGGACGCGGCGCGTATTTATATGGAAAGTTCCAACTGGGCGCGCGCGGTTGATTTACTGGACGAACTGCGCGCTAGATCTCGTGATGAACTGCGGGCGCTGGTCGATTTGCTGCTCGATGTATCGCGGATGCTGCTGGATGCCCGTTTACAACCCGCGTCCCCGGCGGTTTCGCAGGCGATTACGCTGTTGTTTGAACATCAAAATGCCCGCGCTGCGCATCTGCTGCTGACGACGCCCGCCCGTGATGATGCCGGACGCGCGGCGCAATGGCTGCTGGCAGAACGTATTTCGGCTCATTCGCCGGATGTATTCTTACTGCGCCCGAATCTGTACCGGCTGGATGTTGCGCTGGCGACTCTGGCGGCAGAAGGCACAACCGTCACCGAGCCACGCGCGGTGCTGGCCGAAATTAACGCTACCCTCGATACCCTATCGAATTCGACAGCCGCCAGTTTGATCGAACTACGCGATGGTTATCGCTCGGTGGTCGATGGCCTGACGGCACTGGGCACACTCCTGGAAACCGTCAATATCCGTTACAACCTGCCGGATCGCAAGCTGCCACTTTCGACGCTGGAACGGGCGCTCAATGCGGCGATGGCGCTGGCTGACAACATGCATGTCATCGGCAAGCAGGCCACCGGCAGCCCGCGTGACGCCCTCCACGCTCTGGACAGCAGCCGCGCCATCGACCCGACCAGCGGCGTCTGGGATACCGTCGGGCGCATGTTAGATGGCCTCTACGAACTGCTCGGCTCGTATCAAACTTATGTCCCCTCTGCGGATGGCTCCGACCTGGAAGGCTGGTTCATCAATTCACGCCAAGACCTCGCCCCCTTTACCGAGCGCCTGTTTGACGAAATGCTGACGGGCATGATTGAGGGGTTGGACATCGCTTCGTTTTCGTGGACAGCTTACGCCGAAAATACCATTCAGGGTGATCGAATCGGCGCGATTACGGCACTCGCCGAAGCGATTGACGCTGTTGGCACAATCAGCCCGACGCTGGCCGGATGGCTGAACCAGATTCGGACGGTTGCTACCAACGCCACTTATATTGAACGTCACGCGCTCTACGGCGGCCTGGGACGCGCGCTGGCCGATGGCTGGGAAGCCTTTGACCGGGGCAAGCTGACCGACGCCGAGCGGCTGGGGCAGCAAGCATATGAAATCAGCCGCACCGATGCCCAACGTTTTGCCGCCGGACGCTTGCGCGAAATCGCCGAGTTGGCACGCTCGTGGATGGAACGCAACGTCATTACCAATATCAAAGGTACACAAGCGGCACTGGTCAGCCTGGAAGCGCTGTATACCGAAGACGAAAATACCGTCCGCCAGAATTTCACCGCGCAGATGCCCAGCAAGGAAACCTATCTCAAGGCGATGGGCAAAGGTCTGGTGGATTTATATGCACGGCACAGCACCGCCGCCAACCGTGTATTATTTGTCAATTACATCTTTCTGGGCACGCTTGATGCCCACGAAGGCGCGCTGGACGATGCTGATTTCTGGCGCGAGGCTTCACTGAAAGCTCTCGGTGAACATGGCGCACGTCACCCGATGGCGCGCGCGTTAGGCGATTTTGTAGAACGGCGGCGGGACATCAATGCCGGTGCAGCGCTGCTGAATACCCTCACCAACGCAAGTAAATTGAGCACGTTAGGGGCAGCCCGCAAACAGCTTGAAGACAACCCCCAGGCACGCATTCTGGCGGCGGGTGTCCACAGCCTGCGCGAACTCGAAGCCAGCTTGCGTGATTGGTCGGATGGCGAGTTCCGCGCCGCCGGGATCAAAATCGAGAATGCGATTAACGGAATTAATGAGGCCGAGCAAAACGCCAATGTCACGCTCACGCCTTACCGCGCGTGGTTGATGGAATTGCAAGCGGGCGCGGCGGAATTGCACAACCAATCGCGGCAGATGATGAGCGCCATCGAACGCCGCCCGGATAAGCCCGAAGACATCATCTATTCGGCGCAGCAGCGTATGACCGATGTCACCACTCGGCTGCTGGGTGATACCTATGCGGTGAATTTGCGCGGCTGGCGCGACACTTATGAACAGTTTTTGCACGTCTATACTGACAATTCAGTACGCCGCAGCGAAAAGCTGAATCGCTTCAATCAACTGTTTCGGGCGATGTTCATTGACCGCCATCCAGCTTATCCACTGTACCGGCATTGGTACGAAGTCACCGAAAATTCGCCGGAATTCCCCGCGCCGCCGACGGATGAACCCACTCCCCAGCTAACCGAAGCGATCTCCGAGACCGAGTATAAAGGATCGCGCTACGCCGAAAAGGAAGATGGAGCCAGGGTTACATTACCGCGTCTGAAAATTTCGCCGCGCTTAATTCTGGCGCTGGTTGGTGGGGTCATTGTAGTGGTCGCGCTGGCGGTCATCTCGAATGTGATTAGCAACAACAGTGCCGCGCCAATCGTTGCCGTGACGATCACCGATACGCCGACCCAAAATCTGACACAAACTCAGGCTGCGGGGCAAGCCAGTCCTTTACCTTTGCAAAATGCCACCGGGACGACTTCAACCCCTAAAGGCACGCTCGATCCGGCCAATATCACGCCGACGCTTCCGATCAATCCGGCAGAACTGATTACGCCGACGATTCGCCCAACTTCACTGCCCACTTTACCGCCACCGCCGCTTTCAACTGTCGCATCGGATACACCGCAGCCGACATCCACGCCGCTGCCGAGTCACACACCGTCGAATACGCCCGCGCCATCTGTTACACCGCCGCCATCGCTCACGCCGACAGCGACTTTGCCCCCTGGTGGTTTGCAAGGTCAGCAGGATTTGTTGGCGGCTTTCAACCGGATTACACCGCTGCCCTGGAACACCGATGCCTTTTCACTGGTCAACACAGTGGACAGCGCGTATTGGCGGCTGGGTTCCAATACGCCCAGCGACCAGGATTTTATCGCGATTACACTGCCCGCCGACCTGCTGGAAAGCTTCTTCGGTAATGACGCCGCCACCCGCATCCGCCGCATGGAAGTCGAGATGACTCTGACGACCTATGAGCCATCGTTGGTGGCCTCGAACAGTGTTTATTTCGGCGCATTGTTCACCGCTGCCGATGACCTGACCCAGACTGCCGGTTTGCATGTTCAGCTTGTGCAGCCGGGGGTGATTAACCTGGGGCAGCGCAGCGGTAAACAAGTCCAGACCGTCAGCCAGCGCTCGGTAAATGCCGTTGTCATCCGCGCCCGTCTGGAACGTGACCCAGCCAGCGGCGCGATCACACTGTTCTTCAACGGCGAACAAATCGGCGGCGCGATCCAATTTGTCCGCCCGGACGCGGCGATTCTGCCGACTCTGTATGTGAAAAGCACGGGCGTCATCGTCAGTGTCACCACTTGGAACATCACGCTCAAATAAGAATAAAGAAACGGCGACGAAGCCTAAAGGCGCTCGCTTGAGCGCCTTTTAATTTCCCGTAATGTCCTCATTAACCGTTAATTGACATTTACTAAAAATTAATGCTATAATCAATTTACTGACAATTATTTTACCGTAATAGTTCTTCATAAAGAATCGTCATTTATTGGGGAGAGGAACAGGTGCGGTGAAAACCTCAAGGTTTCCGCACCATCCAACCATGTTAAATATGAATGCAGCGGTTTATCCTATGCAGACGGTGACACGCACAAAAGTGATCTCCCCAACCATCCTCATCGCTGATGACGACATCGAAAGTATGATGCTGTTGGGCGGCTTGCTGAAAGGCGATTATGGCGTCACCTATGCCCGCAACGGCGAAGAAACCCTCATTCTGCTGGAAGAGCGTTCTTTTGATCTGGTCATTCTCGATGTAGTAATGAGCGGCATGGATGGCCTGGAACTGCTGACAAAAATCCGCGCCAACCCACGCACTGTCGAGCTGCCGGTGATTTTGATTTCCGGCATCGCCAAAAATGATGCCATTGTCAAAGGGCTGCAAAGCGGGGCGAACGATTACATCTCCAAACCCTTTGACGCAGATATTATCCGAGCGCGCATCAAAAACCAGCTTGCCATGAAGCGCCTGCTGGATGAACGCGAACAAACCATTGCTTATCTTAAGAATTCACACGAGATCAAAGATCGCTTTTTACGCATCGCCACCCATGATCTTAAAAGCCCACTGAACAGTATCCAACTGGCGCAGTATTATCTGCGGACGATAGTCGGCAATGACACATCGGCTATTGATGCCCTGGATGTCATTGAAGATACTGTCAATACCATGAATGAACTGGTCGAGGATTTTCTTGATACATCAGCGCTGGAAACTGGCAAGACTGATTTGCAGATTGAGCGGATTGAAGCCGAATCGATCCTGTGGGATGTGATTGCCCGTTACAGTGCCACCGCCAACAAGAAAAATATTACGCTGCTGATGGGCAAAAGTGATGGTTATGCCCTGGCGGACAAAGCACGATTGGCGCAGATGATCGGCAATCTGGTGAGCAACGCTATTAAATACAGTTCACCGAATCAGATTGTCACGGTATCGTCGCGCATTATCCGCAACAAATTTCGTGTCTTCGTGACGGACGAAGGCCCTGGCGTGCGCATAGAAGAACGCCCGCGTCTTTTCCAGGCGTTCAGCAAACTCAGCAACCGGCCTACGGGTGGCGAACGCAGCACCGGCCTCGGTTTATGGATTGTGAAGGAATTGGCGCAGATGCATAAGGGCACAGCCGGGGCAGATTTCCCCCGGACAGGCGGCTCGATTTTCTGGGTCGAAGTCCCTGCATCGCGCGACTAACACACCCGTGATGGCAGCAAATCGATTTGACCTTTAAAGGCGTTCCAGTGTGAACGCCTTTTTGTTAGCGCGGCGCTTTCACCCACACCGGTTCCGGCGTGATGAAATCCTGAGGCCGTTGTCCAACGTCAGTAAATTCGGTGGTGGATAAGCGCCACACGGGTTCGACGGTCATGTCATGTTCGCAGGGAATCTGGCACGCCAGCCGGACTTCGCCGATTAAACCGTCCTGCGCCAGTCGATCACGCTCGGCGATGGTCATGTTATCCGGTTCGCCAGCGACAACCTTGACGCGGCAGGTTGTGCATTTGGCATAGCCACCGCAGCGGTGCAGCACATCAAGGCCGCTGTCTTCGAGCGCCAGCACCAGCCGCTTGCCTTCTTTTGCTTCAAATTGAGACCCGTTCATAACTGTAATAGTAGGCATTCTGATTCCTATGACTGTGTAAAATCCAATAAGTACATCTTACAATAGTGCGCCCACCTTAAGGCCGCCTGAAAATCCGCATAAAAGTAATCGGAAAAACACCCAAGCAGGAATATCCCCTACAAACTGGAATTGGGATTGTTCAGATGTTCCGTCCAATAATGATGTGTCTTGGCGATCACGGTAATCACATTTTTGATCTCGTGTTCCAGGCGGAAATCCGGGCCAGCCGGGAGATACAGCACCGCGCCTTCACGCCGCACACTTACATTTTCGACAATGATCGCCCGCAGCAGCCACAAGGCCATCGCTTCGTCGCTGCATTGGACGCCAATCCACCCCGGCGATGTGCTGGCAATAACGGGCAGCATAGTAATCATCTGGATGCCGCGCGCAAGTTCCGCCAATACCTGCTGGTAGCGTTCCTGTTCAGGTAAGGTCATGTGAGGCGCGACGGGTTCCAGCAGTGTGCCGCGATGGGGCGGGCCGCCCGCCAGCGCCAGATCGCAAAAACTGCCCCAGATTTGATCCCAGGCAACCTGCCCATCCGCGCCATACACCAGGTCAGCCGCCCCCATCGGCGCGGCGCTCACGGGAACATCCGCCTGATAACGCGGCGGGAGAATCGCCTGTATGCCGACAGTCTGCCCGACAATGCCATGCGCGTGGACGCTGCCTGTCCCATGCGAATGCGGTTGGATGACACGTCTCACGCCGCCGGAAATTTCGGCTAGGGCTTCCTGATAGCGCTGGCTGACCGCTTTGATAATTCCGTTATGTATGCCCAGATGCAGCGTGACAATCATTTCCACATCAGGATAAAGGGTTTGCGCTTGCCGGAAGCGCGCCTGAATTGCGTCATAGAGACCGCGTTCATAAAGCACATAGGGCAGGATCACAATCCTGCGCGCACCCGATTGCACACAGCGTTGGATTGCGGCGGGAATATCCGGCTGAGTTTTGCCGTAAAACGCCGTCTCAAGCGACCCTAAGCCTGAATTTTCCCAGATCAAGCGCGCCATCTGATAGACATGGGCGTTGCTATCGGCATCGCGACTGCCGCGCCCGACGACCAAAAGTGCTGTATCACCCAAATCGTTTTGCGGCACGGATGAAATCGCAGCCGTTAGCAGTTCCCGGTAGGCGGCGATGATCCCCGGATGTGCAGCAGGCGCTTTCGCTTCCTGCACAGCGATTTCCGGCCAGCGATCATAAGCCGCATCGAGGATCAGCCCAACCGTATTTTTTTGGGCAGCACTCGCGCCCAGAAACAGAGGCAGCACAATGATCTGTCCTGGCTGATTGTCGGCTATACCATCCTGGATACTTTCGCCGACAGAGGGCGAACTGGCTTCCAGAAATGCAGTACGGACAGGGATGGCAAGCTGCCTTGAGAGGGTGGTGGCAAGCACATCTAATTCTGGATTGTAGCCTTGTCCGACTGCGCCATAGCCGACGATAACGAGCAAATTTGATTCCAGTTTTGCCATGTGCAGGATGACCGCTTTTCATTAGGCGATAATCAAATGAGTGTAACCCTGGATTACCGTCTCATCAACCAGTACCAAATTTCGATTTGTCATTTTCCGTAATATAGTATATTCTACTGATGGGCGACTTTTTAAGCCTCTCCAACTTGTACAGCATTGTTACATAGAAATGAACAGAATTGTGATTTAACTTATAGAATAGCAACAGGGATATGCTTTATGCGCCGCTCTTTCGTCTGGTTTTATGTTTCTACGGCGGCGATGTTTGGATTTATATTTTCTACTACACCTACACTGGCTTCTTATCCAAGCAGCGTCTTATCACGTGACAATTTACCCCATACGGCAGCAGCTTACCCATCAAGCTGTGCCAACCCACCCAATCCGATTGTCGCAGAAAATTGTCTACCCGGCAGCGACGGCTGGATTCTGACACAGCCCAGTGATTTAATCTCCCTTTATGCTTCGCAAGACAGCATGAATATTGGTGACAACCTGGATTTGTTCATCAATACTGCCGGAGCCGCCTACTCGCTGGAAATTTACCGCAACGGTTATTACGGTGGCCTGGGGGGACGTTTGATCCAGAAAGTGGATGATTTACCGGGGCAGTCGCAGCCCGCTTGTGACCGTATGGATGACGATACTGGTCTGGCGACATGCAGCCGTTGGTCAGCCTCGTACAGCCTGACGATTCCGGCTGAGTGGGTTTCGGGCATCTATATCGCCAAAATTACGCTGGGTGACAACGGCAACCAGGGGTATACGGTGTTTGTCGTGCGCGATGACCAGCGCGACTCCGACATCCTCTACCAGCAAAGCGTCACCACTTTTCATGCCTACAATCAGTACGGCGGCAAATCGGTTTACAGCCATATCAGCAGTATTTGCCCCACCGTCGCCGAAGCACCGCGCGCCGTTAAAGTCTCGCTCAACCGGCCTTATTATCAGCCACAAACCATCCCCAATATGTATTTCCGCGCGGAATACCCGATGGTGCGCTGGCTAGAGGCCCAGGGCTATGATGTCACCTACTCGACCAGCCTGGATACGCATCGCTCTGGCAAACCGGGGGCGCATAACGAACTGCTCGACCACAAAACATTTCTCGATGTGGGTCATGACGAATACTGGTCGCAGGAAATGCATGATGCGATTACCGCCGCCCGCGATGCAGGTGTGAATATCGGCTTTTTCACCTCCAACACCAGTTATTGGCGCATCCGGTTTGAACCTGATCCGCTGACGGGCGAACCGGACAGCGTGATGGTGACGTACAAAACCACCGAAAGCGGCCCGCCTGATCCCAGCGGAACACCGACGACCACATGGCGTGATCCCGCGGGAGCCAATGCCCCTGAAAACGGCCTGACCGGCGTGATGTATGTCGGCGACAACGACTCGATATTTTTCCCGCTGCGAGTGACGGCTGACCATGCTTCGGATCGCATTTATCGCCATACCAGCCTGGAAAATATGCCACCAGATACCTATGCTGATATTGGGCATCAGATTGTCGGTTGGGAATGGGATTCTGTGGTGGACAACGGGCACACACCGGATGGACTGACCATCCTGGCAGACACACCCGTTTACGGCGAGTTGTTGAATGATGCCGGGAACCATGTCAACAGCAGTCTGAAACCGGCGGTGGTGAATACCACGCGCTACATCGCGCCCAGCGGGGCTATTGTCTTTGCAACTGGAACGATTCAATGGTCATGGGGATTGGGCGCAAACGGTTTGGATGCTGTTGACCCCGATTCGTATATCAGCCAGATCACCTACAACGTCCTGGCCGATATGGACGCGCAGCCCGCAACACCTTCCGATGGTCTGGTTTTGGACGGCGATTCCATGCGGCCCGAACACCCGCAGCCCGAATTTTTGTCCCTGAAAGATGCTCAACCGCCGGTCATTTCGAATCTTCAGGCGGCTGTCGATGGCGACAGTGTGAAGATCACCTGGAATACGGATGTTGAAGCCACCGGACAGCTTTGGTTTGGCGAGCGTGCGGGCTACGTGAGCGATTCAAAAGGCTCGAATATCGGATACAGTACCCAACATTCGTTCACCGTAAGCGGATTGGATGCCAACTATAAATACTTTTTCAAAGTCGTTTCAGTTGGGCGTAATTGGCAAATTGCCATTTCTGAAGAAAACCAGTTCGCCACCGACAGCATTTCCCTGACTCATCAACTGGTAGACACAGCAATGCCCGTTATCCAGTCTGTAGGCTGCTGGGTGAAAACCAATCCATCCGAGTCTATGCCCTTCGCTATAGTCGGATTCGCTATCGGCGCATTCCTCATCTGGCGTTCAGCCGTGACAATCTGGGACAGGAAAGGTAGACTTAAACGCATATAACGAAAAGGTTTATGGATGCCCCGCAGACGTATTTTCTGGATTGCCGGACTCATTGTTGTCAGCGTTATCGCTGTTGTCATCATTACCCTGGCACTGACCCCGCAGGAAACCAACCCGGCTTTCGCCGCCGCCACCACGTTTATGAACGGGGCGGGCAAAGGCGATGACACGGTTGCAGGACGTTTATTGAGCGCCGAGATGCAAACCTATGTGCAGGCTAATTGTCCGAATGGCAGTGTGTCGGCCTGTATTATGGGTTACGCGCCCGCTGAATGGGGTGCGCTGATTAGTGCTGTTTTCCGCCGTGCTGCGCCCGATGGTAAAAACTGGAATGTCGAACTTATCGCCAACTATGCCCATAACCAGGGAGCAAGCGGTGTGTGCAGCCAGTACCGGATGCAGCAGGACGACTCCGGTGAATGGCGGGTGTATGGTTGGGCGGGCTTTTTATGGTGCGGCGATCCCCGTTCGCGCAATATGGCGACCAATCCTGACACCCCGAATCGAGCACCGTGAAAAAAAAGTTACGAGTTACGAGTTACGAGTTATCAGTCAGAAATCCTCTGATTCTCTGTTTCTCTGATCCTCTGCGTTACGCTTTTTTCTTTTGTTTTCTCTTGCTGGCTGCATGTATTCCGGCGAAAGTGCCGTCGAACCTCGATGACACACCGGGGCCAGCCGTCGTCGTCAGCGACCACACTTTTGAAAACAGCCAGTTCAGCGCCCGTTACCCCGATGGTTGGCGCGTCGTCACCAGCGAGGCACAAGCGACGCCCTCAGTGATTTTCGTCGCGCCTGATGATGTTGCAACGATTCAATTGTTGGTCGGCGGGCTGGAAAACGCCAATTTCAACAATCCCAAAGTGCAAACTGATGTGCGTTCGGTGACGCTCGACGGCGATTTGCAAATCACCGCTATCCTGAGCGCGCCACCCGCCCAATGGGACAGTTACAGCGCGCAATTTGAACGGGTTTTGGCGTCGGTTAAAGCGATTAGCCGTTAGCTTTTAGCCTAAATTCAAATCCTGTTAGGTTTTTATGGCATACCGATGCAAAAATGTGTCGGATAGGATGCTGGGGACGATATATCGTGCCCCTACGTTGATTTTGGGTTGGTATAACAGCATTTATTCGGGCTAATTGCTAACCGCTATCCCCTACCAAGTATCCCAATGTACCATTTCATCAAGCTGCTTGCGGCCTTCGGGACGCGGCGGACGGGGTTGAATCGCTTCCGGCGCAGGATAGCCGAACGAAATCGCAATCCGCAGATGCCACTCCGCCGGGAAGTTGAGTACCTCGCGCGCCTGTTCCGCCTCATAAATCGACGCCAAGCACGAACCCACGCCCAATTCCCAGGCAGCTAGCTGCATATACGCGGCAGCTTGACCCGCATCAAATAGAGTCTGGAATTTATCTGTGGGGTCAGGTGTCAAAATGGCGACGCCCATCGCCGCACCCGCCAGATGCCCTGCGAAAGTGCCGCATTTCGACAGCGCTTCCAACGTGATGCGGTCACGCACGGCGACGAACTGCCAGGGTTGGGTGTTTTTAGACGACTGCGACAGCCGCCCGGCATTCAAAATCTGATGGGCAACCTCGTCCGGCAGAGGTTTATCCTGAAACTGCCGGATCGCCCGCTTCGCCCGAATTGCATCATAAACGTTCATCATTTTTCCCCTGTGTAATTTCTTTGAATTATTCTCGTTTTAGTCGATCAAATTCTGGTCTTTGAGCCAGTCGAAAATGATCTGATCGACAGGGGCGCTGCGGGCGCGATCCTGATGTACAAACCATGTCATCTCATCAATTTCAGAGGCGGGATTGAGCACCCCGTCATAACCCGCCGTGTAGCAGGTCATACGCACAATCGTCCCCTCGGCTTTGCCGTGCGCCTGCGCCTCAAATGTCCCGACGTGCCGAATCGTATCCGGCGCTAAATCCACGCTGAGTTCTTCCATAATTTCGCGCACTAAGGTTTGAGAATCGGTTTCGCCGACCTCGCGTTTGCCGCCTGGTATATAGAAAGTGTCCTTCCCTTTTGAGCGCGTGCTGAGAATTTTGCGATCCACGATGTGAATCCAGGCAATTTTGTCGATGAGCATTTTCACTTACCGTTTAATCAATTTGAAAGCAATGTCACGTCCCAGGCCACCGCGCGCCAACGATGCCCAAATTTTGGTCATGCCCTCGGCATATACCGCATTGGTCAGCGCCCCCGCGTCGTAAGCATCCAGGCCGAGGTCTTTGGCGAGTTGGATGACTACTGCCTTCGCGTCGGCATCATCGCCGCAGACAAAGGCGGTTGCGCGCTGGCCTTTGAAGTCCGGGTTTGCCATCGTCTCTTCACCCATCGTATTGAAGGCTTTGACGACCCGCGCGCCTGCTGCCATCGCGGCGACATCCTGCCCAACTGAGCCATGCTCGACAGCGGGCGGCGCAAAGGCATTCATAGCATCAATCACAATTTTGCCGGACAGATTGCCCAATGCTGCGATGGTCTCGCGGGCTGCCACCCAGGGTACAGTCAGCACTACCACGTCGCCGAAAGCCGCCGCTTCTGCCAGCGTTCCAACTTTTGCGCTGCTACTGGTGCTCAGGGTTTTGCGCGTCTTTTCGCTGTTAGGGTCGCGCACGCCGTACAGGACTTCGTGACCACTTTTCACCCAGCCCGCACCCAAATTCCCACCGACTTTACCCGCACCTATTACGCTGATTTTCATGATCGTTTCTCCAATAAACACAACCGATATTAAAACTTTCCCAGGCTATTGCAACATGGATGGCGGTTCAATTTGCGTTTTTGTGTTTTGACGTGATTTCCTGATGCTTTTTGGAAAGGGAATATTACGCGGGAAGTTTGGGGATGAGGTGGATATGGTGTTCATATCCACCTCATTGGTTGAAGCGGAGGTTATTTGCTGATGACGGGCGAGGTCAAGCCATAATTCTTGCCCACGAGCACCAGATCGCGGACGTTGATGATGGTGTCACGGTTGAGGTCGGCGTTGGTAACCAGTTTGCCATCCACGCCGAAGTTGATTCCAACCAGGCTGGCATCGTTCACGTCGATTGTGCCGTTGTCGTCGGTGTCGCCGACGGGCAGCAAGTCCGTGCCCAGGTCAATCGACAAGCCATCTGAGTCCACTACCACATCGTGTTGGAGCACCAGCGATTGCGGCGCACTAATTTTCAGGATGTATGCACCAACCGGTACGCCGACGAATTGATACCTGCCGGTGGCATTCGTGACCAGTTGCACCAGCGGTGTATCGCCCGCACCGGCATATAAGCCAACAGTGATGCCGGCGTGATCGGTTGCGCCGGGATAATTTACTGTTCCGGAGATCACGCTGGGCTGACCGGCGACAACGGTTGGCGGCGGTGGTGTGTCCGTCGGGATAACCAGCGTTGGCGTGGCTGTTGGTGGGACATTGGGGGGCTGGGTCGCGGCGGGGCCGTTGTAACCACCATTTGCGATTTCCAGCGGCACATCATGACCGTTGATGTCCACACCCTGTATCGCGCAAGTCACAGGCGTGCTGCCCGTCGCCTGCACCGTATAGTTGAGGGTGAAAGCGACGGTATTGCCTTCAATAGCGGTGTTGGGCTGCAAACGGGTTGCCGCGACATCCCAGCTACCATCAGGCTTAAAGCCCTGATCGACGAAGAAGCCGTTGTTATCGTTGAAACCATCTGCGCCCGTGTGTGATACACCCGCGAGTACGGCTGGATTTACCGCGCAATCGACTTGCAAACCGTATAGATTGGCGACATTCCACAGCGATATGCTAACCGCTAGCGGCTGGCCGGGATTGGCGGCTGGGCCAACGTCCACACGCACGCCAGGATTCGTCGGCACTACCGCTGTGGCGATAGCCGTTGGCGGCACGCTGGTGGGCGTCGGCGGCACACCAGTTGGCGGTATGCTGGTCGGCACAAGTGTTGCCGTCGGTGGGATCGGCGTCGCCGTTGGCGGCACACCAGTTGGCGGTACATTGGTTGGCACGATGGGCGTAAACGTTGCAGTTGGCGGAACCGGCGTAAAGGTTGGCGGAACTTTCGTCGCCGTCGGCGGGATTGGCGTCGCGCTGGGTGGCACGAGTGTCGCTGTCGGCGGAACAGCCGTTGCGGTAGGCGGAACCGTTGCTGGCGGCAGCGTCCGGGTGGGCGGCGGTGTAAACGTAGCCGGAATCGGCGTCGCGCTGGGGATGGCTGTTGGAGTTAAAGTCGGCGCGAGCGATGTCGGCGTCAGAGTCGGCCCACTGGTTGGCGGGACAGCGGTCGCTGTTGGCGCGGTCTGGGTCGTGGATGTGATTTTGATCGCCACATCTTTTGTCAGATTGCTGATCGAAACCGTCACATTGCCGCCGGAAGCCGCGACTACACCGCCATCGGTGATTGTGCCGCTGTACGTGTCCCAGATTTCAACTTTATAGTTTCCGGCGACCATCTGCGGCAGCGTAAACGTCGATGAAATTGCAGCGGGAACCGCCGTTTGATTCCAGAGCGCGTTACCTTTATTTTGCACCCAGGCATAGGCTTCTGTGCCGCTGCTGGCACGCATCGCCAGAACACGAAGCTGCGCGTTACTGGTATTGACCACATCCGAGGTCAAGCGCACATCGGCGGTAGACAAATAGGTGAATTTTTTGCCCGCGTAATCCAGACCCTTGAAGAAGTCCGACGCGATTTTGGCTTCTTTGTATTTGGTGGCGAGGAAAGCCGCCGTTTGCACGTTGTAATACCAGTCAATCGGAGCCATACCGACGGGCGAGAACAAACCCGCCCAACGCATATCATGGGTGGCTTTCGGCTGCGGATTGGCTTCGTTCCAGTTGTTCGTGCCGGTGTCGAGTTCGCCCCAGATATAGGGTTTTTGATTGCCCGCCCAACTTGATCCATCGCCCAGACCCAGGCCGCAGGTGCTGCCATTGGTCGTGCGCAAACATTGAGCAAAACGATAGACGAAGTTGGCTGCGTCATAGGTCAGGTCGGCACTGTAGCGCGAGGGCATCATGTAATCGTGATAGTTGGCGATATCGAACGACGACGACGCCCAGAAGGCCGGACTCCAACTCTGTGATCCTTGCGAAGTCGTGCGTAAATGATGATACGGGTCAACCTGCTGCTGGAATTGGCTGTAGGCTTGATAGAAACGGTTCACATCCGAGCTGAGCGCGACATGGCCGAGTTCATTCCAGTGTTCCCAGGCCAGGATCGAGGTCGAATAACCCCAACGCGCCACACGATAACGGAAGTTGCGCTGCCACAAGCGGATGCGGGCGGGATTATCCCAGGCAACCGGCACTGCCGCATTGATCGAGGCATCCCAAATCCAGTAGGCATCGCCATGCGAGGTCAGTTGGATGTAAACCCCGTTGTTTTGGGCAGCTTCGATGATTTTGTCTTCTTCGTAGTTGCCACGCTGGTTCATCTGCGTACCTTTAGGAATGGTGTTGATGTCCACCTTGCCTTCGGGATTGAAATCGCCAGGGTAGGTATAGCCGTCATAATGGCCTTCAACCGTCAGGCTGTAGCCATCGTTTTGATCCCAGATACGCACCATATTGATGCCATTCTGTCCGAAAGTGGTGAAGGTCTGGTCGTAATCCAGGCTGCGCAGCGGTGAACCGGGCTGCCACCATTGATGTCCGGCTGAGTTCGGGATGAAACTTTCGCCATTCTCAAATTCCATAAAGCGCGAGTCGCGAGTCGAGACCCGGACAAAGCCTTTCGAGGCCGATGCGACTGACTGGAAGGTGAGTGTGCCGGAGGCCGGATAACGCTTCGAGCCATTTTTATCCAGGATGGTGATGAAGTAGTTATAGTTGCCCAATTCTTCTGGCGCGAAGCGCAGCTTCCAGGCGAAGTTGTTGGTCGCCGTCATTACTTCCTGGGTCGTGCCCGTGCGGCTGTAATCCTGATAATAGAAGGCCGGGACAATCAATTCTTTGCCGGATGGTGAGACAAAATGTCCGTCAACGCTGATGCCGTCAATACCTACCGAGTCCGCTGGATCATAGTAGTAGTAGGGCAGCATGGAATTGGCTGGATAGGTTTTATCAAGCTGGAAAGTCGCTTCAAATTTCTGATAGCGACCAACCTGTGTTCCGCTGGCGGCGATGGTCGTCACTTGCGGAGTCGCACCCTGCGCGCTGACGGGCGGCGAGGTTGGTGTCGCTGGAATAACAGTCGCGGTTGGAACCGATTGATTAGGCACATTTGTCTGCGTTGCCGGGACAGCCGTTGGCGCGGGCGCTCCGGCCATTGATGTGCCGCTGTGTTTGAGCACGAATAGATCGCCGCCGTTGCCTTCGACGATCATCATGCCATCGCTTACATAGGTGTAGCGCGGCAGAACACCTTCGCTGTAGGCACTGCGGACAGGCGTGGGCGGGTCAAGCACGTTCCAGTACACCCAGAATCCTGGCCCCGGCCAGAAACGTCCGTCACCGAATAATGTTAAACCGCAGGTCGTCCAGTGAGTCGCCGCATTAAAGCTGCTACAGGTTTGCATCCGCTGGATAATCGTCGGATGTTTGGTTGTCGTGATGGGAGCGGCAAACGTCAGCCCTTTGCCAGCCGAACGATCCGTGATGAGGAAACTTTCGCTTGCGCCCCAGTGGGCTTTAAACAGCGTGTTACCGGCCATCGTGATGGGCGCTTGTTCGTCGGTGACGCGCATCGACGTATTCGCCCAATCCCAGTTGATAAAGCGCAAATCGCCAGCAGCATAACCGGAGATGGTTGAATTATCCAACACCATCTCGCCCATGTTCGAGTCCCAACGGCCATCGGGCGGGTTGCTTTGTCCGCTGCGAAAGACCATGTAAGCGACTTCTTTGCCATCTGGTAAAACACGGATGACAGGAACCGGGCCAACATCCAGATAAGCGGCGTTATTCACCAGATCTTCCACGCCGCCGTAGCCGATTGCCGGAACAAAGGCTTCAGCGCCGCTGTCCAGACTGAGCGCAAATAGATTTTTGAGTTCAGGTTTGCTCTGCAAAAAGGCGCGGGTTTCGGCATTGCTGTTGGGATACATGCCGCTTTTACCTGGCCCGCCCCACAAACCGGCATCGTGATTGATGCGCATCCGCACGAAAACCACGCCGTGCTGCTCGGCAATCACCGGCCAGTAGCCATCAAATTCGTTGGGGAAACCGGCGGTATTGGGTGTCGGTTTGACGCGCCATTTGGCTTTGCCATCGGCGTTGTTCACGGCCTGAACGTACAAATCGTTGGTCGCATACACAATAACATCGCGGCTGGCCGAATACGAAGGCGGTGTCGCGATGGCGGCATTGCTGGCGTAAACCCAGGCGCTCGCCATCGTCGCGGTGTTGACTTTGTGCAACTGACCGTTGTCGGTAACAACATAGACGAATGATCCGACCAGCAGCACCGATTTATTCAGCGGATTGCCCGCATTATAGGTCGCGGCGACAGTGCCGGTGCGCGAGTCAATTTTATAGAGTTTGCCGTCCCCCCCACCCGCATATAAATAAGCGGTTGACGGATCGTAAGCCGGGGTCGCGTTAAAAGCCGGAGCGGTAACGTTCCACGCCGGTTTGCCGTCTTTTTTGCCCAGGGCATACAACCCTTTGCTGCCTGCCGGAACATACACATAACTGCCGCCTGTGATGGTGCGGGCTTCGTCCGGCGCGTTGTAGCTATGGCCGCCTGCGCCACCGTTGGCGTCTGGCCCGTTCCATGTCCATAACAGTGTCCAGGGTTCGGTAGGTTCTTCAAGGGTATAGCCGGTACGCTGGGCGTCATGCGCGTCCTGCGTCCACTCCTGGGTAATGGTCGCAGAGGCACTCTGCCCATAAATTTGTGAACGTATACTGAGGAATAGGATAGCCGTGAGGCTGACAGCGAAGGCTGCAAGTAGTCGATTATGCTTCATTCGATGCACTTCCATAATTAAGATAGAATGAATCGCATTATCACAATATACGTTTTTCACAAATAAGGCTATAGGATTTGAGTATCATTGCTTTACCGAAAATTGAGACTAGTGCGTCAGAAGAAGTAAACAATTGTAACAAAAGCTAAACCAAGTCGTTAAGTCTTTAGTCGATAGTCTTTAGCTCAAAGATAAAAACAGTTTCTAAACCACGCAGCAATCTGCATCGCTGTGAAGTCGCTCGACTCATTGTATTCGATACATGGGATACACGAATTAAACCCAGCCTAAGGATTCTTCATGCCAGGATGCCATTGTTCAGCGCCCCATTTATGTGGATTTTCGTGGAAATCCGGTTGGGCGACCCAGCGAATCGGCGGCGTGGTGCGCTCGACAAAATTTTTGGGGGCGACGTTTGACATGATGTGACTGGCTAATTTTATTGCCTCGTCCCATTCAGCATGGGCGATTTCGAGAATCAGGGCGTCGTGCATGTCCAGGGCGACCCGCGAACGCATTCCCTTCGCCCGATAGGTCTCACCCACGACCACAATCGCCCGTTTAATCATTTCGCCGACTCCGCCCTGACACACATAATTCCAGGCCACAAACGGGGTCGGGACAGCGACAGGCCGCCCTGTCCACAGGCGCAGCAGTTGAGTCTCGCGCGTCTTTTGCTGGGCAGCGGCGCGCATCCGCGTAACCCGCGCGAAAGCCCGATCTTTGGCCTGCATGAGGCGCTGGGCTTCTTCTTTTGAGACGCCAATGCTGTCGCCCAGCCGTTCCGCGCCCATCCCATAAGCCGTACCATAGGTGATTTTTTTGGACATATTCCGCAGCCGTTTGCGTTCGGATGCATCGGCCTGTTCCCAGGCTTGACCAAAGTAGCGCTCGGCCATCACCGCGTGAAAATCTTCGGCGACGCAGGCCGCAGCCAGATTGTCATCGCCAGAAATCATGGCCGCCATCACATTTTCAGCATTGCGGTAATCCATTTCGACCAGCGTAAAACCTTCGTCGCCGATGGCAACCCCTGCCATCGCGGGCATTTTCCAGTTTTGCATATGCGGATAACTCGATGCGCGTCTGCCAGATTCGGTGGCAATCGTCACCAGACTGTGCAGCCGTCCATCCAGGTCGGCATGGTCGATCAATCCTTGCAGCGTGGAGATCAGCCAATCGACTTCCGAATAAGCCGCCAAATCTTTCAACTGTTCGAAGTAGGGGCTGCCTTCTTCCAGATAGGATTCGATGACGCCGGAGCGCGTGCTCAGATCAGAGAGTTCAACCTGTGCATCGGGCTGCGCTGACAGCCGATGCCTTCCGGCGCGGGTGAAAAACCAGGATTTGGGATCCCACTTGGGTAACGGGATGCCTTTGGTCTGGTATAAATATTTGGCGCGTTCTTTGGTGCTGCCCGGAGAAGCTAATCCGTCTGTCCGTAAGCGCGCGGCAATCACATCGCGTTGGGCTGCGAGTTCAACGATACGGCCTTCGACAAAGGCGGTGTTCAGACGCATCCCCTGCGCCGCCATCTGGCAGTATTCGTGCAGCGCGCGGCATTCCCAATCAATCAATTCGGCTTCAACCGGAATCGCCCGCTGTTTTTGATAAATTTGCAGCGCCAGACGGGCATCATCCTGGGCATATTCGAGCGTCAGTTCCAGGGGCAGGGTATGAAGTCTGCCGCGCTGACTTTTCATGGACTGCTGGCGTTCGGGGAAATCAATACCCAACGTGGCGGCGACGGACAATAAACTATAACTGACATCGACGGCAGGATGCAGCAGACGCGCCATTGACTGTGTATCCCAGATAAGCCCCGGAATCTGACCATCGGTGAGCTTACTAAGCTGGCGAATATCAAACACCGCATTGTGGGCGACAATCCAGCGCGAAGGCTGAAACAGAGTCTGCAAAAATTCGCGGACAGCCTGATCGAAAGGCGCAGCTAGCGCGGTAGTGCTCATCGCATCGCCTTCTGACCACGCCAGCGCAATCACGGTCACATCCGCCGAATAGCTGAGACCATAATCAAGTTTCGGCCCGCGCCCCGGATAGCGGGTTTCGGTTTCCACATCCACCGCGACGACTGCGGCCTTGAGACAGCGCTTGAGCGCGTCGGTATCGGGTTCATGAATTTCCTGAAACAACGGTAACTGCATGACTCAACTCATCTCAATTCCAGATTTTAACAATTTGTCCGTCAACTTTTCCCCAATCACATAATAGATGACACCACACCTGTCTGCCAAATAAATGACATTGTAGGCGCGTGATAAGTCACGCGCCTACCCTAACTCCGTGAATTCAAATGCTTCGGGAACGAGCGTAAAAACTCGTCCTTTTTATTGCGGTGGTCAATCAGCGGTTGTGATGTTGGACATGCCCGATTACCTTTGACGGGCAATACACAGCGGTGAGTCGAGAGAGCGATCAGCCCATGCATAAAAGTAGATTGTTTTTGCTGACTCTATTCCTGCTAATCGTGCCTTTCGGTCATGTTGGCGCGGACGAAGACACCGATTTGCTGGTTTATAAGCTCAATAATTTTGATGGGAAACCGTCGTTGATATTGTATGATCCGGCGACGGGTGAGAAGACTTCCTTGCTTACCGACGTGGATTTTGGGGGATTTAGTCTCAGCACAGATGGCCGTTTAGCCTATTCACTGGTCGAAAATGATCAAAGGGATTTGTATATTCAGGACATATATATGTTAGATCAAGAGCCTGTAAATATCTCGAATACTCAGGATGCAAATGAAGATGTGTTGAGTTGGAGTCCTGATGGGCGTTATCTCGCATTTGTATTAACAGGCAAGGACAATATTGAGCGACTTTACGTTTGGGATAGCACAGCATCGACTGCATTTGTTGATATTACTCCTCAAGATATGACGGATGTTCCCGAATGGTATGATCCGGCATGGAGTTCAGATGGCCGTTTAGCATTCACCGTCTGGTATGGTTTTACAGGTAAATATGAGCAGAGCGAGATTTACCTGTGGGACGGACAGGCTACAACCAACCTCAGCCAGAATCCTACCGATAGAGATGAGCAACCTGCTTGGAGTGATGATGGGCGAGTAGCGTTCCTGTCGGCTTATACCGAGGGATACGATATTTTTGTATGGGATGGCGTGTCGTTCAAAGACGATGTACCTAACCGTGATACATATATTAATATTGCTCCAAAACTCACCGCATATTATTCGTTCCCAGCTTGGAGTCCGCAGGGACAGGTGGCATTTAACTCGCAGACGGCGCATGATACCCATACCCAAATCTATGTTTGGGAAGGAGCAACCGCGACGAACATAAGCCAGAATCCAAACCTGCACAATGGCATTCCCGTTTGGAGTCATGATGGAAAAATGGCCTTTGTGACATTCTTTTCCCAGGCGCAACTGCTTTACGTCCACGACGAGCATGGTCGCATTTTGCTCACGACGGAGGGGCAATATCCACCGGCATGGAGTTCGAACGGCTATTTGATATTTTGTCGGTATGGATGGAAATTAATGATGTGGGATGGAGACGAGATCAGAGAAATCGCACAAAGTGGAGAAATCAGTGCAAAATGGCAAAGTGGTTCGAGTGTTTTTTGTTCCAGCGGGTAAATGAAGCGGGCATGTCACCGACATGCCCTACAAATCCGCGATGATTTGATTTTTACGCCTTCATATAACGGTCATACAAGGGCTGCTTGGGATTGTTGTTGTGATCCACGAGGCCGTAGCCATTATGCATGGTGTCCGCCCAGGCATACCACAGCGCCCCGGCGACTTTGCCCGAATACAAATTTTTCAAGCGGCTGATGAAGCCGATGGCATAATCGGCGACCTGCGCCGCCGGGTCGCTGGGACGATCCAGCACGCCCCATTCAGTGATGAAAATAGGCGCTCCCGGCATAATTTTGCTGTAGGCGTCCACGTCCTCGTCGATGCTGCCGAAGGGACTATACATATTGCCGACTGGCCCGCGTCCATACGAATGGCAGGCAATCGCGTCCGGGCGGATGTTACCGGGCAGGGCGCTAATCGTCGCGCGGGCGTAATTCGCGCCATTGCCGGGGCCGCCGACATGCCCACCGGTCATAATCGTGACTTTCGAGTCCACCGTGCGGATGGCCTTAATCCCCTCGCTCAGAACATAAGCATAATCAGTTGGCGAGAGCGACACGGCGGCGGCGGCGATATTTTTGGGTGTGTCCTGCTCATTCCAGATTTGATAAGCCGACACCCAACCTTTCCCCGCGTAACGCGCGGCGACTTTTTGCACCACCGCCGCCCATTTGCCGGTGAATTCACGCCATTTATTGGTGTCCATATTCGGCCAGACATAACCCGCGCCTTCGCCAAAAGTCTGGTGAGTCAAAACCAGGATGACTTTGAGTCCCGCTTTGGCGTAGGCTTCGAGATAAGGCGCGTGTAAATTATAGGCGGCGTCCAGGTCAGTTGAGCCGCGCCCCTGCGATACGTTATAGGCGAAGCGCACCCAGCCGAGTCCTTTGAGGCGGGCGGCGTCCGGCTTGCCCAGCGGATGCATCAGATCAAGATTCACGCCGGTCATATTCCCGGCCTGGACGGTTGCCCCTTCGTCGGCGATCAAAAATTCCGACGAGCAAAAGCCTTCCACACCCTGCGGCGAACGAATTTTGATCCACTGATCTTTCTGTCCGACTTTGAGCAGCGTGCGCCCATGTGGTTCCAGTGTTTCGGAGCGATCTGTCGGCGTGAGTTGACCGACGATGTTGAAAACCGTGCCGGGACGTTCGCGGATTCGCAGGCTGCTTTCGGTGATGCGTAGGCGGATGCCCTGCCAGTAAATCATCATCGTGGGATCGACGATACTGGGCAGGATGTAACCACCCAAACCCGCTCCGGGCTGCTGCACGACCAATTTAATCGACGTATAGGCGGATTCGGCGATGATGTCGCCCGCTTTGACCACCTGACCGATGCTGACGCGGATATTTTGCAATTGGGCGTAGGTCGTCAGATAATTGACGCCGCTGACGCTGCTGGCGATTTGCACATATTGACCGTAACCCAGCGCGGTGGCTTGGCGCACGACGGTGGCGACGGTTCCGCCTGCCCCGGCGTGAATCACTGTTCCGGGCGGGCCATACACGTCAATGCCTTCGTTTTTGCGATCCCCGATGGGCGCGTTGAAGGCCTGGGTGATGCTCGCCGGACGCGCTTCTGACGGCCAATCCAGCGTGAAACGGATGTTGATGCTGGCAGGGCTGATTTTTTCGCCATAGCGGTCATTCTGGGCAATGCGCTGTTGCAGAACGGCAGTCAATTGGGCGGGTGTGGTAACGTTGATAACATCGACCTGCACCACCATCGGGTACACGCGGCGTATATGCGCCAGGGCATCGTTGCCAACCCATACGCCGGGAGCCTGCACAGCGGTGACGTTGCGGTAGCGGTTCAGATCATTGCCTGCCGGGGAACGCACGACAGCGACCCGCTCGAAGGTTTTGGTGTAGGCTTGCGTGGCATTGAACCACGTCAGAAAATCCTGGTCAGGGAGTACGAGCGCGTGTGAGATGGGTTGGGTCGCCATTCGGCATCCTCCTGGGGACAGTAGGGAAAACTAGATAGATTATACTCGAACAAAACATATTGAACCGGCAAAGTGGATCAATGGAAACATTTTTAACCTTAATCTACCTTGAGCGGTTTATGGGTTGAAGGAACATCTATGCACCCCATCGAAGCGGAACTGAAGCGCGTGGTAGACATCGGCCTGCCGGGTGCATTTGTCTACACCGAAGATGCCGACGGCACATCTCAATTTTTCACTGAAGGCTATGCCAACCTCGCGACCCAGCAGCGCATGACTCCCACAATGCATTACCGCGTCGGCAGCACCACCAAAACCTTTACGGCAGTCGTGGCGCTGCAACTGATGGCTGAGGGCAAATTAGCTTTGAGCGACACCCTGGCAGCGCGTCTACCTGATTTACCCGCGCCCAACGCTGATGTGATGACCATTGAGCATCTGATGCGGATGCGCAGCGGCCTGTTTGACTTCGAGGATGATTCCAGCCTGTTGGGTGATCTGGATGCCCATCTCCAACCCATCAGCCTGCAACATGTCCTTGACCTCACGGTGAAGCATCCCGCCGAATTCACCCCCGGCGAAAAATTCACCTACTGCAACAGCAATTTTTGCATCCTCGAAAGAATCATCGAGCGCATTACGGGCAATATGCTGGGTCAGGAATTTGAGCGGCGAATTTTCAAGCCGCTGGGGTTGGAAAATACGTCATATCCCTCAGAAGATGATCTGGGCCTGCCCGAACCCTATATTCATGGCTACGAACGCACCGTCGACGGCTGGCGCGAGTGCAGCCATGTATTTTTTGGGCGCGGTGACGGGGCACTCATTTCGACGGCGGTTGACCTGGGTAAATTTTTCCGGGCACTGTTGATCGAGCGCCGACTCGTTTCAGCCGATTGGATGGCGCAGATTATGTCGGTGATCGAGGATAATCCGCCTGCTGACGAAAAATATGGCCTGGGGTTGATGGCTTATCCGACACCCTGCGCGACTTTATGGGGACACGCGGGTGGCGGATTCGGCTACGGCAATTTACCCTATATGCGGCAGTACAGCGGACGTTTCGCCATCCTTATGTTGAACGGCACGTATGGTTTCCGTCTACCCACAACACCCAACCTGCCGCGCCCACGCTTCTCACCGGAATTCCGCGCGTCGCTGTACTGCGAATAGCATGAGGTCGCTCACTATGACAAAAGGTAAATTCCTACTCACATCATCCGGCATCACAAACGCCAGCATCCAAAAAGCACTGGTCGATCTATTGGGTAAACCAATCAGTGAGTCCAGCGCCTTATTCGCGCCTACTGCCATTTATGCTTATCCGCAGGCTATGAAGGCTGCCTGGGGAGGTGCAAAAGGGATGGGCGAGTTGGGCTGGAAAGACTTCGGCCTACTGGAACTCACCGCATTGCCCGGTTTAGCCAGAGAAGTTTGGCTCCCTCAAATTGAACAAGCAGACGCCATCATCATTGGCGGCGGGAATAAATTTTATCTCAGTTATTGGATGGAAAAATCGGGGCTGTTTGAAATACTGCCTCAACTCATAGAGCGGGGCACAGTGTATGTTGGTGCGAGTGCCGGGAGCATGATGGTTACGCAAGGACTGAACTTTGACCAAGTGCGTTTACAGCAAACTGGCATTTATCACGACGATGAATTTAACGAAGAAATGCCATCCAGTTCGGGAAACGCAAAGACATTAGGGCTGGTTGATTTTGTGATCCGCCCACACTTCCAGGCCGAGTATTTTCCGCAAACAACCCTCGAAAATGTCGAAAAATGGGCAGCAAAAGTGGATTCACCGTTGTGTGCGCTGGACGATCAAACGGCTTTGAAAGTGACCAATGGCAGCATAGAAGTCATTTCTGAAGGTGCGTGGAAGTTATTTGGAAAACAGTGAAATGACCTGTGCTCACGTAAAATGAGAAAGTGCTAAATTTTTAGCATTTGATCTTGACTCACGTTTCACATCTCCATATAGTGATGCATGAAGTGCTAAATTTTTAGCACATTAGCTATAAGGAGGTGTTGAATCCATGACCGGCCCGCTCCACACGCAGCTCAGCCGCCGCGAAACCCAGATTATGGATGTGATTTTCCAGTTGGGCGAAGCAACGGCAGCCGACATTCTCGAACGTTTACCGGAGCCGCCCAGCTATTCCGCCGTGCGCGCTCTGCTCACCATCCTTGAAGAAAAGGGACATATCAGCCACCGCCGCGATGGCGCGCGCTTTGTTTATGTCGCCACCCTCTCCGCCGACAAAGCCCAAAAATCGGCGCTCAGCCATTTACTCAATACATTTTTCGGCGGCAGTGCCCCGCAGGTGGTCGCGACGCTGCTTTCAACAACCGATCTCTCCAAAGCCGATCTGGACGAACTGGGCCGCTTGATCGAGCAGGCCAAACAGGATGAGGAGGCCGACGAATGAACTTCTCGATGCTGTTTAACGGCAGTTCTGCCGACCCGATTTTCCAATTTTTACTCATAGTGACGCTCAAAACGACAGTCCTTTTGTGCATCGTGCAGGCTGTACTCTTGGTTTTACGCGGCAGTTCGGCGGCGCTGCGCCATTGGCTGCTGACGCTGGGACTCACCGGGATCGTGTTACTGCCCTTGCTCTCATCGTTCAGCCCAAGCTGGTCGCTGCCAGTCCTGCCCGACGCCGCCACATCCGGTTTCATGCCCTCGCTCAATTTCAAAAACACGGATGCGCTTTCTGAAAAACTCCGGGTGGATTCCATTAAGCCGGTCAATCCTGCTACATCGCTGGTGAATACATCGGATGAGTTTCTCAAGAAAGCCATGATACAGTCTCAGTCCACAGACGTGAATAAATCGGCACAACTAGGAACCGATTTTCACCTGCCGGTTGCCACCGTTTTGGTCATGGTCTGGATGCTGGGCGTGATTTTGATTTTCGCCCGCTGGCTGCGGCAGTTGGTGCGTGTCTGGCGTGTTACGCGGCGCGGCTATGCGGCGGATGCGGATTGGATGAATCTGTTAGCGACCCAGGCGCGCTTTTTGAAGGTTAAGCGCCGTATCCGTTTGCTGGTTTCGGATGAGATCGCGATCCCGATGACCTGGGGATTGTGGCAGCCGGTTATCCTGCTGCCCTGCGATGCTCATGAGTGGGATGGGGAGCGTCGGCGGGTGGTGCTGCTGCACGAACTGGCGCATATCGCGCGCCGGGATTATCTGACGCAGTGGATCGTGCTGGTCGGTTGTGCGCTCAACTGGTTTAATCCGCTGGTATGGAAAACTGCCCGCCAAGCCCTCCTGGAACGTGAACAGGCCAGTGACGATCTGGTATTAGGCGCGGGCGTTCAGAACACCGATTATGCAGGACATTTGTTAGCAATTGCCCGCAATGCACTTTACGGGCGTTCTTTCCAGATGATTGGGCTGGCGATGGCAGGGCGTTCCGACCTGGAACGGCGCATTCGTGGCATCCTCAACACGCGCAAAAATCGACGGATTCTGCTGCGGACACGAAGCGCAGCCGCGTTAGGTCTGTTGGGATTGCTGCTGCCGCTGGGCGGGATGCAGCTTTCGCACGCTTCCGCCCAAAATGGCTCGACGATTTTGACACTGGCCGTTGACGATGGGATGCAGGATGACCTGCGCTCCAGCGGCGTCCTGAATGATTTCCAGACCCAGCACCCGGACGTGACGGTTAAATTTGCGGAGAGCGCTCGTCCGTCCGACGCCGCCGACAGCCTGGACGAGCATTTCACGGTGATGCAGGCCTACGCTAACAGCGCCGATGTGCTGTTTTTCGATGGTTATAACCTGAGCCTCGCGCCGCATGACACCCGTGCCGGATACATCCTCGATCTTGCACCGCTCATCAACAGCGATGCGACCTTCCAGAGCGACGATTTTTATCCGCAAATGTGGTCGTCGTTCCAATGGGATAACGGCGTCTGGGCTGTGCCGTTGGGCGCGGATATGATGGTGCTGAATTACGACAAAACTGCTTTTGACCAGGCGGGGCTGGCCTATCCCACTGGCGATTGGTCATGGGACAATTTTGTCAGCATGGCGACTCTGCTCACCCAGCACGACAAAGATGGAAATGTGATCGTCGCCGGGTTCGGTAATTCCGGGCGCATATTCCGCGAAGGGTTGTGGCGCAGCCAGATCGCATCCGACGCGGTGGACGCCAGCAGCTTGCCGAATATGCCGCAGTTCGCCCGCTCGGACATTGAAAATATTGTCGGCACGTACAGCCAACTCGAAGATCAAGGTGTCATCGGCAATCACGCTGCCATGTTCATTGATGTGGCACGCAGACAGCCGGACAATAATATGGGCTGGGCGCTGCTGCCCGGTAACAAGACTGTTTTGATGCCCTTTGGCTTTGCGGTCAGTGCCGGGACGCAGCAGCCGGAACTGGCCTACGAACTGGTCAAATATCTGAGCGCGCAGCCCGAATTGAGCGGTGGTCTGACGGCACGCAAAAGTCTGGCCGATGTGCAGGGCATAAACCGCGTGGTACAGCCGGAATATCAGAGCCTGATTGACCAGGGCTTCCAGAATGCTTTGACTTACAGCAACCTGCGCTTCATGGATTATCTCAATGATGCATGGAGCTACGTCTCGGATCGGAATCTGCCTTTCAAAACGGTACTGGAAAGCGCTGAAGCCAAAGCCATCGCTGACCTCAACACTGCTGACGGCAAACGCGGGATGTTGGCGCTGTCGGTGATGGAACCCCAGGCGGCGGTGCTGGCTTCCGCCGAAGTCGCGCTGAATTTCAATCTATCCACATTCATGAAACCGCTGCCTACCCAGGATCAGTGGGATCGGGTCATCCAGGATTTTGTGGCGGCGGATCCACAAGTGGGCGCGGTCAACTTACAAACGGTCTCCGAATCGGCTAGCGATGCAGCGGCCAGTTCCGACTGCTTTTATATGCAGTCGAACGCCGTGCCCAGCCTGCCGCCTAATATGGTGCTGCCCCTCGATCCACTCCTGAGCAGCGATCCCAATTTTGATGCGGCGGATTTTTTCGGCAGTGTATTGGCGGCGGTGCAGCGCGACAACAAAACCTATGCGCTGCCCATCGATATTCAACCGTACATTTTGCGCTACAACAGCGCGCGTTTTGCGGCGGCCAACCTGCCGGAACCGACCAACACCTGGACAATCGAACAATTTACGGACTCCCTGCGGGCATTGCAGCCCAGCAGTCAGGGACAACCGCCTTTCACCGATACCGACAGCGGCGGCTCGTACCTGCTGGCGCTGATCGCGGCTTACGGCGGTCTGCCACTGGATTACCGCACCACACCGCCGACCCTCAACTTCACGGATACGGCGACTGTCGCGGGGATACAACAGGTTCTTGACCTCGCCCGTGACGGTTACATCCGTTACACCGCCTTAGGCAACCTGGGCGGTGGGGCATTCAGTGGGCCGGACAATACCACTGCTATCTATCCCAGTTTCCTGAATGGTGTTGGCCGTAAAATCGCGCCGGGGATTGTGCCCGATAAACCGGTGTTATTCCCAAGCGGACATGATTACACCGGCCTGTCGTATGACATCGGCACGGCATATATCAGCGCGCAATCGCAGAATCCTGAAGCCTGCTACCGTTTCATCAGCACGATTGCCCAGCACCCGGAATTGTTCTCGACGATGCCCGCCCGCCGTTCGCTGCTGACCAATGCGGCATTCCAGGCCAGCACTGACCCGGACATTCTGGCGTTGTATCAACAGGTGGAAACGCTGTTGGGCGACCCGCAGACTGTTACCTTCCCAATATCAACGAAGGATGGAGTCGGCGTCTCGGATTTTCTGTTCCAACACTGGTTATTCGGAGCCTTTGACAGCTATGTGTTGAATAATGGCGATCTGGCAAACGCGCTGTCCGATGCGCAGCAGATGGCACAGACCTACCAGACCTGCGCGGCGACTCTGCCAATCCTCGATTTAGGGGGAGTGAATGCAGACAACAAGAGCGCAATGACCCCCTATGTGGATTGCGCCGAAGGAGCTGATCCCAGCCTGAAACCGGTGCTCGATCCGCTGATCGGGCGCGGATGAGGCAGTAAGCATTTTTGTAGGTACATATCGGCGGCGGCGATACATTCCCGCCGTCGCTTATTTTTCTAGTTTTTTGGATCATAGTTTGTGGGATGAGTATTCCTCAGAAATATCGGCGACTCTATTATGATGGGATCAATTCCATGAGCAAATCCAGATAACTGCTTGTCAAGGACTCCTAATTTGGCCTGACTTCTTTGACTAACCCAATTTCTATTTTTCAGATTTTGCTGACAAAATTGGAAGACTACTATCGCCATAGTTCTTTTCTCTCTTTTCGCTAAACTCTCCAAGATAGTCAGCGCAAATATCTCATCAGCTATTTCAGTAGGTACTGAATCATCCAATATTATTTTGAGAAAAAACGACGCCACAATACCACCAGCAGTTTTATCATCGACTCCATATTCTTGTGATAGAGTAAGCGGAAGATTTAAAAGAGCTATATTTTTTGGCGCAGAAGTTACTAATCCGCTTGGTGCGGGCGGAAAAGCTGCTTTATACATATCATCAATCGTTATTGGGAGCAGATGGTAGCGATAAAAGGAGAGTCTCACAAAATATTTCAAATAGGCGTGCCAACTTAGTAAATTATTTTCAGCCATTACCCTTATTAAACTGAGTGAAGAAAAATGTCTGGGTATCGGCGATACACCGACTAGCTTGTACGACTCTACTAGCCAAGCGTCATCGGTCAAAATGAGGGCGTCTCTTTCTTGCGAGTACCTGAATGCATCAACGAAATAATCGGGCAACACACTATCTAAATCTCTATCTTCTTCCGATTTGGGGTAGGTTTTCCCGATTACCTTGTTAGATAATGTATCGAGCAAATCTGCCGACGCTAGAAGGTGCTTTCTAAAGGCTGCTTCAGCATCTTTGTCTCTAACTCTGAATTGAAATTCCCCATCAACGAAGCCGCCTCTACCTACGCTGCTTGAGTTATTTTCAAAGTTAGCTGCCATTTCTCTAAGCATTCTTATGACTGAAGTTGAGACGCCAAGATTTGGTAATGCTTTTATGACAGCATCTAACAATTCTGCTTCTATCAACATAAGTGTAGATAGACCGTCGATAAAAAAGATTGTTCCTCGCAATGCTTCTTCAGCTATCGCATTTTGTGTGTCAATCTGCGCTTGAGCGCCGTTGTTAAAACGGATAAATCCTTTTCTCTCAGAAGCGATTCTACCTAGTGCTTTGGCGAGATCGCCCTCCATGGAACACAAAAAAGAAAAAGGCATAGGTGTCGTGACATACGTATCGAAAAACTCATTAGTATCTTGAAACCTTTCCTTAAAGAATTGGTTTAAATTTTCGATGTTAAGAGACCCGTCCTCCATAGTAATTTGAAGAGACCAAATAGGCTGATTACCTATCTGCGCTAACAGAACCATCGCCTCGTGCGCTCGATGTGACAGAAAAGCAGGAGGGGTAACAATGTGGAGAATTTGACGCTTAATATTAGGACGCGAAAATTTATCAGCAGGCCACTCGATTTCATCCGTAAGTGCTTTATGAATGAGCGCATTGTAATTAGAAGTTCCTGGCCTTATACATTCTGCGCCCAGACTTTTTTCTGCTTCACCAATGTAAAACCAACCGTTGGGAAACCCATCCAACTTTACAAAGAGGCCATCCTCGACAATGGATACATTCTGATTGGGTATTTGGCCGTTATTACTAAGCTCAATCAGCACCATGACAGCCGATACATACAATTCGTCGCCATAGACATCAGTTTCTTCGAATGCCCTGATGACTAGAGCTAATGACTTCTGGTACTTATCAGCAAAAGTCGATTTCAAATATAATTCGGCCTCCGTCAATAACACCGGAAATGAACGCTTTACGTGTTCATACTGTTGGAATTTCTCACAGGCTTTGTCATATAGCCCCTTTCTTGCAAGAGATTTGCCCAATATAAGAAGCATATCCTGTGATTTCTCAGCACCTAGCTCATTAGCTTGACTCAAAGCCGAGTCTGCGTGATTAACTGCCTTTGTGTCATCGCCGCGTTCAGAGTACGCTATAGCAAGTTCAGCATGTAACTGACTTCTATAAAAGTGTGGAATATCGAAGTCGAGTAATCGTGTGGCAGCAGGAACGAAAAGTTCCCACTGTTTATTTCGATAGGTGATCCTCTCAATAGTATTTAACGCAAAAAGAGAGGCTCCTTCTAGTGGGAATTCCCCTAATATCTCTAATGCTTCTGCATCTTTCCTATTCAGATCGAAAACCCTAAGTCGAGCGAAAAGTAATTCAGTCTGGTATTGGTCGTTAATTTCAAGTAATTCTGCCAGCCTGACTGCGATTTCACGGTTCGCAATGGAATGAAGCAAATCAAGAGTAAATAAGGGGTCTTTCTTCGCGTTTACGAGTCTAGCGGTTTCTTCGGCATTAGCGTCTTTGATTGTCTGTAGAATTAATGACAGATCACTGTGACTATATTTTGTAACGAAATTATCTAGCTCAGCATTCAGTTCATCGAACTCTAGACCATGCAAAAAGAGTAATTCGACCAGCAGCCGAGATGGCAATACATTCGATTCTAGAATTTTGCGCGAAATCATTCTCCATTGATCGGATTCTACTCGCACATTACTAAGGAACTCGGTCAATATGCCATTTATGAAACTGTCGAAGTAGCATTTCTCAATTAGGGCAAGAATATTATTGAGAAGTACACTTCCATCATTTGCATCGCTTGAGAGGCCAGCATAAATTTTCTCTTGCCGTATATCTTGCATTAACCAAGTAATTTGATCGCGGATATGGAGTGGATCTTTACCAGCAGACTTATTTCTTTCTTCTTTTGAGTAACTTAATGTCTCCTGCACTTGTCTAACTTTTTCTGCCAATGGCATTACTGGTGATCTCAGGAGGTCTAGTGTCCTGAAAAGTACCCTAAATAGATGTGGACGTGGCGAATTTGGAAGTTCACTCTCCCACCGATTGATGAGATCGTCTCTTTGATCCAGCTTTTGGGCGCGGTCACAAAACAATGCATACAGACAGATAAATCTTGCATTTAGCCTTTTATCATCAGCCCAGTTTTCAGAAATATCCTGTATTTCGACAACTTCTCCCTTTCTCAATTTTCGAACAAGGTCAACCAATAAAAGTCTAGGATGGTCTTTAGCGAGTTCACGAGCTAATTCTTCAATTCTTTCTAAATTGTCCCCTGACTCAGGTACGTCATAGCAAAGCTCCACATACCCCACCATTGCTTCAACATCATGCGGATTGGTTTGGATAATCTGAAGAAGTCGTTTCTTTGCTTCGGGGATTTGCTCATTGCGAATCAATAGGATTGCACCGAGTAGGTCAGCTTTGGCGCTCAATGTCCTATTGCCTGCATCTAGCAGAAATAGATCTATTTGGTTCAAAAATATTGTAGCTTCATTGATAAGCTGTCTATCCAAAAGTTCTCGACAGCTTTCAAGCATCTTGTCGATCATTGTTCCAGAAAGATTTGCCTGTTCAGCAAACTGCTTTTCAATTTCGGCCAGCATTGCACTAAATTCTGGTGGAGAATAAGATAGGTTTTTAGTCTTATTAATTCCCGCAGCCCATTCTTCATGCTGTTTTTTCCAGTCGCGTAGCACCTCAGCCGTGTAAAGTTCAGCGTGCTGCGGGTTGTCTACAATGTCGTGATGCTTCAGGCACAAATACAGAAGATTGTCTTCTTTTTTCCTGTCTTCTAAGGGAGTTCTGTAGTCTTCTCTAGGATGGCTCCCCACCTTTCGAGGAATTATGTGAGCGCATTCACCTAAAGTTGTTCTATCCTGCATGATGCGCTCAGAGCAGTCTGGTTTGGCGCAAATCCCAAGCTGATTAACAAAAAGCTGACGTTTTACCATTTCCGATACAGCACCAGAATCCGTGCCGTCTGTGAGAATTTCAGGCATTGCTTTAGCCTTTGACAGGTCAATAATCCGTAGGACAATATGTCATATTGTTCTATTTTACAGTAGTTTCCGATGGAATGAGTCTGGAACCTATAATTTCTTAAGCGAAATGTCAGAATGACTATTTTTATTCCGCTACGCAATAGCAAGTGTTGGAATCTTCGAACCCGAAACACTTGACTTTTCAGATCAAATGTTCTAAAATGGAGGGTCAAAATAGAGCGCGCCGGAAGTCGCCACAGTCGCCGTTCGCGCCCTGCAAAACGAAATCCTGCGCCACCCCGCACGGGGGAAAAGCGACAAAAGCGAAATTTCCGCCATTCGTCGCGAGCGCAGCGAATGTCAAGTGTCGCCATCGCCGCCAACCCTCGCCAAGTATTTTCCCCGTAGTAGGCGCTTTTAGTGGAGGTTTGTCGGCCCCAAAGTGGAGTCTCGCCGACGACGACGCCGCCAACTTTAATATTTTTCGTAATTCTGGCTGCAAGCTTTCCCAAAAGGCTGCGGCCTTCGCTTTTATCCCGCGACCCACCAAGCGGCCAGACCGCCGTTTTGCGTGACCTGCTCGATATGCGAGCCGTCGGCCTGCATGACGAAAATTTCTTCCTGGTCGGTGGTCGCGGATGAACTGGTGAAGGTGATATAGCGCCCGTCGGGGTTGTAATTCACGCCGGTTTCGTAGCCCGCGCCGTCGTAGAGGATGCGGCGGTCACTGCCATCACGGTTCATGATGGCAATCGCCGCTTTGCCGTTGGCGTTGTTATCCGGCCCGCTGGTGATGAATAAAATCTGCGTTCCATCGCGGCTGAAATTGGGCGACGAGTCTTTGAAATTATTGTTGGTCAGACGGGTTGTTCCGCCGCTAGCGGTGTCCAGCAGCATAATCTCGTAGGTTGCCGCATCGTTATAGGAGCCGGATGTATAGACGATATACCGTCCATCAGGACTCCAGCGCGGATGACTGTTGAAAGTATTGTCGCCGAACAGCACATGGAGTTCGCTGCCGTCTGGGTGCGCCTCATAGAGATTGTAAACCGTCTTATTGGTAGCATCTTCGGTTGCAAAACCCACCCATTGACCATCGGGACTCCAGGCGGGTAAACGATCCCCGACGCTGTTATTGGTAATCTGGCGGACATTATTGCCGTCGATGTCCATCACATAAATTTCAAAATCGCCGTCCCGATCCGACTGAAAGGCGATATGCTGACCATCGGGCGACACACTCGGATAGGTATCGGCGTGCTGGCCGTCGGTCAATTGGATTTCAACCCCGGTTTCAAAATCGAGTTTGAAGAGCGCGTAGCGGCGGTCACGCTCGGAGAAATAGACGATGCCTTTGCCCGCGCCCTTGATTCCCGGTTCCAGGGTGGGTGTATCGCGCACGCCAACCGGGGCGACACCGGGCGTATTGGTCGGCACATCCGGGATTAGCGCATTGCGCGCGGCTTCGCTGGTCGGGTCGAGCGTGGGCTGGGCGCTGTTGGGATCAATAATCGCATTATTATCCGGCGCGGCTGATGGCGTTGGGACGAGACTCGTGCCACGCGAATTCGCAATCCCATTAAGCACCAGCACGGCGATCACCACCAGCACGGCCAACAAGCCGCAGCCGACTAATCCGCCGATAGCCGCGCTCATCCAGACTCCGTTACCATTTTTGCGTCTGCGCCGCATATAACCGGAGGGTGGTGGATTGGGTGTGGGTTGATGCACCGACACCGGCGGTGGGGTATAGACCGGCTGCTGCTGCACAAGCGGCGGCGGAATATTGGACGCGGGCTGCGCTTCCATCTGCGGGCGCAGGGTTGGACGCAGCATCCCCGGCTGCGTGTCGTGGATGCTGCTGATGGGCTTATTCATCGCCCGTTTGAGCGCCTCGGACAGCGCGACGGCGTGCGGATAACGTTCTTCGCGTTTTTTCTTGAGTGATTTGTAAATGACTTCTTCGACAGCGAAGGAAATTTGCGGGTTAAAAACACGCGCGGACGGCGGCGGGGTCGTCACCTGCATCACGGCGATACTGTAGGGCGTATCACTCTCGAACGGACGGCGTCCGGTGGCGAGTTCAAATAACATGATGCCCAGCGCATAAATATCGCTGCGGTTATCAAGCGGCTGTCCCTGAGCCTGTTCGGGACTCATATAACTGGGCGTGCCCACGACACCCTGAGTCGTGATGCCTTTGTTGCCGGTTTCGCCCAGCACGCGCGCGATGCCAAAATCGGTCAGGTATGCGCCGCCATCGTCATCGAGCAGCACATTGCTGGGTTTTAAATCGCGATGCAGGACGTGTTTGCTGTGGGCATAATCCAGCGCCGGGGCAATCTGGTCGATAATGTTGACGATATGCTCGATTTCCAGCGAACCGTTCGACAGCAAATCATCGACTGATCCGGCGCTCATATAGCGCATGGCGATGTAGGGGCGGCTTTCATGTTCGCCATAGTCGTAAACGGGCACGATGTTGCGATGTTCCAGCTTGGCGACGATCTCCACTTCCTGGTTGAAGCGCTGGATGTAAGTATCGTCGTGGACGTACTGCTCTGGCAGCACCTTGAGGGCTACGACGCGATTCATGGACTTTTGCTGGGCGCGGTACACGGTTGCCATGCCGCCCCTGCCCACCACATCCAGGATGTCATAGCCGCCAACGCTTTTGCCGATCAAGTCATCCGTCATTGAGTGTCCTCACTGCCCGCCGCGCCGTGTCGTACCCGGCGCACGCACCTTTCAGGATTATACGGCATAGGTCGAAACAAAACCAAGTATGAGCCGTATAAACGTTACAATCCACCATACAAGATACAAGACAAAATGCAAAGCAATTGAACCACAGAGACACCGAGAACACAGAGGGGATTTTGTAGGGGCGAGATAATGCACCTTTACGAAATGATGGGGTAAGTGATTGGCGCGGGACGACACCTAGGTCGTCCCCTACACAAGTGCCGGTTTTGGGGAAATGATTACCACGCTCATAAAACAAAACACATTATCTCGTCCGTTTTTCTGGCAGCGCGTTAAACTTTCAAAGATCGATACTCTCGTGCGGGACTGCTGGACATACGTCACACTTTCCCGTCCTGTATACGCTTCGTTAGCTTCGCTAAGGACAACACTCATGATCCTCGCCGACTTCATCCGCCTCATGCCCAAAGTCGAACTACATGTCCATGTTTTAGGGGCGATCAGTTCCGAAACCCTGCTCAAACTGGCGCGAAAAAACCATGTGGAATTACCCGCCGATACGGTTGACGGCCTCAACCGCTGGTACACCTATACTGACTTCGCCCATTTCGTCGAGGTCTATCTCCAGATAGCCGACTGCATCCGCACACCGGACGATATTGAACTCATCACGCGCGAATTTTTGATCGAGCAAGCTGCACAGAATATCCTCTACACCGAAATGACTTATACGCCCTACTATGCCACGTTGAAAGGCATCACCTTCAGCGAACAGCTTGAGGCCATCAACCGCGCCACAAGTTGGGCGCAGGCCGAACTGGGCGTCCAGATGGGTTGGGTGATCGACATCCCGCGCGAGGTCACGCCCGACGTGGGTATGATGGTCGCCGAATGGGCGGGAGGAGCCATGCATGACGGCGTAATCGCGTTGGGATTAGGCGGCCCGGAGATTGGCAACCCGCCCGAAAAATTCAGCGAGGCTTTTGCTTATGCCCAAAAAATCGGCCTGCCGAGCGTCCCTCATGCCGGGGAAACCGTTGGTGCAGAAAGTATCTGGGGAGCGCTGCGGGCGTTGAATGCTGTGCGTATCGGTCATGGCGTCCGCTGCCTGGAAGACCCGGTACTGGTCACTGAACTGCACGCCCGCCAGATTCCGCTGGAAGTTTGCCCGACCAGCAATGTTTGTTTGCATGTCGCGCCGGATTTCGCGCATCATCCGCTGCCAAAACTGCTCGAAGCTGGCTTATATGTCACGCTCAACTCGGACGATCCCGCGATGTTCAACACCACCCTCACCGACGAATTCCGCCTCGCCGCTGAACATTTCAACTTTGATGCCGCCCTGTTAGAACAGTTGGTGATGAACGCCGCCCGTGCCGCGCTGCTGCCACCTGAGCAGCGCGAAAGTCTCATCCAAAAGCTAACGACGCGCTTCGCTGCCTTGCGGGACTGATTTCCCACGCGCGGGTTTGCAAATGGGTATACACTAATTTCCAATACTTAACGCTCAAAATGAACACTATTGCGATAAATTAAAGGTGGAATGAAGATATGAATCCATCCGATATTCTCAAGTATGGGGATCGTTTTCTGGTCAACATCCTGGATGGCGTGCCGCATACCGAATGGGGTCAGGGCGGGGTGTGCGGGGTGTGGTCGGTGAAGGACATTATGGCACATCTGGCATCCTACGAGCATTGGCTGCAAGAAGTGATCGCACCCTTCGCAGGCGTGGAGGTCGAGAAGAAGGTGTTCCCACTTATGGCCGAGGTCGGCCCAGTCAGGTGGAACGACGTGGAAGTCGAAAACCGTCGCGATCAATCGGCGGCAGAGGTATTGGATGAATACACCCGTACTTTCCAGCATACCCATGCGAACATTGTGCCTAAAATCCCGCCGGAAATGTGGTCAAAAGTCGGCACTATCCCCTGGTACGGCAAAGAATATGCACTCGACGATTTTATTGTGTATGCCTTTTACGGTCATAAACGTGAGCATGGCGCACAAATCGCGGTGTTTAAAGATAGTCTGAAATAAGTCGTTAGTCGTTAGCGATTGGCTTTTAGCAAAATACAAAAAACAGAGGCAGTCATAGATTTTTTCGAGCATGTTTTTTGTAGAGACGAGATATGAGGGTGTTTAAAAACTCTTTTTACGGCATCTCAGTCGTGCCTCAAGAAGATCAAGACAGGCTGTTTTTAAGCCCCTCCCTGAATTCGGGGAGGGGTTTGGGGTGGGGTGAAAGCGACACGATTGACCTTTTTAGACACGCTCATATCTCGTCCCATATGCACCAAGATAAGAAAAGGGGATACGTATGCTTTTGTGTCACCAGACCGCTACGCAGAAGTGTCTGGCTACCGAAAAACCAAGTCTACTAAAAGTGGACTCAAGAGGCGCTAACAGTCCACTTCAGTGGACTTGGCACTTTGGCAGCCGGATGGCTTTAGCCTCTGGCGGCGCAAACGGTGCTTAACTTGGTACGCATGGGACGAGATAATGCGTTTTGCCGTATTAGTGTGGTAAATGGTCAGGCGGACGAGATATATCTCGTCCCTACAAAAATCCACATTTGTGTTGGGATGCGTTTACCATTCTAAATAATCAAAGTGCATTATATCGTCTTTGAGCTAATGGCTAACTGCTAATCGCTAACCGCTACTAGAGAAAGGAACCCCATCATGGCACACGAGATTGAAGCGGGGCCGAAACCGAATATTCGTCTGATGCACCTGCGCGGCGAACTCCTCAAAGAAGACCTGTTGTGTGATGATGAACTGGGTCTGAACGCGGGTACACCGGTATTCGTACTGGTGGATGCCTCGGAGATGGACATCGGTTTGCCCGCCGGGTTCATGGACGGCAAACGCGAGAGCTTTTTTATGAACCCTAACTTGCAGCATGTCGCCCTGTATTCGACTTCCTGGCTGCTCAATTCGGCGGCCAAAATGCTCGGTAAATTGACCCGCCAGCGCGATAAACTCTCGGTGCATGACAGCCGCGAGTCTGCCCTGGAATATCTGGAAAATCTGGCAGCCGAATCAAAGACATCCTAATGCTGGACATTGAATGTCCAATTATTGAGCTGGTTACAAACAGCGTAGGGCATTGGTCAGCACTTAAATGACTGCTTTTATCTTTTGACTAAAAGCCTAGCTAACGACTATCGACTTATTATGGAGGACTTTTGATGGGCGGTTCCAACTTCAGCATCAATTGGCCGTCGGATTCGCGTCCGGCCAGCGTTATAACCCCGTTTAATGCCACTACCGGGGCGGTGGCGATTGCCGCACCCGCCGGGGCGAAAATCAAAGCAGGTGTCGCGGGGAAAGTCACATCAGCGAGTGGGAGCGTCGTACAAATTGCATCGGGCGTGTTCACCGTCGCCTACAGCAACCTGAAAAATCTGGCTGTGACCGCCGGACAGGATGTCGCCGCCGACGCACTGATCGGCGAATCGGCTGGCCCGGACAGCATTGCCGTCACCGTGTATCAGGCGGTTGATCCCACGCCGATGCTGGTACAGCCCAGCGCCGCGCCCGCCGGAACATCGACAGGAACGGGCACAACTCCTACCCCGACCACCGGTACAAAATTATACGTCGTACCGACTACCAGCGGTGTCCGCATCCGGGAGACGCCAGTGGATGGTAAACCGGTCAGTCAGGCTGGGACGCTCGATATTTTAGAGGTTATCGAAGATGCTACTGCTGCCAAAGCCAAAATCGGCGCGGACGGCCAGTGGATCAATATCAAAAAGCTGGATGGAACTGTCGGCTACAGCTCCGCGCAGTTCCTGCAACTCTATAATGGCCCGATCCCAGTTCCCGCACCGACGCCCTCGGTTCCGGCAGATGTCAAAGACCTGCTGGGCATGAACCTGGACATGCATAATCCGTTGGGGCATCCCAGCCCGGATCGTCTCAAAGGCGTCGGCTGGATTCGGGTGAAATTCAATGTGTCGTTCGATCCTGAGAAGCAGGGGAACGCCCAGTACGGCAACACCGACATCGACAAAGCTTTCAGCCGTATGAAACCCTTCCTCAAGCAGTACACCGACACTGGAATCCAAGTGCTGATGGTTTTCACCCACCAACTGTATGGCGAAGGCGCGGGTTATAACTGGCCGCAAATGGACACGGGGCGTTGGAACGAATTCATCCCCAAATATGCCGATTTCGCCAAACGCACGGCTAAATTATTTGCCGGAACTGGCTTAGTCCACGCTTATCAAATCTGGAACGAGCAGGACACCCCGCCCGCGATTGCCCGCGCCGCCGTGCCAATCCCGGCGAAGGATTACGGCAACATGCTCACCCAGACCATCCGCGCCATCCGCAGCGTGGACAGCACCACACCGATTGTCACAGGCGGGCATACCACCGGCCCGGACGCAGGCGGCGCTTACGCCCGTGCAACATTGGCCGCCATGCCCAGCGATGTGCGCCCCGACGGAATTTCGTCGCATCCTTATGGACGCGGCGTGAAAGGCCATAAATTCAGCAATTTTGGCGCGCTCGACGAGGAAATCCGCAAATATTCAGCGATCCTTCCCGGCAAACCCGTTTGGTTCACCGAATGGGGCGTGCTGGATCGCCAGGGCGACACTGGTATCGCCGGAGACGTGGGCGATTATGCCGCCGGGTTCCTGAACGTCATCAAGAGTCAGTTTTCCGGTCAGGTCGCGGCGGCTATGTGGTACGCCTGGGCGGACGGCATGGATAACGGCTACGGCTTCGTCGATTCCGGCGACAAACCCAAAACGGCGCTGCTCGGTAAAGTGATTAAGTAGCGGATAGCCGTTAGCGATTAGCAGTTAGCCAAAGACGAAGACAAAAGATTGTAGGGGCATGTCGGTGACATGCCCTTTTTGGATACCATTACAATGAGCAATATGTATCTCCCCGAAACGCCCGACGAAAGCACCGCTGCATTCATCAAATGTGCGTTTCCAAACGGCCTCCTAGACGAAGAATATTTCCCGTTGCTCTACATCTTGAGGAACGACATGAGCATCCGTGCGGCATCCAGTTTTGTGGGGATGCTGCTCGGTAAACAATACATGGAAATCTACAACGATGCTTTGGGCGTAAACAATAAAACACTGCTCCCTGATTCTGAAATCGTGGCGCAGCTAAAGCAGCGATTAATTGACTGTGGCTACGAAATGTGGTTGCATGAGTAGAAACACACGCATATAAACAACTGTTGTTGTGCTGTGCCAAAAAATCTTGCTTTCGTATTGGCTAATCGCTAAAAGCTAACCGCTATGACAACACCCGATTTCTCCAACCGCCGCGAAGTCGATTTGTCCGTGCCGATTATCCAACTGCCCGTCTGGGTGTGGATTTTGTCGGTGGTATTGCTGATCCTGCCGCTGCTGATTTATGCGCCGTTCCATCCACTGTCGTGGGGCGACATGTTCAACTTGCAAACGGTGATCTGGATCGTCGTGCTGATCGTCGTCCACGAGGGGATTCACGCCATCACCTGGATGTACAGCAGCGGGCTGCCCTGGTCGAAATTCTCGTTCGGCATCGACAAAAAATCGCTCTCGCCCTACTGTCACGCCGACGCGCCGATGGATGTCCATGCCTATCGCATCGGCGGGGGTGCGCCACTGCTGCTGGTCGGAATCGTGCCGTTTGTGTACGCGATTCTCGTCGGCAGTTCGATGTGGGCACTCCTGAGCGCGGTGATGATTTCGGCGGCTGTCGGCGATATTTATGTGCTGTGGTCGCTGCGGAATGTCCCCGACGGCGCGCTGTGCCTCGATCATCCCTCGCAGGCAGGCTGCATCATCTACCTGCCACCCGATTCTACCTGGGTGCAACACCAATAAAGCAAATTTTTAGCCTTGCAATGGGAAATCGCAAGGGCTTGTCACCGACAAGCCCCTACATTACGAAGAATTTGGTTTTCTCCACTCTCTACCGGTAGAAAGGGGATAGGGGATTACCCAACCGCTGGGAAGGGGGTTATATCACCGGTCACGGTCAGCGGAGTCGCCCAGGCCAATTCCCAGTAATCGAAACCCACCGTTGATGCCCACAACTCTTTGGATTGACCGGCCGCGTTGTAGGTCAGCTTGAACTGCGATTGGCCGGTTCCATTGGCATCAAAGGTCTGCTGCTGGTCGAGCGCCACATAGCCGTTAGGCGCGGCGGCGACCACCGGGCTGCCGCCCACGCTTGACAGCAAATCGGTCAAATTCCCGGCGCGATCCAATGCCACCCACTTGATGGTCTGCAATTGATTCGGGTTATTTTGATCGAAAGACGACAGCAGTTGAATCGCGACCTGCTGCCCGCCGTTGATAAATTTGGCGTCCAGCACCACCCAATCCGGGCTGGTGAAAATCGTGTGTTCCGTGCCAGTTTTATCGGCATATTTGACGATGTTGTTGTCGGGCACTGGGCCACCGGGGATACCCGCTGGCAGATTGGCATCCTTCGTCACCCACACGATTTCGCCAGAGGAAGGCAGCGTATCCAGGCCAATATTGCCCCAGCGTGGAACCATCTCTACCGTGTCGGCATCCATATCCCACAGATAGGCATTCCATTCCGCGCCGCCGCCGATCCCGTAGGGCACTTCGGCGAAAATCAACTGATTGCCGGCGAAATAGACGACATAGGGTAGGATTGCGCCCTTCGTCAGCCCTTCATAGGTAGCGACAGACGGAGACGCGGCGTTTAATTCCTTGACTGTCATGCTGCCAGCGATGTCCATCACCAGGATTTGCCAGCTTGGTTTGCTGGTGTCGGCGGCGGGATCGCCCGGATAATAATTGATCCGGCTGACGGCGACCTGGGTATCATCGCTGTTGAAGGCGGCGTGTCCGGTACGGCAGCCAATGGCATTGCCCAAATCCAGGTTCAGCAGATAATTCTGGGCGGCGATGTCGCGCAGATAAAATTTAGCCGTTGGGAGGGCAGTGCTGTTGGCATCCACCGCCTGCGGATAAGTCGTTGTGCAAAAGGCAAGACGCGAACCATCACGGGTGAAGGCCATGTCCGAACTGCCTGCGAATTCACCCTGCCCCAGCCCCAGGCCAGATACCGCCTGCGTGCCGTCGCCGTTCACGCGCACCAACTCGCCGCTGCTGCCGTTGAACAGGTAAACGCCCCAATTATTATCCTGCGCCAGTCCGATAGAAGGCATCAAAGCCATGCTGGCGAAGACCAATAGGCCGAGAATAATCAAGGCCAGAGATTTCTTCTGCATTCGAGTCTCCTTGTGTATGCTGCTCAACTCCTCAGGCTACTGGCGAATCGCGCGTTTGCAAACCCGCAAACGATTGAATCCGCCCTCCGCCTTTCGGTGGATCAGGCTGATATTCTCCAGATACTATTCGCCTAAGTCCCCGACAACGTTACATAGGGCAGTGTAGCATACACCGAAAATACCCAATCATTGCCGAATCAACGCTTCCCCTACGCCTCAAATGCTTTCTAAATAGCCGCAGAGGCCTGGATTGTAAGGCTTGTCACCGACAAGCCCCTACGAGAAACGTCTCTTTTTGAAATGGTTGAGGATTAGTTGGGGACAAATTTACCGCTGCACAAACGCGATTAAGGCCGCCCGCATATCGTCGTCGCGCCCGCCGGATTCCAACTCGATCAGCGCGGCTTCCGCGCCCATCGCCACCGCCAAGCGTGCGCTTTTCGCGGCATAGGGATCGCCCATTGCGGCGAAATCGTCCTGGACGAGCTGCGCGAAATCGACATTGCGGCGCTGCACTTCTTCGCGAATCGCGTTTTCGCCCCGTGCATCAAACAGCAGGGCTTTTACCGCTCGCCCATCCAGGCAGCCATCCAGATAGGCTTCCACACCCACGCGCAGCCGTTCCGCGCCGGGAGGGATATTTTGTGTCGCCTCCAAAATCCGCACTTTGAGATCATCATGAAAGGAACGGTGCAGCGCGATCAGATAGGCCGTGCGGTTGGGGAAATGGACGTAAAATGTCCCTTTTGCCACGCCCGCCCGCTCCACGACATCGTTCACACTCATGGCGGCGAGACCGTGTTCCTCCGCCAGTTGAAAACCGGCGTCAATCAGCGAGTCATACGTGGGATGGGACATACTGCTCCGTGACCTCCTGCAAAAATGGCACGACCACTTTCAAAAAAGCGTCCGAGTCTTCGGCGAAGGGTTCGTGCCCGGTTTCCATTATCACCTGGCGCGCACCGGGAATGCTGTCCGCTGTAGTCTTTCCGTCGGCGTCCGGCTTAATCACTGGATCATATTTGCCCGATAGCACCAGCGTCGGCGCGATGATGGCCTGGGCACGCGCCCGTAAATCGTGGTCGGGGTTGATAAAACTGCGCCACACGGCAGCATCGACGGCTACCGAGGCGGGATTGTGGCGTCCGGCATCGGTGCGCGCCAGGATGTCCGTCGTATAGCGATTGCGCTTTTTCAAATAAGCCTGGGCGAAACGGGTCGCGATAAGGCGTGTCAAAAATTCTGTGCCTTTTAAGCGGCTGAATATCCGGCTGACCATGCTGTGCGCGGTAAATCCGCCTGACGACACCAGCACCAGGGCCTCAACCTGACTCGGATGGGTGATAGCGAAACGCGCCGCCGCGTATCCACCGACTGAATTGCCGATCAAGGCGACTCGATCTAAGCCCAGACCGTTCATCACATCTTCTAAAACAGCGGCGAACAACATCGCGCTGGCTGATCCTGGCGGTTGTGGCGCGGGCGACTCACCATATCCCGGCCAATCGACGGCGATAACCTGATAATTTTGTGCCAGCGCCGGAATCACGGCTTCATAATCGCGGTGATCGCCCGGATTGGCGTGCAGCAAAATGAGCGGCAAACCCTGCCCATAGGATTCGTAAGCAACATTCCCGGTTCGGGTGTGGATCATATCCATTTTAGGGTGTCCTTTTTCATTTCGACAACAATATGACTGACCGGTCAGTCATATACTAGACCTGAATGGATACGACTGTCAAGCAGTTATTAAAACAGTGCGGCGTTCGGGGGTAAATGCTGCACCGTCTGCAAATAAGTCATCACCCGCGTTTCTAAGTCTTGCGGATAGGTGTAGCCCAGATTTTGGCCGACTTCCAGCGCGGCGTGCCGCATCAAGGCTATGGTTTTGTAGAGCGCGTCCCAATTCGCCGCAATGTCCGCGCCGGTATAGGTGCTTTCCAGTTCCGCCCACAAATCAGGCCGCAGCCAGCCTTTCAGCCGCCGCCCATAGGGGCCGGGTTTGACTGACCAATTGTGGGCAATCTCGGCGTGCCATTCCAACATCGGCAGCAAATATTCAAGTTTCATCAGGTCGTCGAGGATATGTTTGGCCGCCATTATATCGTCGCGCCAGAGCAGCTTGGCAACATAAGTCGCGTCCAAAAACAGTTCTTCGATCATGGTTTGATAAGCGGTCTGCGAGGGCGGATGGGGTATATAAGCGGCATAAGTTGGCGCTTGCAGCTTATTCGTCAACTGATCCTTATCGAGGATGATCTGATAGCCAGCGTCAAACTCGTCGGGGAGCTGCGGATCGGCAGCGATTTTTTGCAGCAGTTGCACCGGCCACAAGGTGAAATCAATCTTGAAGCCATTTTCATACTGCACCACCAAGCCGGATTTTTCCCAGCCGTCCTGGATCATAATCGGATCGCGGTACATCACCAGCACCGGGCCAAAATCGCCCAGCCATGTGCGATCCTCATGAAAGGGATGGATGTCGCGCAGAATCAGGATCACGTCGTAATCTGAAAATGCGTCCAGGGGCGCGTTGGGTACAGCCCGCGAACTGGTCAACAGCATCGCCCGGACAGCATCCCGCGCCGCGCCCCAGGCTGCAAACTGCCGGATAACCGATTCTTGCCGCGCATCATTTTGCATGGTCAACCGCTCCTGAAAAAACTCAATCTGAAGATTAAACCGCCAGGACGCCAAGAAAGGATTTTGAATTCATCTCTTGGTGCTATCGGTGTCTTGGCGGCTTAAAATTTTTTATTGACCGAATTATTCCGCCGGGATCGGAGCTTCGCCGACAACCTGTTCTTCGGCCTCGTCCTGCTTGAGTTTCATCACCTTGAAACCTTCAGCGAAGGCGAACCCTTTTTCCTTGCCCAGTTCCGAGTCCCATTCGCGGATCATCTTATCGACTTCCGGGCCAACCTGCGATTTGTGGCACAGCAGCGATTGGATTTTCAGGTCAATGACCGACGAAATGTCGATAATGACATCCGGCTTCTCGGTGAACTGCACGTAGAGTTCGGACACATCGTGCGGCTCAAGGCCTTCGTCTAGCAGTTCCGGGAAAATCGGGCGCGTCCCGGCGCTGGGGAATACGGCGTAGAGGGCGGCCTCAGCAGCGGCACGGTGATCGGGATGGTTGATGTAAAAATTTCCGGCGAAGACCATTGTCGGGTCAGTGATGAGCACACGATAGGGGCGCAGTTCGCGGATCAGGCGGGTAATTTCTCGCCGCAGTTCCAGCGTGTGCTGGAGTACGCCATCCTTATAACCCAGGAAGCGCACATCATGGACGCCGACGACTTGTGCAGCGGCAATTTGCTCAGCCTGCCGGGTTTTGACCAACTGTGCCAAATCTTCGCCCGGTTTATTGCTGCCCGCGCCGCCATCGGTCACGATACAATAGGTGATCTGCGCGCCTTCAGACGCCCAGACCGCCGCCGCGCCGCCCGCGCCAAATTCGATGTCGTCCGGGTGCGCTACAACGAACAAAATCCGCATTGGTGTTTCCGCCATCATCTACTCCCTCAATTAGAGGCACTTAGCCATTAGCGCTTAGCTTTTAGCTAAAATCCAATCCCTAATGACAACTGCCTTTTTCGTGAAATGAAACATATATTCTCCTGACGAATTATAGACCATTTCTTCTTACGGTGAACCTGCCCGAATGTCCAGATTAAGTCCATTACTTCAAAATATGTTTTTGCGGTGGATCACTTTTTGATGAGTAAATCCAAAAAAAATAAATTCGGCGTAACACTTTAGCAAGAATTCGTGTCTATACTCGAATGAAAATGGCTGCACAGGCATAAGGATGTTTTTATGGATACTACAAATAGGCCCAGATTCTGGATTGGGGCGCTGGTCGGCGGCTTGCTCACCGCGCCGTTGATCGTGATTTTCGCGCTGGTGGCGCAGTTGGTCGGCACACCCTTCGTGCCGTTCGATGTTTTCGATTGGTCAAGCCGGGTGCTGCCGGGGCCGCTGATCGAGTTCGGCATCAGCACCATTGTGAAGACCATCAACGCCCTGAAATTGGGCGAAACCTCCAGCACAGCCAAACTCGCCGAGCAAACGATGGCGATTGGCGGCCTGATCGCCACCGGCGTGATCGTCGGCGCGATTTTGTTTGAGTATATGCGGCGTAACGGCACGCCCAAAAATCGCTATTTGCCCGGTTTGATCGCCGGTTTAGTCCTGGGCATCCCGGTGATGTTCATCAGCCAATCCATTAACCAACTGGCGACCACCAGCCCGATTGTCAGCGCGGCCTGGACGCTGATCGCCTTCGCCGGTTGGGGTGTGGTGCTGAACTGGGTTTATTATCGTCTGACCGAGCCACGTGTTGCACCAGCAACCGCTGCTGCGGCCTCAACTTCAACTACGAGCGTGACCGAACCTGTGAACGGTTTCCAGGCGATTGACCGCCGCAACTTTTTGATTAAAGTGGGTGGCGCAACTGCCGCGATCACAGTGGTCGGCGCAGGATTAGGCGCGCTGTTGGCGCAAGGAACCGTGCCTGAAGCGAACACCGGCCCCACCGACGTTTTGATGCCCGCTAATGCGGGTGATCAACCCTGGTCGGCTACCCACGCGCTGCCCAATGCCGATGCCGCCGTGATGGCTGTCCCTGGCACGCGCCCGGAATTGACCCCGCTGGCGAATCATTATCGGATCGACATCAATACCCTACCGCCGGTCATCAAAGAAACCGAGTGGAACCTGCCCTTTACGGGCTTGGTCGATAATCCGATCACCCTCAAATTGGCCGACATCCGCAACAATTACACGCCGATAGATCAATTCGTGACGCTGGCCTGCATCTCAAATCCAGTAGGTGGTGACCTGATCGGCACAACCCGCTGGACAGGTGTCCCCCTGCGCGACATTTTGAAAGATGTGAAGTTGCAATCCAACGCGACCCATTTACGTATCACTTCCGCTGACGATTTTGATGAAGTCGTTGACCTGGAAACGGTGATGAATGATGGGCGCGTCATACTGGCATACGAGTGGGACGGTCTGCCGCTGGCGACCAAGCACGGCTTCCCGCTGCGTATTTACATCCCCAACCATTACGGCATGAAACAGCCTAAGTGGATCACGAACATTGAAGCCATCCCGCAATGGGAAGCCGGTTTCTGGGTGCGGCGCGGTTGGGATAAAGACGCCTTCATGCAAGCCACATCGGTGATCGATACCGTAGCAACCGATTCGATCATCACCACTGGCGACCAGAAATTTGTGCCAATTGGCGGCATCGCCCACGCCGGAGATCGCGGTATTTCGCAGGTGCAAATCCGCGTGGATGACCAGGATTATGTGGAAGCACAACTTCGGACGCCGATGTCCGACACGACCTGGGTAATCTGGCGCTATGATTGGCCGTTTGCAGCCGGGAGCCACACCTTCACCGTGCGCTGTGTGGACGGCAAGGGTACGCAGCAAATCGAAACGGTAGCCGATGTGCTGCCCGCTGGCGCAACCGGACTGGTCAGCACCCGCGCGAGTTTGTAAACCGCAGCTAAAATGTCACAGGAGGGTACGATACCCTGATTGCTAGTCGCCTATTGTTACCCCCTCACCCCAACCCCTCTCCCCCG
>JBDTNB010000025.1:0-63041 GCA_039933955.1 Chloroflexota bacterium
TAATCTTGACCGTGCCAATCGACCCAATCGCCACAAAATACAGGATGCCGATGCTGAGATCAGCGCCGATGTGCAGCGGTGTGAAGGGGACAATCGCCCAGATCAAAATGACCGCGCCAAAAGCGATAACCGGCGCTAGGTTATAGATAAATTTATCCGCGCCGGTTGGCGTGATGTCTTCTTTGGTGAGCATCTTAAGGGCATCGGCAACCGATTGCAGTAAGCCCAGCGGGCCAACGCGGTTGGGGCCGAGCCGATCCTGCACACGGGCGGCGAATTTACGCTCCACCCAGATCAGGAAAATTACCGTAATCAGCGGCAGCGTCGCCACCAGGAGAACACCCAGCAGCAGCGAAATCAGGTTCGCAAAATCCTGGTTCATGCCCCCAGCGGTCAGGCATCGCACAAAATTATTGATGCTGCATACGTCAGTCATAAGTCCAGCCTCGATACAATAGTTTCATCGCGGTATCGACAAAAAGGGCAAGACGTGTCTTGCCCCTCTGATGTCTCTTAGACCCATTCGAGGGCGTCTTTACGCCACGCATAAAGTAGGGCGTCGAACAGGAAGAAAACGAACACCACTCCGGCGGCAAAACCGAAGAAATTCAACTGGTTATAGGCCAGCGCCCAGGGGAACAAGAACACGACTTCGACATCAAAAACCAGGAAAATCAGCCCATAGATGTAATACTGCACCTTGAACTGTATCCAGGTGTCACCGACGGTTTCCACGCCGCACTCATAGGTCGATTGCTTGATCGCGTTAGGCTTGCTGGGGCCGAGCAGCCGCGCACCCAGAATCGGCAGCAGCGGGAACACCCACACGACTGCGAAAAACACGCCGACAAATGCCCATTCGTTAAGGACTGCCATTGGAGATTTACTCCTGAAAATCAATTAAAATGAGTGTTCAGAAACAGGCCAGGTGCTGCCCAGCTAGGTCATTCTCAGGTATGCATTTATGTCAATTGTGACAAACTACACAAGTATAGCATACACCCCATCATTCCTGCAAAAGATTGGATCAATCTGGATTGGGTTTGGCGCTGTGCTGAATTGACCACGTTGGAAGACATTCTAACACACGCCGCGCAAGCTGCAAAACGATTTTGAAATCTAATTGCAACGGAAAACAAGTTGTTGATTATCAGTTTTTAGTTATTGGTGATGAGTTCGTTCGCCTACCCTCTGAAAAACCACCGCAAACATATTTAACCTTGCATCACTCCCCTGGTTGTCTTTACACTGGAAACTAGTAACTGACAACTGGTAACTATCTAAATGACTTCAAAACCATTTCCGCCGATTGTCCCGCCAGATGAATGGGACGCCTTCCTTAAAAATCAACCGCGCGCACATGTGCTCCAGCAAGCGGCCTGGGGCGACCTGAAAAGCGCCTACGGTTGGTCGGTTGAGCGTGTGACGCTGCCGGACGACATGAAAACCCAACTCATTTGCGGGGCGCAGTTGCTCTTCCGCGACCTACCCTTCCATCTCGGTACGATGGCCTACCTGGGCATGGGGCCGATTTTCCGCGATCCGTTCCCCGAAAAAGGTGCGCCGCGCGATTATGTTGAGGATGCGCTGTGGTATCACATCGACGTTGCAGCTAAAAAACACGGCGCGGCGTTTGTGAAATGGGAACCGGGGATTTATCGCGCGGGCGAACCCCAACCCGATTTCAAAAAGTTGGATTTCCAGGAGAGTCCACAGACAGTACAACCGCCCAACACGGTGCTCATCGACATCAGCGGCGATGAAGAAACCATTCTGGCGCGGATGAACCAGGGAACACGCCGCAAAATCCGCCAGAGCCAGAAAAATGGCATCCGTTATTATGAAGGCTCAAAAGCGGATGTGGCGAAATTCAATGCGATGATGCAGACCACCGGCTCACGCAATGCTTTCGGCGTTCACGCACCCGGCTACTATGAACTGGCGTATGATTTGTTTGTCTCCCCTCGCCGTGAGGGAGAGGGGTCGGGGGTGAGGGCATCCAAAGGCGACGCCGCGCTGATCCTGGCGGAACACGAGAGCGACCATCTGGCCGGAATCATGGTGTTCGCGGCGGGGAAAACGGCGTGGTATTTGTACGGCGCGTCATCGGACACGAAACGCAATTTGATGGGCGCGTATGGCGTGCAGTGGGCGGCGATTCAGTGGGCGAAAGCGCACGGCTGCGATACCTACGACATGTGGGGCATCCCCGACGCCGATGAAGCGACCCTTGAAGCCCAATTTGAGACTCGTTCGGACGGCTTATGGGGCGTGTACGGTTTCAAGCGCGGCTGGGGCGGCGAGGTCGTTCGTTCTGTCGGCGCGTGGGATAAGGTCTATAATCCGCTGATCTACGCGGCTTATAAATTGGCGCTGAAAGTACGAAAATCCAATGAGTGAAACCATCTCTCCCGCCCAAAAAAGACAGCTTGAAAATATGCTTGAGATGCTGACAGGCATTTATTTACATCCAAAGATGTGGATAACCACTGTTCCAAACTTTCAAGCCTTTATCTCTGGTTTCTCGATAGCAGCAAAGCTTCTAGGAATTAACATTGAACAAGGAAGGGAACAAATTTGGGCAGAACGAGGATGGGAAACTGGCCGCTCCACTACACCAATCCTTCAAATGCAAGAAAAAGGCTGGTCAGAAGATGCCATCATTTCAGAAACGATCCTCATGATGATGATAAACATCAGACGGCGTTTTGAACTTACAGGCCAGAAAATTTTTGAGATGCATGACGAAATTCGGCAGCGTCATTTAGAAGGTGGCCGCGAAGTCAGCCCGGAATTAGCGCAACAAATGGAAAGCCTGGAGCAAGATTTAGGCATTACGAGAAATCATTAATTTTATTCCTTTGTCGTGACCCTACTCAATCCCGAAGCGGGCGTAGTTCTCGGCGTCGGGATCGCGATAGGTGGTGGTTCCGGCGTGCTCCATCGGGTCTTGATATTTCCCCGTACCCGCTTCTAACACGATCCAATGGGGTGTTTCAAAAACATCGGCTGTATCCGAAACGCTCAACAACTTCTCCCAATAAGAGCAGCCGCGACAGATGATTTCGCCCTCGATCCCGACGGGAATTTGCCCGGAATACCATTCCACAAAATGCGCCAGATCGTCGCTGCCACATTCCCCACAATGCTGGTTTTCAAAATGGCTCTGCATGATATCTCCCTTTCAGTGTCTCGTGCGACTAACCACATGAATTGTATTTTAGCTATCGACTATTGACTTAAAAAGCTAACCGCTAAAATATAAATTTACCGTTTGAAATCCCACTGAACATAAACTAACCGACAACGGCTAAAAATGCTACAATTTCGCGTATCAATCAGCAGGGACACAGTATGTATATTCCAAAATCATTCGCGATAGCCGATGCCGAAACATTGTATGCGTTCATGCGCGCGCATAATTTCGCGACGCTGGTCACACAACACGACGGTCATTTGACGGCTTCGTCGATTCCGTTTATGGTCGATTCGGAGCGCGGCATGTTGAGAGCACATCTCGCCCGCGCCAACGATCAATGGAACTATTTTGATGGCAGCGAAAGTCTGGTTATTTTCCAGGGCGCACACGCTTATATTTCGCCGACATGGTACGAGGAGCATCCCAGCGTCCCAACCTGGAATTACACGGCGGTGCATGTCTACGGCGCGCCCCAATTGATCGACGGCGATGCCACCATTCGGCTGATGCTCAAAGAACTGGTCGGCAATCATGAAGGCGGACGCGACCCGGAATGGACGATGGCGCTGCCCGAAGATTATTTGCAGAAAATGCTAAAGGCGATTGTGGTCTTTGAAATCCCTATCGCGCGCGTTGAGGGCAAGTTCAAAATGAATCAGAATCGCTCGACTGTCGATCAGGAAAATGTGATCGCTCATTTATCGGCGAGTCCTGAACCGCTCGACCAGCAAACGGCGGATGTCATGCGCTCGTTGCAAATCGCTAAGTCACCGATTCCCTGATGGTTTCATATAGCAGGGGCTTAAATAGAAAAGTACGTTTCTGTAGGGGCATGTCGGTGACATGCCCATTCACGGATTTGCGGAGCAATTCATATGGAACTTGATAAAGCCCAGGTCGAATCGTTGCTCACCACCCTCGTCCATATACGAATCCGCCCACAAATGTATTTTTCAAACGATGTTCCCGCAGTCCAGAATTGGCTGTATGGTTTTGAGGCCGCCTGCCGTTTATTCGACGTTCGAATATGGGATGAGGCGTGGAAAATTTACGACGAACGCGGTTGGGACAATGGGGCAATGCATCCTGTCCAAAAAATGATTGAAAAAGGTTTATCTGAAGATGAAGTTATCCTAGAAGTCTTTTCAGTGTTAATTTTGGCGCTTCAACGAAAATATCCGTTTGGTGAAGAGATAGTTGTGAAATTTCATGAGGAAATGCGTCAAAACATAGAAAAAACGCGACAAGAAATTGCTAACCCCAAAGGCGAGTTTAATGTCTATAGAAATGAAGCTGTAGCACAGGCAGAGCGTGACCGAATTGAGCAAACGTTGAAAAAACTAGATTCCATCGAAAGAGTTACAGGATTAAAAACTGGCAACTAGCATCTGGTAACTGGAGACTATCGACTACATGAAATTCATTCTCGTAGACCCAAACCCGGCCATATGCAACGCCTGGAGAGAGCATTTTCAACCTTTGTCGGATATCGACATCGTCAACGATTATTTTGAGAGCCTGCCCGACTTTGACTGCATGGTCAGCGCGGCCAATTCCTTCGGGCTGATGGACGGCGGGGTTGACCTCGCCATCACCCGCTATTTTGGCGACGACCTGATGCTGCGCGTTCAGGAACGCATCATTGCCGAATATTTTGGTGAGCAGCCTGTCGGCACATGCATGATTGTCGAAACCGGGCATCCCCAACATCCCTATATCGCCCACACGCCGACCATGCGCGTGCCGATGGCAATCGCCTACACCGATCATGCTTATCTGGCGATGTGGGCACTTTTGCGGGAACTCCACCGCCACAACCAGACTGCCGAGCGCAAAATTGAGATTGTCGCCTGCCCCGCGCTGGGGACGGGTTATGGTCGCGTACCCGCGCGTGAAGCCGCCCGCCAGATGGCGCTGGCCTACCGCAACTTCATTTACCCGCCAAAAGAGATCAGTTGGCCGTATGCCGGTGATCGACAGGCAAAGATTGGCTTCGGCGGCGATGATGGCCTGCGCCAATCCAACGGGTAAACCCCGCATTTCTGAGGGCTGACGCGCCTCAAGAACCCGCATACAATAACACTTGTGTTGGGTGACATCACAAACCCGAATCAAACCACCCTTCCCTCAAAATCGAAACAAATGTTCGAACAAATGTTTCACTTTTTGAGTTCGTTTTGTGGCATACTGATTGGAGAGCAGTGGTATTGTCGATACTGCCGATCTTGCCGATAGCAAAGTGCCGGAATCGGCGGAATTTGCAGCATGTTCAGCAATGAGAGTCAGCATGGGATGTGAATCTTTTAATGATGGACGAATAGTTCGCGACGACCAACTTGTATGGCAGGCATGGCGGCAGCAGACCCAATTTTCCGCCACCGCCGCCACAATAGCGAAAATCGGCGACTTTTCGCCCATTCGTCGTCGTCGTTTTCGTCGTTTTTGTCATCGTGTGTAGCCATGTCACCATTGGCGGCGAGACTCTAGTGAAAGAGTCTCGCCGCCGCCGCCAACTTTAATATAATCTGTAATATATCTTGCTTTTAACTTTCAACTTTTAACTGTTTTACTCTGCACTTCTTTTTTACAACTCGTTACAGATTATGAATGAAATTTCGACAGAATTGAGACAGTAGGACTCGGATTTCCGATGTACACTGACAGTAACTTCGGAGAAAGTGAGCAGTATATGGTCATGAATGTCCTGAAGCAGCGAGTCTGGACAGAAGAAGAACTGCGCGCAGAAGGCTTCCGCCAGTATCAGCGCAAGAAAACCGTCGTCCTCGCCCGCGAACTGCGCCCCAGTGAAGCGCCCAAACGCATCAAGACCGCCTGGGATACCCTGGTCGCGCTGGCCGGATTCATGATTTGCTACGATGTGAGCGATGGCATCAAGCACGTTGGCCTCGATGCTTACCAACATTGGCCGGTAGAACCTACAATTTTCCTCAAAACCTACCGCAAATGGGATTTCAAAACCCCCTGGAAGCCGAATCCCGCCGAGCAGCATTTGCTCGACCTGGGCTGCAAACCGTTTTACAAACATGTCGGCGTCTGGGCGAAGAAGTTGAAAGAACCCCAATGGTTACTCTCGCGTGAGGGCATCGAACCAATCATGATCCCTGCTGGCGGCTGGATCACCATTGGCATCGAAGGCGAACCCACCAGCATGACCGAATATCAATTCCGCAAGCGCTACCAACGCGCCTCCGCAACCACTAAACACTGATGTTATAATCGGCCTTTGTGTTCTGTCAAACAAAGGCCAATCCTTGTTCACCGTCGAAACCATCACCCAGCGCGATACCTGGAATAATCAACTGCGCGCCCTGCCCTACGCCCATATCCTACAAAGCTGGGAATGGGGGGAGTTCAAACGCGCCACCACCGGCTGGGAACCACTGCGACTGGCCTTCAAACGCGGCGATCAGATTGTGGCGATGGCGTCAGTCGGCATTCGGCGCGTCGGCCCGCTCAAGGTGATGTATGTGTCCAAAGGCCCTGCCCTGGCTTATGAAGACGTGAGCCTCGCGGCAGAAGTGCTGGATCATTTACAAATTCTCGCGCGCAAGCAGGCTGCCATCTGGCTGAAAATTGACCCCGATGTCTTGGTTGCGACAGGCGTCCCCGGCGAAGCGGATGATTCACCGGATACAACCGGACAGGCGGTGCTGCAAACCTTGAAAACGCGCGGCTGGCATTTTTCCGACGATCAGGTGCAGTTCCGCAACACCATCTGCATTGACCTGACACCATCCGAAGATGATCTCCTGGCGGCGATGAGCCAGAATACGCGCCGCAAAGTCCGCACGGCTGAGAAAAAAGGCGTGACCGTCCGCGCTGGCACGCCCGCCGATCTGACCATTCTGTATGATCTGTATCGCACAACGGGCGAACGCGATCATTTTTTGATCCGTCCGCCGGGTTATTACGAACTGGCGTGGCGCTCATTTATGGAAGCGGGTCTGGCGCAGGCATTGATTGCCGAATTTGAAGGCCAGCCGATTGCCCACGTCATCCTGCTGCATTTTGGGCACAAATGCTGGTATTTTTACGGCGCGTCAGCCAACGCCGAGCGTGATCGAATGCCCAATTATCTACTGCAATGGGAGGCGATGCGCTGGGCAAAAAAACAAGGTTACGCGGTCTATGATATGTGGGGCGCGCCGGATGATTTTAACGAGTCGGATTCGATGTGGGGTGTTTACGAATTCAAGCGCGGCTTTCGCGGGACGGTCACGCGGCACATCGGTGCGTGGGATTATGCGCCCTATCCAGCGCTGTATACGGCTTACAGCCAATTATGGCCGCGCGTGTTGAACTGGCTGCGGCGGCGATAAAGAATACGCACCATAATGATTTGTCGTTTTCAAAAGGGTAACAGTGTATGTCATTCACAAAATTTGAGCGTTTCATCCTCGACAAAATCACCGAGACCCGCCTCCCCGGTCTGAGCGCAGCGCTGATCAAAGGCGACGAGGTCATCTGGGCACGCGGCTTCGGCTTCCGCGACCTGAAAAACGGTCTGGCGGCCACGCCACAGACGATTTACAGCATCGGCTCGATCACAAAATCCTTCACCTGCATCGCCATCATGCAGCTTGCTGAAGCTGGAAAACTCAAAATCGACGACCCGATTGACCAGTATTTCCCGTTCGACATCCAACCGGGGGGCGAAAAAGTGAGGATATGGCACTTGATGTCACATACCTCCGGGCTGCCCGCGCTGGCCTATGCTGAAAATGTAATTGGTGGTGTAATCGGCTCCAATGAAAGCTGGTTTCCCATCGCCACTTATCAAGACCTGCTCACCTTCATGCAGGATGCGGGCGATTGGGCCGTCACCAAACCCGGTCAGCGCTGGTTTTATCTGAACGAAGGCTTTGCACTGTTGGGACGCATCATCGAAGTCGTTTCGGGGATTCCGTATGTCGATTATGTTAAACAGCATATTCTGACGCCGTTGGGCATGTCGCGCAGCCTCTTCGCCAAAAAAGATGTTGAAGCTGACCCGGACGCGGCGATCCCGTATGTCAATTGGGTGGCGGGCGAACGGATACCGTCAACTTATGCTTACGGCACGATCACAGCCGATGGCGGTCTGGTGAGCAGCGTGCTTGACCTGGCAAAATATATCTCGATGTATCTGGTGAATGGTAAGCATATCCTCTCGGCCTCGGCGATTGCTGATATGGAAACCCCGCGCGTCCAAACACCGATTAAAGACAGTCCGTTTGGCACAGAAAGTTACGGCTTCGGCCTGAACATCAAATCCAATTTTCTGGGGCACAAATTGATCTCGCACGGCGGCTCGGTAGGCGTTTCTACCGCGTACATAGGTTTTCTGCCGGAAAAAAATGTCGGCGTCGCTATCCTCACCAACGGCAGTGGTTTTGCCACTGGACAGTTCGGCATGTACGGGTTAGCGCTGGCATTGGGCGAAGACCCGGATAACCTACCCTTCACCCGTCAGGTACGCATCCTGAGCCAACTTGAAGGCAGCTACGAAACCTATAAAGGCACGATGAAAGTGCAAGTCAAGCGCTCCGGCGACCTGCTCACCATGACCGAAACCGATAAGCACGGCAGCAGCACCAGTATCCTGATACCAGACACGCTCGACGAAAAGCATTCGACTTTTTACTCGCTGGAATCGGGCGCGAAAAAGCTGGCCGAATTTACCGTCAAGGGCGATAAGGTCGATTTCATTTCCGAGCGTTATCTGTTCCGCAAAACCGGGAAATTGGTGTAGTCGTCAATCGATGTTATAAAGCACGGTATAATGCGGTGTAATGAAGATGAGGAAGAATGCGGTGAGCGATATGGTGATTGTCGAAGGGGAAATTGACGAACTTCCGCCTGGTGCGCCGCAAGGTGATGTTGAAGTGACCATCAAAAAACGTGCCTCCCACACCGAACCCATCTTAACCGCCGAAGAAGAAGCCGCGCTGGATGCCGAGTTTAAAGCCCTCATGAATGACCCTCAAACCTTCACCGGGTTAAGTCTGCCAATGAGTGAGATTTTAAAATCGCCAGCCATCGGTATCTGGAAAGACCGCGAAGACATGAATAGATGAACGTAAACCCTATCAGAAACGAATACAGATGACCGACCTTCAGCACACTTTCGTCAAGACCAATGGCGTGAATTTGCATGTTGTCCAGGCGGGGCCGGAAGATGGCCCACTGGTGATACTGCTGCACGGGTTCCCCGAATTCTGGTACGGCTGGCGTCACCAGATTGATTTTCTGGTCGAAAAAGGCTACCGCGTGTGGGTTCCTGACCAGCGCGGTTATAACCTGAGCGACAAACCCGCTGGAATCGAAGCCTATAACCAGCCAACACTAGCCGATGATGTGCGCGGCCTGATTGACGCGGCTGGACGCGAAAAAGTGTTTCTGGTCGGGCACGATTGGGGTGCGGCAGTAGCGTGGTGGACGGCCATGAAATATCCCGAACGGCTGGAAAAACTGGTGATTCTGAACGTCCCCCATCCCATCGTTTCGGCGAAGACTATCGGCAAAAACTGGGAACAGACCCGCAAAAGCTGGTACATCTACATGTTCCAACTTCCCTGGCTGCCGGAAGCCTTTTCCAGTTCAGGCAACTGGAACGGATTGATTCGTTCGATCAAAGGAGCGATGAAACCGGGGACATTCAGCGATGCAGATTGGGCGGACTATCGCAAGGCATGGTCGCAGCCGGGAGCGTTCACGGCGATGGTGAATTGGTATCGGGCGGCAGGCCGCTTACACCCGAAACTGCCACCGCAGCGCCGTATCATCATGCCGACGCGCATCATCTGGGGCGCGCAGGATACTGCTCTAATCCGCGAAGGCGCACAAATGAGCATGGAATTTGTCGATCACGGTGATCTGATTTATATCGAAGACGCCGGACATTTCGTGCAGCACGAAGCCCCGGATCGCGTCAATGAGCTTATGGACGAATTTTTCCGCAGCGCGTCGTAATTACTGCCGGTCAGCCGTGATGAAATAAGCCCCGGTACTGTCGCCGTCGATGCCAAAGATGCGGATTTTCCAGGTGCCGGACTTCGTGACAATGCAATTAAAAGCTACATTGGTATCGCCCGCAAACATCTTATCGCGACGGCAGGCCGTATCTGCGCTTTGACCGCTAGGATCAAGAACCACGACATTATGACTCACATGATTGGCCGTCGGTGATGCGAACCACACGGCGACGTTCACTTCGCTCCCAGAATCCATCTCCAGATCGTATTCATTGGATATACCATTGTCCAGGGTATCAGCGATTTTCTGACCCATTTTTAGCACTTGAGTGCGTTGGGGCTGTACGGTCAATACTACATTGGGAATATCCTTGACGGGCACACCATTGATGGCATTGACAGGCTGCCGCCCGCTGAGTATCGCGGTAATCTGACCGGCAATGGGTGATCCGATAAAACTCAGGACAAAGAAGGACGCCGAGGCACTCGACAAGACAAAGGCAAGGATGCCAATGTAAAACAATGAGCCGCGTTTCTTTTTGTGGACAACTTTTTTGAGCGGCGCGAGGTCTTCTTCAGTCACCGTCACGGGTGCAGGCTTTTCCTGGCGCATCGACTTCGCGCCTTCTACCTGGAACAACATGCGATTGGCTTTAGAGTGCATAGGTTCCAGGTCGAGCGCTTTTTTCAACAGGGCGATTTTCTCGTGTGGCTCGGCAGCGGCAGTCGCTTCCTTCACCCAATCGTCAGCGTTTTTGGTGGTCGGAAGGGGTGTTGGAACGACAATCGACTTCCCAGAATGATCGCTCCACAAGTCGATACGGGTTTTAGTGGGGTGTTCTTCATATGACCAGGCGCGCGCCAACGCTTCCACCAACGAATCTGCGGAGGAGTAGCGTTCTTCGGGGCGCTTCGACAGTCCTTTGAGGAGCACAGCATCCAGCCCAGGCGGGAGGTTAGGGTTGATGCTGCTGGGCAGCGGCGCGGGTTCGGTCACATGCTGATTCAAAATTACGAGCGCAGTGCTGCCATTGAACGGAAAGCGCCCGACGGCCAACAAATAGGCGATGACTGCCATCGAATACAGGTCGGAGCGTTTATCCATTTTGGTTTCGCCGCGCGCCTGTTCCGGGGAAATATACAGCGGAGTCCCCAGGACACTCCCGGTAGCGGTCATGCGCGTGCCATCGACCAAACGGGCGATCCCAAAGTCCGACAGCAGCGCATCGCCGCGTTTGTCCAGCAAAATATTTTCAAGTTTGAGGTCACGGTGGACGACGCCCATCTGGTGAGCATAATCCAGCGCGCTGGCGACATGCCGCAGCAGTCGCACCGATTCCTGCGGGCCGATTTCCACCGGTTTTTTGAAACGCTGCGCCAGCGTCCCACCCGGCATATATTGCAGTTCCAGGTAAAAGCGCGACTTGAGCATCCCATATTTGCTGACGGCGACAACATGCGGATGGCGCAGGCGGTTGACAATCGTGGCTTCCTGCATGAAACGCTCAATCATGCCGGACTGCTCTGCCAACGATGCCCGCAGCACCTTCAGCGCAATGGTCGCCCCGGTTTCTTCATTGAGGGCTTTGTAGACAACAGCCATCCCGCCCCCGCCCAGTTTTTCCTGGACGAGATAAGGGCCAAAACGATTGTTCGCAGACGACGCTTCAGTCATGGCAGTGGCTTTCAAAATCACAGCAGGATCATATATTTCAGTATACGTTGATTCCCAAAAATCAATTGTAAGAATATGCAACAACCGGGCGTGGTCTACGTCCGGCTGCGGCGTTAAGATTCTGTCTACATTTAGCGCTTGCTGGTCAGGGTCAGGGTGATGGCATCGTCGCTGATGTCAATCGCCGTCACGCGCCCTGATCCGCGATGGGTCTTCATATAATGCACCCAGGACGAACTCATGTGGGCATTGATCTGGTCGAGCAGTTCCTGCGAGACCGGTTCACCATTGCTGGTTACGGCGTCAGCAGTCCAGACGATGCGCCCATTGGTTACAGCAACCGTATAGGTGATGCTGACGGTTACGGCGTCACCCTTGCGCGGGGTGATGGTTTCGATGACGATGACCTGCCCAGCCTGCAAATCTACCGAGCGATCCGAGACCGCGCGCCACGATGGGTTTGTCACCCAATAGGAGTCGTTAATCTGGGTTTCGGTGATGGTGACGGTTTTGGTCGTGTCCGCCGCAAAGGTTGGGATCGCCAGCGCTGCCAGCAGAACCAGGATACCGATTGAAAGTGCGATTTTACGAATAGTGTTCATGGTTGATATTTTCCCTTGTTGCCTAACGTTTCGATGAACACCATGCTAAAGGGCAAATGTTGCCAAAATTCGTACAGTTGTAAACTGCTTGTAAAATCCAGACTATTTTTACGGATGACTGCCTATCCCCTGGGCGGACAAGGTTGCTAACACCGCTGATTCGACTGTCGCGGCAATCGCCATCGACATCGACGGTTGGGATGGGCGTAGGCGTTATCGTGGCTGTCCCACTTGGAGTCACTGTGGGTGTAGGGGTTGGACTCGCGCCCATGATGGGAATTTCGCTCCATTCACCATCCAGACGCACGAAGGGCGACAATCCCAACCAGCGACCCGGTTCCCCTGCCTGACTCAAGAGCACCCAATTGCCATCGTCCGACATGACATAAAAAGGCATCGCGACATCGGGTTCAATAGTGCCGACAATCCCATATTGCAACCCCGGCCCGCTTCGAACAGGCAGTTCGCGTGAAGCGACCACCCATGCCCGCGAAGGTGTGGGTGTAAAGGTTATCGAGGGTGTCAAAGTCAACGTGGGTCTAAGGGTAGGCTGGGTGGCAGTCGCGGTATAGGTTGCAGTTTGTGAAGCCAACCCTGTCGCCGCTGATTGTCCCTGGCTGATAATCATGATCGCGATCAGTCCGACTACACAACCAATTTGAAAAAGTCGATTGCGGAAACGAAAAGTCATTACGTCCAATCCTCTCTTATGCCCGGTCATAGGTGATGACATATGCGCCAGTGCTTTCACCGTCGCGTCCCAAAACCTGCAATTTCCAGGTTCCGCCTTTGTGGATAGTGCAGATAAAAGCCGTGCCGGAGCCATCCACAAAAATCTGGTCGCGTTCGCAGTGGCTTTCAGCGTTGACATTATCCGAGTCCAAAATGGCGACATTTTTAGCAACCGATTTCGCTGTTGGCGAGAAAAACTGAATCGCGATGGCAATTTCCTCACCCGTCGAAGCGCTGAAGGTGTATTCGTGGGCGAAACCGGCATCCAGCACATCCGAAAGTGGGCTGCCGCGCGTCAAGGTTGCCGATTTGTTAGGCTGGACGACGAAACCCGCCGCTGCCGCATCATCAGCGTAGGTATTGGGATTGCCGTCGGGTGAGGTTGGAATGACAATCGCTGGATTGGCCGCGCCGCTATTCGACCCCGTTCCCGTCGTGGTTGATGGATTATTCGAGCTATTTGGCGCGCTGCCGGAAGCGCCAGTCTTGCCAAAAACGGGTGTGCCGACTCTGGGTACAACCGGGGCTTCGCCGCTGATGATACGGCGCATCTGAGCCGCAATCGGCGAACCAATCACCGACAGCGCGAAATAGCTAATCGACAGGCTCAATAACAGGGAACCACCGCAGCCCAGCAAATTCCATTGGCGGCGATTCTGGCGGCGCTTTTCGGCTTTGATGGCTTGGAGGTCGATGCCGGAACGGTTGCGGACAGGTTCGGGGATTTCAGTGAGGTGTTCGAGGAAAGGCAGATCATCCACGACTAGCATATCGAGCGAGGGCATGTCTAGATCGCTTGAGTCGCCCTGCTGTTTGAGTTCGCGGTAACGCGCCCGCGCTGGAGCATATTTGGAGTCCAACTTGAGCGCCCGCTTCAGGCAGCCGACTTCCTGGTTGCTGCTCTCGCAGGCCGAGGCCGCCATAAACCACAATTCGGCACTGGGCACAGCATCCAACAACGGCTTGAGCATCCGCCGCGCGCTTTTCTTATCGCCAGATTGAATCGCGGCTCGAATGGTTGCTAATTCGTCTGCCATAGTCCCCTGCTCCATGACTGGACGATACATTTATGATTTCATTTTAAAGGCCAACTGATTGTTTACCCTACACGATTTCTCGTCTCACTGCCCAGAGATACTATGGTGGATAATGTCGGCATCTATTCTTCGTATTCAACTGTCACAGTTTCGCCATCAATCAATTGCTTTAAGCCTTCTTCGCTATCCAGTTCAAATTCAAAATAGGTAACTTCTGTTCCATGACCGGGATGCAAATCCTTATCTTCACAATCCACTAACTTGCGAACTCCTCCAAATACTGATTTGGCTGGTTTGTCGTCCAGACGAAGGGTGTCGTCTATATCGCCAAAACGTTCTGTGCCAATTGCTCTAGCCATCTTGAAGGCTTCTTCAGTTGAGTCAGCTTGAATTAAAACGATGTTTTCCCAGGCTTTGTAATGATCCTGAGGTTCGTCTCTTAACTGAAAATATTGGATTAAATGCGCCGCATACCAAGTCATTTATTGTCTATCTTCCAACACATGGGGCGTTCAGTTGAACGCCCCTACATTCTTCTCGCAGATTCAGATTACTCCGCTGGCGTGACGGTGAAGGTGCTGCCCGCGCCGCGTCCGTAGACCTCCGGGAAATAGAACTCGTAACCCGTCGGTGGGATCACATTGAAGGTTCCAGCCAAGCCTGCACGGATGTTATACACATATTCATATGTGCCTGCGGGCAGATAGGTCGAGAACAACACCACTTTCTGGTCGCGGAATTCGATGTTGCTGAAGTACCACCAGCCCCAACCGTAGCGCAGCGGATCGCTGTTGGCGAGTCCGGGCTGCGTGCCGACCTGCTGCTCGGTATTCAGGTTGGGGTTCACGCCTTCTGTACCTGCCGGGATCGGGTCTTCGATGACCGTATACAGAAGATCATTGGGCGCGACAATCGTCAGGTGTACCTGTACCAGATCACCGACTTTGGCTGTCGTGACGGCATCTGTGCCACCCGGAACGGTATAACGCCGCGAGACGATGATGCCCCGGTTGAGTGGTTCGACTTCCGGCACGGGCAGGAAGGCGCGCAGATGCGCCGTGTAATACAGCACACCGTTGCCGTCGGTTCGCCCGATGGTCAGGTCGTTGGCCTTATCCTTGAGCAAATCGGCTACATCGACCTGAAGTTTGATCGAGTCGCGCACATTGTCGGATGTGGCTGTGCCTTCGGTCAGCTTTTCGCCGTTGATTGAGGCCGAATATTGGAAGTCGGGGTGTAACTCGCCCGTCAGAACCATCCAATCGGTCAAGCCCATGATCGCCCAGGCGGTTTCCTGGGTGGTTTCCCAGGCTTGGCTTTTGCGGGCGATCATCAGCCAGCGCACCACGTTGGGGATCAAATCGCTCTTGGGGCTGAGTTTGATGAGCGCGTCCAGCACAATGGCTGTCGTGCGTGTATCGGTGTTCCAGTTCCAGTAGTCGCGGTAGCCTTCCTCGAAATGCGCGCCCGTGGCACTAATGACCGCTTTGTTGATAAGATCAGACAACAGCGCGTCACTGCGGCTGGTATCCGCCGGATTAATCAGGTTGAAGGTCAATGCCAGGAAGGACTTGGCGTACAAACTCAGACGTTCGCGGCTGTCGAACAGGTTGGCCGTGCGCGCGACATCCGGTGAGCCGGAGCGTGCCAGCGCATACAGGATGAATGCCTGCCGATTCAGCCGCCACGTCTCTTCGTTCAGTCCGGGCGTGATGAGCGAGGATTGCAGGAAAGCCTGGGCGTTCACAATCACGTTTCCGGAGACCGTAAAGCCGCTGTTGCGCGCCTCGGACAGGCCAATCAGCGCATACGCCGTTGTGAGCGGATTGCTGGGATCCTGGACAAACCAACCCCAACCGCCATCCGTTTTCTGGGTGGCATATAAGCGCTGCAAGGCAAAACTCACAGCATCGTCCAAGTTCGCTTTGAGTTCAGCGTTGGCGACACCCAGGCTGTCCAGGGCGCGATAGGTCATGACGTTGGGCAGGAATTTGCTGACGGTCTGCTCGATGCACTGGTACTCGTAGTTATACAGGTAATCCAGGCCGTCGATGGTCGTCGCCGCCAGCGAGGGATCTATGCTGATCGAGAGTTCGCCCTGGGTCACATCGAAACGGCGCGGCAGGCTGATACCCTCGGTGCGTGATCCACCTTCGCGCAGGATGCCGCCCGTACCAACCGTTTCCGGCACTTCATATTTGTAAACCGGAAGTACGCGATTATCACCTTTGCCCAGCGGTGGTTTGCTGGCGTCGGTGTATTGACCGTTATTGCCGTTGGCGAAGAAGGTAACATCGATATTGGGCACATCCTGCACCGTCCCTACCCACTCGACGCGCTTGCGCCCGCCGGATGGAATGGTGAAAGTTTGTTTGCTTTCACCCGTAAAGGTCAAACCTGTCCCTTCGAGCGAGATTTCAACCGGCATGTCCGTGCCAGTATTGTTGTTCACAATCGCCGCCAGCACGACCTGATCGCCCACGACCAGGAAACGCGGTGTCACGGGACGGATCAGCAGCGGCTTGGTGCTCAGGATGTCAAAAGTATTCTGCCCGACCAGCGTCAGCCCATCATCGCCTTTGGTGACACCGCGCGCATCGAGCCGCCAGGTGGTCAGGTTATCGGGCAAGGTGACGGTGAAAGTCGCCGTACCAGTGGCATCGGTCACAACCGAGCCATTCCAATACGCAGTATCGACGAAATTCTGGCGGATGTCGAAAATACCGCCCTCGCCGCCGCCACCACCGCCGCCTTTAATCACATCCAGCACATACTGCGTGAGTTGGTCAACATTAATGGTCAGCGGCGTTGAAGTCCGCACGCCTAATCCCTGCTGCCCGTAGAAAAATCCCAGAAGCGGCGGGCTGTTGGGGTCGGCAATCGCCAGCGAGGCCTTATCGGTCAAGCCAACGCCGACTTCTGCCGCAACCGGATCACCTTTATAGTCGGTGGTTTTGACGGTATAGACGACGGTTTCACGCGGGCCAACCTGATCACGATCCGGCGTGATTTCGATATGCAATTCTTTCTGGTTATTGTCCACGCCCAACTGTAACAACCCGGCACGGAACGCCGGGACAGGATTATTCTCGTCCACGCCTTTGACCAACAGCACGCTCACGTATACATTGGGCGCGAAATCCGGTGTGATCGGCAGTTCGTAGATAGTGGAATTATTTGTCAGCACAATACGCTCGGTCTTGATCAAATGACCGCGCTCAACCGTGACCAACGCTTCGGCACTGCCTTGCCAGGGCGAGGTAATCAGAATTTCAGCTTTGTCGCCCACACTGTAATCGGTCTGATCGGCGATCAGGTCAATACGGTTGCTGTTTTGCTGCCGCCATGCGATGTAATCCCGGCTGGAAACCCACAATGTCGTCGCAGCGATGACTTCGTTGCCTTTCGAATCGCGGGTTTTGATTTTGATCTTAAAAACACCGCCATTGGGTGGCGTGAAGGAAAAGTTCGCCTTCCCGTGTTCATCGGTTGAAACGCTACCAGTTGTTACCGGAATTTCTTCAACATCCCACGTCCAGGTCGTGCGCCCCGATTCATCCTGTTCCTGCACGCTTGACCAGCGCCGTTCGACGACTTCCACATCAATCGATTGGTTAGGGATCGGCTGGCTGTCCCAATCGACGGCAATCAGGTTCACACCTTCTTCATCGCCCGCTTTGCCGACGAAATGCTCTGGCCGCGCGCCGATATAGACCTGACCTTTATGGACAATGACCTGGGTGCGTCCGGCCACGATTTGCTGGCTCTCGTCGGTCACAACCGCTTCAATCGTATATTGTTGACTCTGGGTGGAGTCGTCTAAAGCGGCGGGAACTTCAACTGTGAACACACCGTGATCATCGGTTGTGCCGGTTCCGCTGGCGACTTCTTTGGAGCCACCACTATAATATTCACCGGGGCCGCTGTCGTAATCGTAGTCGATGAAGTCATAGTATCCCGGCCCATCATAGTTGAAATAATAAGGGCTGGAGACGACACTGTAACTCACGTTGGCGTTACTGACGAGACCGCCGAAATAATACTTGCTCTCGACGGTGGCCTTGATGGTATCGCCCTGTACAACGGCCTCCGCGTTGGGTGTGACATTCACTTCAAACTCTGGCAGGCGATATTCGGCCACGCCGAAACTGATGCCAGCGCCGCCACCGTAGTAGTAATCCTGATTCTCATTGGGCAGCTCAGCGTTGATGCGGTAATAACCCAGCGGCGCGTTATCTGCGATGTCGAACTGCCCGCTGAAGGTTCCAAAAGCTGTTACGGGCAGCACGTCATCGAAAACCACTTCATTGTTCGGGTCGTAGACTTTGACCGGAATAGTCTTCAAACCAGGCGGTGTATAGGTCACGTCGTCCTGCTGGCGGATGATACCCCGGAAATAAACTGGCTGATCCGGGCGGTACAAGGGGCGATCCGTATAGACATAACCCCGATACTGTGACGGGTAGAAATTGGTATTCTGGCCGAATTGATATGGCTCAATACCATCTGTCCAACCACTGAAACCCACTCCAAACTGGTCATCGGTTTTCAGGATGGCGATCACATCCTGATACAGATTTTTCTGGCGCGAAATCGCAATTGTCACCATACCGGACTCGTCGGTTGTTCCGCTTGCAATCGGGTTGTAATTACCGTCGTATAACTTGATGGGCACGTTGGGTATCGACTGCCCGGTTTGCACGTCAGTCGCCCACACCAGCACACTGTTCAGATCATATTTCAGGGTCAGGTTTGCCGTACCCACAATGAGGACATGCCGCTGCGCATACCGGTTCAGTTCAGGCGTTTTCACCGTCAGCAAATACACACCGGGATCGAGCGGGCCATCAACGCCTTGCTGGGATACAGTCACTTGCTGCGGATTAGCAGGAGTGCGAACGTCCAGGAAATACTCGTCGCCTGTGCCTTCTGCAACCCAGGCTTTGCTGTCATCACGGAGCTGCACCTGCCACCAGACGATGCCGCCGCCGCAGACTGGCCCACCCACCACTGGGAGGCTGTAATCTTTGTAAAGCTGGGCAACCACCTCGCCATCCACAGGGGCGCTGCGCGCGCGCACGGGATCGGGGTCGCTGGTGACGATGGCGATATCGCCCGTGTGCAATCGAGTTGCGGGTGCACCTGCGCAGTCGAAAGCGCTGCTGACTTGCAACAGTTGGTAAGCCCAATGATTGATGGCTACCTGGATCGGCTCCGACCAACTTCGCAGGAGGGTCAGGCCGTCAGTTTCCAGATTGTTGCCCAGGTCATAGCTGGAATTGGGGAGCTTTTTACCAAACGTATCCAGCGGGACACTGTAAAGCTGCATGTCTAGGCGTGTGTTGTTGATCTGGTTGATAAAAAGCTGGGTATGGTCGGCATGGGCACTGTAAAAGCCGACACCGCTGGGTACATTCAGGATAATATCGGGCGATACTGGGGGAGTCGCAATTTTAATCGTACACCCTTGTTGAATGACATTGCCATAGATGTCAGCCATGCCCGGCGCAATCGTAATGGTATAGGTTGTGCTAGGATCAACCGGAAAATTGAGGGTGTAACTATTATCATATTCGTTGTAGTAAGCATCGGGATCGCGCGCAGGTTTGGGATCGATGGTGACTTTACCATCCAGCGTTTTCACATCCATTGGCGAGGCAAAATAGATATTGAAACCGTAGTACAGTGCATTGCTATCCGACGAACAGGTGTTGCGAAGCGACGGATAGGGCACAGTGGCAAATGTCCAACGGGTAGATCCCTGGAGTGATGCGCCGCCGCTCTCCGATTTCACGGCTTCGGTGTTTAATCCGGCATCGTAAATGGTATCCATTTCAAGCCGGTCAGTTGGCTTAAAACTAAACCCGCTTCCATCTGCCGCCCATTCAAATGTCCCTGGCAGCGAACCTTCTTTTTGTCCCTGCGGACGCAGATAAAAATTCGCTTCAACACTGGTCTGATCCATCGGCTGGTTGAATTTGACTTGCAGGAGCGGGTCAAGTTGAATGGCGCTGCTCAAATCACGCGGGAAAACTTCGACCACTTTCGGCTGGGAAGTCGAAAACGACCAGGTATAGGGTGCTTGGAGCACTGCACCATCGATGGATTTGAGATCATCGCTGACGGTGACGGTATATTGTGTACCGCCCGCAAGCCCATTGTCTGGCTTGAACATATAAATCGAGGTATTGAGCCACTCGCCCTTGCCTTCAATGGCGGGTGTAATCATAATGGGATTCGGCAGTCTATCCATTTCTTCAGCGATGACCAGTTCGACCACCGGGCGGTTGAAAATCACTGTAATGACCGAATCCGTGCCAATATCGGTGCTGTCGCTGCGCGGCAGCACATCGGAAACTGTCAGATAGCCGACTGTATTGAGATCGAGCTTATAGGGTTCCGCTAATTGCGCCCCATCCTGCCCACGCAGTGCATCGCTGACTTGAAGAACGTAACTGGCATCGCGTGATAAAGGCGCTGTCGGCCTGAAGGTGAGCGACGAGTTCTGATTGTCACATGCTATCTCACCGGGTACAGTTGGCGTCAGGCTGACGGCAGACGCCGCCGTGTTACAGTCCAGTGGACGATTAAAAAAGAGTTGTATGGGTTCGTCCAGTTGCAATTCTTCGCCCACAAACGGCAGCGAATCGACCACTTCCAGCGCTGACAGGCTGTTGGTGCTGGTCGATGGCGTGGGCGTCGGCGTATCCTGGGCGGCCAACGACGAAAAACTTAGGACAAAAAGCAAACTCAAAAGCAGGAATATGAAGCGGCGCATAAGGCATCCTTTTCAAGAATTGGCGGCTGGTGCGCGCAGTTAAACGAGTTGTGTCGGGGCATTAATGCCCCTGATGTCATTATAGGTGAAAGGCGATAATCGCGGAAACACTGTTACAAGTCGCCTGACCGCCGTTTGACCTACGGAAATGAGGAGTGGTTGGCCGTTAGCGATTAGCAGTTAGCCAAGACGAAAACAATGAGACGCCGAACGAGATAGTGATGGTTGACGAAATGATTCGGCAGAAATTTCGTCCGTTTTACTCCCCTAAAACCGGGATGCCGAGATGCATTTTTTTGCTAACGGCTAAAGCTAACCGCTGCCTAAATGCTCTGCACGTAGGTGATGGGGATGTTGAAAATTTCCTTGAGGAGCTGCCAGTGCAGCGCGACAATCTCGCGCCCAACGAACACGGCGTATTCCAGGCCGCTGGGCGGGTCTTCGGTGATAACCGGGCTGGTATAAACCGGGATGCCCTGATTACTGAATAAATGCTGCGCCCGGAACAAATGATAGCCATCGCTGACGAGAATTGCCGTGCGCCAGCCGTGCGCATCCAGCAGCGTTTGGGCATACATGGCATTTTCTTCGGTGCTGCGGCTTTCATCTTCCTGGAAGATTGATTCGGCAGGGACGCCATCGGCGCGCAGCAGTTCGGCGCAGGCATCGGATTCCGGGCGGGTGCGGTTTCCCGGTTTGCCGCCTGTGCAGATAATGACCGGGGCGAGTCCCTGCTGCCACAAATGCGCCGCGTGGAGTGAACGGCGGGTCAGCGCGGGGCCGGGGGTGTTATCCGGGCGCAGCCCTGCCCCCAGAACGATAATCACATCGGCGGGTTGGGCGTGGTCAACTGCCCCATAGGCATTAATCACCACGACCACCACCAGCACTTCCCATACCCAAAGCAGGAATAGGAAAATCAATATACGCGCGATGCGCCACAGCCACACGCGGCGTTTTCTTTTTTTCTGGAAACGGGTCACTGACAACGGATCACTCGCTAGTGCCTGATCTGGCTGGGCGGTGGCATGAAATCATCGTCCAGCGAGTCATCTTCTACTGTGACTTTGCCAATCATCCAACCGTCAATAGCGATCAGGCGGATACGGACGATAGAAATCTGGCTGTGCGAAAAGCTGATCGCAGGCTGCGGCTGCAAAATCACCGGGTCTTTCAGGTGCAGATGGCGGATGAGGGGCAGCGGCAGGTTATCGTCAATGTCAAAATCGTCGTCATCTTCGGCAACATCCGGCATAAAGGCTGCCGGGTCAATATCCTCCGCCAGATGGGTGAAATCAAAGACATCTTCGGTGGCTTTTAGTTCTTCTTTGGTGGGCTTCACCATCGACTTTTTGGCCTGCGCGGCGAACATATCGCTCATGGCGTTCAGGTAATCCTGTTCACTCACCAGCGTGCCGGTCATGACCTGACCTTTGATGAACAGGGTAATGCCCAGTTCCATGCCGCCTTTATTGACGAAGCCGGAAACGAGGTCTACCAGGAACGGGTCTGGCTCTTGCCAGAAGCCGGACTCGCCCGTGTAATCATTAAACATAAATGATCCTTCGTGAATGCGGTTTACAGGCTGTCATTATACAGGGAAAGGGTAGCGCAGTAACAGGCCGGGACTATACTGAATTCGTGCGGTTGTATTCTAAGGAGCAAGCAACATGGCTGAGTGGAAAGATTTTTGGAATGACCATATCGACTCATCACGCATCGGCTTTTTGGGACACAAGATTGAAAAGATGGAACGCAAACTGGATTTATTGCTCAAGCAACTGAACATTGAAATCCCGGATGAACCGGCATCGCCCGATATGCAAAATGTCAGAGTTTTGATTGACCAGGGCAACCTCATCGAAGCCATCAAAATATATAGGCAGCATTTCGGCGGATCGCTGGCCGAGGCCAAATCTGCTGTTGAAGCATTGGCGCGTGGCGATAAACCGTAAAACGACCTCACCCTCGCCCCATAAAATTTCATAACACGATACTTTTCTAAAAGAGGGCTTGTCACCGACAAGCCCCTACAAATCCAGATTCTCGCTTATAACCTTAAAAGTCTCGTCCCCTGAACCATAAAATAGAGGGGGGGAGCAGGGAAATGCTGACCATAGCCTATCAAAAATTGACGATGCCGAAGGGGAAATAGCGGCTGACATTTTCGGGGGTCAACCTGCCGCCGTATTCACAGCGCTCGAAGGCTTCCATGTATTGAATCGGCGCAATAGCTTCCAGCGAGAGTCGCTGTTGCAGCGCGGGCATAAAGCGCTCGACAAAACTCCGCCCACCCCATTTGGTTTTCAGCCATGTCAAACGCTCGGCTTTGCCCTGCGGAACCTCTGACAGATAACCTTCGATGAAGGGAATCCACTCGAAAATTTGCGATTCGTGACAGGCGATGGCTTGCATCTTCTGGTCAATCACGTCGGTGATGTCCACCATGATTTCCGGCATGAAGGGATACGGTTTGCTGAAATAATCCTGATGATAAACAATCACCGGATTGTTTTCGAGTCGTGGGGTAAAAGGGACTACATTGGGGACGCAAATCAGATAAGCCGCGTCCTGCACCAACAGCGATACCTGGCGGTGATCGGCATGGTAATCGTTGGGTCGGTGGGTGATGATGAGGTCAGCTTTCACCTCGCGGATGAGCTGAATAATTTTGTGGCGATTTTCAATTGTGGCTTGAAGTTCGGCGTCATGGTTGTCGAGCACAAAGTAATTGATACCCAAAAATTCAGCGACGGCCTGGGTTTCTTTATAACGCCGCTGGGCCAGCGCCGCCCCACCCATTGTTTGATGTCCGGCGTCGCCATTTGTGACCGACACGTAATTAACGGTATGTCCAAGCTGACGGTAGCGGATTGTGGTTCCGGCGAATTGGATGTCGGCGTCATCAGGATGCGCGCCGATGAATAGTACGCTGAGTTTGTCGTCATTGACTTTCGGCGGGATCACGCTCATGATGGCTCCAAAGTTGAAATAAGTTTTACCAGCGAAGGTTCTCGACTATAGCTTATTCGGTGGTGCTTTCAAAAAGATGGTCTGCTGCTCATTCCCAAAAGCCACAACTGATAATTCTCTAATCATTCAATTGGTATGCTGTGCGCTGACAAGTTAGCGGTACACTTCCCCGTTCCCGTTTGCGTCGAACAGCGTATCATGGGTTTACATGAGACATTGGAGATTTTAATGCGACTTTCGATTAAACATTTGCTGCGCGCAGATCGGATCATTGCGTTAGCGGTCATTCTGGTTGTGCTGGGTGGATTACGGGCGATCATCCTGAATAATGCCGTGCCGCGCGCGGTCATTATCCCGCCGCGCACCTATTGGCCGACAGCCGGTTGGCGCGAATCGTCTCCGGAAGCACAGGGCATTGATTCGGGCGCGCTGAACAAACTCGACCAGCACATTCAGCAGAATTTGCCGAATTTGTTCAGCGTGTTAATCGTGCGACACGGATACCTGGTTTTTGAACGTTATTACGGCGGTTATGAGGCTGAACTGCCGTTTGAAGTTGCGTCTGTGACCAAGAGCATCACCTCGGCACTGGTGGGCATCGCTTTAGATAAAGGTTATCTGAAGAGTCTGGACGAGCCGGTTACGGATTTTTTTCCCAAATATGCCGATGATTTCGACACTCTCACGCCGACGATCACCATGCGGCATGTGATGTCGATGACGACGGGCTTTAATTGGACAGAAGATGGCCCCTGGTATTGGCCGGATTACAGCAGTTGGATGCAGTTCGCGCTGTCGATGCAGGTGACGCATCCACCGGGAACTTATTTCACCTACAACACGCCATCAGTACACCTGCTCTCTGGCGTGCTCACTCAGTCAACCGGGATGAGTCTGGCTGATTTTGCTCAGAAAAATTTGTTTACGCCGCTGGGCATCCCGGCTCCACAGTGGGGACACGACCCGGACGGTTACACAACTGGGGCGCACGCGCTGCATTTACGCGCCCGTGATATGGCAAAGTTCGGTTATCTGTATTTGAATCGCGGTAAGTGGGAGGGCAAGCAGCTTATCCCGGCGGCGTGGGTTGATATGACCACCGCGCAGTACAGCGACGGCGGCTTTCCGCAGGGGACACCTTACGGCTATCTGTGGTGGGTAACCACCGAAGATGGCCATCCAGCCTATTTCGCAGCGGGCTACGGCGGTCAATATGTGATGGTGATTCCTGATCTGGACAGCGTGGTCGTCATGACCTCGGCCACCGACCAACCGCATCCTGAGCATCGCGACCTCATCGGCGATTACATTGTCCCCGCGATGCAGAATTAGGAATACTCAACTGTAGATTTTTCAACTATAGAAAAGAGTAGCGCCCACCTGTGATGATGGGCGCTATCTTCAGAAATCAACCTTCAGCTAAACTGTCCAGATTATCGGCTGCGATCTGATTTCTGTCAGTGCGTAAATAGTCACCAGTATTTCCGTGAACTACGTGAATCTCCGCACCCATATTCCAAATACCATTCCCAATTGAAATGGTCATATAGGTTTGGCCGCTGTTGATATGGTTGATGATCGCTTGACGCGAGTACCAACCCAGGTGAGTCATATTATTATTGTCTTCCTTACGATATATCAACAACTCCGTGATTCTGCCGTAGTTGTCGATGCGCTTCTTCTCTATGCCAAATGTGGCATATTGAATTTGATACATTTTTGTAATCCCTTTCAAACAGTAAATCAATTGTGTCAAAAAACACAATATGATATACTGTTTTCTCTCGGAAACTTGACTTTGGGGAAAGAAACTCCAAGAGTTACACCTCTTGGATCCCCAGGGTTAAGTTTGACACATCTGTCAAACCTCGATAAATACTCCAAGTCTATTATCACATTTGTACACCTACTAATGTCGCTAAATACATTCTAAATAAATATCAATTTGCAATCAAATCTTGATTTCCAATTTAAATTCTGATAAGAAAATTTTGTTCTAATTTGTATAAAATTAAGGGCGGTCAAATGACCGCCCTCAGTTCATCTATTCAGTTAGCATCTGCTGTATTCGCAGACCGAGCATTTCTCACAACCTTCGATTCTTATGAGGGATACATTCCCGCACGAAGGGCAAATGTCTGCACCTGAAATGACCACATTTTGCACATAGCCATTTGATGCGGGTTCCTCAATCGCTTCCGGCGCAATCGTGTCGGCGGCTTTCCAGGCGGTGTCGTGATTGTAGTCGCCGTTACCGTTCGCCATCGGCAGGTTAAGCTGCTGCGGCTGCGGATTCGTCAGATAATGATCGACCAACGCCCCGGCGACGGCATCCGGCATCGAGATCACGCGCTGCGGCCCCAAGCCCACCGAACGCGACCCGCCAATCCCGCGCAACTGGTCGATAATCAGCTTGAGCATTTCCATGCGGTTTTGCGGCGCGGTTGTCCGCAGTTGCAGCGAGAGCATCCGCCCCAGCCCTTCGGCATCAGCTTGCAAATCACTGCCCGCCTTACCAACGGTGATAAATACTTCAAACGGATTGCCGTGTTCGTCGCTGTTCATGGTGATAAAGGCCGTGCCGAAGGGTGTCTTGCGGCTTACAGTCACGCCGGATAGCTGCTTGGGGCGCGGATAAACACGATGCGGAGTCGCCACCTGTTCAATCGGTTTTTCAGCCACTTTTTCGCTGCTGTTACCGTTGGATTTGGCTTTATCTTTGTTCGCCATCTCGCTCTCGGCGCGTTCGTCGCCCTTGAGCATGAGCACCTGTTCGTCGCGGCTGCCATCGCGGTAAATTGTGCCGCCCTTGCAACCTAGTTCATACATATATTTGTAGAGGTCGCTCACCTGCTCAACAGTGTAATTGTTGGGCACGTTGCAGGTTTTGCTGATGCTGCTGTCCACCCAACGCTGGATGGCAGCCTGCACCTTGACGTGCTCTTCGGGGCTTAAATCCATCGCTGTGACGAAGTAATCCGGTAATTCAGCTTCATTCGGATGTTGGTCGCGCCACTCTTTGACCAGCGGCACTTGTTCTTCGTGCAATCCCAGGCGACTCTTGCGATAATAGACCCAGGAGAAGAAGGGTTCGATACCCGTCGAAGTGTTGACCATTGTTCCGGTTGTGTTATGCGATACAAATCCGTTCGCAATGTAGGTCTTATTGTCTGGTACTGAGAGATCATAGGTATCGCAACTACCGTCTTCGATGCTCACTACCTCGTCAAGAAAAACATCCATATCCACCAGTTGCACCAGCCGGGTTTCCTTGAGCATCGGATAAGCTGTTGCCGTTTGTTTGACGAACTGCTGTGTTAAAGCTCCGTTACTGACCAACCCGATAATCTGTTGACGAACTTCGTTCTTCAATCCCTTCGACTCAGCATAAAACTCTTCGCACAGAGCAGGTACAGGGATGCTATCACCACGATCAACAATATTTCCCAGGTTCATTACCCGTTCACGTTTGCGTTCGCTTATAAATCCAACTTCTTTTGCAAATTGCTCGCTTTCACGACGATTTAGAATACGGAGTTCATATTTTGTCCGTAGGCCATAACTTGTTTCCTGTTTCGGAAGCATACGAACAGTGGACACTATACCTAAACCAAGAAGTGCGATTTGCACCTGGTTGATGAGCATTTTTGAGGTCGATGTGAGTGTAATCGTCCCACGACTGACAGAGCCGTCAGCTTCGAATAAACCACGTAGGAATGCTGCTACAGTTGATCGCCCCGCCTGCAACACTTTCGACGGGATAAATGCTCCTTCCGCGCCTTCACCATGATTACCACGCGGCTTTGCAAAACCATTGGCCTCAAAGAAGCGAGGAATATAATATCCCGTCAGATTAGCTATCCAGCAACCTTGACGATCTTCTACGGCAACCTTTCGCTGTTCGCCCCAAATGTGACGCAGTAGGCCGTCAATGTGTTCGAGTAAATCACGGTCTTGTTTACATACAACAATATGGATACCGCCCCGTGTTTTGGTATAGCCGTCACCCATATACAAACCTAGCAGTTCTGCTAACTCAGGGGTCATCTCGGTTGGCAATTCACTGAGCGCCCGATTACCCCTTTCGACGGTATCAAGCGTGACCTTTTCTCCCTGACCAAGCGTTCCCTTCTTGAGAACCACCCGATCTCCTAATTGGAGTTCGTCCATTCGACGCCATACATAATCACCCTTAACATCGATAATCCGAACGCGATGATTGGGCGTAGCAGTCAGGTTAAAACCCCGATGAGTTGTCATCTTTTTAACCGGTTGGAAGCCATTTACATAGAAGTTAGATGTCCTGCGCAATCCTTCGTCGGTATGCACCTCTTGTGTCAAAATCTGCCATTGTTGACCATTAGGATCACCAAGTTCAACAATTGGCCGCAGACCAGTTGCCATACTCACCAGCGTATCAGGCGCAACGCAGCCAGTGGGTGCTTGTGTGGTCAGCGTCACATTGCGGATGCCATGCTTCCGCACCTTCTCGCGGATGTCCTCCGGCATCGACTCCATGTAGCCGCTCTGGAGGAATTTGTCGGCCTCAAATTTGGGGAACGCACCTTTTTCCTCGGCAAGTTCAATCGAGGTTTCGTAAATCGCCCGCGCCAGGAAACTGTAGAGCTTATCAATGAAAGCCACCGACTCGTCGCTACCGTAACGCACACCCAGCTTAATCATCAATTCAGCCAGACCCATATTGTTCAGACCGACGCGCCGTTCGCCCAACTGCTGATTCTTGTTTTCCTCGAAGAAATAGGGCGTACTGTCGATCACATTATCCAGGAAGCGTGTGGAATAACGCGCCGTGCGATCCAGGTCATCCCAGGCGACATCATGGGTATTTTCGTCGTAGAATTTCGCCAGATTGATCGCGCCCAGGTTGCAAACGCCAAACGCCGGTAAGCCTTGCTCGCCGCACTGGTGAGACACAATACCATTAATAACCATTGAGTGGGTTATGGGTTCGGTCAGGTCAAAGACTTCCTCCACCCCATCTTCCATAATCGACTCGATGGTGGCGGTGAAGTATTCGGAATATGGCCCACGTTTACCGCGTGAGACATAATCGTTCAAGCTATCCTGCTTATAGTCCATCAGGAAGTCAACCTCATCAGCGAAAACGGTCATGTTGCTTTTCGTAATGACCAATTCGTGTTGGGCTTCGCACCAATATTCTTTCATTTCGCGGTTCGTATCTGGTAATTCGCGATAGCCTGCCAGACGACGATTACGATAAATGCGACTGGCAATACCGAAGTTGCCCAATAATTGCTGGACGCCTTCTAATAATTCGATGCTGTTGGCTGCCAGACGAACACTACCGCCTTTTTCCTTGCCCTCCTGGAAACTTCCGTCCGCCGTAAACAACGCCTGGAGGAAACCGCGCTGCATCTCCTCTGTACCTTGATAAACCGTTTCCGGCACACGATGCTTCACTTCGGTCAAGCCGTGCTGTTCCGCGATTGCACGTAAGCGAGTCGAGCCAACCCGTGCTTCGTCACGTTCCATGACCTGCCCGACACCGACGGTGTATGTGCGATTATTTGCAGTCAGGGGCGCAACCAATGTATTGACGTAATCGGCAAACATCGGGGCAAGTTGGCTCTTTTCCTCGCCAAAAAACGAGAGAACAGCCTCATCTTTTTTAATTGTGCCGTCGCCGACCAACCAGCCCAACACACGACCTAATTCCAGAGAACCTTCTTGACCAAAACCACCTTTGCGATTCAGGATGTGTATCGTATCACCGGATTCCAAGTCTTGCAGTTCAACCCAACCACGCGGTGTCATAAAGCGATGATCGGCTGTGGCGCGGACGAAATAACCTTCTTTGGTCTGAAGGCGAAACACGGGTTTTACGCCGGTCATAAATACGCGCGTAGAGGGAGTTGTTGCTCCTGTTAGACCAAAGCGACCATCAATTGTGATCGAAATATCGGTCTCGTTGTCGAATAATTCGCGCGCCTGTACCAACCCATTATCGGTATAGATGCGCGTATCACCGGTAACGCACGGATTCGTCGATATTATGGGTGCGTGATACCAGCTATTCGACATTTTGTTGTAGCGTTCGCGGAAGAATACACCGGGTTCGGCACTCGCCCAGGCGCTTTCGATAATCGCGTTCCACAAATCGCGGGCTTTCACGGTACGATAGGTGATTGCTTTGTGTCCACTGGCAATCCAACCTTCCAGATCGCCATCCCATTTGGCGTCGTAATCGGGATCGCTGGTATCAGCGAACAGCAAGTCCCAATCCGCATCTTTGTCAATGGCTTCCATGAGCCTATCCGACACACCGACGCTGATGTTGGCATTGGTGATTTGACCGGCTTTGCGCTTGCTGTTGATGAAATCGAATATATCAGGATGTGTATCATTTAGTATTAACATCAGGGCCCCGCGCCGGCTTCCACCCTGCTCTATTAGTCCTGTAACAAAGCTATAAAGAGCGCCCCAGGACACCGCACCGCTGGAGCGACCATTCACACCTTTGACGTAGGCATGACGCGGACGCAGCGACGAGACGTTGATACCAACACCGCCACCGCGCGACATAATCTCGGTCATCTGGCGCAGGGTTTCGATAATGCCGCCGCGTGAGTCACGGGGTGAGGGCACAACATAGCAGTTCGAGACTACTACCCCTGCCGAAACAAAGGAATGATCTTCCTGAACTTCGATGTCCATCACGACGCCTGAGTAATCCTCAACACCGATGTCGTCGATGCGCACCCATTTCAGGCCATCATAGTCAATATACGATTTGAGATCATAACCACGATCCGGTATGGGTGCGCCAAAGAAATATTCAAACAGCGGTTCGCAATCGCTACCCGTGCTAGTCAAGCGGAACGCAGGAGTACGTCCCAGACGATGGGTATTTTCCTTAATCGAGAAGAAGTATCCCAAGCGCATCAAGAGTTGATGTATCTGGATCGTCAGATTTCGATTGGAGAGCAAAATACCAAGATATTGACCTGAGACATAGCCATCCGCGCTGAACAAACCCCGCAGGAGTTCAAGCGTCAATTGCGTAGGCATGTGCATCAAGGTATCAGGGATACGCTTGCCGTAGCTGTAGAAACCGAGGAACGCTTTAAAAAATTGACCGATGGGCATGGAGTTCACCCACAAGTCATACCAGCGTTCAGTGCTGCTCAATTTGAGTGCGGCTGCGATACCAAATTTCGCCTCAATGATCTGGGCGATTTCCTCGGCTTCGGCTTTTTCTTCCAGCGAGAAAACGATTTTGATACCGGACGGAATATCCGTCCCGGTGCGATGCGTCACATAACCATCGCCGAGCCAGCGCCCAAACAGATAGCATAAATCGCCATCCAGTTCGAGCCGATTATTGAGTGAAAAATGAGTTCCCCAATCTTCAACGTAGCCGTGAGCACCGCGTTTGGTAGATTTGAAGAGTTTTCCATCCTGAGTATCGTAGCCAGTGAGGTAATCGCTCAAGAAAATGATGTCAGGCGGACATTCTTCGCCGTTATAGGCTGCGGCAATATAATCACCCGGTTTTACATCTTTCGCAGGTATCCAAGCGGGTTCCTGCTGTAAGCGCAGCCCATCACGGGATTTGGCCTTGTTCACCCACTCTGAGCGAATAATATAAATTTTATGGTCGCCGGTCACACGCAGATCATCGTAACCCAATTTCTTGGGCTTAATGATATACAGGGGTTCCTCAGTCTCGCGCTCAAATTTATGCAGCACAGGGCGCAGACGATTGCAATGCGTCACGACCATATCGCCCAGTTTAATTTCGGCAATCGGCTTGTAACCGTCAGCGGTCAAGACTTCCTGTTCAGGCGGCATACAATTGTAAAAAGTGAGTTCCTGATCCGTCCCTGCCGCAGCGAGGATACGACCCGCCGGGACGAACTTCCAATCATCCAGCATCCAGCGGAAGCGTTCCGACCACTGTTTGCGTAATTTGTTATTTTTCTCGACGGCTGCAATACCCGCCGCAACGCGATCCATCATCTGACCGGGGTCGGTTTCCAGGGGTTTATCGACATTCTCGACATCGCGTTCGACAAATTCGCCATCCAGCAGTTGAATTTTCACCTTCGGCAGGTTGATCGACTTGATCGTGCCGATTTCGCGCTGTCCGGTTTTCGAATCGACGACAACAATAACTGTGTCCCCCACCGCCAAAGTCGCCCGTGTCATATCTTTCTGGGCATAACGATCCAGAAAAATTTTATACCCCAGTTCATGTAAAGCATTGCGCCGCGCTGCTTGGGCTTGCACCATCTTGACTCACCCTTTCGATAATAATTACGCACAAATGTTCTCGGTCACGAGCAAAAAGATTAGATGTTAAACCCCCATAATAGGTATGGGGGCAGCAGGTTTTTTGGTATAGGCTCTGATGTCCGAAGTAGCACTACTTTATCACGTTCGAACGGCCTTTGTCCACCAAAATTTGGATATGGTTTGGTTAGAAAATGGTAGATGTGATATAACAACTTTCCCACATAAAACCACAATTCCAGCATACGGGTATCGCTTGCTTGAACGCTAGTACGTTAATCATCCTTAACATGTGCGCACAATTTATAACGGTCTTACTGTAAGGTAAACCTGCACAAATGTTGACACAAGGTTTCAGCTTTATACCCAAAATGTCTGCTACACTGGAATAATGCGCCTACCCCTCTTTGTGTCCACTATCATGCACAGACGAATTGGGCAGTACATTCTGGAACTTGCCGCCATCAGTTTATTGGCGGTTGTGTTCATTGCCTTATCGGTTCCTGAACCGGAAAACGCCACACCCAATGGGCTGGATTTAGCCCGCGTCCAAACCACATTATCTGATCCCACTTACCGCCAAACCGGGTTGGAACACGAGCGTTTGGCGGGTGTTCTGATGCCGGTAAAAATCGGTCTGGAACATTATGGACACATCCCAATGTGGAATCCTTACATGGGCAATGGCGAACCGGTTATCAACGACGCCTTCAGCTATCTGTTCAATCCTTTCCACAGTCTGCCAGTGCTCCTCGCCAATTCGTTTGCGGAAGGCACAAAAATCGCGACATATATCGCCCTGCTAATCGCTGGCTATGCAATGTGGACGCTGGCCTACATGCTGGGCATCGGCGCGGTTGGGCGCATCGCCACCGGAGCGCTGTATCTGATGAACGGCGCTATCGCCGGAAAATTTTACGTAGGCCATTTTCAACTGGCATTGAGTCTGGCATGGCCGCCGCTGGTGCTGGCGGCGTTATGGTGGACGCTGCGGGGCAAAAATCGGCTCGCGCCGGTCAGTTTTGGCGTGGCGTTTGCGCTGCTGTTCTTCACCGGGAACATCTACTATGTGCTGCATACCCTATTGTGCGCGGCGATCATTGTCGTATTTCATCTCATTGAACGCCGCCAGGATATATCAAAAAAAATTTCTTTTCGACGGCGCTTCAATTTCCGTTGGGATCGGCTGCGGCGCGTGGCAATCGCAGGGCTGTTCGCCTTCGGGTTGGCAGCGCTTCAATTTTTCCCAGTGTGGCTGACACGCGATTACGTTGACCATGATATACAGAGCTTCAATGATGACGGTACGCTCGAAGGCAATTATGATCTGGCAGAGGCCGCACGTTATTTGGTCTCGAATTTAGACGCGGTTCGCCAGGACACCTCGCGCAATGCCGATCAGGCCATCGCCGTCGATTACACTTATATCGGCCCGATGGTTTTTGTGCTCATGGGCGTGGCATTGATAGTGATTCTCATCCGGCGCAAGATCAGCACGACGGTACAATCGCCAAAAATGGTCATTATCATCGCGCTCATCCTTGCCAGCGTGATGATGATCTGGGGCGCGGGCCAAGCCTCGATTCTGCAATATCTATATGCCCATATTACGCTGCTGCGAGAATTCCGGTTCCTGGGGCGGGCGCACGCCATTGCCGCCTTGTGGTGGATCGTGCTGGCAGGTCTCGCGCTGGATATATTGTGGAATGCAGCGCGCGATTGGCTGCATACACCGGAACATTTTGACCGAATTGACCGAATACGAATAATCCGTGCTGCGCTGGCAGCGCTCATCATTTGGGCATATTTTGTGGTGTACAGCGCCAGCAACACCTCGACCCGATTGGGCATGGTCGGCAACAACCTGCGTTTTTTGAACAGCCTGGATGACCGGCGTTTCACTTCGGTAGCTGCGGCAGTAATCGGCTTATGGGCACTGCTTCTGACGGCAATCATCTTTGATACGATCATCATGGCAGCGACTCAGCTTATCCGCTGGCCATGGAAACCAACCGCCGAAAAGTTAGGCTGGCGTGCCTTCTTGACTCGCGGTCTGCGGATCGCAATCCTGGCGCTGGTTTTTTACGCCCTGAATGACATCATGGCGGCCAACAGCCCGCTGTATAAAGTTGAAACCCAAACGGCCAGCTTCGCAACGTTGTACCCTGACATCCGCAAAGCTGACCCTGACCCATTTCCATCGATCAATTTACCGCATTCGCCGGTTGCGTTTGAGGTCTACGAGGCCGAGTTCCGCAACTGGGGGTTAAACGAAGGTTGGGTTCCTAACAGTGTCAACGGTCTGCTGGGATGGTACGCTGGGACGCTCACAAATTTGCCGAGTTGGGCCGTCGTGTCGAATGCCTACGGCGGCTCATCGGAGGATTATGCGCAGCGGTTGGTGGACGGGAACGGCCCATACCAGCAGATACAGTGTTACAAGCTGGAAGCCTTCAACGGCGACCCGTGTACCTTCAGCGGCGGGATGGGCGCGGTACTGTACCAACGACGATATCCCCTACCCTACAGCTTCATCGTATCCGCTGCAACCTTGCTCACCACACCGAGTAAGATACAGGGGAGCAATGTCCAACGGGTGACGGCAATTAGCCATCGTCAGGACAGCATGACGCTTCAGGCGAAAACACCATCAATTCCCGGCGATTACTTTCTGGTCATCCAGGAAAATAACTTTCCCGGCTGGCAGGCAACGGCTGATGGACTCCCACTGCAAGTGAACACTGCGCAGGTTTCCCGCGATTTTAATACCGGAGATCGCGGTTTCATCGCTGTGCAGATGCCCGAAGGGACACATACCTACAGCTTCTGGTTCGAGCCGCCGGGATTCAAGATCGGAATCGCAGTGACGCTGGCGACGCTGGCGCTGATCGGTGGGTATTTGTTTACTGCACGTATTCGAAAACCTGCTCGATGAGTGCGGCTCTACCGGTGAGATGACTGCCATCTTCTTCGCGGCAGAGGCGGAAACCCTGCTTTTCGTAGAGATGACGGGCAGCAGAGAGTCCAGCGAAGGTGGTCAGATACACACGTCGGAATCCCACCCGGCGACAAAACGACATGGCTTCGTCAACGAGTAAATTACCCACGCCCTGCCCATGATAGGCCGGGTCAATGATAAACCAGCGCAGTCGCGCCCCTTCGCCGCCCGCATCTTTGCCGTCGATGACAATCGCGCCGACAAATTTTTCGCTGTCGCGGGCGATCCAGATTCCATCCTGGGCAGGGTCAAAACGGTTGAGAAATTCGGAAAGTTCTGTAGCGACTTTGGCCTCAAAATACAGCCCTAAATCCCAATGTTGATGATAGTATGTGCCGTGCAACTGGGTGATCGCGCCGATTGTGCCGGGATAGTAACCGCTGAGTTGAATCGTCATGCTGTGCTCCTGAACCTATGATCCCCTATCCCCCACGCCCTTTCCCCACTGTGTGGAGAAAGGGGAGTCAAAGAATCGCTAACGATAGATTTGTGAGAGAAACTGACTGTATATATGCTATTGTAGGATGCGGTGAGGTGACTGTCATTGACTCTGGAGTCGAATTTGATACCGAAAATAGGTACATCGGGTGGCAACCGGCTGAAGGCGCTGCGCGAATACGTGGGACGAACGCAGCTTGATGTGGAATTAGATGCCAGCCTGGGCATGGGTTATTTGCAGCGGGTAGAATCGGGCAAGGTGCGCCACCCGGAACGCGATACGCTGGAACGGATTCTGGCGGCGTTGGGGGCGCGTTATACCGAACGGCGCGACATCCTGGAATTATTCGGCTACGTGGTGGATGCGCCGCTGCCGGACGAGTCTGAAATTCAATGGGCGATTGAGGCTTGCCATAACGATCTGGAAAACGCGATTTTCCCGGCCTATCTTCTGGACTGCGCGCACAGGCTGCTGGCGTGGAACGCGCTCGTGCCGAAACTATTTCGATTTAAGGAAGCAGCGGACACGATATATCGTGTCCCTACAACTACAAAACGCTTCTCGATGCTGCGGGTGATTTTTGACGAGGCCTATGGAATCGCGCCGCTGATTGCCAACCCAGACGTGTTTTTTCCGGCGCAAATCCGGGCGCTGCGCTACGAGATGAGTCATTTCCAGGGCGCAGAGTGGTCAGCGGGCGTGCTGGATGATTTGCTGACCTGCGCGACCTTCGCCCGTTATTGGACGCAAGCCGAGTCGGAACCGCTGCATCCGGTGGCGGCGCGGCCTCTCGCGCCATTCGAAATCAACCTGCCGAACGTTGGGCTGCTGCAATTCCGGCTGGTATCGGAACCATTTGCGTCTGACCGGCGCTTCCGCGTGTTGTATTATCTGCCCGCTGATCCAGCGACGATGGGATGGTGTTTGGGGAGGTCACTTAGAGAAGATAAAACCTTCAACGCAAAGACGCAAAGCGATAAAATGAGAGCGAAAATCGACTATAATCCATGTAAGTGAACGGGAGATAATCTATGCTAGTCATTCACGACGAACAGCTTGCTAAAGAACTTCAGAAAATCGCTGAACGGGAACGTCGTCCGGTTGAAGATGTCTTGAAGTCAATGGTCGCGCACTATCCTGCCGAGGCTGTCGAAAACATCTCGAAATCTGAACCCAGCGAGGCCGTCAAACGGGTGCGGCGCAAGGCTTATGCCAAAGCGCGTCTCTATTGGCAATCAGTTGGCGATACAGCGAAAGCCGAAATGACCGATGAAAAACTAGACGAGCAGTTTGGCGCGTTTGATGAAGCGGGTATCCCGCGCCTGAAATCAGAGTTGAAATCACTCGAACCACCGCCAGGCTCGCTAGCCTATGCAGCGAAAATGGCGAAGCAATCTAATCTCCATACAGGAAATCCCAATCTCGCTTCTCAGGCTGAAGACATCCTGAACACAGAATTCGCCGACTATTTACTCAGGCGGACACGAGGCGAGGATGCCGCCGAATAAAATCCTCGTAGACAGCAGCTTTCTTATTGCCCTCTATGATAAGGATTCTAATGAGCGTGAGGTCATGCAGGAAATTGCCCAACTATACAGCGGCCAGTTTCTCGTCCCGCAGGTCGTACTCACAGAAGTCGTTTATTTACTCAAGCGAGAAGCCGGTGTACCGGGTGCTATTAACTTTCTCGACGTATTTACGCATTCACAACCTGATTTACAGGATGTCATCATCGAGGATTTAGAACGGGTTCAGGCAATTATGCAGCAGTACGCTGATGCCAAGCTGGATTTTGTAGACTGCTGCATTATGGCACTTTCGGAGCGGCTGAATATCACCCAGGTCTGTACCCTGGATCAACGCGACTTCAGCATTTTCCGCCCCAAGCACTGCGATTATCTGGAAATTTTGCCGTAGCCCGGAAAACCATATTGGAGCGCTTTCACGATTATGACACCTGAAATTGACACCTTTTGGAATGCCTACCTTTTAACGTTACCGGAAGCAGAAAGAAACCTGACCTATTATGAAGCTGCTTCATGGGGTAACTCTGATGAACTGGCTGACACGATTGCAACTGCGATCCTTTCCGGCGTAAAGACCACCACATCGAGGTTGGAGTGGGAGCGCGAGAAAAGCAACGATCCCAGTGAGAAAATTGGTGACATTTCGATAGTTTTGGATGGCAAACAAAGGCCGGTTTGTATTGTCGAGGTGGTCGATCTATTTATAAAACCCTTTGACCAGGTTGAGGCAGCATTTGTTTACCAGTACGGCGAGGGCAGCCGGGATATGGATTTCTGGAATATGAATATGTGGGATTATTATGTGGGGGAATGCGCTGCAATAGGGTTGCAAGCCAGCCGCAATATGCCCATGATTTGTGAAGTGTTCAAAGTGATTTTCAAATAAGAAGGGCGCTCCGTAGAACGCCCTGAACAGTTAGCAAGTTAAACTATCTATTTCGATCTCGCTCAAAAACAACCTTCACGCCTGTGATTTTGACCTCATGCTGATTCTCGAAGAGCTTCGCAAGCCGCACCAGAGGCAAACGCTCTTTGGTATGCCAGACCAAATGTGTCACATAGTCGTGAATATCATCCAGTGTTTTATGCAGCGTAATGGTGGTGTGCATATCATCATCAGAGCCGCTCGGATACCAGAAAGCAACGACTTTTGCGCTCATAATTTGACTCAGATTTGGCCGACCTGTATAGCTCTCACTGCCCCAGGCACGTTCATGCTTTTCGAGTTCGTCAAGAAAAACGCGGTTGTCTCGTTTTGGTGGATTTCTGAGCAAACTCATTCTTTAAACCCTCCGAAAAACAAAGAGCGCTCCGTAGAACGCCCTGAATGGTTATTGTTTGATTGCGGACACGGCGTGCCGTGTCCCTACGATTATTTCCGCTTGCGCAGGAAAGTCGGGATGTCGATGTCGTCCTCGTCGTAAACGCGGGCAGGCTGGTCGCTCTGCGGGCGCTGGACGGGCGGCTGCATCGCCGGGGGCTGCTGCGGCGGCATTTGTTGATAAGCGTTGGGGTCAGGCATCGACGTGGGCGGCTGCTGCATCGGCTGTTGAGTCTGACGCGGCGGCTGGATCGGTTGTTGAGGCTGCTGCGCGGGACGCTGCATCTGCACCGGCTGACGCTGGGGCATCTGGGCTTCAATTTTGCGGGCCGCGCGGCTTTGCTCAAAACCCGTCGCAATCACCGTTACGCGCACCTCGTCGCCCATATTCTCGTCGATCTGCGCGCCGAAGATGATATTGACATCGGGATGGGCGCTCTCGCGGATAATCGCGGCAGCTTCATTGACTTCGAACAGGCTCAGGTTGGTTCCGCCCGTAATATTAAACAGGATACCACGCGCGCCGTCGATGGTGACATCCAGCAAACCGCTGCTGATGGCCTGTTCGGCTGCACGGCGGGCGCGATCATCGCCATCGGCCTTGCCGACTGCCATGAGGGCTGCGCCGCCTTCGGACATAATCGTGCGCACATCGGCGAAGTCCAAATTGATGAGCGCTGGGACGGTGATGAGTTCAGAAATGCCCTGGATACCTTGCCGGAGCACATCGTCGGCCAGCGAAAAGGCTTGCTGCAAACTGGCACGCTTGTCGGCAATCTGGAGCAAACGGTCATTGGGGATCACGATCAAGGTATCGACCTGGCTCTTGAGCGCCTCGATACCGGCCTCGGCGGATGCCTGACGGCGTGGGCCTTCAAAGCTGAAGGGGCGGGTCACAACACCAATCGTCAGCGCGCCCAGTTCTTTGGCAATCTGCGCGATGACCGAAGATGCGCCTGTGCCGGTTCCGCCGCCCATACCGCACGCGATGAACACCATATCTGCACCGCGCACGACTTCATACAAATCGTCGGCGCTTTCTTCGGCAGCTTTACGGCCAATTTCGGGATTACCGCCCGCGCCCAGGCCGCGCGTCAGCTTATCACCGATGCGCACACGGGTTTTGGCTTTGGACAGCATCAATGCCTGATTGTCAGTATTCACCGAAATGAATTCGACACCGCCCAGGCCTTCGTTAATCATGCGGTTGACCGCGTTTCCGCCGCCTCCTCCGACCCCGATAACTTTAATCTGGGCAAAATTCTCCCCAGGAATCGTTCCATCCATCATAGTTTGACCCTTTCCCCAAGAACATCCTTATTTATGAGGCGTAGCGCCGGAATAATTTCTATTCTACGCCGAACGCCAAAGCGCGCAACTAAATTTCAACTTCACCCCTGCCCCTTCTCCATCTGATATAGAGGAGAAAATGCAGAAAGTGGTAATTACCATGCTTAATCAACCCTCATTATCCGGCAGGAGACGACGAATCAATCCCCCCAGGAACGGCCCGATTTTGGGCGAGGGCATCGGATTGCGGGACGATGTGTTGCTCGACCCCGCACTCCCAGTATCCATATTTAGACCCATGCGCAGCAACCCAACGCTGGTACTATACGAGGGATGGCGCAGTGAGTCGGCCATGCCGGTTAATTTTTCAGGTCGGGCGATGCGTACCGGGAAGCCCAATTCGCGGGCGGCGACTTCGTTGAGACCGGGCAGTTGCGCACAACCGCCAGTAATCACCGCGCCCGCACGGAGCATCCCGTCGTAGCCGGAGCGTTTAATTTCCTTTTTGATTGTATCAAATAATTCTGCAACGCGCAGTTCGATAATTTCCGCCATATCGGCGCGGCGGACTTCAATCGGCAGGCCGTCACCAAACGGTTCGACCAGGAAGGTTTCGAGCGGATCAACGGCACGCGGGAAAGCGTGACCATGATGTAATTTGACGGCTTCGGCCACATCAAACGGAACATGCATCCAATGGGTCAGGTCGCCGGTGATATGGTCGCCGCCGACAGGAATAATCGCCGTGTGCCAGACCGTACCTTCGATGAAAATGGCAAGGTCAGTCGTGCCGCCGCCGATGTCGATAATTAGCACACCCATTTCTTTTTCTTCGGGCGTCAGCACCGCGTCACCGGAAGCCAGGGGATTTAAAATAAAGCGATCTACGGAAACGCCCGCACCCTGTACCGATTGTTCCAAGTTGGCGACGCTGGTAGACGAAGCCGTGATAATATGCGCCTCAACTTCCAGGCGGAAACCGTGCATCCCAATCGGACTGCGCACACTTTCCTGACCATCGAGCGAATAACTGCGCGGAACCACGTGCAGCACTTCGCGGTTGTGCGGGATGGCAATCGCACGGGCAGATTCCATCGCTTTGTCGATGTCTTCCATGCTCACGCCACGTTGTCCAGCGATGCCGACTGCACCCCGGCTGTTAATCGAGGCGATGTGGCTGCCCGCCACGCTGACAAAGGCGCGTGCAATATCGAAACCGCTGCTCTTTTCAGCCTTATGTACCGCCGCCGAAATCGCCGTCGTCAACTGCCCCATGTCGTTGACAATGCCTTTTTTCATGCCCATGCTTGGCTCGATGCCCACACCGACGACAAAAATGTCTTCGGGGCGCACCTCGGCCACAATTACGCAGATTTTCCGCGTTCCAACGTCTAAAGCAACAGCCAGATCACGCATACAATAATTAACGACCCCCAAGCACAGAATAATAGGGCGCGTCGGGATTCACCACGTTTACTTCCAACAGTTGAAGTTTCCGGGATAACAAATTCGCAACCAGTGTTTCGTAAATGATAAGCTTCTCTGGCATATCTGTGCCAGTCCCAAACCATGCTTCCCAACCGCGCCCGTCGCGATAGCCCAGACCTTTTTCCCGGTTATATTTGAGCGCGTCGATGTTCGCGCGCAGATTTTTCAGTTGCAGCGCACCGGCAACCACATCCAGCGGAACCTGGACATTTGGCCCCAATGGGCCGTCGTTGCTGTCGGCTTCGATTTGCACCAAATCCTTGCGGTCTTCGCGCTCCTGCATCACGCGACCCTGTATATCCACCCAGGTGGATATGCCGGATTGCGTCCAGATGACCGCCGGTTCCCGTTCCTGTACTACTACTTGCACCATGTTTGGCGGCCAACCCACCGTCACTGTCGCGTCAGCAATCGTGGGCGAACGCAGGATATTGCGGCGCACTTCGTCCGGGTCAATCCAGAAGATATGCATGTTGGCGACACCGGTGAGCGCGAACACTTCCTCTTTAGTCACGTAATGCAGCCCGCCCACCGCGATGCTGTGAATGTAAAAGAAAGGCGTGGCAAAAAACAGCGCCAGTACCCCCAGCAGCGTGAGGACAATGAGCGCGCTGAAAATGCGCCAGCTCGCCGTTCCCCGCCGCGCGCTGTGCTGTACCGAGTGTTCGACGACTTCCGGGGTTGTCCCCGGCGTGCGCAGAATACCCGGAGTGCGCGCCGTTCCGCGCCGCCGTTCCCGCAAACGCGATGTCATGTAGTGTCCTTACAATCCAACATTATCCCATTATCCCACAAATTGCACGGAATTCACAATCGAATGCGTTAAGGTTAGGTGTCCTATTCCGTACCTATAAGGACACGATATATCGTGTCCCTACAAAAATCATTTTCGCCGCGCAAACAAATCTATCGAACTAGCTGGAGTTATCAACACCTTAAACCTCACAACCAATCCCCTACCAATTCGACTTCCATTTCCAGATCTATGCCAGAGTATTTGTGTACCGTTTGCTGCACATGGCGGATGAGGGCGTAATAATCGCTGGCAGTTGCCGCATTCGCGCCGCTGTGATTGATAAAAAAATTGGCATGAATCGGCGACACCTGCGCGCCGCCGATTTGATAACCCTTGAGTCCAGCGGCCTCAATCAAGCGTCCGGCAAAATCGTCCGGTGGATTTTTAAAGATGCTGCCCAGACTTGCCCCAGGGGGCTGAGTCGTTTTACGATACTCGATGAAATGCTCCATCTGCGCCTGAATATCGGGTGGATCTGCCGGTTTGAGACCAAACTGCGCCAACAGCACCAAAAAATCACGATCCTTGCGCACCTTCAAAGCCGATGATCGGTAGCCATACTGCAACTCTTCCAGAGTCCAGATTTGCGCGCCTTTGTCGGCACTGAGCACTACCGCATCAATCAGGCTGGCTGCCATATCGCCGCCGTGTGCCCCGGCGTTGTTGACCACCGCGCCGCCGACGGTTCCGGGCACACTCGCCATCCATTCCAAACCGGACAATCCGCGCGAAGCACATTTTCGCGCGAGGATCGTCATGCTGGTTCCACTGGCCGCCGAGACATTGCGACCATCGTGCCAATCGCCAAACGTGATTTCGGTCACATCGTTGATGACGACTAACCCGCGCACGCCTTTATCGGATACCAGCACATTCGCGCCGCCGCCCAACACCCGCACCGGAATCTCGTGTTTCCAGGCTGTTGAAACGACTTCGGCTAATTCGGCTGTCGACTCTTTGGCGACATACAGCCAATCCGCCGCGCCGCCCAAACGTGCCGCTGTATAACGCGCGAGGGATTCGTGCTGGAGGAGGCGTTCGGGGTGGGGTACAGGAATCATGATGAAAACAAAGACTCAACGCAAAGACGCAATGAGGCAAAGGCGCAGAGGGGCTTTTGTAGGGACACGATATACCGTGTCCAACTATCTCGCGCAGTTGCGTCGCCGAGGGCTGAAGCGCCCCGGCTAATTGAACAGACAAGCGCACTGAAGGCGCTGCTGCAACCCGCAAATCCGTTTTCCAGCCCCTTTAGTGGGCTTGTCTTTATCGGTAGCCAGATGGCTTTAGCCTCTGGTGGGATTAACGCGAACGATGTTTGTTTCATGCACCCTCCCCTTGCAGCGATTTGAGATAGTCGATGCCGATTTGAGGAGCGTCGCCCGCGCTCATGATGAGGATAACGGCGGGCGATTTGACCTCGGCGCGGAGGATAGCAACCGCGTCGGCGAAGGTGGGGGTGTGGCGGGCAGAACCCCTCCCCCCTGCCCCCTCCCCGTGTACGGAGAGGGGGAGAGAAGAGTCATTTAGCATCCGGCGATTGATTGCTGCGACCACACCTTCGCTGTTCACGCCGGGGATGGGATTCTCGCGGGCGGCGTAGATGTCGGTGATGAGGACATGATCGGCAGCATCGAATGATTTTACGAAGTCATCAAAAAGTGCCTGGGTACGGCTGTAGGTATGCGGCTGCCAGACCGCCCAGAGTTCGCGATCCGGGTAACGCTGGCGGGCGGCGTCGAGGGTGGCGCGGATCGACATCGGGTTATGAGCGTAGTCGTCGATGACCGCGACCTCGCCTACATCCGCGCGTAAATCAAATCGGCGGGCGGTGGGTTTGAAGGATAACAGGGCTAATTTTGTGCAGTCGCTTACAAGTTTGCCGTTATCGCGCGAACCCATATTCATCGCGTTTTCAACAGCTAACATTGCTCCTAGAGCATTCTGAATATTATGAATTCCAGGTAGCATGATTTGAAGGTTTTGGACAACTGCATCACCTATATCTTTATATCCAATGCCAAAAAATGTGACCTTCGATTCAACACGAATATTTTTAGCTCTAAAACGCGCAGCTTCATGTAAACCATATGTAGAAACAGGTCTAAAATCATTCCACCTTGCTTCGCCAAACTCGCGTGTAATCGGATCATCTGCACAAGCTAACAAGCCGCCAACAGGATTCTTTTCATCTAAAAGGTGTACAAACTTGCGAAACGACTCGACCATATCGTCGGGGGTTTTGAAGAAGTCGGGGTGATCCCATTCGATGTTGGTGATGACGGCGATGTCGGGCTTGAGGCCGAGAAACATATTATCGTATTCGTCAGCCTCGACCACAAACCACTCGCCCTTCCCCACACCCGCGTTCGTGCCAGTGTTACCCAGCACCCCGCCGACGATGTAGCTGGGGTCTTGCCCGCACTCGCGCAAAATATGGACGATCATCGAGGTGGTGGTGGTTTTGCCTTTGGTTCCGGCGACGGCGATGACTTTTTTGCCCTCCATGAGCGCCGACATCACATCCTGGCGTTTATAGACCGGGATTCCGGCAGCGCGGGCGGCGGCGACTTCGACATGATCGTCTTTGACCGCCGAGGTGATGAGCAGCATATCCGCCCCAGCGGTGTAGGCCGCCTCGTGGCCTTTGTAGACTGTCGCGCCATCGCGGGATAAGGCTTCGGTCAGGTCGTTAGCTCCACGATCCGAGCCGGAGACGGTGTAGCCCTGCTCCAGCAAAATGCGCGCAATGGCCGACATGCCCGATCCGCCGATGCCGACGAGGTGAATGTGCTGGCCGGGTTCAAATTTCATTGACAAAATTCCTTCAAATCATCCCCTCCCCTACTCCCTTTGGTCGCCCTCCCCGCTTCGCAGAGAGGGGCTTAAAGACAATTTTACTCTCCCTCTCCATGCAATGGGGAGGGGGCTGGGGGGGAGGGGATCAATTTACAACATGAAGAGCACAAATAAAAATAGGACAATCACGATGATGGTCAAAACTTCGGTACTACCGCCCGCTGCACCCCCGAGCAGCACGAGCGGGATTGTCCCCAGGTTGCGGTCACTAATGCCACCGGGCGCAGGCGCGATAATCAGCGGAGCCAGCGGATAATCGTTGATGTCCAGAAAGTACCAGACCGCGCCCCAAATCAGATAGCCGTTGAGCGCGCCCATCAAACCGCCGAGGATGGCATCCTGCCAGCGATTGCGACGCGGGCCGCCGCGTTCGCCACCGCCACTTCCGCCCCTGACTCCCGGCGCGCGGGTTTGATAGGCGAAATACACGATCACGCCGAACAAACCAACCTGCACGAAAAAAGCCTGATCGTGGGGGACGGACGCCAACAATACACCGCGCAGCAGCGAATCGAACTGGAACAGTGCGAACATCGCCAGGATGATGCCCGCCAGCGACACCAGTTCTTTGCTCCATCCCCGGATTGTGCCGATGACGGCGAAGAAAATGGCGACGATCCAGGTCATGCTGTAGATTTCAATCATGGTTCACGCCCTAACGTTTTTAACCCCTCCCTACACCTCCGGCAGCCCTCCCCGTATACAGAGAGGGACTTTAATGCATACGGAGGATTTTGCCCCCTTCCCTTGAATTCGGGGGAAGGGCTAGGGATAGGGGTTTGCGTCATATCAAAATCAACACGAATAAAAACAGGATAATCACGGCCAGCGCCAGCAGATTGCCCGTGCCACCCGGCCCGCCCGCCAGCACGAAGAGCGGCAGCGAATTGATGGCATCGAAGCTGGGCGAATTGGGCGGCGGCGCGATGATGTAGGGCGAGAGCGGGTAGCCGTTGATATGCATAAAATACCAGATCGACCCCCAAATCAGATAGCCGTTGAGAAACCCGACCACCGCGCCCAGCACCGTCGATTGCAGGGCGTCGCGGCCTTCGGCATTATTACCGAACTGACGCCGACCCAGGGCATTGGTCTGATAAGCGAAGAAGACGATGCCGATAAATATCACGCACTGGACGATAAATTTTTGCGCAGGGGGAACGTTCGCCAGCAGCGTCTCGCGGATGACACCATCAAACTGGAACAGCGCGAACAATGCCAGGACAATGCCTGCCAGCGAGATCAATTCCTTGCTCAACCCGCGCATGTAACCGATGACGCCGAAAACGAAGGCCATCGCCCACATGAAACCGGCCAGTTGGATCATGGCGTGCCCCCCGCCAGCCGTACCAGTTCCGCAGCAGCACGCTCCGAGCCATCGGGATGCGCCAGCGACGCCGAGGCAGCGCGCATTTTTTGCAGCCGTGCATCATCGAACAAAAGGCCCTCAATCGTCGCGAGCAGCGAGGTTAACATTTCGGATTCATCCAATCGCAGCGCCGCGCCCTGTCCGGCCAGATAATCGGCGTTCACTTTCTGATAACGCCATGCGTGTGGATAAGGCACGAGGATCGACGGCAGGCCAAACTGTGGAAATTCGCCCAGGACACTCGCCCCGGAGCGGCTCACGACCAGATCGGCGGCGGCCATCGCCAAGCCCATCTCCTGATGTAAATACGGAAAAGCGTGGTAATGGGTTACATCCAACAGAGTATCGCGGCGCTTGAGCATATCCGGCCAATCGAGCGTGCCGGTGACATGGATGACCTGGACGCCGTGTTCGAGCAGCGCAGGCAGTATATCCAGCAGGGCATAATTGATGGCACGCGCCCCTCGGCTGCCCCCGAAAACGAATAGTGTCCGGCGAGAAGGATCGAGTTCGAAAAATTTCAGAGCCTCGTCGCGGGTGGCCTCGCGCATTTGTTTACGCAGCGGATAACCGGTGAGGACGGTTTTTTGACCCGGAAAATAGACTTCGGAATCAGGAACGGTGATGGCAATTTCGCGGGCGAAACGGCGCAGGGCGCGGATGCTCCCACCCGGTTCGATGTCCGGCACGAAAATCAAAATGGGGACGCGCAGCACCCAGGCCGCCAGCGCCACCGGTAAACCAACCCAACCACCGGTCAATAGGAGCGCTCCAGGCCGTTTGCGCCAAAGCAGCCACAGGGATTGAAGCGTCCCGGCAGCGAGTTTGAGCGCGTTCCAGGCGGCGCGTACAAGGCCGATGCCACGCAGCGGGCCAGCCAGCACCTCGTAATAGGCAGCAAAACGGATGCCGGATTCTTCGACCAGCGGGCGCTCGAAACCACCGACACTGCCGACGAAGGACAGGTTCAGGCCAGGATAAGCGGCTTTGATGGCTTCGGCGATGGCAAGGGCGGGGTAAACGTGTCCGCCTGTACCACCACTGGCTATCATGATGCGAATGCGATTTGGATCGGTCATAAAGGTTACGATGGTTGCCGATAATAAGGACATTGTATCATCGGCAGGGGGTTAAGGAAAATAAGGGAAGGGAAAAGCGGGATAAGCGAGGCGAAAAGCAGTAGTAATGAGAACCGGGCAACTAGCCCGGTTTTTCCTGACCAGATTTTTCTTTAGGCAAAACAGTATCCACCATGCCCTCAGTCATACTTACTTTAAGCCCATCTACAAGCGGGATACCCCAATAAGGTTTTTTCAGATCAGGATTAGGGGGCAGAGGTTCGCCAAATTCCGTTTTTATCGTCCTGCTGTGGTTATATAATTTCTTCCAAATCACTATCGAACCTTTCTCGTGTTCTCGCTGGGCGTAACGCTGAAAAACTTCACCTAAAACGCCAGCGCCAGTTGCCAGAGTAATCCCTACGGGACTGGCTAATCCAATAGCCACAGTTGCGGCTAATCGTAATACGCCAATGCGACTAAAGCCGAAACTTGAAAGTGGTTTCTTCGCCTCGCTTCGTTCCAACTTGTCCAAAGTCGGACGTAGTTTAGCTTCCTCTTTTTCTTTGATATGTCGTCTGATTTCTGAACCACTTAAATCCGAAGGGACATCTGCATATATGTCGTAGAGTTCATGGCGAAATTCTGAAAAATTATCATCATCACGGATCGTAGCTATAATGTCGGGTGTAAGTCCACCATAGAAGGGAAACTTAGAGGTCAATACCCCCTGATAAAGATGCTGACCGGATTGTTTTTTCATCAATGGATTAACGGCATTGTGGCAAACGTATTCTTCAAACGGGAAGGTTGAAGTATAGGTAAACCCATAATATTGAGCTAACCGATATTCCAAAGCGAAGTAATACAGCGCTTCACGAACTTGCTCACGTATTTGTCCTTCCATAAGCGGAATATTTGTGGTTTGCCAAAGCAAAAACATACCGCGTTTGTCGTCGCTAACGGGTAAATCAAGGGGGCGGAATTGTGCTGTGAAATTTCGTACACTTGGTATTGTGTTCGGCAATAATGCTGTTGCCAATTCTTCTAGGCTTTGCTGATTTTGAAACTCAAATTTCTTCGTTGGGGCTAAAACCAGTATTCCTTTTTCAATTAGCGGGCGCGATTGAACAATTACAGGGATAGTGCGGCTCAGAAAGTGGCGATTGGTAGCTAACCGACTTTCAGGTGTGCTTCTGAGGACTTTATAGCCGCTCTGATTTCTAAACATGACACCTTGCATCACTTTGCTAGGTATCGTTTGCGGTAGCTGATATTGCTCATCGGAGAACCAATCCAGCAACAAATCTTTTACAAGTACCTGACCGGAATACAATAGCGAGGTCATTACTGAAGGATTGTAACCGCCCCATCTAGCAGAAGGCCAGCCGCCGAGAAAACTAGGAAACATATCCGGCTCTTTAATGGGTGGTGGTTCATAGGTCTCTGAGAACCTACGGACTTCTGTACCGAATTCATCAATAGTCGCTTCAGGAAGGGCAGAAAAATCTGGCAACTTACTTCCAAAGAAGTTATCAATCACCTCAAGCACAGATGTATATTTCATGTTTGCTCACTCTCAACCTGTGTTTTGGCAGCAGTCAAGCGGTTCTTTATGATTATTTGTGCCAGTGATTTTAGGAAACCACGCACAGAAAACACCAGCACTATGAACCCCCCAAGTACACCACCTGCGATACCCGCAATCAGAAACAATCCATAGGTAGCCCAAGTGGGTAAGAATATTTGACTAACCGTATTTTCATAAATCGGTATCGAAGACAAACCAACAATCCTACCACCAACGGAGGGTTTTACAGGGATGCTACTCCCAACAATTTGAACGGTAAAACTTTCCCCCGCGTTTATCAGTGTTGGTTCAAATACAACAGACGTTCCCTCTATGTGGTAGTTTATTACCAAGTTTTCTGGCTGTTTTCGTGTTATAGCTGCGGAAAAAATCTTGGTTTTATCAAGCAATTTCAAAGACATTGGGACGTTAAAATCATCTGCACTTAGAGGAACGTTCCCCGTGTTTGTAAAAGTTGCCGTCATAAATTGGACGTTCTCGGCTACCTGCCCATCAAATAGTATTTCAATTTTGCCCTGACTTTGTAGGTTGTCCTGTACGGTCACTAGCCAGCCGCCAGCGTCAATCCTCCATTCAGCCGCTTTAGCAGGAGATTGACGAAAGCCAAAATAAATAGCAATAACGATGCCAACAACACCGATAACCGCACCAAAGAAACAGCCACCGATGTTTATAGCGTCTTTTGTCCGTTCAGATAACTTCATTACTCATCCCTCGACGTATGCATAAATACCACTACATATTACTTTCCGGTAAATCCCCCATAATAGGGGATTTCCTCTAAAAATTTATTTTGCAAATGAACGTTTGGATAGGCAACAAAATCCGTCCGTCAGATGAGGAATGGACTCGAATAGCGGACAGCCGCCGATAAGGTGCTATAGTAGAGGGTCACTATCGAGGTACAACATCATGGCAGAACGATTAACCGCAATGGTCGCCTACCGGCATCCGCGCAAGCATGTGTTCTGGGACAAGGAATGCACGGATCGTGTCGGGGCGATGCGCGAAGGTGTGGCAGGCAAACTTCAAATCCAGCGTTACGACGAGTGGCTGGAAGTCGATGAAGACCGGATTTTGTTCGCCGACCCCAGCGCCAAAAAATTGTGGACAAGTTACTACTAAAGTCGATAGCTGCTAGTCGCTAAGTCTTTAGTCAAAAGATAAATGCCTTCGCTTGATCGAAGCCAAACACTTTATTGTGTTTGGCACAGGGCAGATTATTGCTCATTGCTTTCGATACTCTACCTAACCCTCGCCGCACGCTTCTCATTTTCCTGCGCGACAATCCGCTGTAAACTCGATGCATGAGTCGTTATCCACTAAAAATCACGTTAGTGCTGGTCGCTGTGCTGATGATCGTCAGCGTTGGGGCGAAGGCTGTCGGCGCGCTGCAACCGCTCAACCCGGCCCTGCGCGGCTTCGTCGAGGGCTGCGAGGGTCAGCCACAACCGTGCTGGTATGGGATTGTGCCAGGGGTGACGAGTGTGGATGAGGCCAGTATTCTCAAGCAACTAGGCTGCACAAGCAATCAAGGATCGTTTGACGGACGATTGGGTATTTATCTACGATACTTATGTAATGCCAATTCACCTATTTACCAGATCGACATTGGTCAACCTTTAGATTTGGCCTCTACAACAATAAGCTCTATTACCGTATGGTTCGCTCATGTGTCGGTGGGCGATCTCGTCAGTCAGCTTGGTTTGCCGAAACACTTCGATATTGATAGGTTCGCTTACAGCGGCACGTATTTGGATTTTGGAAATGATATTTATCTCTATGTAGATGAAAGCCCAGGAAAGATAAACTTAAATACAGAAGTCCGTAACTACACGATTGGCTTCGTCAACAACAATTACCTTTTCACCTGGAGAGGGTTTATTCCTTTTTGGCGCTACTGCCAACTTGAACCTGATTTCCCGGACTGCCCAACGTGACCAACATTTACCTCAAACTCGTCGCGCCCTTTTTGGTCGTGCTGCTGGCGCTGGCGATTTTTGCGCGATTATTGGGCACTGCCCAGCCGCCGAATCCGGCCCTGCGCGGTTTTGTCGAAGGATGTGAAGGCCAGCCGCAGCCGTGCTGGTATGGGATTGTGCCGGGTGTGACCGACGAAGAAACGGCGCGATTTAACGTCAAAAAAGCGGGTTACTCCATCGCGGCCAACGAATTCAGCAGCAACTATATCCAATCGTGCCAGATGAAACCCTGCTGCAAACATATCGAAGTGGTCACGGGCGAAGCGCCGCTTACAAGACTGACTTTTTATCAATGCGACATCGTGCTGGGCGATCTGATGCTCACGTTCGACTCGTCGCTCAAACCGCTCAAAGGTTATGCAAATATGGTGGCGCTGGAGGACAGCAAGGTCGGCATCTTCCCGAATACTGACCAGCGGTTGAATCCCTATTCGCACATTTCATTTTTCGTGATTCAGCAGTAATAGTGATTTTGTAGATATTTCAACCAAACTACCGTTAGATGAGTAGTAATAGAGGAACTTTATTGACATAGGAGTCAGCCATAGTGAAACGGGTTTTACTGTTATTGATGATCGTCGTCGCGATGTCTGCGTGCAACCTCAGTCAGCAGGGATCAACTGGGCCATCCGGTGAAGAGACGCTGGCGACGCTGCCACCCACCCCGAATGCCAATGATAACGGCTCTATCGTCGCCAACTGCGACCCGCGAACAACGGGCGTAGCCTGGGTTCTGTACACCGCGCGGGAAGGTGACACCCTCGAATCCGTAACTCATGACCAGGGAACCAGCAAGGAAATTATGCTGACGGGCAACTGCTGGACGGAATTTCCTACCGTAAAGGCAGGCGATCAATGGTATGTACCCCCGGCGTCGATTGATCCACTGCCCGATCTGAGCAATGTCCCTTACGGCGGCAAGTTGGATATTACACCAGCCACGATTGGTGGGGATGGCGGCACATGGTCGCTAGTGGACAAGCATGTCACGCTGTCGCTGACGGAATTTCCGGCTAATGCTGCCAGCGTTTTCTTTTATGTGCGCGTGAATGGTGAAGTCGTGGGCATCGGCACTGACTTTGATTTGTCGGATGGGGCTACGTTCGCCTGGGACACGCTGCCGAATCTGACCTATCTCACGGCGGGGTTGGCGGCGGTGGTCTACGATGCCAATGCAACGCCGATTTTGAAGACCTATGAGTTTGGGATCAATACGGTGTAAATTGCCGTAAAACCTCACCTCCAGCCCCTCGCCATCGAGTGGAGAGGGGAGCAAAAACATCGTACAGTACGTAAAATAAAAAGGGCGTTCAATGAACGCCCCGACAGAAATTTCAAAACCCAACATTCGCCTTATGGAGTGTTCGTTTTGGAGCGTGCAATCGCCCGTTGGCGTGCGCTGCGATCCCGTTGAGTCGCGGATGAGGGGCGTTCGGCAAGCGGCACGGCACGTTTGGGTGTGGCAACCTGCTTGGCGTGGACGCGGGCGACACTCAATAAGAGTCCCACGCCAGACATCACCACCACCAGCGACGATCCGCCAAAACTTATAAACGGCAGCGACGCGCCCGTCGGCGGCACAATCGCGACCATCACGGCGATGTTCAGCAAAGCTTTGATGGCGATCCAGATAGTGATTCCGGCGGCAAGCAGCGCACCGAAGTTATCCACCGCCTTTCGCGCCACCTGTAGGCCGCGCACAACCAGCGCAATATAAAGGCCGACCACCAGCGACGCGCCCATCAAGCCTAATTCCTCGCCAATCACGGCGAAGATACTGTCGGTATGCGGCGCGGGCAAATTGCCGAATTTCTGCTTACCCTGCCCCAAACCGACACCGGTCAAACCGCCGTTGTTGAAGGCTACAATCGCCTGCTGGATGTGATAATTGGCCTGGGTCACATCCGTCGAACCGGACAAATAGGATGTCACGCGGCCCTGGGCGTAGTTGGGGCCGATTACTGTCACATAAAGCACGCCGACAACGGCAATGATAACAGCGGCCACCCCGATTTGGAGCAAATCCGCACCCGCCAGAAAAAACATAATTCCGGCTACGACGATGATGGTCGCCGCCGTGCTGATGTCGGGCTGTGCCAGAATCAGTGCCGCCACAATGCCGACCAGCACCACGAACGGCAGCAGGCCATAGGTGATACTGCGGATTTGCGTCCGGCGCGAACTCAACCAGGCCGCCATGTAAATCACGACGACCAACTCAGCCAACTCACCGGGCTGGAAAGAACCATTAATCAGCGAACGGCGGGCATTAAATACTTTATCGCCGAAGAGCAGCACCGCCACCAGTGTGCCGATTGTCACCAGCAGCATCAACACCGACAAGCGCCGCCAAATCCGGTAGTCAATCGCCGCCAGCACCAGAGTCACACAGACGCCAATCGCCATATTGCGGGCGTGCTGCAAGAAAATCGTCCATTCGCTGCCGAATGCCTGATAGCTCCAGTCGAAGGTGGTGCTGTAAACCATCAGCAAGCCCATCGCCAGCAAAATACCCAACACGACTATCAGGTAACCGTCGATGGTTCCTAAAAAGCCAACACGCCGTTCAGCCGGTTGGGCTTCGGCTGTCGAGACGTGGGGTGTCGATCTGGGGGTGGCACGCACAGGACGCGGCGCAGGCCCGGATGCAGCACCGGGATCATCATCAAAAACAGGTATGTCGACCAGGGGTTGTTCAGCCATGTTGGAGTTTCCAGTTACCAGTTTCCAGTAAACACACTTACGATACATCAATAAATGCACAAAAGTGATTAATTATGGTATTCAATTTAGATCAGACCCATGTTTATCATAATTGGACACGGCGTGCCATGTCCCTACATACATTATAAACCCATCACCAATTGGCGAAAGTGTTCGCCGCGCGCGGCAAAATCAATATAGGCATCATAACTCGTGCCGCCGGGAGAGAGCAGCACCACATCGCCAGACTGCGCGACGGACGCGGCTTTGGCAACAGCTTCGTCTAAATTCTGCACGCGAGTCACTTTTTCAGAATCCCCGGCAAGGCGGTTGATGACTTCGACCACCAAATCCCCAGCCTCGCCAAAGGCGATGATGTGGCGCGATTTGCTCAATGCCAGCCGAATCATGTCATCCCAGGGTAATTTTTTATCCTTGCCGCCCAGCAGCAGCACCAACGGTTCGTGATAACTATGCAGCGCCGCGACGACCCGTTCCGGCGCGGTGGCGATGCTGTCATTCACGTAGGTGACGCCATTGACCACGCGCACGGTTTCCAGGCGGTGAGTCACGGCCTTAAAATCGCGGATGGTCGCCGCCATGATTTCCGGCGAAACACCGTTGACGCCAGTTATGGCACAGGCCGCCAAAACATTCAGCACATTATGGTCGCCACGCAGCGGAATCTCGGCGCGTTCACAAATCACATGCGGATCACCATCGCGGCTGGCGCGTCCGGCGATGAGCAAGCGTTCACCCGCCATAAAAGTGCCGTTGGCGATCATGTCACGCCCGCTGAACCACACCAACTCCCCCGGCGCGATACTTTCCAGACTGCGGCTGCCCAGGTCATCATAGCCGAGCACGGCCATGTCATTCGATTCCTGAAAATAAACGATATGGGCTTTGGCGGCGGCGTAGGCATCCATCGTGCCATGCCGATCCAGATGATTGGGTGTGATGTTGAGCACGGCGGCGGTGGGCGGGCTGACCGACATAATTTCCAGTTGGAAGCTGGACAACTCCATTACGACATAGTGCTCACGCTTAATTTGTGCCAGATCGTCAAGGAGCACGTTGCCGATATTGCCACCGACCCAGGTGGTGAACCCAGCGCGCTTCATGATCTCGCCGGTGAGGGTGGTCGTGGTGGTTTTTCCCGCGCTGCCGGTGATGCCAATCACGGGCGCGGGACAGCGTTCCAGAAATAACTGGGCGTCGTTGGAAATCGGAATCTTGCGGCGGATAGCCTCGGCAACGATGGGCAAATCCAGTGACACACTCCCGGATAAGCACAATAAATCGATGCCATCCAGAAGCGATTCGGGATGACCGCCGAGCACAAATTCCACTTCAGGAAAATCATCGACCTCGTTGGCAAGCTGCGAGGGAGCGCGGCTGTCGCTGACCAGCACCTGTGCGCCGACGGTTGGCAGCCAGCGTGCCAGGGATTTCCCCTGGCGCGCGAATCCCAGTACGGCGACTTTTTTGCCGAATAAGCGGTCTACTTTATGTGTGCCATTCGTGCTCATAAGAGTAGCGGTTAGCCTTTAGCGTATAGCGATTAGCAAAACACAATTGTAACGCTCATGGGCGTAAAACTTCTAAAAACTGGTAGCGTTCCGGGTGATTTTTGTAATTTTCGTAGGAATTTCGGTTTCTCGTAAGCGATAATCTGAAAACTTCACTATTATGCGTGTAAAACCATTTTGCATCATTTTCTAATAAATTTAAGCCAATAGCGACTTCATCGCCTATCTTATCTACAAAATCTCGTCTCAATTCTGCATGACTTTTACCCTCACCCTGATAAACGCGTACCGTCGGATAAGGGTCTAATGAAATAATGGCATAGAGTTCGCCATCGGGGATTTGTTGAAGGGCTTTTTGCAAAAGTTGGTCGTCAGCTATTCCTCTCAATGGAAATTGAACATCGCGAAAAATGGTTAAGGCTATTTCAGGCCAGGTATCTTGCACCAGCAAAGTTTTCAAATCTTCCAGCGTATGAACGAAGTAGATACCTGCTCCACCGCCGCTATGGGGGTGATAGACTTCGACGCAGAGTTCATTCGTCGCCTGAAGCCAATCGCTAAACATAGCGAGGTCGTGCATTGAGAGAAGATCGAAATAATTCATATATTGGTCTCTATAGCAGCGCCAGCGCCACACCGATCATCGCTGCGAGGAGGCCGACCAGCCAGAAGCGCTGCACAACCTGGGTCTCGCTCCAGCCGCTTATCTGGAAATGCAGATGAATAGGAGCCATGCGGAAAAAGCGTTTGCCCACCCCGGTTACAGGGTCTTTGGTGCGTTTATAATAAGCCGTTTGGATGATCGAACTCAGCATCTCAGCCACGGGCACGATAGCAATAATCGGCAGCAGGGGCCACTGTCCGCTCATGATAGCAACCGTCCCCAGCGTAGCGCCCAGCGGCAGCGATCCTGCATCGCCCATGAATAACTGCGCGGGATGCGCGTTATACCACAGGAAGGCGAAGCACGCCCCCACCATGATGAAACACAACTGCGCCAACGGCGCTTGCCCCTGCAAATAAGCGATCACGCCATAAGCCGCAAAAGCACTGGCGCTGATGATTCCAGCCAGCCCGTCCAAGCCGTCGGTGAAGTTCACGGCGTTGGATGTGCCAATGATGTAAAACACGGTGATTGGAATAAAGAATATGGGATGTATTTTGATGGGGAATGGGATCAGCGGAATAATCACTTCATTGGCGAAGGAAAAACCACCGTCATACTGCGAAATGATGATTGCCACGATGGTCGCCAGCACCACCTGAGCAATAAATTTTGCCCGCGCCGAAATCCCCTGCCCGGTATATTCGACTTTGTCACGGTTGCGCGAACGCCAGATGCCTTCCCAATCATCCCACGCACCCAGAATCGTAAAGCCAATCATCACCGCCAACGGCAGCAAAATACTTGCGCCAGTCAGCGTTGGTTTAATGACTTTGGCGACATTCAAACCCAACGCGATCAGCACCACCGGGACGACGATCATGATGCCGCCCATCGTCGGCGTACCGGCTTTCTTTTGATGTTCGGGGCTAAGTTCGACTTGTATCTGTTTGCCCAGTCTTAAACGGCGCAGCACTTCCACGAACGGCCCGCCCCAGATCACGCCCAGCAAAAAGGCGACCCCACCCATCGTCAGGGCAAATGGCAGTTGTCCAGCCACAAAAACTCCTCTTAGCTCATAGCTTTTAGCCGTTAGCGATTAGCTTTTTCCTGGCTCAAGGTCAAATTGAAAATGAGTCTCAAGTTTTACAGCAGCGCCAGCGCGACGCCGATCATGGCCGCGAGGAGGCCGACCAACCAAAAACGCTGCACAATCTGGGTTTCACTCCAGCCGCCCAGTTCAAAATGATGGTGCAGCGGAGCCATGCGGAAAAAACGTTTACCAATACCTGTTTTAGGGTCTTTGGTGCGCTTATAGTAGGTGGTCTGGATGATCGAACTGAGCATCTCGGCTACGGGCACAATGGCGATAATCGGCAGCAGCGGCCATTGACCAGACATAATGGCAACCGTCCCCAAGGTTGCGCCTAACGCCAGCGCACCGGCATCACCCATAATCAACTGCGCTGGATGGGCGTTATACCACAGGAAGGCAAAGCACGCACCGACCATGATGAAACACAACTGTGCCAGCGGTGCTTGCCCCTGCAAATAAGCGATCACGCCATACGCCGCAAAAGCGCTTGCACTGATAATCCCGGCCAAGCCGTCGAGACCGTCAGTGAAGTTCACGGCGTTGGATGTGCCAATGATGTAAAACACGGTGATTGGGATGAACAAAATCGGGCTGATTTTAACCGGAAAGGGAATCAGCGGAATAATCACTTCGTTGGCGAAGGAAAAACCGCCGTCATACTGCGAAATGATGATTGCGACTATCGTCGCCAGTACCAATTGGGCGATAAATTTAGTGCGTGCGGAAATGCCCTGCCCAATAAATTCAGGCTTGTCCCGGTTGCGAGAATTCACTATCCCTTCCCAATCATCAACCGCACCTAGAAAGCCAAAACCCACCATCACGGCCAACGGCAGCAAAATACTCGCTCCGGTCAGCGTGGGGCGGATGACCTTAGCGACGTTCAAGCCTAATGCGATTAGCACTACCGGGATTACAACCATAATCCCGCCCATTGTCGGCGTGCCGGTTTTTTTCTGATGACTTTCGCCCATAAAAGGTTTTGGCGTTTTCCAAATTCCCAGGCGGCGCAGGACTTCGACGAATGGCCCGCCCCAGATCACACCCAACAAAAAAGCAACCCCACCCATCGTGAGGGCAAATGGCAGTTGTCCAGCCATGAAAAGCTCCCATTAGTCGCCAGTTACCATTCGCCAGTTGCCAGTTTTGAAATTTTTATCCGCACAAAATCACGTTCGGATTTTTCTGGAAACTGGAAACTCGTAACTGGGAGCTATCGTTGAATATCATTCACATTGCCGCCCTGTGCTTTGAGGGCGAGACGCACATCGTCTGACGGAATTTCCATCAACACTACCAGACGTTCCGCCAGCCGCCGGAAAATGGGGGCGACGACGGTGCTCGCCCAGCGCCCAGTTGTGGGTTCGTCCAGCTTGATGAGGACGATCACCTGCGGATCATCGGCGGGCAGGAACCCGACAAATGACATAATCCAGGCATCGGAACGGTAGCCTACAGGCGTGGGGATTTCCGCCGTTCCGGTTTTCCCGGCAACGGTATAACCGGCAAGTTGGGCATCACTGTCCAGGCCGTCGCGCACGACTGCAATCATCATATCGCGGACGATATGGGCCGTTTCGGCGGTGATCGGCCTGCCCAACGCAATGGGCTGGGAGGGGATCGACTGATCGCCAGTCACGATTTTTTGCACAATATTGGGCTGCATCATCAGGCCGTCGTTGGCGATGGCTGAAATCGCAGTAATCATTTGCAGCGGGGTCGCCGCCAAGCCCTGCCCGAAGGCATTGGTTCCGAGGTTGCTCTCGCTCCAATCGGCGTCACCGGGGATATGCATCGTGCCGGTAGCCTCGCCTTCCAGGTTCACCCCGGTCAGCCGCCCCATGCCAAATTTCAACATGCGGTTGTAGAAATTCGTCGGCCCCATATCCAGGCTGACGGTAGCCGCGCCAACATTAAGTGACTGCACCAGAATACCCTGGGTATCGACCACGCCGTGCGCTTTGCGATCCCAATTTTCGACGGTGATGCCGCCCACATCGAGGCTGCCCTGATCGTTATATGTCCACTGCGGCGTGATGGCTCCGCTGTCCAGCGCCGCAGCGATGGTCAGCACCTTCATAATCGACCCCGGCTCGTATTGTTCGCTGATGGCGGAGTTACGCCAATCGCTGGCGTCGGAGGCCTGAAAATCGTTGGGGTCAAAGGAAGGCAGGCTTGACATGCCCAGGATATCGCCGCTGCGGGGATTCATGATGATGATTGTGCCGCCCGTCGCGCTGGTTTCGGTCATCGCCAATTGCAATTCGGATTCGGCCAAAAACTGGATGTCACGATCCAGCGTCAGGTAAACATCATTGCCTTTGTCGGCTTCCTGCTGGTCGGGAAGGATAAAAGGGATGCTGCTGATAGTTTCTTCACGCGCGCGGCCTGCCAATTGATCCTGAAATTTACCTTCGACGCCGTAATAGCCCTGTAAATCGCCGCCGACAAAACCCAGAATTTGCGCCGCCAGCGATCCCTGTGGATACACCCGGCGCGGAATTTTTTCGATACGCAGTACATCGCCGAGGTCTAGCGCCTCGACCTGCTGTCCGACTTCGGCGCTGACGCGCGGAGCCAGCAGTGCATAGGACGAATCGCTGTTCAATGTCTGATAGGTTTTTAGTTCATCAAGATTCAAAATCGAGGAAAGCTGCGCGGCCACTTTTTGCGGATTGGCGACCAGATTCGGGCTGATGCCGATGCGATATTCCAGCGTATTCACGGCCATACGCTGGCCTTCACGATCATAAATGATGCCGCGCGCCGCCGCCAGTTTGATGTTGCGGTTGTAATCTGGGCTGAGTTCGTTGATGACATCGGCAGAAAGCTGCTGAAATGAAAACATCTTGAGCAGCAGTATCGCGCTGATGACTACCATGCCGATCACGACCACCGGCAGGCGACGATTAAAAGTCTCGATCTGCGACTGGCCCTGCTGTTGTACAGCGCTCATTTGTCACCCCCGCTGGAGAAGCTTTTCAATTGCGCGGTGAACGTATCCCACTGCTGCTGTACCCAACTGGTAAAGCTTTCATCATATTCCGGCACATTGGGTTTGGCAGCATTCGCTCCGCTCGGCTGCGGCGCAACTTCGACACGGTGCGGATTGTAGCCCTGCACCACCAGATATTCGATATTCTGCTGACCACTGTCCACGAAACCCAAATCCTTCGCTCTGGACAACAAGCGCGGGACGCTACGCAGTTCGGCAATCGAGGAGCGGAGCTGTTCATTGGTTTGTTCAAGTTGGTCGCGCTTGGCGATCAATTCTTCCAACTGCCGCCCCAGCGTGGCGACGGATGTGGACTGCGCCAGATACAACGCGCCGATGATGATGGCGACGAACAAGCCCAATCCTGCCAGAGCAACTGCCTGCCGTTGCAGCTTAAAGGGGGTATCGCGTAACGCATGTTGCAGCCAATTTTGATTCATAGTTTTTAGTCGCCAGTTACCAGTTTTCAGTTACCAGTAAAAGCAAAATACACGTTTAGACATCCAATTTTTCCACGATGCGCAGTTTCGCGCTGCGACTGCGCGGGTTGCGGGCGATTTCAGCGTCGTCGGCAATCAGCGGCTTTTTCGTCAGCGGCTTCACACGGGCCTTATGCCCACAGATGCACATCGGCGTGCGTGGCGGGCAGATGCAGTCGGTGCTTTCCAGCTTGAAGGTCTGCTTCACGATCCGGTCTTCCAGGCTGTGAAAACTGATAACCGCCAACCGTCCACCGGGTTTCAGCAAACTGATCGCATCCGGCAGTGCCCGCTCGACCACGCCCAACTCGTCGTTGACGGCGATACGTAAGGCTTGAAAAGCGCGCGTCGCCGGGTGAATCTTATCCCCTTTGCGGCGTGGAATTGCCCGTTCGATGTCGGCGGCGAGTTCGCGAGTCGTCGCGTAAGGCCGCCCGCTGGTCACAATCCGCGCCAATTTGCGCCCCTGCGGGTCTTCTCCATATTTATAAAACAAATCGGCCAATTCTGCTGCGTCCCAGGTGTTCACAATATCAGCGGCGCTGGGTCGTCCACCAGTAGGATCAAAGCGCATGTCCAGCGGCCCATCCTGCATGAAGGCGAATCCGCGTTCCGCCACATCCAACTGCATGGATGATACTCCTAAATCAAGCAGAATGCCGTCTACGCTGTCCCAGCCGAGCGTATGTGCTTGCCCGATAAGGGTCGCATAACTGGCGTGGACGACATGCGCGCGTTCGCCAAAAGCCGAAAGAGTCTGGCACGCAATACCCAGCGCCATCGGGTCGAGGTCGAGTCCTAAAACCGCGCCCGCCCCATGCTCCAGCAGCGCCGCTGTATGACCGCCCGCGCCTAGCGTACCGTCGATGATCCGCGCGGCAGGCAGCAAATATTCAAGTATCGGTTCCAACAAAACGGAGATATGCGAGGTCATTCGCTAGATACCCATTTTGAGCAGGGCTTCCGCTTCTGACAGCACATGCGTCACGTCATCGAGCGTCGTGCGCCAGGTTCCCGGCTCCCATAATTCGAGGAAGGTTTCCATGCCAGTGATCAAAACTTCGCCATCCAGTGAGGCGTATTCCCGCAAATAAGTCGGGATTAACATGCGCCCCTGACGATCCAGCGAAAGTTCAACTGCTCCAGAGAATAATAGCCGCCGCAGCGCCCGCGCGGTAGGGTGAGTGATGGGCATGGTGTTGACGCGCTCTGACACCACGCGCCATGCGTCATCGGGATAAATTACGAGGTTATGGTCGAGGCCGCGCGTGAGAATTGCACCCTGTTTCAGATGCGGGCGGTATCGTGCCGGGATAATCAACCGACCTTTTTCGTCCAACTGGTGAGAATACTCGCCCCAGAACATGCGCCCCTACCCTACGCGGCAACCCGCCCCATCCGGAAGTTCATGGGCGATTATACCACATTATCCCGCAAAAGATTGTCAAAAATCCCACATAGGTAAATGGTCATCTCGTCCCTTAAGCGCTGGTTTTCAAAATAATTTTCATAGAAAAAATGTAATATTCGTCATATTTTCATAATTATTAAAGCAAATTAAACAGCATCTCATATTACAATTATTTCATCAGGTGTCCGCGAGACGGGTCAACGAAATGCCTTACTCAATCAATTGGTTAGCGAAAACCGCGTCATTTACCAGCGCCAGTACGGGGTGATGACCGCCCAGGAGCTTTACGAATCGAATCAGGAAACCAGTAAGATGACCGAAGCGGGTATCCGCTTTGTCCACCTCATCACGGATGCCACCGATATTGAGAAGAATCTAATTGGTCTCAATGATCTCATTGCCTTTTACAAGCAATATTCGCCCTCGGACAAACTGGGTTGGTCGGTGTATATCAGCCCCAGCAAACTCAACCGTTTTTTCGCCTCGGTAGTCACTCAGATCACAAAAGGGCGCACGCGCGAGTTCGCTAGCCTGCCTGAAGGTCTCAAATTTCTGGCCGAACGTGACGACAGTTTGTCGGATATTCCGCTGCCGTAGAACCATTCAGGTCAGATATTCATCCAGGGTTTACCATTTTCCCATTTTTGGTGAGCATTCTTGCATTACAATTATTTCTAGTTGTAAGTGTATTAGAGGTAAAAATTGCATGGCTTACGAAGTAAGATGGCTGCTTGAAAACCGAATTGTTTATGTTCTCAACACCGGGATAGGAACGGCTGATGATGTCATCAATTCCATGCGCGAGTCTACGGCATTGATGGAAAACAGCACAGCGCCGGTTCATATTATCATCGATGGGCAAACCGAGCGCAACGACATCAGCCTGGGTGATTTGCTGACTGTCATGCGGACTGCGCCGCGTTCCAAAAATATTGGTTGGGCGGTGTATGTCAGCGAGAGCAAAATGAACCGCTTTTTTGGCAGCATCGCGTCACAAATCGCTGGGGCGCAAACCAAAGCATTTGAAACGCTCCCCGAAGCGATTGCTTTCCTGCAACGAGCGGACATCACCCTGCCGGAAAGTATCCCGCTGGCATAACCCCTCCACATCTGACATGCATCCGGGGTTTACCATTTTCCCATTTTCGACGAGAAGATTTGTATTACAATTATTACGTATCAAGCAGACGTAGGGAGCAAATCGCATGACTTATCAAGTATCCTGGCTATTGGAAAATCGCATTCTTTACGTCCTGAATA
>JBDTNB010000026.1:0-61758 GCA_039933955.1 Chloroflexota bacterium
CTTATCAACTCAGTATTGCCGAGTTCTCTTTATGACTCGCACCATTGGTTATTAGATTTACGGCAGACGATGAGGCCAAAACTGAAACTAAATATCAGGTCTGGGGCTTGTCAAATGTGCCGCCGGTTTGCAACAGGCACACCTGCTGCCAGGTATAACGCGGTTTCTCATTCGACCAATAGGGCGCAACCCGCCAGGTATAGGTTCCGGCTTCGGCAGGCAGGCGCTCTAATTCGATAGTGGCGGTGGTCGTTTCGCTGTCGTAGGCAGTACGGAAGCCTGTCGGCGAAATCACAATCACGCTGTAAAGGTTCGCGCCGGTTAAACCGGGATATGTCACGGTGAGTGTTTGGTCGCCCGCCATAAAGTCGCCCGAACGGGTGAATCCACCGCCCCATTGGGTGCAAACCTCGCTCGATAAATCAAATTCTTTTGGCACACGTCCATCGCGATTACGCGGCAGCAGCCGTCCCGTCGGTGGAATCGAATTAAAAGCGACACTGGTACGCGCTAACCGGGCATAAATCCAGGCCTTGCGATCCCCATAAACGATTTGCAGCCACTGCATCCCGTTCCAACTGTAATAAAAATCACCCGCACGCCCCACAATCGTGACTGATGTATCAAGGGGCAGTTCGGCGATGCTGTCATAGGCGAAATCCGGCCCGACGCGCACCTCTGCCCGATCCACACTGACGAGTCCCAGAATCGGTTCGCTGTCACCACTTTCACCGCCGTCATCCTGAGCATTCGCGATGCCGATGAAGCTTAAGGTCATCAATATAACCAGCGCAAAAATGACTCGCTTATACATCGAAACATCCCCCTTCGATTTTTAGGTCTGTGGATTGCAAGTTTGTTTTTCTTCGGCCAATGCCCGTTCACGCCAAGTTGGGAACGGTTGAATCGCAGCCGCGCAGGTCGCCAAATCAGACGGCGACAGCGTGCAAAATGCGCCGCTTTGCGCCTGTTGGAACAAAACGCTCGATGACTGATTGCTGCCATTACTGTCTTTGAAATTAATGCCTTCGCCCATCATGCCTAACGACGCAGGGTTATTCAAAGAACGCGCGGCATTGCGAATGGACGCCGCCGAATAATCGCCATTGGCTGCGGGCAGGACATAATGCAGCAGCATGTATACGCCAGAGGCCGCGAGATCAGCCAATTCGCCCGGTTCCTGGCTGTTTTCTGCCAAATAGGTGCTTCGATATTGAGCGTAAATATCGCCCAGCCGTGTTTCGCGGATTTGCGCGTTGACCGGCCCTGAAGCATCGGCAGAAATCATCCCATCGGCATTGCCAATCCGACCACAGATATTGCGCTGGTAGCCCTCGCCGCCGACATGAACCCAGGCTCCAACGTTGGCGTCGGCTTGCTGCGCTGCATACCATAAGTTGTCGCCATCATCTTCGAATGCCGCAAGAATCACGACATCAATTTTTTCTTCGCGCAGTTGGACGCCCAAGCGCCCGGTGTCCAGCAGATGATCGGTATAGTCGTAGGTTAAGGTTGGACTTGTGGGCAAGCCATCGAGAATACCTTCGGCAATCGTCTGACCGCGCGGACGATTCTCGTAAATCAAAGCTGTTTTGAGTTCGGGTTTGGCGAGCGCGTTCCCTAATATATCAACGACAAAATGCCCTGTCGCCTGCCCCACCTGATAATTATCCGGGCGGATTGAAAAGAACCACTCGCCGCCCGGTTCAACCGCTTCGGTGATTTCCCAGTAGACCGCGCCCAGGTCTTCCGCAGCGATGCGCCCACCTTCGTTGACAGCAAGCAGCCCACTGCCCACGATTAACGGCACATGATCTTCATTAATCAGCGTTCGCGCAGCAGCTTCGGCATCTTCGCGGTTGCTGGCCGGTTGGTAAACCCACTCTATTGGGCGACCCACCACGCCGCCGCAGGCATTCACCGCCTGCCGCATTGCGTCAATACCCTTGAAATACTCACTGTTTTCAGTGGTGAAAAACGCTTCTCGCGGGAAAATTGCGCCCAACCGAATCGGATCGCCAGACGCAGCGACACAGTTGTCGGCTGCATCGCTGACCGCAAACGGAGCAAGAACTATCGACGAAAAGAAGGCGTAGGTCAGGATTTTATGAATCGTATTCATGTTTCAACCGGCGTGAATGCGCTGTGTATGCTTACTATAAACTATAAACGCAATTCCGCCGCCATAGGGCGAGCATTGAGCAATCGTCAGGTTTCCGTTAGGTAATCATTTCAGCGCGAGTTCTGGTTTCGATGTAGGATAGTTTTACGCACCAATTCAATCCTTCTGAGGCTTTCTACCATGAAACGCATCGTGATTCTTGCCGCAATGCTGACTTCGCTGCTGCTGGTGGGGGCGGTGGTCGGGCAAAACACACCCGCGCCCGCGAATGACATCTCCTTTGATGTGGTCAGCGAAATTGGGCGGGCGTTACCGCGCAGCATCGTCTACGAACCGAATTTTGAACGAATCGCGATGGTTGATGCCTACGGGCGTTTGCTGCTCATCAACGCGCAGACCTACGAAACCCAACATCAGCTTTACGAAACTGGCGCTTATAATGATTACGCCTTCAGCCATGATGGCCGCTGGTTCGCCCTCGCTATCGACAAACGCATGGAACTGTATAACGCCGAAACGGGCGAATTGGTGTCAAAACTCGATGATCCCGGTCAGGCGCTCAGTATTCATGGCCCACTGACCTTTTCTGATGATGATAAGCTGCTGGTGTTTGTCGGCACACACCCCGCCCCGCAAAGCCTGCGCCGCTACGAAAACGATACCTCGGACACACCCTGGTTGTGGAGCCTCACCGCCGCCCGCAACGAAGGCGATTCCACGTTTCCGCGCAAAGTAGAGGCATGGCAGTTCTTTGATTATCGCAATGGCTTCGTGTTGGGGCCGCAAAACCGCATTGTCGCCGCGCTGCCGGGACGACTGCACATCATCGACGCCAATACACTCGAAGTTTTATATGAAATTGACACCGCGCGTTACGAGCAAGACCCACTCAATATCTGGCTGAGTTTGCGCGACAATCAGATTTATGTGCTGCCCGCCTCGCAAACCAAATTGCTCCAGGTCAATACCGAGCGTGGTCTGCTAGCTGAAATCCCCCTCGACCAGGAATTAACCCAGAATGATCTGGCAACCGTCGGCGGTATCGAATTAGGCCGTCCCGCGCGCGTGATTGGGGATGCCAACAGCCGCAGCACCTACGCTTTATTGAAAGTGCTGCTCGGTGATGATTATCAGCGAGTCTGGAATTATCACCCGCTTACGGTCACGTTGATTGATTTGCTGACCGTTCCAGCCTCAAATGATGATCGCCTGCAATCCTTGCTGTTTGTGTACGATGAGCAGGATAAAAAGGGGCAATTTATTCTCGCCAGTCCTTACAATACTCAGCAAATGGTCTTGAATCCCGACGGCGAACATCTCCTGATCCGGCGCAAGACCAACAGCGGCGAAAAAGTCGAAATTTACAACATGACTACCGGAAGGTTTGAGGGCGACATCGTGCCCGCGCTGCGTGACCTGGGCTATTATTCGCGCACGCGGAAAAACCGCATCCTGGCCTATAACAAAAATGCGTCAGTCATCGTCAGCGATTTTCAACGCTTTGACACCAAATCACTGTCAGTGGTAGCCGAAGACCTGCGTTATTCGCGCCGCTTTGACCAATTCTTCTTCACTCCGGATAATGCCAGCATCGTGACCCTGAGTGGTAACGAATGGCGACTGTGGAGCTTGAAAACCAGCGAAGTTGTTGATCGTAAAGCGCTCCCGCTGCGTGGTTCAGTCATCGAAACCGCCCGCGATGGCTTGAGTTTTCTCACCCAATTTGACGAGAACGGCACACCCGGCGTCCAGATTTTGGATGTGACCACCGGTAAGACGCGCACCTTGATGTTCGAATCGCTTTTGGGTCGCCCCATCGAGCAAATTATCCCTAGCCCGGATTGGGAGCATTACTTCGTCATCTATTCCAGCAATTCCTATGGGCCATATGCACCCAGCAATGAAGTCGCAATATACAGCATGGATCAAGGGCAGCTCTGGTTCATGGCAGGCGACGATTTGCCGCCAGGAGGTAATCGTTATTATGGCTGGGTAGACGACCACACAGCTTATGTCTACGGCGAAGGAAATAGCAACGATATTCCTGCCCGCATCTTCGGCGCAGACTTCGCGCCCGACGGCACACCCAATTGTCTGCTCAACAAATATCATGACCAATCGGATCAACTTGCTAAAGCCTGGTACAACGCAACCTTAAAACTGCGTAACGATGAAGTCGAAAAGTTAGCAAATCTGGTTTGCGAACGGCTGTCAACCCAATCCAGCAGCGCCGCAATCTCATCCATTTCACCCGATTTGCTCTATCCTACCGCCACACCTGTCATCATTCCCGGCGTGCCTGCCTGCCTGACCGCCCGCTACCCCGATCAAGCCGATGCCTATGCCAAAGATTGGGCAAAGATGATTGACGGTTTGCCGCCGGAACAGGTGAACAAGATGGAAGAGTTGGTGTGCGAAGGAATCGGCACGCCGCAGCCCGGTTATGATTATGGCGATTACAGTGTGCAAACCATGATGATTAATGTGGCGGATGGTCTGCGGCTGAACGGCTCGTATAATCCACCGGCTGATTCGCACCCACTTGACCCGATCCGCGATGAATTTTACCGCGATTTCCAGCGGGATATGGGCAGCGTCGCCCTCAGCCCAGACGAAAAATTGGTCGCGGTATCCAGCCTGCCCGGTGAATTGGTTATTTTCCGGCTTACGACCTCCTATCAAACCATGCTGTCGTGGGGAACCGCTACCGCAGGGGCAGAATATCAGGCCGAAAATCGAATTGCTGTGCTGCCAACCTCGACACCAACCTACAACCCGATCAGCTACGCACAACCCACGCTCACACCGACCATCACCCCAACCCCACCTCCACGCCCAGAAACGCTGGTGGATCAATCCATGCGCGACCAAACCCAGGATTTCTGCCCCGCCAAAACGCTCTACACACTCGATTCGCCGCCGCCAGATTACAGTCCCAATGGGCGATTAGTCGGGCCGGTCACAGGCGATACTTTGTGGGCGATTGAGCCGGAAGATGGCCGGCGCTATGAAGACACTACTATTCCATTATGCGGTGAAGGCCTGCAATGCACCTTCTCACCGGATGAAAAATGGATTCTGGCCGACACCACCAACGAGATTTTTGTCGTCCGCCCCGATGGAACCGACCAGCGAGTATTGTTCGACAAAGAAAAACCCTACCCATATAGCATCTGGTGGTCAGGCGCGAAAACACTCGAATATCAGACCTATGGAGAGATACCGGATAAGCCTGGATACTATGACTACCTGTATCAACGCGACATCCTGGGTGTATTCCCAGACCCGAAACCCTGGTGGGACGGCGGGATTTTCATCAACGGTGTCCAGGGCGAACTGATAAGCCGTCAACCGGGTGGGCCGTTGGCCGTCGTGCGCACGACCTTCAGCACCGGCATCAACCCTGGCTATGCCTACTTTGTCTACAACACTGAAACGAAAGAGTCATCGTATTTTGCCCGCCTGACCGAATATCCCGAACAAGATTTGTATGTCGGTTGGGAAGGCTTAGGCGACAGATTGTTCTACCATTACCCGACACCTTATAACGTGCCGCCTATCTGGTATCAATATGATGTCGCGACCAAAGAAAATCGCCGCCTGGGTAATTTATATGACGGCATATGGTCAGATGATGGACGCTATACCGCATTTTCAACGGGCAGACGCACACAGCAAGTCGGCGTGTGGGACAGCCAAACCGGTCTGACGCGCACTTACTGCGTCCCAGAAACCGGCGCGCGCACCTATGATGGGGCTTTCCACTGGTCGCCAGACAGCCGTTATGTTGCCCTCCAGGCCAAGCTGCCCAAAGACGAGAGCAAGGATGGCGTCGGTCAGCATACGCTGATTCTGGATGTCGCAAGTGGGGCGATCACCGATTTAACGGCGGGAATTGGCGATTTAGTAGTCTGGACGAACGAACCGGGTTCATTCGGAGCGGGAAAATAAATGATGCGACGACTGCTGCTCACACTTCTTTTTGGTCTGTTGTCGCTCTCCATTTTGCCCGTCTTGGCGCAAGATCAAGTAGCGACGGAAGAACCACTACCCTCAACCGGCGTTTATGTGACGACCCAGGATTACAGCGTCTTGCGCCTAGGGCCGGGGCAGGCATTCGCACGACTGGATATTGTGCCGCCCGCAACCACCCTTATGGCAACGGGGCGCACCACCGACGCACATTGGATTCAGGTGCGTTTTAACGATCAACCCGGTTGGATAGCTTCGTGGCTGCTGGTATGGAGCGGCGATATGCTCGCCCTGCCTGCCGATGGCATCAATCCGGTCAGTTTCGTGCGGCGGCGCGGCCCGACGGTGACGGTCACGAACACCATGTATATGTATGACCAGCAGTTTTTCGCCCCCGGCCAACGGATTGATTTCCCCGCCGAAACTGCCCGTGTCGAAATCACAGGTCGCCTGGGTTCGGGCAATAATTTCTGGCTGCAATTCTGGTATGTGGATCGGTACTACTGGCTGGGCGCGTGGAATTTGCACCTTGCCGTACCGGGGACATTTTTCACAACCGTGCCCGACGCCGCTTACGTTTACCCTTACGGGCGATTGCTGGGCAAAGTCTATAATGGCTATGCTACGACGGTTAATACCTATTACACCATCAGCAGCATCTGGAACAGCCTCGCTACAGGACAAAGCATGAGCTGCGATTCCAATCCCGGCTCCATCAAAGATGTTGAATTTTCCGAGACCGATCTAATCCTGGAGCCGGTTTTCGTCCCGGCGGTGCGCGCGCTGCAAACGGCAGTCACACAGACCAACAATGCCATTGCCAGTCTCGATGAAGCCTGCGCCCGCACCGGTTCAGACCGCTTCCTGACTACTGATATTGTCGATACGGCCCTCAATAATCTCGCCGAAGCCAGCCGCAACCTCGATTTGATCGACATTCTGCTGCCGCCGGTTTCCAACCGCGACCCCGCGCTGGGCGGCTCAGGCTGATATTCTAAAATAGGGTAGCGATTTAAATCGCTGCCCTATGCTCTCACTTTATCTTTCACTCTCTACTTTGAACTTTGTACTCTGCCTCAGAAATTTGTCTGATCTTCCAGATGCTTCATGATTTCATCGCGTGTCAGCCACGCATCGCGCAGTTCCTTTTTCGCAAACAATTCCAGTTGATCGCCATTGTGTGGTGAATCCGGCTGAGTCGAATTGCCATAACTCAGCAGCACTTTGGCATGAACCGGAACAGAAAACTCAACTACAGCGATATACGAATCACCATGCACCGGACGGAAACGACGGTCTTTATCCTGCACAAACGTCAGCACACGAAATGAACCCAACAAATCCGGCGCGCCGTTGGCGGGTAAATCATATTTCCCGTAGCGCAACCGGAATATGTCGCCATATTTGACATCCATGCCGCCGCCCAATGCCTTGAGTGCATCCAACTGTTTGCCCACTTTTTTGAGCGAGGCAATCGCGGCTTGCGGGTCAGACAATCCGCGCGGCGTATTGAGCGGGTCATTGATGTCCCAGGTCGTCTTGAAGGCCGCAAAACCTGCTGTTGTTAGATAATCATTCGCCCAGGCCGCGAACAACACCGCACCTACACTGTCAGCATTCGTCTGGCGATCCCATTTCGCCAGAATGCCGCCCGCCCGTTTCAGCAAATCATCATCGGATGCTTCCGCCGCCGCGATTAAATCATCCAGACACCAATTGGTGAGTTCCAAAAACGTTGATTGTTTGTACTGCACCAGTTCGTCAAACGTAATCGAACTATCTTCGCTCAACATCCGCATCGAATTCACCGGACGCGGCCAGATATAGGGCGGCGGCAGCATGTAGGCCGGATAATCAGCCGGATTGAGCGGCGGCGGCAGGGTCGCCGTCCAGGGTGGCTCATTGGCATTTTGCACCCAGCCCGATGCTGGATTCACAACGCGCGGCAAATCCTCGTAAGGATGATAGGTTGTCCATAAATATTTGGAACTATCACCGGGAATAATCGCTGGATGCGACGAATCAATTTGCGTCGTATTGTTCCAGAATACCCAATCGCCTTCTGACCGCACCGGCACTTGCTCGTTGAACAGATGCATAATGTTGCCGTCATGATCTGCATAAATCACAGTGAACATGGGAATGCGCAGCGGGCGTAGGGCATCCTCGAATTCCTTCAGATTTTTCGCCTTGCCCATCTCCCACCACTCCTGCCCTGCCGCGAAAGTGTTTTCGCCCACGACTCGCAACGCCAGCGCTGTACCATCGGCCTGGGTTGAAAGGACTGGCCCATGCACCGAACTCATAATAGTCAGCGGAACGGCCTGGAGCATGCCATCTTCCTGCCGCACCTGGATCGTTTCTTCGCGCACATCCAAGGGCTTTTCTTCGCCATCGTACAAATACGATTTGCCATCTTTGGAAAGGGTCAGCCGATACAAATCCCAGCCATCGTGTGTGTTGACCGTATGTGTCCAACCTAGGTAAGGATTAAAGGCAATTCCCAGAACCGGGTTGCCGACCAGCGCCGCACCATACACACTCACATCCGGTGACACCAACTGCGCTTCGATCCACAATCCTAAATCTGACCAGGGTTGGTGCGGATTAGCGACCAGCATGGCGTTGCCACTGGCCGAACGCGAAGGCGCAATCGCCCAGCCATTCGATCCATCGCTGGGCGGTTGTGCCAGCCCCAGGGCATATTCAATCCCGGTGTGCGCCACAAACTCATAACGCAGGACACGGATTCCATGTCCGATAACATCCGTCGGCGTAACCGGCATCACAGCTTTCCATTGGTCGCCGATGGCATCGGGGTTGGCGGTTACATAATCGTTGAAGCCCTTCGTGAATGCGTCCATGTATACGCGAAATTCATCGGGAAGGGCGTTGTAACCCTCCACCGCCTGCTGCGGAATCCCAAGCGTCCGTACCAATTTGTCACTGTCGAGGAAATCCGCGCCCCAATATTCAGCAGCGCGTCCGCGTGCTTGACCGTACAACTTCAGGATCAAATCGCCATCATTGTGCGCCTGCGCCCAACCGAAGGCATAAAACAAACCAGCATCATCCGGCGAAAAAATATGCGGTACGCCCCAGGTATCCCATAAAATTTGCGGTTTATCGGGCAGCGAATTATCTTGCCCAATCGCCTGAATCGGGCCGAGCATGGCGATTAATGTGATAAAAATGATCCAGATGGGGTATCGTTTGGGCATCGCAGCCTACCTTTCACCGGGGAAAATGAGTGGATTGATCCCCGAAACTATACCACCAATCCCAGCGTTACACCGCACCTTACGATCCAAGATATTAAATATGCACATTCAATTTCATGCAGGTTGCACATTGTTCTACAGGTCGCAAAACGATATTCTAATTGTGTTGAGTTTATAGAAGGCGTTTGCGAAATGATTATGTTGTCAATCTGCAAGAAGGCGAAGAAGTTCCAGCCCGACTGATGTCTGGGAATTTTGCTTTCGTGACAGTGTAACTCACAAGCAAACCTGCCCAGACGGCAGGTTTTTTGTTTCTATCAGGAATTGATTATGTTGACCTTTAATCCGTTCGACAGCAAGAAAAAGCAGAGCAAGAAGCCGACCTGAAGGTCTGGATAGTTGCGCTGCGCCCACACGAGGGCGTTCCAAGCCGCTGTCCAGACCATCTGGACAGCGGTTTTTGTTTGCCAATGACGATAAGTGACTTTAGCTACCTAAAGGAGATCAATGAAAATGTCTGCACCAGCCTGTCCCGAATGCGGTGGTAATGTGGAAATCCCAGCCAACGCCATGCAGCACGAGCTTATTCCCTGCCCGGATTGTGGCGCGGAACTCGAAATTGTCAGCTTGAACCCGGTTGCGCTCGAACTTGCCCCTGAAGTTCAGGAAGATTGGGGTGAGTAAATGCGGATCGGAGTCATTATCACGCATGTCCGACCAGAAGAAAAATTATTGATCGGCGCGTTCCAGGCACGCGGCGTCGAGCCGGACATCATCGCGGACAGCACCATTAACATCGACATCACCGCCGGTTCGGAGCAGCTTGCTCCCTCCGGAATTCCCTGGCGTGATTATGATGTGATTGTCGAACGCAGCGTCAGCACCTCGCGCGGGCTGTATTCGCTGGCAGTCCTGGAAAGTTGGGGCGTTAATGCCATCAATAATTATCACACTGCTTCGACCTGTGCCGACAAACTGCTGACAACCATCGCCCTGACAAAAGCCGGTGTGGCGCAGCCCGCCGTCCGTGTCGCCTTTGACCCCGACAGCACGATTCAGGCAATTGAGAATCTGGGTTATCCGGCTGTTTTGAAACCAGTCACAGGTTCCTGGGGACGACTGCTGGCAAAAGTCAACGACCAGGAGAGCGCCGAAGCCATCATCGAACATCGCCAAACTCTGGGCGATTACAACCATCATATCTACTACGTGCAGGAATACATCGCTAAACCAGGCCGCGACATCCGCGCATTTGTAGTCGGCAACCGTACTATTTGCGCCATTTACCGCGACTCACCGCACTGGATTACCAACACAGCACGCGGTGGCAAAGCCTCCAACTGCCCAATCACGCCCGAACTCGATGACATCTGCCAACGCGCAGCGCAGGCTGTCGGCGGTGGCGTGGTCGCAATTGATGTCCTCGAAGACCCGGATCGTGGTTTCCTCGTCAACGAAGTCAACCACACAATGGAATTCCGCAACAGCAGCGCACCAACTGGTGTTGACATCGCCGCCGAAGTCGTGAGCTTCGCGCTCCAATCGGCTGAGGTGACGGCATAATGCGCGTAGGCATCGTTGGCGGCAGCGGCTACACTGGCGGCGAACTCCTTCGCCTGCTGCTCGATCATTCCGGCGTGGAAGTGGTACAGACCACGTCCGAGAGCAATATCGGCAAATTTTTGTATCAAGTCCATCCGCATCTGCGTGGGCGGACGCAGCTTCGCTTCATCAGCGAAAAGACACTCGAAGCCTGCGATGTATTATTTTTGGCGCTGCCGCACGGTGAAGCCCAGAACCAGATCGAACGGTATGCATCGCTGGCCGAGCGCATCATCGATTTGAGCGCTGATTTTCGTCTGCACGATCCGTCACAGTACGCCGCCACTTATGGGCACGATCATGCGGCTCCGGCGTGGCTAGGCCGCTTCGTTTATGGCCTGCCGGAACTCAATCGCGAAGCTCTGCGCTCGGCAAAATATGCCAGTGGTGTCGGCTGCAACGCGACAGCCACAACCCTGGCAGTCTGGGCGCTGGTGAAAGCCGGACTGCTCAAAGACGACCAGCCCATCATCATCGATGCCAAAGTCGGCAGCAGCGAAGCAGGCAAAACCCCTACTGATTCCAGCCATCATCCGGCGCGGGTCGGTGTCGTGCGCCCTTTCCAGTTGACCGGTCACCGTCACGAAGCTGAAGTCAAACAATCCCTTGCGGACTGCGGCGCATTTGACATTCGCCTTTCCGTAACCAGCGTTGAACTCGTGCGTGGTGTGTCGGCAGCCGTGCATATCACCCTGCACCGCAATTTACCGGAAAAAGAATTATGGAGCGCCTATCGTGGCATGTGGAATAACGAACCGTTTGTGCGCGTCATCCACGATAAAACAGGCATCCATCGCCATCCTGAACCACGATTGCTAGCCGGGACGAATTATGCTGATGTCGGCTGGGAATATGATGCCAATTCCGGGCGCGCTGTTCTGCTGTGTGCCATCGACAACCTGGGAAAAGGTGCGGCGGGATCAGCCGTCCAATGCATGAATTTGATGTGTGGCTTTGAAGAAACAACCGGGCTTACCTTTGGAGGACTCTATCCATGACCATCAACGTACTCAAACTCGGCGGGGGCGCGGGAGTTGACCAGGCCGCCGTCTTACAAAATTTAGCCGCCCGCATCCTATCCGGTGAACGCTGGGTGCTGGTACACGGCGCAAGTGACGCCGCCAATCGCTTGGCAGAAGAAGTCGGCTATCCGGCGCAAACTTTGGTGACGGCAGGCGGCCACACCAGCCGCTACACTGACGCCCGCACGATTGAAATTTTTAGCGCTGCCGCCGCTTCCGTGAATCAGCAAATCACGGCGCAGCTTGCCGCCCTGGGCATCAACGCAATTGGCTTGGCTGGCCCGAATATCATCCAGGCGCGCCGCAAAACTGCCATCCGTGCCATACGCGATGGACGCCAAATCATCGTCCGCGACGACCACACCGGCACAATCACCGGCATTAACACGGCGGTACTCAATACTTTACTCGACGCGGGAATCACCCCCATAATCGCGCCGGTAGCGATGGGCGAAGCCTTTGAGCGGCTGAACGTGGATGGTGATTTGATCGCCGCCAATATCACCCGCGAACTCAGCGCTGACACGCTCATTATTCTGAGCAACGTTCCCGGCCTCCTGCGCGATATTCAAGACCCCACCACCGTCGTCCCACAATTTCCCCTTCAGCAAATTTCAACTTACGAACCACTGGCCGCTGGTCGTATGAAAAAGAAACTCCTCGCCGCACAGCAAGCCAATGCCGCCCGCGTCATCCTGGCAGATTCGCGACTTGAATCGCCCATCAACGCAGCACTGAACGGCGGCGGGACTCACATCGTCCGCGATGCCGCATGGCAGGGTATAACCGCTTCACAAGAGGTGGCCTATGCTGAATGAAATAATCGACTTCAACACGCTCGAAGACGCCCACAGCAGCGGTGCATACCTGAAACGCGATCTTCAAATTGTGCGTGGCGAAGGCGCGACTCTTTGGGATGCCGACGGCAATCGCTACATTGATTGCGTTGGCGGCCAGGGGACAGCCAATCTCGGCCACGCCCACCCTGCCATATTGAAAGCCATTCAAGAGCAGGCTGCCCAACTCATCACCTGCCCGGAATTGTTTCATAATCCGGTGCGGGCGCACTTCCAGGCTGAACTCTGCAAAGCTTCTGGCATGAGCCGCGTGTTCCTGTGCAACAGCGGCGCGGAGGCCAACGAAGGCGCGTTGAAAATCGCCCGCCTCAAAACCGGACGAACGGGTGTCATCGCCACCATGCGCGGCTTTCATGGCCGGACGATGGGCGCGCTCAGTGCTACCTGGGAAAAAACCTATCGCGAACCGTTCCTGCCGCTCATCGCCGATGTGACTCATGTTCCCTACAACAACATTGACCGTCTGCGCGAAGCATTAAACGAAAATACTGCCGCTGTACTGCTGGAAGTTGTGCAAGGCGAAGGTGGCGTTCATCCAGCCGAAGCCGGTTATTTACAGGCCGCGTTAGAACTCTGTCATGCCAATGGCACGCTGCTCATCATCGATGAAGTGCAAACTGGGTTTGGCCGTACAGGTTATCTCTTTGCCCACCAGCACGACGGCATCCAACCCGACTTGATGACTGTCGCCAAAAGCATCGCCGGGGGCATTCCTGCGGGCGCGGTACTGATGCATGAAAGCATTGGTGAACTCACGCCTGCCGCGCATGGCAGCACTTTCGGCGGCAATCCATTGGCCTGCGCCGTAGGATTAGCCGTCCTGGATGTCCTGCAAAACACCGACTTAATTGCTCATGCACGGACGTTAGGCGACGAAGTACGCGCCCATTTATCGGCCAACCTGTCCGAAAAAGCCGTCCGCGAGGTGCGTGGTCGCGGCTTCATGTTCGGCATCGAATTACGCGGCAAAGTGGCCCCTATATTGAAAGAATTGCAAACACGCGGCGTTCTGGCGCTGCCTGCTGGCCCATCCGTTTTACGGTTGCTGCCCCCATTGGTTATGAATGATGAAGATTTGTGGCAGGCTGTCGCCATCATCGAGGAGGTTTTGAACAATGCCTTTTGAAAAATACAGCATTATTGAAAGTACATTACGCGAAGGCGAGCAGTTCAGCACCGCCACCTTCTCAACAGCCCAAAAACTTGAAATCGCCGGATTGCTGGACGATTTCGGCGTCGAAATGTTAGAAATGACTTCGCCCTGCGCCTCGCCCCAAAGCGAAGCCGATATTCGCGCGGTTGTGAACGCAGGTTTCAAAGCGCGTATTCTCACGCACATCCGCTGCAACCGCGACGACGCTATGCGTGCGCTCGATACCGGTGTACACGGCCTCGATATTGTGATTGGCACATCGCCACAGTTGATGCAGCATAGTCACGGCAAAAATATCCGCCAGATTATCGACATTGCAGGTGAAGTGATGTCATTTATCCGGGGGCAGCAGCCCGACATCATTTTGCGCTTCAGCACCGAAGATACTTTCCGCAGCCGCGAGGCCGATCTATTGCGCGTGTACCTCGCGGTGGCTGACCTGGGCATGGTCAACCGCCTCGGCGTCGCCGATACCGTTGGCGTAGCAACTCCTAATCAGGTGTATTCGATGGTGCAGCAGCTCATTCGCTTGACCGGACTTGACATCGAATTTCACGGCCACAACGACAGCGGCTGCGCGATTGCCAACGCCTGCGCCGCCCTGGAAGCCGGGGCAACCCACATCGACGCGACTATCCTGGGCATCGGCGAACGCAACGGCATCACCCCGCTCGGCGGTTTGATTGCGCGTCTATATACCTTGCGCCGCACTTTTGTCGAAAAATACAATCTGCGTTTGCTACCGCAGTTGGATCAATTGATTGCTGATACCTGCGGCATTGAAATCCCTTTCAACAATTACATTACTGGGTCGAGCGCCTTCATCCATAAAGCGGGCATTCATGCTAAAGCAGTGCTGGCTGACCCTGGAACCTATGAAATTTTGAAACCTGAAGATTTCGGTCTTTCACGGGAGATCGCCATCGGTCATCGGTTGACAGGTTGGAATTCAATCCGCGAACGTTCGCAAAAACTCGGCCTCGGCCTGGATGACACCACCTTGCGCGAAATCACCCAGGAAATCAAACGGCTGGCGGATGTAAAAAGTCTATCCTTGAGTGAAGTCGACGATCTCCTGATGGAGGCGGCAGCCAAAGTATGAGCGGTTATACCTTTGCCGAAAAGGCCCTGGCACGTGCTGCTGGAATCGAATCCGCGCGCGCTGGGGACATCCTCGACGCAACACCCGATGTTATTTTCAGTCACGACAATACGGCTGCCATCCGCAAAATTTTCGAGAAAACCGGCGCGGCCAAAATCCGATTCCCGGAACGCATCGTCATCACACTCGATCACGCCGTCCCTGCCCCCACCACCCAGCACGCGCAAAATCATGCTGAAATCCGCGAATGGGTGAAGTTGCAAAACATCGAGCATCATTTTGAGGTTGGGCGCGGCATCTGCCATCAGGTTATCAGCGAGGAAGCGCTGGTACTCCCTGGCGAGACTATTCTCGGATCGGACAGTCACAGCACGCACTTTGGATGGCTCGGTTCCTATGGCATGGGCGTCGGACGTACCGAAATGGCCGCGCTGTGGGCAACCGGCGAATTATGGGTGCGTGTGCCGGAAGCCATGCGCGTGACACTCACCGGTAAACTTCCGCCAGGAGTAACCGCCAAAGACCTGAGTCTGCGCCTGATCGGAGATCGCGGTGTCGATGGCGGTCAATATCGCTCAATTGAGTTTGCCGGTGACACTCTAGCGACTTTATCGCTCGACCAACGCGCCGTCATCCCCAACATGATGGCCGAATTCGGCGCGATGAATGCTTACCTACCGCCCGATCAAGCCATTTTCGATTATCTGGAAACCAAGCGCATCCGCGATTATACGCCGATTTATCCCGACGCTGACGCCGTTTACGCCGATGAATATCAACTGGATGTCACCCACTTAGAACCCCAAATCGCGCTGCCCAACCAACCGGATAATGTCGTCAATATCTCGGAGGCTGTCGGTCAACCCGTACAGCAGGCGTTTATTGGAACCTGCACCAATGGCCGGTTGGAAGATTTAGAGGCCGCCGCTGAAATCCTTCGTGGTCAGAAAGTGCGCTGTCGCCTTATTGTCATTCCGGCAAGTTCTGAGGTGCTTCTCGCGGCAACCCGCAGCGGCGCACTAGCGACCATCTTAGAATCTGGTGCAACGCTTGGCACACCAGGATGCGGCCCGTGCATGGGCAACCATATGGGTGTCCCTGCCCCCAATGAAGCCACGATTAGCAGCGCCAACCGTAATTTCAAGGGTCGCATGGGCACATCGGATGCGCCCATTTATCTCGCCAGTCCATATGTCGTCGCCGCCAGCGCTATTAAAGGCGCAATAGCTGACCCCAGGGAGCTTTTATCATGACCGAGCATCGCGTATGGGTGTATGGCGACAGCGTAAATACCGACGTGATTTTTCCGGGCAAGTACACCTACAACCTGAAAACACCGGAAGAAATCGCCGCTCATGCCCTGGAAGACCTCGACCCCACTTTCGCCCAGGCAGTGCGCCCCGGTGATGTGATTGTCGCCGGACGCAATTGGGGCATGGGCAGCAGCCGCGAACAGGCGGTAACCTGCCTGAAATATGTGGGCGTCGGCGCGGTCATAGCCGGATCATTCAGCGGCATTTACTTCCGAAACTGCATCAACCAGGGTGTCCTGCCCATCGTTTGTGCGGCGGTTCATGCTCATGTTGAAACTGGCGACGTGATTACGCTCGATTTGGAACACAGCCAGGTGATTGTCGCCGGAAAACCCTTTAACTTTCCAGCCCTTTCGCCATCGGTGCAGGCCATTATCGACGCAGGGGGACTCGTACCGATGTTGCAGCGTCGTTTCCAGTTAGCAGCACACAGCTAACAATTAGTTCTCCCTCCATCCTGATGAAAATTCACAGAAAATGGATTGGAGGGGAAATCTATCGTAATTTCGAATTCCGTCCAAAAACGTTTGAGAGTGAACACGCATGTCCCATGAGATGTTAATTGAATTGGTTCGCCGCTACAGCCCATCAACCCACGAATCCCCTGCCGTGCAATATCTGGTAGATTGGATGGGCAACAACGGTTTCCGTGCCACCATTGACGAGGCCGGTAATGCCTGCGGCGAACGCGGCGCACATAACGCACCACACACCCTGGTTTTGCTCGGTCACATTGATACCGTTCCGGGACAAATACCCGTTCGTATTGAAGAAGGGAGATTATTCGGGCGGGGCAGTGTGGATGCCAAAGGCTCGTTAGCCACTTTCGCCCAGGCCGCCTCTGAAGCTCTGATTCCAGCCGGTTGGCGCGTGGTCGTCATCGGCGCCGTCGAAGAAGAAGTCGCTACCAGCAAAGGGGCATATTACGCCCGTGATCGCTTCACGCCTGACTACTGCATCATCGGCGAACCCAGCAGTGCTGCCCGTATCACGCTCGGTTACAAAGGGCGACTTCTCATGGACTACACGCTTTCTCATCCGATTGCCCATACTGCCCGTCCGGAACCAACGGTTGGTGCGCTTGGTGCTGGATTCTGGGGGAAAGTTGAGCAGTGGGCGCGCGAGAAAAATGAGGGCATTGAGCGCTATTTCGATCAGGTCATGGCGAGTTTGCGTACCATCAACACCGAGTCCGATTATTTTTGCGACACTCTAAAAATGACGATGGGCTTCCGCCTTCCGCCGGGGCTGACCCCGCAGGAAGTATTCGACACCGTATCACAGTTCGCGCCCGACGGCGGCGAGTTACGCCCCTACAGTATGGAATACGCCTATCAAGGCAATCGAACCAACCCTCTGGTGCGCGGGATGTCGGTGGCTATCCGTGCAAACGGCGGGCAGCCAAGCTTCGTTCTCAAAACGGGAACGAGCGACATGAATGTCGTCGGCGTGACCTGGAAATGCCCAATTATTGCCTACGGGCCAGGGGACAGCAATCTCGACCACACGCCGAACGAACATCTGCCACTTGACGAGTACGAATTGGCGGTAGCGACCCTTCGCCATTTCATCAACAATCTTTCCTTATAGTCTGCAAACGAGAGGTTCAGGATGAGTCCCAGCAAACGGCGTGACGACTGGTTGGATGAAAGTGAATACCCAGATGACCGCGATATAGATGACTTAGGCGACGATTCTCCGGGCGATTATGATCCCCTGACCATCGGGCGTATTCCCACGATTCGTATGCCATTCTGGACGCGAACCCGTATTGTCGCTGCACTAATCTTGCTGTTGATCGTAATTGGATTCCTCGTTACACGTATGCTGCCAGTCTTAAATCGTTAACGATTGTCATTGCCGCGCCACATCGATGGATATATTGCAATCCTTTACGTAACAGCAAGCCTTCCTTGCTTACAATCAAATTAGGTGTTACGCAGTGGAGAAGTAAAATGGCCGAGTTCGTTTCATTCGACCCAAATGTTGAAGTGCTGGGGCAGTCGATGCTGTCGGTTATCGCCGGGATGAGCGCTGGCGCACGTCCCTTGTTGGCAAAATACGGTCTGGATAAACTGGAGGCTGAGAAGTGGTACAAATTGCAGCCTATCCTGGATTTTTATCGTGAAATTTCACTCTCGAAAAATGCGAAACTGAATCTGACCAGCACAGGGACAAAAGTGCCGGAGAATGCAATTTTCCCTCCGGAAATCGATTCGATTCAGAAGGCGTTTATATCTTTGGACGACGCCTACCACATCAATCATCGTGGCGGGGACATCGGTCATTACTCATCCAGTGTAGTCAACAGCCGCCAGATTGATGTATTGGCGGACAATCCCTTTCCCTGCGACCTGGATTATGGCATCATCCTCGGTCTGGCGCGTCGTTTCAAACCTGCTAACGGTGTTCTCGCAGTATTTCACGACACCAACTCTCCCTGCCGCAAAAAAGGCGCGGATAGCTGCCTTTATCATGTGACGTGGTAGGCTATTTTTCGCCAAGCTAAAACTTGTGAATGGTAGCAATTCAGGCAGGGCGAAAGTACAATGAAGTTGTACGTTTCGCCCTGGATATGTTCATAGCGCAACAAGGAGACTGTCCGATGAAAAAACGGTTACTATTCTTATTTTTGTTGATGTCAATCTTTGCCCTATCCTTTGCTGTTCCTTTCGTTTCTGCTCAGGATTCTGCTCCCACGGTTGCCGTCCTGACCCCTTATCTGGCGCAACCTGGCACACAATTCATGGTAGATGGCTTCAAAGCCGCAGCGGAAGATAAAGGTTGGACTGTGGATGTCGTCGATACCGCTGGTGATATAGCAGCCCTCAACAGTCGGCTACAAGATGTGGTCACGCAGGGCGTAGATGCAATTGTCATAAATGTTGACCCTTCCCAGGTTCCGGCGTTGAAAGATGCAAATGACGCTGGAATCCCCGTGTTCGGCATGGATGCAGGTGCAGTTCCGGAATTGGTCGTCAACGTCACCAGCAATGGTTACGCGATGGCTGCCGAAACCGCCAGCTATGTGGTGGATCGCCTCAACGGTGCAGGCAAAGTTGTCATGTTTGAATTCCCGCCCTATCCCCCGGTGCAGAAGCGCGGCGTCATCGCCGAGGCGATTTTCGGCAACTCGCCCGACATTTCAATCCTTGACACGGTTGTCCCCGATGTGACCGACGGTGGCATTGCCGACTCGCGCGCCAAAATGGAAGCCATTCTCGCCGCTAACCCCGACCCCGGCAGCATTTCGGCGGTCTGGGCAGCCTGGGATCAACCTGCTCTCGGTGCACTCCAAGCTATTGAAGCGGCTGGCCGCGACAAAGAAGGTATCATCATTGTAGGTATCGACGCCAACCCGCAAGCGCTCGACGCCATTGCCAAAGGTGGCAATTTTGAAGCCTCAGTTGCCCAGGATTTCAACGCTATCGGCAGTACAGTCGCCGACCAGATCGAAAAATATCTTGGCGGCGAAACCATCAACCAGAAGACGGTTTATGTCCCGACTCATCTGGTGACAGCGGCCAACGTGACCGACTTCCTGCCCAAAACGTAGCATGAATTTTTCGATGCTGTCTGTTTTACGGATTTACCGGACAGCATACTTTCAGTGAGCCAAATAAGGGCGAGCCGTTGGTTCACCCTTATCCAAGATGGTACAAAATGATCGCTCCATCTGATTCGCCCTCGTTGTTGACGGTTATCAGTGCGAACAAAACCTATAGTGGTATTCCCGCGCTGATTGATGCATCGCTCGATCTGCGTGCGGGTGAAGTCCACGCGCTGATGGGCGAGAACGGCGCGGGCAAATCCACCCTCATCAAAATCCTGGCGGGTGTCTTACAACCGGACTCTATTCAAATCAACCGGGGCGCACGCTCGGTAGTTATTCGCCACGCGCATGATGCATTTGACCTCGGTTTACGCTTCATCCACCAGGAACTCAACATTGTTCCACACCTCTCGGTTGCCGAAAACATCTTCCTGAGCCAGCCCTATCCCACACGAGCCGGGGTTTTCGTCAACTGGAAAGCGCTTAACGAGCGCGCCCGTTCGGTTTTGGCACATTTGGGCGTTAGCCATATCAGCCCCAACCGGCAAATGGCACGACTCAGCCCTGGCGACCAGATGTTGGTCAGCATCGCCCGCGCTTTTATGGGCAATGAGGCAGGCGGTGAATCTCCAGCATCTGTGTATGTGATGGATGAACCCACCGCATCGCTGTCCGGGCAGGAAACAGCGATGCTCTTCAATGTGATTGATGGGCTGCGCGGACGTGGATGCGCGGTGCTTTATGTATCCCATCGTCTGGACGAAATTTTCAAAATCGCGGATTGGGTGACGGTCATGCGCGATGGCCGTGTCGTTGATAGCAAACCAATACATAATGTAACCCCTGCTGATTTGATTCGCATGATGACCGGGCGCGCCCTGGAACAGGTGTATCCCATTCGCGAAACGCCTTATGGAGAACGCATCCTCCTGGACGTGCGTGATCTGGCAAGTGATTTTATCCGCGAGGTTACGTTTCAACTCAAGGAAGGTGAAATTCTCGGCATAGCGGGTCTCAATGGGGCAGGTCGTACCGAAGTTTTACGGGCGCTGATGGGTGCTGATCGACTCCGGGCTGGTCAGGCAACACTAGACGGTCAATCGTTGGGTCATCTGTCAGCGACGGCAGCGTGGAATAAAGGTATCGCTTTTTTGCCGGAAGAACGCCGTTCGCAAGGTCTTGTGATGTCGCGTTCGATCAGCAACAATGTCACCCTCCCACAGCTTCGCTATTTCAGCCGGGGGGCATTATTTCTCGATCACAACCGCGAACGTCAGACTGCCCTATCAATGGGCGAATCCGTGCGCCTGAAATCGAATGGCCCCGCGCAAACGGTGCGCCAATTGAGCGGTGGTAATCAGCAAAAAGTTGTTTTTGCGAAAGCACTAGCGCGTCCGCCTCGTTTGCTCTTGCTCGATGAACCCACGCGCGGCGTTGATGTCGGCGCGAAAGCAGATATTTATGCGCTCATCCGCCAGATCAGCGCCAAGGGGGCAGGTATCATCATGGTCTCATCGGATTTACCGGAACTGATCGGCCTGACGGATCGCATCCTGATTATGCGCGGCGGAAGTTTAGTCGATATGGTTCCAACAGCGGGATTGACCGAAGAAAAATTGCTGGCATTATGCTACGGAGAAATTCAACATGACCACCAGTGAACTGGAAAATAAGCCGATTGCGGCACGGTCAGTTCCCTATTCACGCTATCTGCGCACCTTCGGCACACTGATCGGTTTTCTAGTGATTGTCGGTGTATTCTGGTGGCAGAAACCCACCACTTTCATGACCCTCGGTAATTGGTTGAACATCACCCAACAGGTGAGCATCCTCGGCGTGGTTGCCTTCGCTATGACGGTGGTAATGGTCGTCGGCGATTTTGACCTCAGTGTGGGCACGATGGCAAGTCTGGTCGGCATGGTCATCGGCATTTTGTTTCAAAACGGTCAGCCCATCTGGGTCGCAGTAGCCGCAGCGCTGCTGGTTGGCGTCATCGGCGGCCTGATTAATGGTGTCCTCGTGTCCTATATAGGAATTTCGGCCTTTGTTGCCACGCTCAGTACCATGACCATTTTTGGCGGCGCGGCTCTTTATATCAGCGGCGGCAGCACTATTTTTGGACGCGCCATTCCTGAATCCTTTAGCGCGTTCGGCAACGGTGGCATTCCCATCGGCATAGTGAACGAACGCAGTGTTGACCTACCTTTTTTGAGCATCATCACACTCATTACATTAGTTGTCGTCTGGGTAGTCCTCGAACAGACCGTTTTCGGGCGGCGTTTATATGCCATCGGTGGTAACAAAGAAGCTTCACGCCTGAGCGGCGTCCGTGTCCGTGCCCTGCGTCTTTCAACCTTCGTCGTGAGCGGTCTGGGCGCAGCGATTGCCGGGATCATGCTCACTAGCCGCCTTGCATCTGCCAATCCCAAGCAGGGCGACGTACTGATGCTCAGTGCCATCGCTGCCGTCTTCCTCGGCATGACTATGAGCGAAGAAAGTGAACCGCATGTCCTGGGCACGCTGCTCGGCGTCCTGATTTTGGGTGTCCTCGCCAATGGCCTGACCCAGATGAAAGTGGACAGCTATATCCAACAAATTTTAACGGGCGTGATTATCGTGCTAGCGGTCTCCGTCAGCAGCCTGTCGCGCCGCTCGTGAGTAATTCCAATTCCACGATTCAGTATCTCCTAGTTAGGCGTTGTTTAAGCAGATTTTCAGCTTTTCTCCCCCTCTCTATGGAGTGGGGAGGACTGCCGAAGGCGTGGGGGGTGGGGATGTGACCAATCCGCTGATCACGACGCTGCAACAAACCCGCAAACAAGGCCGGATGGCACTCTGCGGCTATTTTCTTGTCGGCTATCCCACACCCGACGAGTTTTTTCGTTCTGTGCGCGCCTCGGTTGATCTGGATGTGATCGAATTTGGCATCCCTGCCGATGAGCCTCGCATGGATGGCCCGGTCATCGCCAGCGCCCATCAGGTCGTCACCGGGCAGCGCGGAATCCACGCCGAACCCGCTTTGGCCTTGATTGGCGGTTTGCGCACGCTCCCGCAGCCCCGTTTAGTGATGACGTATGCCGCCGTAGGTCGCTCCCTCGACGGCTTTCTCAAATTGTGTGTCGAAAACGAAATAGATGGGATGATTGCGCCCGATATTGACCCGGTAGAGGGTGCTCAGGTCGCGCAAAAAGCACGCGCATTAGGGTTGGCATTCATCACCTTGCTCGATGCCCGTGCCAGCGATGAAGCAGTGCGCTGGAGCGTCGAGAACGGTGATTTGGTTTATATCAAAGCGTCTACGAGCATGACCACCGGCCAATCTGCCGATATTGGCGGCGAACTCCGCTCAATTCTAGCGGATATTATCGGGCGGGTACGCGCTATCAAACCGTCTGTGCCCGTCGGTGTCGGCATCGGCTTGCAGCGCCCGGAACAAGTTGCGGAGCTTGCCAGTTTGGATGTTGATATGGCGATTGTTGGTACTAAAATCGTCGAGCACGTCCAGACCGGTGAAAACTCACTCGTGAAATATATACGTTCGTTACGTGAAGCTACCGCTTATACTTAATTCAAGTTCTGCATTTCTCGAAGGAACAATGTCGTGGTGAATCCCCGCAAACTTTGGCTGGCATTCGATATTGGTACAACCGGACTGAAAACCGCCCTGGTCGCACCCGATGGTGAAATCGTCCGCAGCGCTTACCGCACCTACGCTACCCGCACCGCAGATGGCGGCGTTATGGAGCAAAACGCGCTGGATTGGTGGGCAGCAGCCATCGAAGCTTCCAAAGAATTGGCGAAAAGCGACGATTTTAATCGTGTCGAAGCCATCGCCCTCACCGGGCAGATGCAAGACCTGATTCTGGTCGATGAAAAAGGCAATCCGGTTCACCCGGTCATCCTCTACAGTGACACGCGCGCCCGTACCGAAGCCGAAGGCATCATCCGCCGTATCGGGGTTGAGCGCCTCCGCAGCCTCACCGGGAACGACCAGGATGCCAGCAGCCTCCTGGCAAAACTGCTCTGGTTGAAGCTGCAACAACCCAAAGTTTTGGAATCGGCGCGCTATTTATTCCTCGGCGCGGCGGATTTTCTCGCCCTAAAGCTGACTGGGGTAGCCACCACCGACACCACTACCGCCTCGACCACCGGTCTAATGGATTTAGGCACGCGCGCTGTGCTCGATCTCGCGGTTTTGGAAGAAATTGGCGTTGGCGAAGCGTACCAACTGCTGCCGAAGATTACTACCGGGGGTGCAAAGGTTGGAGTATTGAGCGAAGCGGCAGCCAAAGCATTCGGCTTGAAAGCGGGAACACCCGTGCATCATGGCCCAGGCGATGCAGGCGCGACCACGCTTGGTGCCGGGAGCGGCGAAGCGGGGCCAGTTTATGGATATTTGGGCACGAGCGGATGGATAGCCTTTACGTCGCCTGGGCGCGCGTTGCCCGACCAAGGCGCAATCACGCTCGCCCATCCCAAACAGACTTACTATATCCAGGTCGCGCCGCTGCTCACGGCGGGCCGCAACCTGGAATGGGTGCGCGATTTATTCGGCAGCGATGATTATGAAAAGTTAATCGAAAAAGCGCTGCAAGCCGAACCATCACACCTGATTTACTTGCCCTATCTGAATGGCGAGCGTTCACCATTTCGGGATCCCCTGGCACGCGGGGCATTCGTCGGGCTGAACGGGCGCACAACCAAAGCTGATCTCTATCGAGCGGTATTGGAAGGTGTGGTCAATAGTTATCGCCATTCGCTGAATGCCCTGCTCATCCTTCCGGCGACTACCATGATGCTGACCGGCGGCGGAACCCGATCACAAGCCTGGTGTCAGTTGTTTGCCGACATCGCCAATGTTCCGGTAGCTGTTGCAGTCGATGCCGAAAATGTTGGTGTACGTGGCGCGGTGCTGGCAGCACAAGTCTCGTTGGGCGAACTCGAATCCTATAATCCATCTGGATATTTCCCGGTCAAAGTCACGCTGCAACCCAATGCTAAACATCGTGAGCGTTATGACCAGAAATATCAGTTATTCCGGGATACCTATCCCGCGCTCAAACCGATTTTCGGCAAAATGGTTTGAACCAATTTTAAGTAGCATGTGCGCAACTAGTGGATGATATACTTTTCCAGGTTATCGAGATTATCTAACCCCGCCTGGAAAATAACTTTCGCATTGGTGGCTGCGTTGCGGGCGCTGATGACATCTTTCCCTTCCAACGCGCCGCAGATTTGCAGCGTGCCGATAGATGAGTTGAGGCTGTCCACGCCCGTATCCAAACGCGGGACAATCCGCTTCAATTCTGGGAGTTCGCGCACATCTTCGATATTGTATTGATATTCAGTAATCGCTGCCGGAGGATCGCAGGGCATCACTTCACGCCGGTAAACCGACCACCAGAACCATTCCAAATTGACCGCCATCGCGACCTGCGTGTCCAAATACGTGCGGAGGCGCGCGGCCTGGGCGAATTGAAGTTCCGGCGGGATGATTGGCAAATTAGCTGCCAGCGGCGTGGGCAAATTCAACCCTTCAGGGATTTTTAACAGATTAAAGGCTGAAATGCGCACATTAAAGCCGGAAATCCAACCCACATTCCCCAGATAATTGACATGCAACCAGGAAGCATCGGCATTCCGTTCAATCACTGGCACTGTCACGCCGTAAGGGACGACACTCAGGCGTTCGGCCTCCAACAACGGGCCGTCACGCAAAGTAGATTCTTGCTGTACAAAGACCCCGAATCCACTGTCAACGATAGGTGACGCGCCAATCACACCGGTGGTCGAATCGGTCAGTGGCAGCAGTTCGATGGTGAAATTTTTGCTCACAAATTCATCAGACACCCAACCCAGGTTGGTCAACCGCCCCGGACGATGCACTTCGAACCAGTGACCATCTGCGTTGCGCCCCACCGCTTCCAGAATATTCCCCTCGAAAATAGACGCAATCGGTTTGGCGTCCGCGCTGGGAGCTGCCCGTACAAACGCGCTGTCCACAAACACCTGGATGCGATATGGGGGCAGCATTGGAGCATCCTGAGCAACCGTAATAGCAACCATCATCAGGCACGAAATCCAGATCAGAATTACGAGTCGCGTTTTCATCATGTTGGCGTTTACTCACTGTTCGAGAAGTGGCGTATGTTTATTGTAGTCGAATTCTCGAATCTGGAATCAAACGCTTACATGACGCTGAACCTGCGATTTACGAGATGGCACGGGTACTCTGACGCACGACAAGCTGTGGAACAATCACGCGCTGTTCCAAAACAGTCTCCGGCTTTTCGATCAATTCAATAATGTAATCAACCGTGTGTTTTGCCATCAAACGGAAATCCTGGCGCACCGTCGTCAAGGGCGGCGTAGTGTAGGCCGCGAAATGGATGTCATCAAATCCCACTATGGAAATGTCATCCGGCACACGCAGACCACGATCATGCAGCGCGCGGGTTGCGCCCAACGCCATTTCGTCGTTAGCGGCAACAATAGCGGTAAAAGGCTGTCCAGAATCGAGCAGGTCTTCAGCCGCCGCATAGCCACCTTCAATCGTAAAGCGTCCGGGCGCGCTGGGGCCGGGGTTCAGGTCGCAGTCCGCTAGGGCAGCTAACCACCCTTCATGGCGTGCTTTGCTATCGACATTATCACGCGGGCCGCTGATTTCGGCGATTTGGTGATGTCCCAAGTCAATCAAGTGGCGGGTTGCCAACTGTGATCCATACTGCTGATCCAACACCACCGAAGGGATTGCCGTCCCGAACTCGGCGATCATCTGCACAAACGGGGTTTTCTGGCACAAATCACGGAAGCGCGATGATGAAATGCGTACCGAAGAACAGATAAAAATAATCCCATCCACGTAGCGACCCAGCGCATCCTGCAAAACCGGTTCAAGGTCTTCCTTGTCAATCGCCGAAATCATCATTTTGTAACCGTGCTCTTTCGCCAGATAGGACATCGTGTCAATAGCGGGCGCGCCAGCAATAATGTCCAGGGCGATGACCTCTAATAAATAAGAACGCTGGGTATTCAAAACCTGAGCCGATTTGTTAGGTCGATATTCCAGTTCTTGAATGGCGTTCATGACACGGAGGCGGGTTTCCGCAGACACATTGGGACTTTTGTTGATGACGCGCGACACGGTTTGATAAGACACCCCCGCCGCGTCAGCCACATCATAAATCGTATAACGTTTGGGTAATTTTCCGCTTGCCATCCTTGGAATGCCTCAGCTTTTATCAGGCCGACTGTGCGCGGGTATACAGATGTTTTATAACAGATTTTATTCGTGTGCCCCTTCAACATGATAGCCTGAGCACCCTAAAAACGCCATTTTATTATGCATTAGCAACAAACAGGGACAATGGTCACGATTGGCGTATTGCGCGTCTGACCATCGTCCGGTATCTTCAAGCGTCTATACGCTTGCAGGCCAGGAAAATCCATATGCAAATCGACTCCAACTTTGAGTGCGGCAATATCATCGTCGAAAGTATCCATGACCAGGGAGCAACCCTAACAATCCGCCCTGATAGCAACGCCAAATATTTTCAGTGGTTTTTCTTTCGCGTGGAGGCCGAAGCCAACACCCCGCAAACCTTCGTCATCGCTAATGCGGGACAATCCAGCTACCCCAACGCCTGGAACGGCTATCAGGCATTGGCATCCTATGATGGGCAGGATTGGTTTCGTGTGCCAACGACCTATGACGGCTCAAGCCTCACCATCGAACATACGCCCGATGCCGACCAAACCGCTTATGCTTTTTTCGTCCCTTACTATGAAAGCCAGCGTCAGGCTTTACTAGGATTTTGCACGGAATCACCATCTGCCAGCGTATACAACATCGGCGAGTCGGCACAGGGGCGTTCAATTGATTTGATTACCATCCTCAGTCCGAATCCAACCGCGAAAAAAATCTGGATTGTGACCCGCCAACATGCGGGCGAGCCGATGGCCGAATGGGCGACTGAAGGCTTGACGCGGCGTTTGCTGGATGAAAGTGATACGGTTTCCCAGGAACTCTTGGACAAAGCGAGTTTTTACATCATCCCAAATGCCAACCCTGATGGCAGCGCACTTGGCAATCTCCGGGCGAATTTCAACGGTGTTGATCTCAACCGCGCCTGGAATGAACCGCCCGAAACCGCGCCGGAAATAGTCGCGATTGAAGCCGCCATTACTCAGGAAAGTGTCGATTACTTTTTAGACGTTCACGGTGATGAAGAACGTCCCTTCATCTGGATTATCCCGCCCGATGTCCCTATGCCGCCGCATATCCGGGAAATCCAGGAGCATTTTGTCCAGGAATTAACGCCCTACAATCCCTCGATTAAACCGCCGCCAAAAAGTGTTGTCGGCGTGACTTCTGGCGACCTGGGCATGTCCAATAATTACATCATGGCCGCTTATGGTGCGCCCGGATGGATTATTGAGTTACCTTTCAAAGCCATCCCCGACGGCAGCAATCCCGACAGTTTACTCGCCGAAGGCTGCTGGAACTTTGGCCGATCCTGCGTCGAAGCTTTGAATGCCATACTCTAATCGAATCGAGAGGTCATCATGCGAATCAGTGATATGAATTGGATGCAAGTTGAAACCTATTTGAAGACCGATGACCGCTGTGTGCTGCCGTTGGGCAGTACCGAGCAGCACGCTTATCTCAGCTTGAGTGTGGACAGCATCTTGTCTGAACGAGTCGCTTTAGAAGCCGCCGAACCGTTGGGCATCCCGGTTTTCCCGGTTGTATCCTATGGGTTAACGCCCTATTTTCGCGCCTATCCTGGCTCGATAACGCTGCGTACCGAAACCTATTTGCGCGTGATCCACGAAATTCTGGACAGCCTCGCCGAACAAGGTTTCAAACGCATCCTGATCGTGAACGGACATGGTGGCAATTCACCCGTGCAAGGGGTCTTGCGCGAATGGATTACCGACAATCACGGTGTCCGCGTCAAATTCCACAATTGGTGGAACGCGCCCAAAACCTGGGCGAAAGTCCAGGCCACTGACGTAGACGGTTCCCACGCTTCATGGATGGAAAATTTCCCCTGGACACGTTTGGCTGGAATCTCGATGCCAGCGGACAAGAAACCGATGGTCGATAGCAATCTAATCAATCTCCTGGATGCCCATGAAACCCGCGCTTATCTCGGTGACGGCAATTTTGGCGGACTCTATCAACGCTCAGATGAGGATATGCTGGCCTTGTGGCAAACTGGTGTTGAGGAAACCCGCGCCATGCTCACCGAAGGCTGGGGGCAATGAACATCAGCTTTGAGAATCAAACGGTCATCGTGACGGGTGCGGCGCACGGCTTTGGGCGGGCAATTTGTATTGGCTTTGCTCAATGCGGCGCGCATGTGTGGGGTTGCGATATTTTGCCGGACGAGCTTGCCCACACGCAGCGGCTTTGCACCGAAGCCGGTGGCCGTTGTGATGTCCGCACCGTCAATATTACCAATCCCGATGCAATCAAAAATTTAGTGAGCGAAATCGGTCAGGTGGATGTGCTAGTTAACAATGCGGGCGGAGTCTTAGGCCAGGTTGGCCGCCCATTGGAAGAAGTTTCGCCGCAAGATTGGAACAATATTTTTGCGGTCAACACCAGCGGCGCATTTTATCTGAGTCAGGCCGTCGCGCCGGGGATGAAAACGGCTCAACACGGGCGCATTATCAATATTTCCAGCGGCGCGGGTTTGGGCATCAGCCTGACGGGTATTCAAGCCTATGCCTCAGCCAAAGCTGCCCTGATTGGCCTCACCCGCCAGCTTGCCCACGAACTTGGCGCATGGCAAATCACTGTTAACTGCATCGCGCCGGGATTTGTGCGTTCCAACCCCACCACCGAAAAACAATGGCAGTCGTATGGCGAACAAGGCCAAAAAGATTTGGTCAATAACATCGCGCTCAAACGGCTGGGAAAACCCGAAGATATTGCCAACGGGGTCATGTTCTTTGCCTCTGACTACGCGAATTGGATTACGGGGCAAGTCATCTCGATTGATGGCGGCAAATAATGCCTTCCGTTCAGGAATATTTGATTGCCAACCACGAGCGCATCCTGGCGGAACTAATCGAATTCGCGCGTGTTCCCAGCATCAGCACGCAGCCAGAACATTGCGGTGACATTGAAACGGCAGCCCAATGGGTTGCCACTCAATTGACGGCAGCAGGCCTATCCAATGTGAAAATAATTCTCACCAGCGGTCATCCGGTGATTTATGCAGATTGGTTGAATGTTCCCGACGCGCCAACCATTCTGATTTATGGGCATTATGATGTGCAGCCGCCCGACCCCCTCGACAAATGGATCAGCCCGCCGTTTGACCCCCAGATACGCGATGGCCGCCTGTACGCACGCGGTGTTTCCGACGACAAAGGGCCGATGCTGATCCCGATTAAAGTCGCTGAGGCATTTTTGAAAACGTCAGAGAAATTACCCGTTAACATCAAATTTTTGATCGAGGGTGAAGAAGAAATCGGTAGCCCCAGCTTAGAAACTTTCGTCGCGGAAAATGCAGTGCTCCTCACCGCCGATTTTGCACTATCGGCTGACGGCGCGATGTGGCGTGTGGATGTGCCTTCGATTACTGTCGCCAGCCGGGGACTCGTGGGCATTGAATTTACCGTAACCGGCGCGAAAAAAGATTTGCATTCCGGGCGTTTCGGTGGGGCAGTCGCCAATCCACTCCATGCGACGGCACAGTTGGTCGCCAGTCTGCACACGCCCGAAGGCCGAGTCGCCGTCGCGGGCTTTTATGAGGATGTTCGGGAACTCGATTCAGCAGAACGCCTTGCCTTAGCTCGGTTGCCCTTTGATGAAAACGATTTTCTGAAGCAGATACAGGCCGATGAGTTATTCGGTGAACCCGGTTATTCCACCTTCGAACGCCAATGGACGCGCCCCACGCTGGAGATCAACGGCTTGTGGGGTGGTTATCAGGGGCACGGCAGCAAAACCGTCATCCCCAGCGAAGCCCACGCCAAGATCACCTGCCGCTTAGTCGCGAACCAGAATCCCCAGGACATCCAGGACAAAATCGTCCACCACCTGACTCAAAATCTGCCGTCAGGCGTCCATTTGGACATCCATCGTGAGGATAATATGGCACTGCCGTATGAAATTCCTGAGACTCACAGGGGGTTGAAAATCGCGGCGGATGTATTAGGGGAAATTTATGGGCAGGAGCCGCTGCATGTACGTATGGGCGGCACGCTGCCCGTCAGTGAACTTTTCAAACGATTGTTGGGCATGGATACGGTGTTCTTTTCATTTTCCACCGCTGACGAAGATTTCCACGCCCCTAATGAGTTCTTTCGTCTGCAACGCCTGTATGATGGTCTGACCGCCTGGGCGTTATACTGGCAAAAATTGGCTGTGGTCTAAACCTCAGCCGATTTCGCTTATCTTCACCGGGCGATTTTCCTTGTATGATTTCGTCGCTGCCAGCCCAATCACCACCGGAGCGCGTCCTTCAGCCCCGTTAACCGGCGGGGCTTCGCCTTTTGCAATCGCATTAACGAACGCCTGCATTTCGATGATATACGAGTCGTTGTAACGTTCCAGGAAGAAATACAGCGGCAAAGGGCTGTGGACGCCATTGGTGTCGCTGACAACTGTCCGGTAAGGTGTATTATTCTCGGTGCTGACCGCCCCACCCGACCCAAAAATTTCGACACGTTGGTCATACCCATAAATCGCTTTACGGCTGTTGTCGATCACACCCACCGCACCGTTCGCAAAACGCAGCGTCGTGATCGCCGTATCCACATCGCCCGCCTCGCCGATAGCCGGGTCAACCAGCACCGCACCCGCCGCGAAAACTTCGGTCACGGGCGACTGCATCAAAAAGCACGCCATATCAAAATCGTGGATCGCCATATCCAGGAACAAACCGCCGGAAACTTTGACGTAGGAAATCGGCGGCGGTGCGGGGTCGCGGCTGGTGATCCGCAGCACATGCGGGTCGCCAATCGCGCCGGAACGCACCACATCATAAACCCGGTGAAAATTGGGATCAAAACGACGGTTAAAGCCAATTTGCAATTTTACCCCAGCTTTGGCGACTACCGCAAGCGCCGCATCAATCCGTGCGAGGTCATAATCAATCGGCTTTTCGCAAAAAATATGCTTACCAGCTTGCGCCGCTTCGATGATAATCTGCGAATGGGTATCGGTTGCCGAACAAATCGCCACCGCTTCGATAGCCGGATGCGCCAGGATTTCCTGGTAATCCGCCGTCGCCAGCGGGATATTCAACTTTGCTGCCGCGTCTTTTGCTGCTTCCGGGAGGACATCAGCAATCGCCAAGACCTGTGCGCCCGACACACGATTGACCAGATTTTCCGCGTGCAGTTTGCCAATGCGCCCTGCGCCGATGACACCAATATTGAGAGTCATATTCATTTAACCTTTTCGTGCGAGTCCAATCGCCGGTATTTACAATCCTAAATTTTTCAGATAAGCGCGGTTGCGGGCGGCGCTGCGTTTGGGCGCGTCCAGGTCATCCGTCAGCACATCCTGCTCGACAATCGCCCAGCCGTCGTAACCCAAATCCTGCATCGTCGTGATGATGCCAGGGAAATCCACCGCGCCCTGCCCCAACTCACAGAATACACCTTCGCGGGTCGCCGCGAAATAATCCAATTTTTGGTCAATCGCTTTCTGCCGCACCGCCAGATCGCAGTCCTTCAGGTGCAGATAACGCACCCGCTCACCATATTCTTTTACACAGCCCAGCGCATCGCCGCCCGCATAATGCCAGTGTCCGGTATCCAAGCACAAACCGATCAACTCGGCGTCAGCACGATCCATCAGATTGCGCACTTCTTCAGCAGTTTCGACGTATCCGGCGCAGTGATGATGAAAAGTCACTTTCAGCCCTAATTCACCGAAAATTTTGCGCGCGACGCGGTTCACGCCTGCACCATACACATCCCATTGTTCCTGTGACAAAGCCGAGCCAGTCCGCTGTCCCGCCCGTTTCACCAAATCAGACACTTTGCCGTTATCATCCGCCAGCACGATACACACTGCGCCCAACGCCGCCAATAATTTTCCGACTTTCAGCGCATGGGCTTCAGCTTCTTCAATTGCCTGCGCATCGGCAAAATTCACCGGCACAAACGACGACAACAGCCGTAAATGACGTTTTTCAAGTTCGGGGCGCAGCACATCTGGGTCGGTTGGCAAAAACCCCCAGGGGCCAAGTTCCAGGCCGGTATGCCCGGTCTCGGCGATTTCATCCATCACCTGCTGATAGGTATATTTTTGTGCCGAACCTTCAAATTCATAGATGCCCCAAGAAACCGGAGCGTTGGCAATCTGGATCGTCATTCATGCACTTCCTTTGGATGATGAGAGATAATAATTTTCTTTGCTGCGCTCGTTTTCATAACCTTCACGCGCTTCCTGCACCGCCGGGTTATTAGAGACTTCGGCGACGGCTACATCCCACCACGATTCATACCCATCTACGCGCTGCCGTCGGTCAGTTTCAACTACGATGCACACGGTTTCAGTCATTTGCTGTGCCTGATGCAGAGCATCTTCGAGTTCAACCCGGTTATTCGCACGGATGACATGCGCGCCCAGGCTGGCAACATTAGCTCCATAATCGACAGGCAGCACATCGCCGTCGAGCTGCCCCGACGCCGTGCGATACCGGTATTTCGTTCCGAATCCATCACTGCCAACCGACTTGGACAAGCCGCCAATACTGGCATACCCATGATTATCGACCAGGATAATGGTCAGTTTTACACCTTCCTGCACGGCTGTTACAATTTCTGACGACATCATCAGGTATGAGGCATCGCCGACCATCACATACACTTCGCGTTCTGGCGCGGCCAATTTCACACCCAGGCCGCCTGCGATCTCGTAACCCATCGTCGAAAAGCCATATTCCAGGTGATAACCTTTCGGGTCGCGCGTGCGCCACAATTTATGCAAATCCCCTGGCATACTCCCCGCCGCGCACAACACCACGTCTTCGGGTCTGGACAGCGTATTCACCGCGCCGATCACTTCACCCTGGCTCAACAATGGTTCATGTTCCAGGTTGTAAATACGGTTGACCTCTGCGTCCCATTCCTGGTTATATTGATGCGCGCGGGCGGCATAACCTTCAACTGTGCCATACCCGAAGAGCATCCTGCCGAGTTCGTCCAGCGTCGCCTGTGCATCTCCGACCAGCGCCAACCCATTGTGTTTATACGCATCAAATTCAGCGACATTAATGTTGATAAAGCGCACATTCGGATTCTGAAAAGCGGTCTTAGATGCCGTGGTGAAGTCGCTGTAGCGTGTGCCGATACCGATCACGAGGTCGGACTCGCGCGCGAGGATATTCGCTCCCGGCGTGCCTGATACACCAATCGCACCCAGATTGAGTGGGTGATTGTAGGGCAGCGCCCCTTTCCCGGCCTGAGTTTCACCAACTGGGATGCCGGTTTGCTCGACAAATACACGTAAAGCTTCCGTCGCATCACTGTAATGCACCCCGCCGCCCGCGATAATGATTGGCTGCTTGCTGGTTTGAATCCATTCGGCAGCCACGCGCAAAGCCGTCACATCGGCGCGGTTGCGCGGGATGTGCCACACACGCTTTTCAAAAAGTTCTGCTGGAAATTCATAAGCCATCGCCTGCACATCTTGCGGCAGTGCCAGCGTCACTGCGCCGGTATCGACGGGCGAAGTCAGCACTCGCATCGCTTCGGGCAGCGCCGTGATAATCTGCTCCGGACGGTTGATGCGATCCCAATAGCGCGATACCGGTTTGAAACAGTCATTAACTGAAACGTCCTGGCTGCGCTCGGATTCAAGCTGCTGCAAAACCGGGGCCTGTATACGCTGTGCAAAAATATCGCCGGGGAGCAGCAGCACCGGCAGCCGGTTGACCGTCGCCATCGCCGCGCCGGTTATCATATTGGTCGCGCCGGGGCCAATCGAGGATGTGCAGGCGAAAGTTTGCAGCCGATTTTTCATCTTGGCATAGGCGGCGGCGGTATGCACCATTGCTTGTTCATTGCGTGCCTGATAGTAACGGAAGGTTTTCGCATACTGTTGCAGCGCCTGACCAATTCCCGCCACATTTCCATGCCCGAAAATGCCCCAGCATCCGGCGAAAAAGGGCATTTCGCGGCCATCCCGCTCGGAATATTGATTCTGCAAATACAGGATGATCGCCTGGGCTGTCGTAAGGGTTTTAGTTCCCATAAACTTTTCCTTTCGTCATCAACATCACTTCAAAAAATGGCTGTTATTTTTCCATATCCATATTCACAATCGGCAGTCGAGGATCAATCCCTGTCCATTGGCTTTTCACCCAGGCATACGCCGAATCATCGACATTCGCCAGCGATTGCGCCGATCCTGCCAGGAAATTCAGGTAATACGTGGTATAGCCAAATGCGCTCACCACCGGATGATAGCCCTCCGGCACAAGCACCATGTCGTTATTTTGCGCCATCATCACCGCATCAATGGAGCGACTGTCGTTATATACCCGCTGATAAGCATAACCTTCCGGGCGATCCAGCTTATAAAAATAAATTTCTTCCAGGTCGGCCTCAAGAATCATCCCGTTCACATCTTCGCGGTGAACATCATGCTTATGCGGCGGATAACTCGACCAGTTACCCCCTGGGGTATAAACCTCAACCGCCACGATGCGCTGGCAGTCAAACCCCGGCGGGATAATGCCATTAATCTGGCGCGAGGCATTATTTCCACCGCGCATTTCAATCGGGCAGTCCGCCGGTGTCACCAACCGCGCCGGATGATTCTCGTCCGTCTCTACCCAGCACGATGCGATTTCTAGCCCCTCGGTCAGTGCTTCGATCTCAAAATCAATATCGCCTGACAGATACAAAGCATATGGCATCCCACCGAATACGTTCGGGCGGCGACCAACCCCCAAAAAGTCGCCTTCGCTGGTGTGAATATTGCAGCGCCCGCCTAGGATGACATGGGCATATTCATAATCGCCGGTATTTTCTGACCAGACTTCGCCCAATTTCATCCGCCGCGCCGCCAAGTTGAGATACTGCCAACCCGCTTCTTCCGCTGTGACATGGGCAAAAATCCCACTATCACCCGCATCTTTGGAACGAACCAACATGGTTTCAGATGTGTATTGCATTGGATTACCTTTCAAAATTAGCGTGCGAGGCGCAGCGCCGCGTTTTTGATTTGATCGCGTGCTGATTGTGCGGCTTCGCCCGGATGGTCTGCAAAAATGATGCTGCGCGAGGCCGTTAGAATCAGCCCTTTACCCGCTGAATTTAATCCGGCCTCAACGACTGCATCCACATCGCCACCCTGTGCGCCAATCCCCGGCACGAGGAAAGTCATGTCCCCCGTGACCGCGCGAATTTGTCGCATTTCGCTGGGATACGTTGCGCCGACCACCAGCATACAGTTGCCATTCACATTCCAATCGCGGATGACTTTTTCGGCGACCACTTGCCACAGCGGTCTGCCATCAATTTGCAAATCCTGTAACTCGCCCGCGCCGGAATTCGAGGTTCGGCACAAAATAATCGCGCCTTTGTCCACCCGTTTCAGGAAAGGCTGTAAAGCTTCACGCCCCATATAAGGATGCAGCGTAATTGCATCGAAACCCAGTTCGTCAAAAATCGCTTTCACATAACCGGTGTTGCTGTTGCTGTTATCTCCGCGTTTGGCGTCGCAGATAGTCAATACATCGGGATAATTTTCTCGCAGGTAATTAATCGACAGCCGCAGTTCATGCCAACCTTGTTCACCGCGCGCCTCATAAAAGGCTGCGTTGAGTTTATAAGCGGACGTAAAAGCCTGCGTCTGGTCAATAATCCAACGGTTAAAAGCAAACTGCGGCGTAGAATCGCTCTGAAACCTGGCCGGAATCTGCGTAATATCACTGTCCAACCCAACACACAGCAGCGAACCAACGGCGTCCGCGCGGGCGTTATATTTTTCGATGATGTTCATGCTAACCCCTGTCTCGCCGCCCAACCGTGCGGATCACCAAACCAATCTTGAACCATGCTCATAGCAGCTTCCCCTAAAATAGCCTTCTCGCGGACAACTTGGGCAATCGCTGAAAAATCCGTCAGCGTGTGCAGTTGGACATCAGCTTCCGCAAACGCCTGCCGCGCCTCATCAAAGCCATAACTCACAATCGCAGTCATATCTTTCACGTCGCCGCCTTCCTCGCGCAGTGCATTCACGGCGTTCAAACTGCTGCCGCCCGTTGTGACCAAATCTTCAACCAACAGCACGCGCTTCCCAGACACATCGCCGCCTTCGACTAACTTCTTTGTGCCGTGTTCTTTCGCCTCTTTGCGGATGAACACCGACGGCGCATTCAGCAAATAAGCCAGCGCCGAACTGTGCGGCACACCGCCCACCGCCACCCCCGCGATGACATCGTAGGGCAATCCTTCGTGTTCGATGAGCGCCCGAAACCCCTCGACGACAATGTGCCACTGCCCTGCATGAAAAGGTAAGCGGCGGTTATCAATATAAATCGGTGATAAAATGCCGGACTTAAAGCGGATTGGCGCGTCTGGCACAAATCCCACCGCGCCAATTTCCAACAGGGCTTGCGCGACCTGCATTTTTAACTTATTGGACATGATTCAACTCATTTTGCATAATAGCGGCAGCCAGCGGTCCCCTGTAAATCAGCGCTGACCAATATTGTACCGCGCCAACCCCACACGCCCGAAAATCCTGGTAAGTCCGCCCATCCAAAACCCCGCCGCACCCGATCACATCTACCGCATAATCATGTCTCGTTTTTTCTTGCATGAGTATTTGTACCGCTTCCAATGCGCAGTTGTGCAGCTTTCCCCCGCCGACCCCGGCCATCACCGTTAGATCGTCCAGCACAGGTTGGCCGAGCGTGTTCGTCGCAATGACAGCTTGCACACCCACTTCGTGGAATACGCGCATCAAAATGCGATACTGCTCCGCCGCCAAACCGGGGCTGATTTTGACCCAAACCGGAACATCGCAGCCACGTTTTTTGAGATAATCCACCAGCGCCGCGCACAATTGTCGCGTTTGCGCTTCCGTTTGTCGCCCATTCGGATCATCTTCGGTATTTGGGCAGCTTACGTTGAGCGTGAGCCACGTTGGCAGAATCTCCTGATCGAGAAATGCGCTGACGGATTCCAATACTTCGGTTTCTTCTTGATTGACATCAACCACGCCGGGGCTGACCGCAATATTGATCCCAAATTGTGCGGGCAAGTCCGCGCGATGTTTCGCCAGGAAAGCCGCCGCTGCCATCGCGCCTGGATTTTTCAAGCCGACTCGATTTTGTGTCGATTGGGTAGGCGCATCCCGCCAGATGATCGCGCCCGCATTGCCCATACGCGGATGGCGTGTGAATGAACCGAACTCGACCAGCCCGACCAATCGCGGCACAGAGCGCCAACCGGGAATAATATTTTGCCCCTTCTGAGCCGCTTCCAATGCTTCTGCTTCGGATTGAAAACCGTGTCCCTTGACCATACCCGCCGACAACATCAGTGGATAAGCCAGTTTCGCGCCGCCAATCATCGTTTCACACGGGTCAAAAGTGATGTTGTGCAGCTCTTTGAGCATTCCGCACAAAACCGGCGACGAATCCAGCCGCGCCAACAATCGAATCACGCGCTCATGGGCGTCCTGCGCCGACGAACGAAAAATGATAGGCTGTGCGACCCGCTCGTATCCTATCTGGCTTGCAGCCAGGAATCCGCGTCGGACGATGTTCATAACCCATCACCAAATAAGTTGCGTCCGAAACCCAGCTTGACCAATAGTTGCTCACCATCAAATACTTTTTGACCGCGAATCCACGTCTCGACCACTTTGCCCCGCACTCGCATTCCTTCGAACGGCGTCCATCCACATTGGCTGTGTAAGTGGGCTGCCTTAATCGCATATTCAGCATCCAGATCAACCAGCGCATAGGTATCCGCAGGGCAGTCCAGCCCCCAGATGCGGCGCGGGTTGGTCGCCAACAAATCAAACGCTCGTTCCAGCGTGATACAGCCTTCGTTCACCAATTGCAGAGTCAGCGGTAAATTCGTCTCTAATCCCGGCACACCATATGCCGGTTTGTCAGATTTTTTCTCGGCTATGGTGTGCGGCGCATGATCCGACTCGATCACATCCACCAAGCCCGACGCCACTGCTTCGCGCACCGCATCCCGGTCAGTCCTGGTTTTCAACCCCGGTTTCATCCAACCGAACGCACCCAAAGTGGGCAAATCATCCTCGGTCAAAAACAGGTGATGCGGACACACGCCAATCGTGATTGGCAAACCTTCTTCCTTCGCCGCCCACAAGTGTTCGATTTCCTCCGCTGTGCTGATATGCAAAAAATGCGTCCGCTTGCGATACTTCCGCACCAATTCCAGAATATCCAGCACCGTTTCCGCTTCGGCGTGGACAGCAATAATTTTCGCGTTCGGCCATGCTGCGTAATGCTTATCACGGCTCGGCTGATCTGGGATGAGCAGATCGCCGGTTGTCGCGTTGCAGAACATTTTCAGGCCGCAGACCTCGCCGATAATCTGGGCATATTGCGCCGTATTATCCGCCTGCGACGCGCCGAAATACACGCCCCAATCACAAACTGCGCCTGCTTGAATCGCGGTCAATTTGCGATCCAGCGCCGCGCGATTGACCGTCGAAGGCGGCGTATTTGGCATATCAAACACCGCCCAATACCCTCCAGCCACAGCCGCCGCCGTTTCGCTGGCAAACGTCGCCTTATGCACCCAATCCAAATCGCGCAAATGGGTGTGTGGGTCGAGCATCCCCGGAATTTTCACCAGCCGCGTCATTAGATATACGCCCCGCGCAAGACTTTCGCCAGCAGCGCCATCCGCACCAGCATCCCGTTTTCCATCTGCTCGAAATAAACCGCGCGCGGGTCTTCGTCCAGAATATCGTGGTCTTCGCGTGTACCCATCTCATGCTTGCGCGGCAGCGGATGCATCAAAATCGCGTCAGATTTAGCATGTGTCATCACAGCGGGTGTCATGATGAAATCGTCTTTGATGGCTTCATATTCCGCCGGATTGTCTTTGAAACGCTCCTCCTGCACCCGCGTCCAGTAAATAACATCGCTCTGCCCCAACACATCCATCAGGTCAGTCGTTTCGTAAACCGAATCGCCTTGATTATTCAACATCTGGATAATTTCTGACGGCATTTTCAGCGCGGATGGCGACACGCAGCACAACCGCACGCCTTTGGCCTCATAGCGAGCGATGAGTTTCGCCAGCGAATGCACCGTGCGTCCATGCCGCAAATCGCCGACCATCGTGATGGTCAGGTTATCAAAATGCTGCTTTTGGTCGAGGATCGTGAACATATCCAGCAGCGCTTGCGATGGGTGTTCGCCGATGCCATCGCCACCGCTGATAATCACGCTGGGGTTGTCGATACGAGCATTGAGCTTATCCAGGTAATAAGCCGCCTCAAACGACGACCCGACTTGTGGATGTCGCAGCACGATGACGTCGGCATAACATCCGGCAGCGCGGATCGTATCCGGCAAATCCTCGCCCTTATACACTGACGAAAATTGCACACCGTTGCTCGCGCCGATCACATCTCCACCCAAACGGCGCATCGCCGCCTGAAACGAGAGATCGGTGCGCGTGCTCGACTCGAAAAACAGCGAGGCCATCACACTGCCTGCGCAAATCTCCTTCAAGCCGCGATCCCGCTGCCGGACGCGCTTCTTGATCGACAGCGTGGCATCAAACAACGTTTGTAAATCTTTGCGGGCGAATTGGTCAACAGTAATGATATGCTTGCCGACAAAATCCCCGTCTATCGGCGCGGGTTGATACAGGCGGTCAATTGTATTGCTGCCGTCGTGTTCAGTTAACATAATTTCTTTCCAAGCGGTTGGTTACGTTGGAACTCTACACTACCTTGCACGATCCACCCTGTCAAACACGATTTGCCGCGTCAAAGCGCAACGTGAAGCGGAAACGCGCGTCATCGTGGTACCACATTGGGAAATTCGTCCCCCATACGTTGTTGAAAAGGTTGAAGTGCATCCCACTTCGCAAATTTGGCTGACGATTGTTGAAATCCAACAGTGATGGTTCTCCCGGTGCGAGCAGCGGCGCATCCAGTGTTTCGATAGCCAATTTGCTGCGTCCGTCCGCATAATACACGCCAGAATTCACCGCATGGAGTTTGCGGTTGCCGTTGCGAATCACATCCAGTGGCGAAATCCGTTCCCCTAATTTATCCATTTCCCAACTGCCGCTGCGGCTGGTTTTAGGCGCAATTGAAAACCATAAGGCTTCCGGCAAACGCGACGCCGGTTTCTCGAACCACTGCACATTGAAATGAATAGCCGGTTCATCATCCGGTATCTGAATTTCAATCGTCACAACTTTTGGACAGCCGCAGCGCGTGAAACTTTCTTCCGGCGACTTGAGTTCCAGCAAAAAAGTCTGACCGTTTTTGTCACGGCGTGTATACAGCACCGATATTTTCGGCTGCCACATTTGGCTGACACTGCCCGCAGCTTCCATACCCGGTTTCGTATAATCTGGCACTGACCACACCCGCGTTTTGACCTTATTGATGATATAGTGCTGCCAAAACCGGTCATAATCCGCCTGCGAGAATGATTGGTAGCGGAATAATCCAAGTAAATTTTCAGCCGATGCCCAATCGCGCTTGTGCTTTTTATCGCGCAGATAGGCAATCGCACCTGTTTCGGCATCGAACCCAATGTCGAAATGCTGATTTTCAAAGCGAGTCGAAAAATCTGTAACCGGCGTATAACTGGTTTTCGCGGAAACAAGGCGTTTGGGTTGGATTGAGTCAAGCCGTTTCTTGGCTTCATCCGCCAGCGGTGAATCAGCCACCGCCTTCAGTGCCTCATCCACGTAAGCGCGCTGCTCAGTCCAGGACGCTTCATATTGCTTGAACATCGCCGTTTTACGCGCTTTGCGGAGCTGTTCAACACTGTAATTCGTCGTGTTGGGCAGATGCATTTTGATGTCCATACCCCAGGTATGCTCCGGGATCATCATCAACGAACGACTGAATGCGCTCAATTTCGGATCGTCGGCAGAAACTTGTCCGCTTTCCAGCCATTCCCGCCGCAGCCGTGATAACTCGCGGAATTGGCTAACCTTCGTCGGATCAGTACCCACGCCGTGAATCCAGGTGTCGCCCAATTCCCGCGCCACAATCGGCAGCGTGGATTCAATCGTCAGCAAACGTTCGGCAAAAGCGTCCATGGTTGAGGCGATAATTTTTGCATCAGGAAAGCGCTTCCGCATCGCTGCGAAGGCTTCATGCACTTCCGCCACCGTCTGCGGCCCATGATTGTCATTGGTGTGGGCGAAAGCAATCGCGTCCGGCAGTCCTGGCACGCTCGTGGCATCGCCATATGCCCCTTTTTGATACATCACCAGCAGGCGGGTATCGCTTTGCGTGTCTTTCCAAACAAAAACCGGCGGCACATCCGGCGTTGTCGAAGCCGGATTCGCTCCCAGGTGCAAATATTGGAGTCCCGCTTCCGCCATCAACGGAATCATGCTGCGCGTATGACCGGGAACATCCGTCATCTTGGAGGCAATCGTTTTCCGGCCAAAACGTTTATCCAACTGCTGCGACAAACTCAGTCCGAAACGAAACAGCGACGGATCCATCAATTCGGTGTGAGTCGTGAACGGCAGCCCATGCCACGCCATATCGCCCACTTCGATGGCGGCTTCCATCTGCTTACGCTGTTTTGCGTCTGCCCGTTCCAGATATTCATAGATCAACCACGAGCCGGTTGTCCAAATGAATTGATCGCCACCTTCCTGCCGCAGCGTCCGCGCCGTTTCAATCGCGCGCGGGATAAAATCCTCGAAATATTGCTGCACAACATTCCGGGCATAATCGGTGAAGCCAATATCCAGATGCGTTTTAAAAATCAGGTGTACAACTTCAATGGGAGGGTTTGTCATGTTACTTAATGGCTGATGAGCCAGAGATAAAAACTGAAAGCGATTTCTCCAATGATAGGGGGTTTTAGAAGCAAATTGAAAGAGCCACTTCTACTTGTGAACCGCTTTTCCGTTGGTCAACTGCAACTTTTCACCCTGATGTGCAATTTCAAGCTGATTCCCTTTGAGCAGTTCGTAAGTGACCTGGGTTTTATCAACCCGCACGCTTAAAGTGCAGCCTTTGTAATTAACCTTAAACTGATATTCATCCCAACCAGCCGGAAGATACGGGTTCAGGCTTAAAACATCACCATAAGTCCGCATCCCGCCAAAACCATTGACAACACACATCCATGTGCCTGCCATATTGGCGATGTGGACGCCATCTTTGACGTTGCCATGAAAATCATCCAAATCCATCCGCGCGGTATTCATAAAGTATTGATACGCTTTGTCGTGGTATCCAATTTCGCTCGCCACAATGCTAAAGATGCACGTAGAAAGTGAAGAATCGTGCGTGGTCACTTTCTCGTAAAAGTCATAATTCTTCTTTTTATCTTCCTGCGCGAATTGATGCCCCAGCAAAAACAGTGCCAGCACAAAATCAGCCTGTTTACAGACCTGATGCCGATAAATCACCAGGGGGTGATAATGGATTAAGAGGGGATAATTTTCTTCGGGGGTATTGGCGAAATCCCAGGGCGCTTTATCTAAAAACGTGTCATCTTGTTTGTAGATACCAAGCACTTCATCATACGGAATATACATTTCATCGGCGGCTTTTTTCCACTGCCCGAACTCCTGCTGCTCCAACCCCATCTTCACGACTAACTTTTGATACGCATCTTTGGCTTTTTGTTGCATCCATTGAGCGGCATTATAGGCGTTTTGCAGGTTTTCCTTCGCCATCAGGTTCGTGTAGCAGTTGTTATCGACGATGGCTGTATATTCGTCTGGGCCAGTCACCCCGTTGATGCAAAACTTGCCGCCCTTTCGCGGAATAAAATCGCCGTAATCCGCCCAAAACCGCGCAGTTTCAAACAGGATTTCCGCCCCGAAGTCGATCATAAATTGATGATCGCCTGTTGCATCCACATACCGGTTGACCGCGAAGGCAATATCGGCGTTGATATGAAATTGGGCTGTTCCGGCTGGAAAATAAGCCGAACACTCTTCCCCATTAATCGTTCTCCAGGCGAACAATGCCCCTGTCGGATGCGACATTTGCCGCGCCCGCTGCCTTGCCTTGTCTAAAATGCTGTAGCGGTATTCCAACAATTTGCGGCTGATTTCGGGGTGAGTGTGCAGGAAAAACGGGACAACATACATCTCACTGTCCCAGAAATAATGCCCCTCGTAGCCCTCACCGGTTAACCCTTTTGCGGCGATATTAGTTTTGCCATCCCTACCTACCGACTGCAATAGATGGAACATGTTAAAGCGCACGCCCTGCTGCAACAAGGCATCGCCCTTTATCACGATGTCAGCATCATTCCAGAACTCAGTCAGATAATCGACTTGCTCTGATTGCAGTTCCTCAAAGCCCAGCTCTTCGGCTCCGTTAACGACGGCTTTAGCTTTTTCGAGCAACTCGGCAGAGGCATAATCTTGCGTGGTTACATACGAGATATATTTGCACAATTGGATCGGGGCATTCTGCTGAGCATTCACCGTGTATATCGCGCTTACGACAGCATCAGTGACCTTTCTGTCGATCTGAAATTCACAGTCCGTCGTGATGTGATTTTTCATCGCGCAGACCAGTTCCAATCCAGAGTGCTGAGTACGCTGCCGCAGCGCACCAAAATCGGCGTCAGCAATTTGATCTTCGATGGACAATACCCGCCCTTGCAGCCCACTGCCCAGCCGGGGGTCTGATCCGGTAGTCAGATTGGTCACATCCCCATCCAGCGCCGTGACAAGTGTGATTTCTCCGCTAAAATTCAGTGGTGTGACCTGAAAGCGGGTCGCGCTGAGATGTTTATTCTGGAAGCTCACCAACCGCGTGATTTCGATTTTGACTTCACGCCCCGATGGTGAGCGCCAGGCAACATTACGTTCCAATAAGCCCATTTTGAGATTTAGTACGCGCCGATAGTCCAAAACCTCGCCGTAAAATAGGCTGAATGCTTCTCCTTCCAAATACAACTTGATAATTTTGCTGTTAGTGACGTTGAGCATCGTCTGGCTTTTTTCGGCGAATCCATAGGCAGTTTCGGGATACTTGATGACTTCGCTTTCATAGAACCCATTCAAATAATTACCTTCGAGTCCCGTCCCAGGCACACCAGCATAACCTTCCTCGAAGTTGCCGCGCATTCCAATGTAGCCGTTGCCCAATGCAAATACAGATTCATTCCGGTAATTATGTTCGGGCTTAAATTCTGTTTCGATAATCTCCCATTCAGTCGGAGGATAAATCGGCTTTACAACTTCACTTGTTCGCGACATCTGAACTGCTTCTCCTGAGCGAACTACCACTAATTCAGTGACTATAGAGGGAGAACACTCATAGCAAATCAATTGGGCGGTAACTATATAAAAGTCGCTGCTTAAATTCTCAACACTTCAGTGTCACCGGCAATTACACGAACCGCCCTAAAATTGGATTTCAAAATGGACAATAAACATACCCGCGTCAATATTTAAGATTTTACAGCCCCAGCGGTCAAACCAGTCACGAAATAACGCTGCAAAGCAAAGAAGACTAAAAGCGGCATGGTCATCGAAATGAATGCCGCCGCACTCATGATATGCCATTCCGTCGCATATGTCCCCAGCAGCGCTTGAATGCGTACTGTGACCGGCTGCATCGCCGGGTTACCAATGAACACCAGCGCGACCAGCAAGTCATTCCACACCCACATGAACTGAAAAATGCCCAGCGAAGCCAGCGCAGGCACAGACAATGGTATCACGATCCGCGTGAACACAACGAATTCACTTGCCCCATCAATTTTCGCCGACTCGAAAATTTCGCGAGGGAGCGAGGTGAAAAAGTTCCGCAGCAGGTATATGCAAAATGGGAGTCCATAAGCTGTATGCGCCAACCAGATTCCGATAAAAGATCCGGTCAGCCCAAAGGTATTGAAAAATTGCAGCACCGGAACCATGGTTGTCTGGATTGGGATGACCAGCAGCGCCACAATCACCAGGAAGAGTGTGTCACGCCCGCGGAAGCGTACCCATGAAAAAGCATAGGCCGCCAACGCACCGATAATTACCGGCAGGATTGTCCCTGGCAGCGTAATGATAAAGCTGTTGATAAAGCTCTTATCCATCCCCTGCGCCGTCAGCACTTGTTGATAATTCTCAAGGGTAAAACGGGCTGGAGAAAACGCAGTCCACCAACCGGACGTAGCAATGGCATCACGCGGGCGGAAAGAGGTCACCAGCAGCCCCACCGTCGGCGTCAGCCAGATGATCGCCAGGATAAGCAGAGTCAGATGGGTAAACCATTTCGTACTGAAGCGGATACGGGGCACGGATGTCGCTTTGGGAGATACCGCCGTTACCGTGCTCATCGCCCACTCTCCTCTGCACGAAAGCGCCGTATATTAAAAATCACAAAGGGCAGCACCACAATCAGCATAATAACCGCCACCGCGCTGCCTTTACCCGGAAGGCCGTTGGTGAAAGTTTCGTTATACATGGTGAAACCGATAATCTGGCTTGCGCCGCGTGGCCCACCATTCGTCATAATGAAAACCAGATCAAACGCTTTGAGCACGTTGATAATCATGGTCGTCCCAACCACCACGATGGTCGGCCACAACATTGGTAGCGTGACTTTCCGGAAACTCTGCCAGCTTGTCGCCCCATCAACCCGTGCCGCTTCCAACACTTCAGTCGGAAGCCCCTTGAGTGCAGCCGACAGAATCACCATACAGAAGCCCGTGTATAACCAGATACCGGCCAGAATGATTGCGACGTTGACCACATCCGTCCGTCCCAACCAGGAGATCGGTTCAAAAGACGGAATCAGCGCTGCTAAAACAGCATTCAGGACGCCTGTATTTAAGTCAGGGCTGTAGACAAATCGCCATATAACCCCCGCCGCTGTGAACGAAATTGCCATCGGGACAAAGATGATGGTCTTAATCAGGACTTCATAGCGGACGCTGTTCGCCAGCACCGCCACCCCCAGACCAAGCCCAACCGTTCCGACGGTGAACAGTACCAACCATAGAATCGTGTTGAACACAGCCCCTTTTGGCGGCCAGGAACTGACATTAAAAAACAGTGCATCTTTCGTGAACAGATTTACATAATTATCCAGTCCAACATATTTCGTGGTAGTGAACCCAATGCCGGTATCAAAGCTCAACTGTGCGGTGCGCAGTGTGGGATAGATCAAAAAAAGTACGATTAAAACCAGCGCCGGTAATGCGAACGCCCAGCCAAAAAGCGGGTTTGTCTTCATAAAAATAATATTCCTTTCTTGCAGTCATCTTTGCCAATAGGGGGGGATATTGGGCAAATATGCTCATAACATGGATAAGGGCGAACTAAAACTCGCCCTCACCCATGTGTATGTCATATCCTACTGATAGGCAGCTTTAGCCGCATCCTCAATGGTTTGAAGAATTGAGTCCAGATCATCGGGGTTGCTGATGAAATTCTGCAAGCCGATGGTCATCGCGCCGGTTCCAGAACCAATCGCACTCGGAGCGAGGTCAGAACCGTCAAACACGAATGTAGTAGCGTTTGCAACCTGGTTCGCGTCAATCGCGCCCAGAGCATTGTAAACACCGAGATCGACATTCTTGTTCGGGGAAACAATAGCGCCAGTCTGCGCCCACAGCGTGTTACCGTCTTTTCCGGCCATCCACTTGACGAACTCGCCAACTTCCGGGCGATCCGCGAAAGCAACCAACAGGTCGCCACCACCGACAACCGGTGCGCCGTACATAGTGTCAACTGCGGGGAACAGGAAGGCATTGTAATCATCAACTGGCTTCAGGTCGGGGAAGTCAGCCGCGATGATGCCGCCGATAAAACCACCTTCGTAGTACATTTCAGCACCCGCATCCGGGCGGAAAACCAGATCAGCAGCAGTCTTGAAATCGGTGGACAGTGTGCCGTCAATGCCGCCCGCCAGATTCTTATCGCCAGGGGAAACGATTTGCTTGAAGGCCGCGAAAGCCTGCTTCACTGTGTCGTCCGTCCAGGGGATTTCGTGGGTGACAAACAATTTTTGATAATTGTCCGGCCCAGCGATACGAACATAGATATTTTCGAACCAGTCGGTCAGCGGCCAACCATCACCACCACCGATGCTCCAAGGAGTCTTGCCCGCATCAACATATTTCTGCTGGATTGCCAACAATTCGTCCCAGGTGGTCGGAATTTCCACGCCCAAATCCTTGAACGAGGCAGGCTTGTACCAGATGGTGCTCTTGGAATTGGCTTTGGCTAGGATGCCGTAGACCGCACCGTCCACCGAACCCAGGTCAATAAAGCCCTGGCTGTAGTTATCAGTCAGAAGTGTCTTGTCGACCAATCCCGCGCTGCCATCGGCATTCACGAGAGCCTTCAACACGCCCTGACCAGCGAGTTCGGCCATGAACCCAGGTTGAGGAACGAGGGCTGCGTCTGGTGGGCTGCCGCCAGCAACACGGGTGCGCAGTACCGGCACGAGTTGGCGGTTGCTTTCAACCGTGACCAGGATGCCGGTCTGCTTGGTGAATTCGTCCAGCGATTTATTGAGTGCATCTAATTCTGAACCACCGAAGGTCGTCATAAACGACACAACTTTGGTGTCCTGGGCGTGCGCCATCGGCACAACGGCCAGCAAAACGACGGTCAAAACGAGGAACAGAAGGGTAAAACGTTTATACATGACTTTCGACTCCTAACATATTTTCGTGCGATAGACAGGTTGTTTGCGTAACAGGTAATGGGGATATGGACATCGCTCCTTTCCTTAAATCCTTCAAACTTGGATGTAGCGCGTTGATTCGCGGATAACCAGCTCGGTGGGCAGCAATGCCCTGAGCTTAGGGAAAGTTTCACCTCGGATGCTGGTGAGAATCATCTCGCCCAGCCGCTGCCCCAGATCATAAGCGGGCAGGTGGATCGTGGTCAGTGGCGGCTGCAAATATTTACAGATGAGCAAATCGTCAAAACCAATGACGGAAATATCGGTGGGGATATGTAACCCACGATTATGGATCGCCTGGACTGCGCCCAGCGCGACCAGGTCACTTCCAATAAAAACCGCAGTGGGCGGATCCAGTAAATCCAGCAGTGCATTCATCGGCGCGTAGCTGCTGCCATCGGTAAAGGCTCCGGGATGTACCAGTTGCGCATCATAGACAATCCCGGCTTCAGTCAGAGCATGTTGATACCCGGTGAGGCGGTCACGCGCCGATGTATAGGAAAATGGCGCGTTGCTGATATGGGCGATGCGACGGTGTCCGCGCTCAATAAGATGCTGGACAGCCGCGTAAGCTCCCTGGATGTTGTCCACATCCACGCTGGGAATATCGTTAAAATCCGCCGCGCCATTGAGGACAATCGGCGTTCCTTCGTCGTGTAAAACCTTGACTTCCGGGTCATTGATGAGCGGCGATGCGATGAGCAAACCATCGACTTTGCGCGTGCGGACGAGTTGACCGTAGGTTGTATTGTTAGGCGATCCCGGCTCAACTGCGTGAACTACCAGATGGTAGCCCTCTTCCTCGATAACCCGTGTCGTCCCCCGAATAATTTCGCCCAGGAAAGCGTCAGCCGACATCTGCTCCGAGGTTTGCCGCACGACCAGCGCTACCATCATCGTCTTGCCGCGCACCAGATTGAGCGCTTGCGCATTCGGGATGTAATCGAGATCGCGCGCCGCCTGCAAAATACGCTGACGAGTCGTCTCCGGGATATTCGAATCGGGGATGTCGTTGAGGACGAATGAAACCGCCGTCCGGGAAACCCCAGCAGCTTTCGCGACATCTTCCATTCTTGCGCGCCGCTTTTTTGCCATAAATCCTCAAAAACAATCAGAATAAGTACCCACTAACGCGCGTTAGTAAACTTAAGATAGCAATATTGGCATCGGTTTGTCAACTGAATTCAGTTGATTTGCACAAATCCACGCTGCCCCAAAACACACTTGCATCCCGTTGACAAACCGAACAGCATTTGTTAGTGTGAGTCCAGTTTTGAAACGAGCTTCGAGACATGAATATGCGGCGACTGTGTTTTGGATTTTCTTTGTTGGCAATATTGAGTGTGGTTGCAATACTTCCTGTGAATGCGGTATTTGCTTTTCCGCCTCACCAGGAAGGGAGCGCAATTGAAGCTGCCCTCACCAAACGCGCCAAACTCCGCGTCGGGCCAGGGACACAGTGGGCAACTATCGGCTATGTAGAAGCGGGAGAAACAGTTCGTATAGAGGGTCGTGCCTCTTTTACCAACCTCTGGGTACGTGTCGTGACCGCCGATGGTCGCTATGGCTGGGTGTTTGGGAATCTCATTGCCGCGCCACCCGAACAATTATCCGCCTTACCAATGGTGTGGGATGGCACGCCAATTTCTCCGCAGGCGACTCCCCTTCCACCACAGCCTTCAGTGGATACCCCATCTGCCTCCGCTCCGGAGGCAGCATCGCTGCCCAACTACGATGTCATTTCTGGAATCTCAGGCCATGCGCGTGACATCTACTTAAAGGGCCAATCGCTAGGCAATCGCCCCAATGTTTTTTCCAAAGTTGGCGACAGCATCACCGTCTCGCCCTATTTCCTGTATCCATTCGGCTGGGGAACATACAATTTACGCGGCTACGGCAAACTACAGGCTGTTGTAAATTATTTCGCTCAAGCCGATGCCCGCGACGGCAACAATTCCTTTTCCAACCCATCTCTCGCCGCTTATAATGGCATCACAACTGGAGGTATCCTCGACCCCAATAATGCCTGGACGCAGGTCTGCCAATTGGGTGAAACACCACTCGAATGCGAATATCGCATCATCAAGCCATCGGTGGCGCTGATTATGCTCGGCACAAACGATGTAGTGTCCACATCGCTCGACAGTTTCCGCAGCAACCTGGGACGCATTGTGCAAATCACAGTAGATCGGGGCACTGTCCCGGTTCTCAGCCTGATCCCCATCCGCCAGGGTTACGAAAACAGTATTCCCGCCTTTAATCAGGTGATCGCCGATACCGCCGCTGCTAACGACATACCCTTATGGAATTTCGGTGGCGCATTGCGCGGACTCGATAATAACGGCCTCTCCTCCGATGGCATTCACCCTTCGGCTCCGCCTGGAAATGGGTCAGACGATTACAGTGCTGCCGCCGATTTCACTGCTGACAATCTGCACTACGGCTACACCGTGCGTAATTTGACTGCCATGCAAGTCTTGGATGCCGTATGGCGCAGAGCAATGTATTAGCCCGCCGCCCGGTCTGCCGCACACGCTTATATTGAAACGGTTGTCGCGCGGTCTGACGCTCATATTGCCAATTGTAGCGCTCATCTGGGCATATCTGCTGCTCATCCCCGCGCCCACCGTGATCGAAACCAGCAATGCAGGCGGTCAAGTTTATTTTTCGGCAAATCGACAGGTTATCCTCAATCCTGGCGATTGTGTGACCTTGCGCTGGCAGGTGGATAACATCCGCGCCGTGTATCTGAACGACGAGGCTCAAATCGGCTTCGGCGAAAAGCCAATGTGCATCAACAAAACAAATGATACGCCGCGTCTGCGTGTCACTTTCCAGGACGGCAGCGAACAGACTTACCCCCTCAACATCCTGACTTTAAGCACATCTCTTCTCACTTGGATCATCTTAATCCTGGTTTTTATCTTCCTGATCTTGAATCGCAATCAGTTTCAGCAGCTTATCCAACACCGACTGCGACTCATAAGCTTCATAGTGTCGTTAATCGCCATAGCTGGTCTATTTTTCGCCTACTTAATCCCAAACGCTGAAATCATCGCCGCCGCCCATTGGCTGGACGCATCGAATACCCTGGTTAATCAGATTACCGGCCTGACTTTACTCGCACTGCTGCTGGTCGTAGCTTTCGCCCTAATAAAAACCAAGCCAAATATTGATGACAAAATTGCCTTCATATCAGGCTACCCCTTGATAGGCATTTGGGCTATCGGCTTGCTCGTGACAATCGGATTAATCACTACAACCATTATCACCATCGACCCGCTCGGCATGTACTTCGGTTCGCCCTATCCGTCTTATCAACTCCTTGTGCGTGGCTTGAAAACCGACGGCTACAACCAGCTTGCCCAAACGCCCGATATGGCGATCATGGGATCATCGCGCGCTTTCACGCTCTCGCCCACTTATATTCAGGATTCGCTCGGCTACACCGCCTATAACATGGCCGTCGAAGGAGGTCGAATCGAAGACTTCCTGATTCAAGCACGGCAAATGCGCGATTTTCCCAAAATGCTGCTCATTGAAGTTCAGGAGGGGCTGCCGCGCCAACCCAACGACATCGCTGCCCGCGCACCGCTCAAGTGGCTGCCTTATATGTCTACCGACACCGCCCTACTCACCATTCAGAAACGCCTTGAAGGTTTGCTCGACATCAATCAATTCGCTGAAGCCATTTACACCGCACGCTATGCGCCGGTTTATGACCACCAACCCAAAGAGTGGCCGGAATTTGCGCCCGATGGGTCAGCTATTCGTTCACCCCTTAGCGCATCCGAATTGGAACGTGCCATTTTGGTCGATATTGGCAACATCCCCGCCGAACGCTGCGATCATGTGGATGATGCCTCACAAGGGGATGTGAACTCGCTAATCCAGATCGCGGCTGAACATCACACCTCGCTGATTTTCTATTTGAGTCCCTGGAATCCGCGCTATTACGACGCACTCCTGAAAGATGACCCTCAATCTCAGCAGTGTCATGATTTGACCGCGCAATATTTGCAGCAGCTTACGGAGGCACATAAAAATATCTTTTTCTTGGACTATTCCCATTTGGACACTATCGGCGGGACAGCCGACCAATCCGGTTATTTTGACAGCCAGCATTTGACCGCAGCCAACAGCCAGCGCTTGCTTGACCATACTACCAGCACCCTTGATCTGGCTTATCACGACGCAGCACAGGGCGGCTAACGAAAATGGTCATCACCAGCTACGGCTTTCTGCTCATTTTCCTTCCGCTGACTTTTCTAATTTATTGGCGCATCCCGCAAAAGCTGACTTTTCTGTGCATTACCAGTTACCTGTTTTATGCTCTCGGTGGACTAATTTTTGTCCCATTATTGATCGGGCTTTCCTTTGCCACTTACTGGCTGGCGCTGCGAAAACGTTTTAATTTGGGCATCGCCCTTAATTTACTTGCACTCATATTTTTCAAATACTGGAACTTCGGCGCAGACACGCTTAATGCGTTCGGTCATGCAATCGGCATTACCGCGCTCGTGCCCTTGTTAAATCTGGCGCTGCCATTGGGCATATCATTTTTTGTCTTCAAGCACATCGGTTACTTGCTGGACATTCGCGGTGAACGGTTTGCCCCTGTGACCAACCCGCTTTTATTCCTGACTTATTCCGCCTTTTTTCCGCAAATCAGTGCAGGGCCGATGAGCGTTTCCGACGACATCTTCAAACAGCTTGCGAATCTCTCGCAAACCATCCAATCCGACCAGGTTTATCAAGGCATCGCCTCGATCAGTATCGGCTTAGTCAAAAAAATTCTCATCGCTGATGTACTCAATACGGCGCTTCAAACGGCTTTATTCGCTTCCCCTGAAGCAAACAATGGGTTTTTCTGGGCATGGTGCTCGGTGGGCATGTATGCCCTGCAACTGTATTTCGATTTTTCCAGCTACACCGACATAGTGCTGGGAGTGGGCATATTATTCGGCGTCACGCTCCCGCCCAACTTCAACAATCCTTACCTAGCCACCAGCCCATCCGATTTCTGGCAGCGCTGGCACATCTCGCTTTCAACCTGGTTTCGCTTTTACCTCTTTTTCCCCCTCAGTCGGACGCTAATTAAACGCTGGGGTACAATACAGAGCGCATTAGCCCAGTATGCCGCCAACTTCGTGACAATGGTGCTCATCGGCTTGTGGCATGGCGCAGGCTGGGGATTTTTCTTATGGGGATTATATCACGGCTTGCTGCTCAACCTTTTTGCCTGGGCAAAACGCCGCAAATGGCAGATCGAAGGCCACACCGTGATGATCGTTTGCATCCTGATCGGTTGGGCGTTATTCCTCAGCCCTAATCTGACCTTTGCCGGAAAACTGTTTTCAAACATGATCGGGCTGCATGGCTTAGGTTCACTTGAAAACTTGCTGTCCATCTACAAACCGCTTTTATTTTTTACCTTCCTGACCGCCATCCTGCTAACCATTTTTGGCACTGTCGAGGCCGCCAATATGCCCAATTTGAAACGCCCTGTTTATGCATTCACATTGGGCGTTCTAGCCGTCTTCTGCCTCATTCATCTGGCTGCCGCGACCAAATTTATTTACATCCAATTCTGACTGTGCGACAACACTTTCACAGCGAAATCACCGTCGTCTCGGCCAGAATGTGCTCAAACTCAGCATATTCAAATTGACCTGGGCCAATCGACAGCGCATTCGCCGCACCTGCCGCCGTCGCCCATCGCAGCGCTTCTGGCACAGTCTCGCCCTTGCTTGTTGCCACCGCAAACCCCGCCGTGAATGAATCGCCGCTGCCCACCCCGCTCACCGCTTTTATGATTGGTGGTTTCGCCCACCATTGCCCATCCTCATGAGCGATCACCGCACCCGGCGCGCCCAGCGTCACAATAACGCTGATTGCCCCCTGTTCGCGCAGCATTTTCGCTGCACCTAACGCATCTTGCGTGCTTTTAATCTGCTCCCCAACGAGCGCCCCGATTTCCTCGTCATTCACTTTGATCGCGATTCCCGACACAGTTAGCGCCGCCCGCAGAGTCATCCCGCTGGCATCAACCCAAACTGGAATTAAAAGCGTCTGTAAGTTGTGCAAAAAATCGGCATAAAATTCAGCCTGAGTCCCCGGCGGCGCACTCCCGCATACACAAATACATTCCGCGTGCCCCGCTGCCTTCATCACATCGCGTCCCAACTGTTTCCAATTTTCAGCCGTCACGGTTGGCCCGCTTTCATTCACCACCGTCGAACGCCTGCTGTTAGGGTCAATGATGAGGGTGCAGGTGCGTGTTTCACCCTCAATCCAAGTCCATTCGCCGTCCAGCCCTGCCATATTTGCAAGTTGGGCAACTCGCTGGCCGCTTTCACCCCCCAGAAATCCGGCGCATAATACATCGCGGCGCAAATTTTTTACCGCACGGGCGGCGTTCACACCCTTCCCACCAGCAGCATCAACAGCGTTTGTCGCCCGGTTTACCTCAAATGGTCTGAAATCCGGCACGACCACGCTGCGATCAATCGCCGGGTTGGGACTCACACATAAAATCACAATTCCTCCGTCATGGGATATGGCCTCAAATTGTCTTTTGACAATCATCGGCGATATGGTATGGTTGCTCGAAAATTATAATTCGAGTCACAAAAGGATTTTGCACATGCCGATTATAGGCGCGAATCACACCAGCTTCACCGTGAGCGATTTGTCCCGCACACTGCCCTTCTACCGCGATTTACTGGGTTTTGAAGTCGTCCATAACCGCGCCGAAATCACCAATGCTTATTGGCGTGCGGTGGTCGGATTCCCGGATGCTATCGCTACCGATGCTTTCCTGAAAATCCCCGGCAGTGATCATTTCCTGGAACTAATCGAGTATAAGAATCCCAAAGGCACAGCGCAAACCCTCACGCCCAACAACCCCGGCAGCAGCCACGTTTGCTATTATGTCGATGATTTACGTGCGATGTACCCCAAACTCAAAGATGGTGGTGTTTCGTTTATCAGCCAGGAACCAATTTATCTCGATGAAGGGCCGAACAAAGGGGGATGGGCGATGTATATAAAAGACCCCGACGGCATCGTGATCGAACTCTTCCAGAAACGCCCTGACTAATTGAAAAGTGGCGAAAATCTATTTCATCCCCTGAAGCATCTTATCAAAACAGTTGTGCTTGTAGGGGCGATCCGCTGGATCGCCCTTTTAATTTTCAACCTGTTTAACTCCGTAAATCTCGTTCAAAAATCTATTTCTCTTGGCATTCGTGGGTTTAAAGGTTTTTCTATATTTTCGGGTATTTGACCCGCAGCCCAGCCACATCCATCGGCGCAGTCACCAGATTCCATCCGCACAAATTCGCGATGAGCAGCGTCTTCATGTCTGCCCCGCCGAACGCGATATTCGTTGGCGCGACCAGAATCAACTGTTCCCAATCGTCATACAGAATTTTGAGTGTGCCATCCGCTCCAAACAGTGTGATGTGATTCGGGTTGTAAAACGAAATATACAGATTGCCCTGCACATCAAACGCTACCCCATCCGGCACGGTGTGCGGTAATTCCACCACAACGGCGTGCTGTCCGGCAGAACCATCAGCCTTAATTTCAATTTTCGAAATCAACGCGGGCGACGATTCGACGATATATAGTGAACGACCATCTGGCCCTAGACATATACCATTGGTGAAACCATTAGCCGCATGGCTCCAGATTTCGGCTTGTCCTCCAGGCCGAATCTTCCATATCCAGCCGTTCTTTTGTGCCCAATCGCCGGAATCCGACACATATAAATTGCCTTCAGCGTCGAACACCGGGTAATTGGGCACGCGCATCGGCTGGCTGTCCGTCCCGGTGGAGTAGGTCGAGGTTTTGCCGTCCGGCGTTACCTTGACTATTTGACGCAAATTCTGATCGCAGGCGTACACATTCGCATCCGCGTCGTGCGCCATGCCCAGCACAAAACCGCCCGTATTGGCATACGCTTCGCAGGTATTTTTTTCCAGGTTGATTCGGTAAACCTGACCCGCCTCGCCACCGGCATAAGCATTCCCATCTGGCCCCCACGCCACCCCTTCGGGATGATCCAGTGGATGCGGCAGCACACTCAAACTAAGTTGCTTTGCGTCCTCAATCGCCATAAAACGCCTCTGTTCTTCAGATAATTTATCAAATCAAATAGTTCACATGACGAGCATCACATTGTCTTTTAGCTATGGGCTTAGCGAAGTGTAGCTAAAGACTATCGACTTAAAACGCTTCTTCAAACGGATAAAACAGATGATATGCTGTCCAACCACCGTCCACGCGCATCACCTCGCCGGTGACAAATGAGGCTTCATCGCTCGCCAAAAATGACACCGCCTCGACAACCTCATTTAGCGTCCCCATACGCCCCATCGGGATGCGACTCAAATAAGTTTGCTCTGTCACCAATCCCTGGTCGATGCCCTGCTGCACCAGATCGGTCATCACGATTCCCGGCGCAACCGCATTCACCCGAATCCCATGTTCTGCCCATTCCGACGCCAAAACTTTTGTCAGCATGATGAGACCGGCTTTGGCGGAACAGTAAGGCGCGCGGCCTTTCTGGGCAAACAAACCGTTCACCGAGGCGATATTGACGATATTACCGCCGCCCTGTTTAATCATTGCCTTCCCGACATATTTGGCGCAGTAGTATGGCCCAGAGAGCATCACGCCAATATCCGCATCCCAATCATCTGGTTCGAGATCAACGGCATAACCTTTATGCGCGATGCCTGCGTTATTCACCCACACATCAATCCGCCCAAAACGCGACACTACCGCATCGACAACCCGCGCGACGGCTTTCGCATCACTCACATCAAGCTGCTCAAAATGTGCATTCAACTTTTCGGTAGCCGATTTCCCATTTTCTGTATTCTGCTCGGCGATGACCACTGTTGCGCCCTCGTTGGCAAAATTTTCCGCCAGCGCATAGCCAATGCCCCGCCCCGCCCCCGTAACGACCACCACTTGATCCTGAAATTTCATCATTGATTCCTCTGCTACAGCGGTAAATTGCCCCATGCCGTCCAGCCGCCATCGACCACCAGCGTCGTCGCAGTGATATAGCTAGCACGGTCACTCACCAAAAATTGTACCGCTTTGGCGATTTCTTCAACCTCAGCAGGCCGTCCCATCGGCGTCCGGTCATTATATTGCTTCAGCGAGGCAATACCTTCATCAACCATCTGCTGCATCATCGCCGTCCGCGTGACCCCCGGCGCGACGCTGACGACTCGCACACCCCGCCGCGCCCATTCGCAGCCCACATTTTCGGTCAGACTGATGACCGCTGCTTTAGTGCTGTTATAAGCTGAACGTTTCGGCCATGCACCCAATCCGCCAATCGAACTGATGTTGAGGATCACGCCTTTGCCCTGTTCCAACATCACCCGTCCTACCGATTGGATGCACAGGAACACACCGTTATACATCACATCCACCTGCAAATACCACTCGTCCAGCGGCACGGATTCGGTATAACCAATTTCCGCCAATCCCGCATTGTTGATCAGAATGTCGATACGTCCATGCTCTTTGACCACAGCCTGTGTCATCGCTTCGACGCTCTCGGCCTTACGCACATCCACCTGCACGAAACTCGCTTTATATCCAGCATCCGTCAGCGATTTCACCGCCTGCTGTCCACTCTCCAAGTTGAATTCGGCGACAACCACTTCCGCCCCCGCGCTGCACAAACGCTGTGCGATTCCAAATCCGATCCCGCGCCCCGCGCCAGTGATAATCGCCAATCGCCCATCTAATTCTCCCATGTAAACTACTCCTCTTGGAATACGGATTACTAAGACGTTAGAAATACAGGCTATAAATGTCAACTGTAGGGGCGACCCGCTGGGTCGCCCGTGAAATCACACAAAATATCATTGATATGTTAAAACGTGCTCATCAACCCGCCGTCCACCACCAGCAGTTGCCCCGTCATATAGCGGCAGTAACTCGATGCCAGGAACACCACCGTTCCCGACACATCCTCCGGCAAACCCGTGCGCCGCAGCGGCACTTTCCCGCGTTTCACATACCATTCCAGGAAGTCCGGCGCCGTGGTTTCGTCAACGCCGTTCACAAACGACATCGGGGTGCGCATGAACCCTGGCGCAACCGCGTTGACCAGGATGTTATATTGACCCAGTTCCACCGCCATCGACTTGGTATAGGCGATGATCCCGCCTTTCGCGGCATTGTACGCCCCCGCGTCTCCACTGGACGCAAAACCTTGAATCGACGCGATGCTGATGATGCGCCCATAATTTCGCTTGACCATATGCGGTGCGACCAGCTTCGACCCCATATAAACCGCTTCCAGGTTGACGTTGATCTGCTTGCGCCAATTTTCGAGCGTGTCATTCAAAATCGTGCCGTAATAAGCCACCGCCGCATTGTTGACGAGCGCGTCAATCTGGCCTTTCCAGACGATCACATCATCAACAACTTTTCCGTAGGCCGCATAATCGGTAATGTCCAGCGCATAGGCTTTCGCTGCGCCGCCTGCTTTTTCAATTTCCAAGCGGGTTTCCTCGACGCTACCGGCGTTCAATTCCAGCAGCGCCACGCTTGCACCCTCTTTCGCGAATTCCAATGAAATCGCTTTGCCCAGCCCTTGTCCTGCCCCGGTGACAATCGCCACCTGACCGTCTAACAATCCCATCAACACCTCTCCTAATGAGTCATCAGTTATGCCAGACTCTCATCACGCTGTAATTCGTTAGCTCCCCGCTCCATTTCATGGAGAGGGGCTGGGGTTGAGGTTATGATTGAGTCGTCACCTTTGCCACCACTTGTGTCGAAAATGAAGCACCCGGTGCGAGTAAAATCGCTTCCCCCGCCTCAACCGCTGCACCCAACGGCTTGCTGCTGATCCAGGGTTCGATGCCCGCCGCATACGGCAGCCCTTTGAACGGTAGCACTTCCGCCCCGCCATACGGTTGCCAGCTAATAATCCATTTGAAAACCTGCGCGTCCCATTCCAACCCGAACGAAATATTCAAACGCGGATTGGTCACGGTAATCCAGCCCGCCGTCAAATCCGTCAGATATACATCATCATGGCTGTGGACTTCCGGCCCCGGAATCACGCTCAAATCGACGCGCCCACCCTTACGGTCAAGCGCGTGCGGCCAGGGTTCATGCTGCCCCGGCGCTAAACGAGCGGTTTTCTCTTCATAAATTTGCTCAATGGTAGTGATGGTTTTTGCGGGCATGTCCAATTTGCAGCCTGCTTCCAACCAGGGGCCGCCCACGACACAGTGATGCCCCCACACGAAATGCTGTGCTTCGGCACCAATATTCGTTACCGTTTCATCCAGCACCAGCCGCATTGAATCGCGTTCCAATCGCATCACGCGCTCTAGCCGGAAAGTGGTCGCTTTGGTTTCAACACTGAATCGCACCGCCAGACGGTCTTCATGCTGTTCTTCAATCCGATATGTCCACGATAAGTGGACGACTTCGCCGTGAAATGGGATTTTCTGACCATTATAAGTTGTGGGGTCGTTACAGCTAGGGAAAAGTTCCTGCCATGTACCTTCATAGTTCTGCAAAAACTCGAAATCACCGCTGCCGTCGTGATGAGGCGATCCTGGCGGCCACAAACCCACTGGGTTCTTCCACAAGAAATCTAAACCCGTCGGCTTATGCCGGAAGGCGTAAATATCCGCGCCTTTTTCCGGCAGCACCGTAATTTGAATCAGATCATTTTCCAGGTAAAGGGCTGGATGTCCGGCCTCAAAGCCGGTGCGGATACGACAGACCATGTTGAATTCATCCCCGCCTGAATGGTATACCGCAGCCGTACACCATCTCAAAAATTATTCTTAAAAATTTGCAATTCGCGCAATAAATCGTCCAGTTGAAAATTCGCGGTTCTGAGGGCAATCCGCTGGATCGCCCGCCTGAACCCACAGCCGCGAACTACCCTTTCACCGCGCCGGCCACCAGTCCTCGAATGAAATAGCGTTGGAATAAAATATACACAATCAGCATCGGCAGGCTTGCCAGCGCCATACCCGCCATACTCAGCGGAATATCTTGCAAGAATCGCCCCTGGAACACGCTCACGCCCACCATCAACGTCCGCAGCCTTTCATCCGGCAGAAATAGCAGCGCAATCAGCAAATCATTCCACACATACAACAGATTCACGATGAACAGCGTCACCAGCGGCGCGCCAGACAATGGCAAAATGATTCGCCACAACACACCCAACGAAGACGCACCATCAATCAAACCCGCCTCGATGAGATCAGTTGGAATGGTGCGAAAAAAAGTCACCAGCAGATAGACGGAAAACGGCGCGAGCAAACCCGAATAAATTAAGATCACGCCGGGGTAGGTTCCCAGTAATTTAATCTGTGAGAACAACACGAACAGTGGCACAACCATTACAACGGGCGGCACAGCCATCAGCGAAGTCGTCAGTGCCAGCAGTGTATCGCGCCCGCGAAACCGCATCCGAGCGATAGCAAAAGCCGCCATCGCCGCCACCATCGTGCTCAGCAGTACCGACCCAATGGAAATGATGGCGCTGTTCCCCACCCACAAGAAAAATGGATGCTCAGTCAGCACCCGATTGTAATTATCAAATGTAATTGGGGATGGAAATCCAATCTTGTCCAATTGATAAGTGTTCGACGTTTTGAGCGACGAAATGACCATGAAATAGGCGGGGACGAGTGCTACCAGCGTCGCCAAAATCAGAATCCCTTGCAAAGCAAAACGCGCTAACAAAGGACTGTTTTGGGAGCGTGGTCGACGACCCTCCTCGTAGGAGTCTGCAAGGGTAGAAGCAGTCTGCTGCGCCATATTAACCCAACTCCTCCGCAGCCGCCCGCCGACGCACCCGGAATAGGATGAGCATCAGCACCGCCGCGACCACGAATAACAATACCGAGGCCGCCGAGGCAATACCCGGCAAATGTTTTTCAAAACCCCAGTTGTAAATATACAATTCCAGCACCATTGTACCGTTG